>DATLOM010000059.1:0-33858 GCA_035536185.1 Acidimicrobiales bacterium | reverse complement strand
TGTGTGGCCACCACCACGACCTCAAGACCCACAAGGGGTGGGCGCTGGTGGCCGGCAAGGGCAAACGGGAGATGGTCCCGCCCACGCACGTGCGACATCCCAAGAAGGAGCGGGCCGGGCCGGCGCCACCAGTCGCCCGGATCGCGGGATGAATGCCGCTCCAACGCGAGCGGGCGGCGGCTCCCCCACGTCGCCGACGGGCAGCCGCGACGGGCGTACGGATGGTCTTGCCGTGGGTGGCGCCCGGAGATCGGCCAAGCCCGGAGACGTCTCGGTTGCAGACTGCGCCTGCTGGCGGCGCCGGTGGATCGGTGAGGCGGGAGGCGTCGTGGTTTGCAGACTGCGCCTGCTGGCTGCGCCGGTGAGATCGGTGAGGCGGGAGACGTCGTGGTTTGCAGAGTGGGCCTGCTGGCGGCGCCGGTGAGATCGGTGAGGCGGGAGACGTCGTCGGTTGCAGACTGGGCGTGCTGCAGCAGGTTGGGGTCAGCGGGTGGAGACGAGAGCCAGCAGGCGTCGCGGCTGGCGCACGGAGGCGTAAGTGCCGGCGGCGAAGGCCAGCGCCAGGGCGCCGAAGCAGAGGCCGAGCATGTCGCCGGTGTGGATGCCTCGGCCCGAGGTGATGGTGGCGACGACGGGGCCCATCCGGCCCTGGAAGATGATCCACCAGCTGATGCGCAGGGAGGCGACGGTCGCGAGGACACAGAGGGCGGGGGCGACCAGGGCGAGGGCCTTCCGGCCGATCGTCGCGCGAGGGGCTGTCTGCATCTCCATGTATCGGAGCAGGATGGGCAGGTGCCCAATGGCGCGTACTGGCCAAATGCGCATGGGTCGAAATGCCCAGTCACAGCGGGGGAACCTGGACCGTGGGCCGGCCGCCGGCGCCTGGAGGGGCCGGTTCCGGCAGTGGCGGCAATGGGTGGTAGTCCTATGGACATGGCTGCACCTGCCCTCTCCCCACCCTGCGGCACGGAAGGCCTGCTCCACGAGGATCCCGTCATCCACGGGCGGCGCTGGTTCCTCCTCGGGATCATGTGCCTCTCGCTCGTCATGGTGGTCATGTCCGTATCCGGCCTCAACGTGGCCATTCCGAGCATCCAGCGCGAGCTCGGCTCCAGCGCCAGCGCCCTGCAGTGGATCGTCGACTCCTACGCCCTGGTGTTCGCCGCCCTGCTGCTTCCCGCCGGCGCCCTGGGCGACCGCTTCGGGCGCAAGCGGGCCCTTCTCCTCGGCCTGTTCATCTTCGCCACCGGCTCCGCCGTCTCCGGTATCGGGACGAGCTCGGGACAGGTCATATTCGGCCGGGTGATCACCGGCCTCGGCGCCGCCTTCGTCATGCCGGCCACGTTGTCCCTGCTGACCACCATCTTCCCACCCGAGGAAAGGCGCAAGGCCATCGCCGTCTGGGCCGGGTTCGCCGGCGCCGGCGGAGCCATCGGGCCGATCGTCTCCGGGGCTCTCCTCGAGCGCTACTGGTGGGGCTCGGCCCTGCTGGTCAACGTGCCGGTGGTGCTGGGCGTCATAGCCGCCGTGTGGATCTTCTCCCCCACCTCCCGCGACCCCGAGGCCACGCCCCTCGACCCGCTCGGGTCGCTCCTGTCCCTCATCGGCCTCGGCGCACTGGTATTCGCCATCATCGAGGGCCCCGAGCGGGGCTGGAGCGACGAGGTGGTGGTCACCTCTTTCGCCCTGGCGGCCGCCGGGCTGGCCGCCTTCCTCGCCTGGGAGCGCGACACGGCCCACCCGATGTTGCCCCTCGGGCTGTTCCGCGACCGGCGCATGAGCGTGGGCAGCGGCGTCGTCACCATCGCCTTCTTCGTGATGTTCGGGCTGTTCTTCCTCTTCACGATGTACCTCCAGTTCGTCCGTGGCTACTCGCCTCTCGCCGCCGGCCTGGCCACCCTCCCCCTGGCGCTGGCGCTGGTGGCCATCGCCCCCCGCAGCGCGGCCCTGGCCGAGACGCTGGGATCGGGCCCGATGATGAGCCTGGGCTTCCTGCTCATCGGAGCCGGGTTCGGCATCCTCGCCTTCGTCGGGCCCGGTACCTCCTACCTCATGCTGGCCCTCTCCCTGGTACTGCTCGGCGCCGGCATGAGCCTCACGGCCGCCCCCGCCACCGGGAACATCATGAGCGCCGTCCCATCCGCCAAAGCGGGAGTGGGCTCGGCCGTCAACGACACCACCCGGGAAGTCGGTGGCGCCCTCGGCATCGCCGTGCTCGGCAGCATCGCCAGCGCCACGTACCGCTCCGCCGTCGACCTCGACGGGCTACAGCTACCTCCCCCGGTGGCCGAGGACGCCCGCGAGTCGATTGGTGCCGCGGCCACCATCGCCGGGGATCTTCCGGGCGGCGCCGAGCTGGCCGCCCGGGCGGGCCACGCCTTCACCGAGGCCTTCAACATGACCAGCGGGGTGGCCGCCGTGCTGGCCTTCGTCGCCGCCGGAGTGGTGATCGCCGTCTTCAGCCGCAGGTCCGAGGACGTCGTCGCCGCCGGGGACGAGGCCTTCCCGCCTTGGCCTGACGCCCGAGCAACCGCCCGAGCCGACCCATGCGCCAGGGAGGGCGCCGGCGCCGGCATTCGAACACCGCTGAAGACGAACACAGCCAGTCCCATGGTCGGGCGGGGCGTGTCCGTGCCCGCCTCCTCCACAGCCGGGTCCCACGTCAGCCGGGCGTGTCGGTCCCCGCTCCCTCACCAGCCCGGTCGCCTGGCTCGATCGACTCGGGCGGTTGCTCCGCCGGCGCCGCCGCTACCCGTTCGGCCACCTCACGCAGCTTGATGTTGAGGCGCTGGGAGGCTCGGCGCAGCATCTGGAACGCCTCGTCCGGAGTCACGCCCTCACGGGCCATCAGGAGCCCCTTGGCCTGCCCGATCACGTCCCTGGAGCTCAGTGCCTCGTGGAACTGCTCCTGCTGGAGCTCGGCGCTGAGGGCCACCGAGGCATGGGCGGCGAACACTGCGGCCATGGCCTGGGCGTCGGGGTCGAAGGCGTCCACGTCCCTCGAGTAGAGGTTGAGCGCCCCCATCGTGTCCTGCTCCACGAACAGCCGGAGCGACAGCATGCTGGCGACACCCGTCTCTGCCGCCGCCCGCCGGGAGAAGCTCGGCCACCGCTCCTCGTCCGACAGTCGACCGACGAGGAACACCTGGTGCTGGCGGATGGCGTCCAGGCACGGGCCCTCGTCCACCTCGTACTGGATCTCGTCCACCTGGACGGGCACGTCGTCGCTCGCCCCGACGGTGCTGATCCTCCGCCCTTCGATCAGGGAGACGCCGGCGTGGTCGCACCCTTGGATGGTCTGCACCGCGAGCTGGCCCACCTTCGTCAACGTCGCCTCCACGCCGTGTTCGGCCAAGAGGAGGCGCGCCACCTCGGCGAACGTCTCAGCCACGGTGGTGTCGTGCACGTCACCAGGCATCACCGGCAACGTAACCCCATGACAACTCTGGCGGTCCGCGGCCGCCGTTTCGCAGCCGACGCTAGGAATCCAACCACTTGGACGGGCAGAACGAGCAGTTCGCTGTGGCCCGGGAGCTTCGCGGCCGCCTCGAGACCGGGTTCGACGTGAGGCATCGCGATCCCGTTCCCGCAGCGCGCGATCTGGCATCGCCTGCCCGAAGGTGAGCATGTTCCGGAAGCGGTGCCCGCCGACGGCAATGACTCACTGCCCGCGGCCCATTAGAGTGTAATAGTGACGCAAACGGCCGTCGATCACCGTATGGTCAGCGATACGGTGGTGGAGAATGACAGGCTGCCGGCCCGCCGGCGCGGCCTGCGGGCACTGTCGCTGGTGGTCCTGTTCATCCTGCTGAGTGGCGCGGTGGTGGCCGCCCGGCTGGTCGGGAACCTGGTGAGCGACCAGGAGCGCAACCTCCTGGAGGAACGGGGCTCCGAGATCGAGCTCGTGCTCACATCGGCGACGGCGGCCATCCCGGCCTCTCTCGGGAAGTTGGCAGTGGTCGCCCGCCTGACCGGCAGCTCGCCGACGGCCTTCGCCGAGGTCGCCGCCGGAGAGCTGGCCCGCGATCCCACCATCGTGAGCCTGGGCATCCTTCGGGACTCGCCCGAGGGCTTCGTCGTCCTGGCCGCCGTCGGGCCGGGCCTCCAGGTTGGGCAGCAGGTGTCCGGGGAGCGGGAGGCGACGCTCCGCAGGGCCCTGGACCAGAAGAAGCTCTTCACCACCTCGGTCATGACCCAGGGCCCGAAGCGGTCCATCGGCCTCGCCTTCGGCACGCCGGAGGCCCCGGAGGGAACGGTGCTCTACAGGGAGACAGCAGTCGCTCCCACCCCGGCGGCCTCCTCGCAGACGGCATTCTCGGACCTGGACGTGGCGCTCTACGCAGGGCCGCGTGCCGACCCCGGCCAGCTGGTGATCAAGACGACGCCCAACGACCGCCGCGGCCCCTTGATCCGCCGCACTGTCAACATCGGTGCCAGCCCATGGCTGCTCACCGTTTCCGCTCGCGAGCCACTGGTGGGTGCGCTGGCGTCCAAAGCTGGCTGGGTCGTCCTGCTGGTCGGCGTCATCGGCGCTTCATTGATCACCGCCGTCCTCGAGGTCGTGGCCCGGCGCCGCGACTACGCGCTGGCCATGGTCCACGCCCGAACGGCCGAGCTGCGGACATCGCTGGTCGAGCGCGAGGCGGCACAGATCGAGGTCCTGCGAGCCCGGGACGAGGCCAAGGAGGCGTCCAGGCTCAAGTCGGAGTTCCTGGCCAACATGAGCCACGAGATCCGGACGCCGATGAACGGGGTGCTGGGCATGACCCAGCTCCTTCTCGCCAGCGGTCTCACCGCCGAGCAGGAGGAGTACGCCCGCACCGTGCACCGATCGGCCGAGAGCCTCCTCGCCGTGATCAACGACATCCTCGACTTCTCCAAGATCGAGGCGGGGCGGCTGGCACTCGAGGTGATCGACTTCGACCCGCGGGTGGCTGTGGAGGAGGTTGCCGACCTGCTCGCCGACCAGGCCCACGAGAAGGGCCTGGAGCTGGCCACGGTCATCTCGCCAGACATGCCGGCGTTCGTTCAGGGCGACCCCGGCCGGATCCGCCAGGTGCTCCTCAACCTGGCCGGCAACGCCGTGAAGTTCACCCCTTCCGGCGAGGTGGTCGTGCGGGCGACGGTGACCGGCACCGACGCCGAACAGCTGACCCTCCGGATCGATGTGGAGGACACCGGCGTCGGGGTGCCTCCGGAGGTCCAGGGCCGTCTCTTCACCAGCTTCTCGCAGGGCGATGCCTCCACCACGCGCACCTACGGCGGTACCGGCCTGGGGCTGGCCATCTGCAAGCAGCTGGTCGAGCTCATGGACGGGGAGATCGGGGTGCAGAGCGTGCCTGGGCGGGGCAGCTGCTTCTGGTTCACCGTGCGGCTGGGCGCCTCGTCAGGGTCGGCCAACCTGCCGGCGCGGCCCATGACCCAGACCCTGCGGGGGTTGCGGGTGCTCGTGGTGGACGACAACGCCACCAACCGCACCATCCTCGACGGGACCCTCCGGTCGTGGGGCGTCCGCCCCACGGTCGCGCCAGGTGCGTCCGAGGCACTAGAGGTGCTGCGCCACGCCGACGACCCGTACCAACTGGCCATCCTGGACTTCCACATGCCGGGGATGGACGGCCTGGAGCTGGCCGCCGCCATCTCCGCCGATCCCGACCTGCGCCTGCTGCCCCTCGTGCTCCTCACGTCCTCCGGGCTCATCGCCGACCGCGACCGGGCCCGGGCCGCCCGGGTGGAGGCCTTCCTCACCAAGCCGGTCCGCCAGTCCGCCCTCTACGACTGCCTCGTGCGGGTCATGGGCCTCGACCCCAACGTGGACCAGCCACTGATCACGGAGTCGTCGCTGGCCACCCCGGGGATCGGAGCGGGGCCGTCGGCCCACCTGCTCGTGGTGGAGGACAACGGCGTCAACCAGCAGGTGGCGCGGAGGATGCTCGAGAAGCAGGGCCATCGCGTCGACGTCGTGGCCAACGGGGCGGAGGCGGTGGAGGCCGTCTCCCGGATCCCCTATGGCGCCATTCTCATGGATTGCCAGATGCCGGTGATGGACGGCTACGAGGCCACCCGGGCCATACGCGACCTCGACAGCGAGGCGCGGAGAACGCCCATCATCGCCCTGACCGCGGGCGCCATGAGGGGCGACGCCGAGCGCTGCCTGGAGGCGGGTATGGACGACTACGTGTCCAAGCCGGTGCGCTGGGACGAGCTGGCCACCGTGCTCAGGCGGTGGATCCGGGCCACCGACGCCGCTGTCCCGGCCGTGGGCGACGGCGCCGACACCCTCGGAACTGATCCTCCCCCACCGGCGCCCCCCGCGGCGCCTACCCGGGCGCCGGCGCCGGCGCCGGCAGAGGTGGCGGAGGTCCTGGACCCGGCGGTGGTCGCCCAGATGCGGGAGCTGGACGCCTACGCCGGCGACGGAGGGGTGTCCATGCTCGTGGACGAGTACGTCAGCCAGTCGAGGCGCCAGCTGGGCGAGCTCCGCGGTGCCCTCGACCGGCGGGAGGAAGTCGCCGCCAGCAGGCTGTGCCACAGCCTCAAGGGGACCAGTGCCAGCCTGGGCGCGGCCCAGATGGCCGGGATCTCGGCACGGCTGGAGGTGGCGGTCTCGTCGCAAAGGTTCGACGCCGCCGTTCAGCTCCTGGAGCAGCTCGAGGCCGGCCTACCCGTGGCCCAGGACGCCCTGCAGGGCGAGTTCCCGCCGCGGACGAGCCAGTCGTCGGGGTCTCAGCCACCGCCGAACTGACCGGCGGACCCCTTCTCGACCACCGTGCCGCCAGCAGTAGCTATCCAGTAGCCGTCGCCCTTGGCCGTGCGGGTGATGCCCACCGCCGGCGTGGGCAGCAGCCGGTCGGCCGCCGACCCGAGGAACGGCGCGGTGCCGAAGGCGAAGACGCCACCGTCGGCCGCCACCAGCCAGTAGCCGGTACCGCCCGGTCCGCCAGCCATGCCCACCACCGGGGAGTTGAGGCGGATGCTGCCGGTGCTGCCCCGGAACACGGCATTGCCGAAGGCGAAGATCCCGCCGTCGGCGGCGACCAGCCAGTAACCACCCCCGTCGGCGGTAGTCGCCATGCCCACCACCGGGGAGTTGAGCCGCAGGTTCCCGGTGCTGCCGTGGAACCTGGCGTTCCCGAAGGCGAAGACGCCACCGTCGGCCGCCACCAGCCAGTAGCCACCCCCGTTCGGGGTCGGGGCCATCCCCACCACCGGTGAGTTGAGGCGGAGGTTGCCGGTGCTGCCGTGGAAGGCGGCGTTGCCGAAGCGGAAGATCCCGCCGTCGCCGGCGAGGAGCCAGTAGCCCCCACGGTCGGGCGTGGCCGCGGCCCCGACCACGACCCAGTTCAGCGGGATCGACTCAGCCGATCCCAGGCTGCGGGCGGAGCCGACGGGCCTCACGGCGCCGAGACCGGTGACGGTGGCGTAACCCTTCTCGTCGGGAGCGGGGAGGAGGCCGACCACATCCGCCCGCACCGGGTCGCCACCCAGGGCCCCGCCGTCGCCCACCCACTCCCAGTGCCACGGCTCCGGGCAGGCGCTCCCACCGGGCTCGGCCCAGCCCGGATGGTTCCACCCGAGGCGGCCGGCATGGGTCTTGAGGAACCTGTACCCGGCCGAGGAGAAGGTCATCGGGGTGCCCTCGGAGAAGTCCACGGCCTTGCCCCAGCCGTGCATCGAGGTGCCCTTGGGGCGACCGTCGGGATAGGTCTGGGGCGTGGCGGCGCAGGCGCTGTTGCCCCGGGAGGCCCAGGTGGACGACACCGCCACCTGGCCGCCGATGGCCCGGTAGCAGTCCCTCGCCCCCAGTCGCACCCGGGCGTGGGACGCCGACCGGTACAGCAGGGCCAGGCTCGGCGCCGCCTCCCGCGCCACCCGGCACCCGGTGGCGACGGTGATGAGCCGGTCGTCGGGGACATAGCCGTTCTCGGCACCGGCCAGAGGCGTGGGCCGGTTGGCCGGCTGGACCGCGGGTTCCCCCGCCGAGGCGGGCCCGGCGGCCGGTACGAGGGCGACGAGCGAACCGCACAAGGCCACCACGACGGACGAGAGCACAGTGGCGCGACGGGGCACAGCCGGGGGAAGGGGCACGGCGCGATTGAACCATGGGCCGGGGTGTCCCGCCCTTCCACCTCCGGTTGTGATAAGTTTCACTTGTAGCCGGGGGGCCACGGAGCAGGCGCGTGCGCCGCTCCCCTTCCTTCCCCTTCCTCCCCACTTCCCCCTGGACCGGAGGTTCGCCCATGCCGAACGAAGATCTCAACTTCGCGCCACAAATGGTCACACCCGACCCCGACGCGCTCGTGCAGGCGCTGGAGAACAGCGGCCGCTTCCGTCGTGACACCAACCTCGGGTCGATCTTCCATCGCCGGAAGGTCTCCTTCCGGGAGGTCTGCCCCAGGCACAGCCTGCACATCGTGGTGGACGGCCACTCCGTCTCCGCCCACGTCGACGAGGTGTCACCCCTCAACTGCGACGGGGAGTCGCCGTCGCACTACTCCATCACCCGGGTCGTGGCCCACAACCTGTCCGGCATCCGCTCCGACGTCGCCCGCCGGGTCAGCGGCCGCCAGGGGCAGCACCAATGCACGCTGCAGAACCTGGCCGTCCACCTGAACGACGACGCCATCAGCGACCTGCTGAGCGAACCCGGCTCGTGACCTGGGCCAACAGCTCCTCGTAGCTGTCGAGCACCACGTCCCAACCGTAGGTCGAGGCGATGTAGCGCCGCCCGGCCTCTGCGAGCCTTCCGGCCAGCTTGGGGTCGCCGGTGACCAGCTCCAGGGCGGCCTCGAACTCGGCGTAGCCGCGGTAGGCGATGGCGCCCCCACTGCGGCGGGCGTGGCCGGCGAGGGTGTCGCAGTGGCCCTGCACCAGCGCCGGCCGGCGCTGCAGCCAGGCCTCGGCCAGCACCATCGAGAAGCTCTCGAAGTACGACGGCTGCACGAGCAGGGTCGCCCCCTCCACCGCTCCCCGCTTGGTCGCCTCGTCCACGAACCCCGTGACCACCAGATCGGGATGGGCCGGGGGCGTCTGGACCGGCTCACCCACGACGACGAGCTTCAGCGGGCCGGGGTGGCGCTCCTTGTAGGCGAGGAAGAAGTCGAACAGCTCGTCGGATCCCTTGGCCGCGTCGACCCGGCCGACAACGACGATGTAGGGGGCGTCGCCGAGACCATGGCCGTCCCGGAAAGCTCCGGCGTCCCCGGAGAGGTCGAGATCGAACCCGATGCCGAGGACGGCCGAGGGCGGGTCGACCCGGAAGCGCCGTCGCACCAGGGCCCGCTCCTCCTCGGTGGAGTAGGCGATGGCATCGGGTAGCCGGAAGGTGGCGTCGAACAGGCTGAGTGACAGCGACGGCTCGTCGTGGGCCGTGGGGTGCATGACGGTTGGCATCCTGCCGGCGACGGCAGGAAGGCCGGCCCAGGTCGTCCAGTACAGGTAGGTGAAGAAGATGGCGGCGTCGTGGGCACCGGCCCGGGCCCGCTCCGACAGCCACGGCACCAGCTCCGGGACGAGGGGCCCCTGGGCGTGCATCCACGCCCGCTGCACATGGAGAGCGATCGGCCGCGGGCCCCAGGGGACGCGGTCGTTGAGGGGGCCGAAGCGGGCCGGGTCGCGCGGGCGGGAGGTGACCAGGCGGTGGACGGTGACGCCGTCGACGTCGGTCGTGCCCGGGGGGTAGACGTTGGCCCAGTCGACGTAGCTCTGGGCACAGGTGGTGACGACCTCGACCTCGTGGCCGCGCCGGGCCATCCGGGTGGCGAACTGGCGGCAGTGCAGCTCGGCCCCGCCCGCCACCTCGAGGCCGTACCTCTGCACCACGTAGAGCAGTCGCACGCCGCCGCCTCAGGCCACGCTGAGGACGTGGCCCAGCATCCTCGCCGAGGCCCGCTCGGAGTCGAAGCGCTCGAGCCGCCGGCGCCCCCGCTCGATGAGGTCGCCGCGCAGGTTGCCGTCCGTCGCCACCGCGGCCATGGCCTCGGCCATCAGGACAGGGTCCTCATCTCGAGGCAGGAGCAGGCCGGCACCACCCAGCGTCTCGGGAATGGCGGCGTGGTCGCGGCCGATGACGGGAACCCCGAAAGCCATCGACTCCACCAAGGGGACGCAGAACCCCTCGTGCTCGCTGGCCGTGACGAACACGTCGGCCCGGCGGTAGAAGGCAGCCAGCTGGGCGGTGGTGACGTAGCCGGTGAGCCAGGTCGAGGGAGCCAGGCCGAGCTCCCGCACGAAGTGCTGCAGGGCGTGGTGGTAGCGCCTCAGGCGGGTCGGCCCGACGAGGACGAGGTTGGCGCCGGGGAGGAGGAACGTCGTCAGTACGTAGAACGCCTCGAGCAGCAGGTCGGGCCGCTTGTGGGGTAGCAGCTGGCCGACGTAGGCGAAGACCGGCCCCTCCACGACATGGTTCAGGTGATGGTCCGTGGCCGGGTCGACCTCCGTGCCCTGCAGAGCGCCCACGTCGATGACGAGGGGGCTCACGCGGACGTCACCGAACCCGAGGGCCTCGAGCTCACGGGCGTTGTACTCCGAGTCGGCGAGAGCCAGCACGGTCCTGTCCCGCAGCCGGGCCAGCTCCGCCCGTCCGGCATCGAGCAGGTCGGCGAACGCCGGATCGAAGGGGCGGAACGGCTCGGACGGTGAGATGTTGTGGTACACGAGCACCAGCCGCTCGGTCCGCTCGGCCACGAAGGCGGCCACGTCGGCGTCGCCGATGGACACGTGGAAGACCAGCAGATCGGCGGGGCCCCGGTCCGGCCGCTGGTGGTAGTCGCCGATGGGCAGCACCTGCCCGGCCAGCTCCGGCGCGTAGTACCGGGCGTAGATGTTCGAGGGGCCGAGGAGCGAGAGAAGCGGCCGAAGCTCGAGGGCGGCGGTGGTGACGGCGTCCCCCGGCGAGGCGGACACCAGGACCTGATGGACCTGGAGGCTCACGGCGCCGTCATCGTAGGGGGCACCACAGCCGGTCGGGATGGGGTGCCGGGGCGGGCGGCACGGCTACTTTGGGGCCGGCGGCCATGACCACCACTCTCGACGCGCCCTCAGAGACCGTCGGTAGGGCCTTGCGCAGGGACGGTCGGGCCCGTTCCGACCGGGCCGTGCCGTGGGTGCTGTTCGCCCTCGCCCTCGCCGCCTATTCGGCCACCGCGGCGGGCGGGCCCACGGAGTGGGACTCGGTCAGCCTCATGTTCGGCGTTGACGGCTTCGACGTCAGCCAGGCCACGCCCCACGCCCCCGGCTACTGGCTGTACGTCTTCGCCGGCCGGGTCGTGCGGGCCGTGACTCCCCTGAGCACCCACGACAGCCTGGTGGCCGCCGCGGCCGTGGCCGCCGCCGGCACCGTCGCCCTGGCCTACGTGCTCGGGCGGTCCCTCTCCGGCCGGTGGCTGGGCCTGGCCGGCGCCGCCGTGCTGTTCACATCGCCCTTCGTCGCCTTCTACGGGTCCTCGGTGGGCAGCTACGCCTTCGACGCCCTCGCCAGCGTGGTGCTCCTCCTGCTGGCCTGGCGGGCCTGTCCGGGGTCGTGGCACGCAGTAGCCGCCGCCGGCGCCCTCGGATTGGCCACCGGGGCCCGTCAGTCGTCCATCGTGCTGCTGGGGCCGCTGGCGTTGGTGGCCGCCGTTCGGGGTGTGCGGAACCTGCGGGGCGCGGTGGCGGTGGCCGGCGCCGGGCTGGTCGGGCTGGCGGTGTGGGTCGTGCCGATGGCGGTGGAGCAGCCAGGCGGCCTTGGCGTGGTGACCGAGAACGGCGCCCGTATCTGGCGCGAGTCGGTGACCGTCAGCTCGCCGTTCTACGGCGCGCCCGCCGAAGGTGTGCGCTACAACCTGGGCCAGGCCACCGGATACACGGTCGCCGCCGTGGCGTTGCTGGTCCCCCTGGCCGTGCTGGCTGTCGGTTTCCTGCTCCGCCGGCGGGCCGAGGGGCGCCGGCGGGACCTCGACTCCGGCGGGCCGGTCGCCGACCGGCCGCTGACGGGTGAGCGCTTCGTCCTCACTCCCCCTGTTCTGCTGGCCGTCGCCGCCGTGCCCCCGTTCGTCTTCGTGGCTCTCTTCCACTTCGGCAAGGCCGGCTACGTGCTGTCGTACCTCCCGGCGCTCGTCCTCCTCCTCCTCTGGCCCCTGGCCCGGCTCCCCCACCGCCTCCGCCTCGGCTTCACCGCCGCCCTCGCTGTCGTCTGCCTGATCCAGGGCCAGCGCTTCCTCCAGGGCGATCCCGGCATCCTGCCCTCGGCGCTCACCGACCGGGGTGCGTGGTTCACCGAGTCCCGGTTCGGCGCCCCGTACCGGCTGACCACCGCGGCCATGGCCGAGGTGGTGCGGGACACCGACCGCTACCGGTCCCTGGCCGACCTGTTCGACCCGGAGCGCGACGTGCTGGTGTACGTGCACCTGAACGGCGGCCACCGCTTCCGCCACGCCATGCTCACCCTCCCGCAGTTCCGGGTCCACCTCCTGCAGTTCGAGTTCCACGAGTACTCCGGCCGGGGCCGGCGCTGGGTGCACGAGCGGGACCACCGCGTCGAGCTGGCGCCCGGCGCCCGGGCCGTCCTGGTGGTGGACGAGCCGAGGGACGAGGTGCTCGACATGGTCGCCCGGGGCACGGCCACCGCCGTGCAGTTGCCGAGCGGGCCTACGGTCTACGTCGTGCCCGCCGGAGTCACCGTCTACGGCGTTCCCCTCGTCACCGACCCATCCCTGGCCGGGAGGTCCTGAGACCAATGGTCCCTCCGCTCATCCGGCCCGCCCTCGCCTCCGCCCGCTCGGCCCTGCGATCGCTGGCCCGCCACCCCCGGACGCGGGAGCTGATCCTGCGGACCAACCGGGAGCTGAACCGGGCGCTGTACGACGACGTCTACGGCGCCCACTACTTCGGGTCCGGGCGTGACCCGCTCGACCGCATGGGCCTCTCGGGCTACGAGCGCTACGACCGGGACACCAGCAACGCCAACGTCGCCGCCTACCTGGTCTGGCGCTGGTTCGACGTGCAGCGGACGCTCGACGTGGGCTGCGCGACCGGATTCGTGGTCGAGGCCCTGCGGGAGCTGGGCTTCGACGCCATGGGCGTGGACGTGAGCCAGTTCGCCGTCGACCAGGCCGCCGCCGGCGCCCGCGGCCATATCCGCTACGGCGATCTCACCCACCGCCTGCCGTTCCCGGACGGGACGTTCGACCTCGTGACCGCCCTGGAGACGCTGGAGCACCTGCCGCCCGAAGCGGTGCCGGTGGCCCTGCGGGAGCTGCGCCGGGTGACCCGGTCGTACGTCGTCGCCACCATCCCCTCGTTCGGCCCCAACGAGAACGGGCCCGGTGGCTGGTACACGATCAAGGTGCGGGACGAGCGGGTCCCCCACTACGAGTCGCTCGGGCCCGGGCACGAGGGCCCGATCCCCTACGAGGACCTGTACCGCGACGCCGAGGGCGAGCCCATCGAGGGCCACCTCACCATCGCCTCGTTCTCCTGGTGGACCAAGCGGTTCGAGGAAGCGGGGTTCGTGCGCTGCGGCGCCGTCGAACGGCTCATGCACCCCCACCTGGCCCGCTTCGGCCTCACCAAGTACTGGAACCTGTACGTGTTCCGCGTCCCGAGCGCACCGGAGCCGGGCCCCGACGTGCGCTCGCCGGCCGAGATCGCCCTGTGGGAGGCGAACTTCGGCCTCGACACCCGCGTGGCCCTGCCCGAGGACACCCTCGCCGTCGAGTCCGCCCTCGCCGCCCACCACCCCCCGCCGGCGGATCAGCGGGTGGAGCGCGTGGCCAGGCCGCGGACGCCGCCGCGGTAGCCGGGGATGGCGCCGAGGACGTCACCGAAATAGGGCGCGTCACCGAAGGGGATGACCTTGCCGGCCTCGGTGGCGATCAGGTAGCCGCCGCCGCTGCCCGTGCTCTCGATGCCCCTGGCCGTCGCCGTGATGGAACGGCCGGGGAGCGATCCGAAGAACCCGGAGTCGCCGAAGGCGAAGATGCCGCCGTCGGCGGCCACGAGCCAGTAGCCGTTGCCGGTGGGCTTGGCCGCCATGTCGATCACGGGCTGGTTCAGGCGTATGGCGCCGGTGGAGCCCAGGAAGCGGGCGTCGCCGAAGGCGAAGATGCCGCCGTCGCTGGCGACCAGCCAGTAGCCCTTGCCGGTGGGGCTGGGGGCCATGCCCACGACGGGCTGGTTGAGCCTGATGGACCCGGTCGACCCGAAGAACCCGGCATCGCCGAAGGCGAAGATCCCGCCGTCCCTCGCCACCAGCCAGTAGCCGTTGCCGGTGGGCGTGGCCGCCATCCCCACCACCGGTTGGTTGAGGCGGAGGTTGCCGGTGGAGCCGGCGAACCGGGCGTCGCCGAAGCTGAAGATGCCGCCGTCGGCAGCCACGAGCCAGTAGCCGTTACCTGCCGGAGTGGGCGCCATTCCGAGGACCGGGGCGTTGAGCCGGAGATTGCCGGTGGACCCGAAGAACCGGGCCTCCCCGAAGGCGAAGATGCCGCCGTCGGCGGCGACCACCCAGTAGCCGGACGTGCCCCCGCTGGCGTTGTTGGTGACGTTGAACCAGTCGGACTTGAGCCCGAACTTCACCCGGAACTCCGAGCCCCGGAGGACCTGGTCGCCGTTGGCGCCGGCCAGGACCAACTCCAGGACCCGCCCGCCGAAGTCGCCCAGGCCGTTGCGCTTGGTGACGTTCACGGCCCGCAGGGCGCCGATGTTGGGATAGGCGGCCTCGATGGCCGCCACCGGCACCTGGGCCGTCCAGTTGTGGTTGGGGTTGAGGGACACGGCGTCCCCGTCGTCCACGACGGCCGGGAAGACACCGCCGGCGGAGTGGCCGCCGGTCGACGACGAGAACTCCGTGGCCACGACGGCACCCGTGCCCGAGACCCTGACCTGGCCCGCGGTCTCGGCGATGGCCGCGTTGGTGGGACCGGCCTCGAGGTCCCGGAACCCGGCCGCGTCCTGGACGGCGAAGCCGCCGTAGACCTGGCAGGCCCCGGTGTCGCACGTCTTGGCGAACGGGTAGCGGTTCTCGGCAAAGGAGTAGGAGCGGGCGGCCACGGCCTGGGCCCGGAGGGCGTTCATCCCCTTCCCGTCCCCCAGCGCCCCCCACGACGAGGGCGACTCACGGGGCACGACCCCCCGCAGGTATGCCTCCATGGGCAGCCGGTTCACGGTGCGGGCGCCGCCGCTGTCCACCACCGCGAAGTCGCCGCGGTACCAGCGGGTGACAGGCCCCTCGCAGAGCTGCAGCATGGAGCTGCGGTCGTCCGAAGGCGGCGCGGCCGAGGCGAGCACGATCGGACCGGGCGAGACCGGGGCGACCGGGGTCCACGGGCCGGCGCAACCAGGGCCGCTGGTCACCTCGAAGGTGTTGGGAGCGACGAGGCGCACCCGCATGGCCGGCGAGGGGGCGCTGCCGTTCGCCGTGGCCAGCCCCCGCTCCTGGACGACGATGGTCTCCTTGTTGTCGAGGCGCAGGATCCGCACCGACATCGGGATGTCGCCCACCGGTCCCATCCTGGTGCCGCCGTAGAAGTGGTCGAGGATCTGGGTGTGGGGCCAGCCGGCCAGGGCGTAACCGAGGGCGCCGTACTGGCCCATGCCCCGACCGTGGCCGAAGCCGTGGCCGGCCAGGTCGACGGTGGCCGCCGGGTAGGCCACCGCCGGGCGCGTAGCCACCGGGGCGACCAGCAGGCCGGCGGTCACGGAGATGACGGCGATTGCGGCCAGCAGCAGCTTCGTCTGGCGTCGGAGGGAGTACGCGGAGAAGGAGAGGCCGGCCGGCTGATTCATGGCCGGAGGCTACGCAATCGGTGACGAATCCCGAGGCCGGCGGCACCAGGGGGACCCCGGCGGCGCCGTCACTTCGCTGGGGTCAACACCGCGGCCACGGCCATGTCCGCCGCGGCACCGCTCCCCGTGAGCCCGGCTCTGGCGCCGAAGAACTTGGCGTCGCCGAAGGTGAAGATCCCGCCGTCGGCCCCGAGGACGTAGTACCCCTGGGCGGGCAGGGGCGTGGACCCCATGGCCACCGTGCCGGCGTAGGAGGCCAGGCGCAGGCCGGGAACGCTGCCGAGGAACGGCACGCCGAAGGCGAACATCCCGCCGTCCCTTGCCACCAGCCAGTAGCCGGCGGCCGACGGCGAGTCCATGCCCACCACCGGCGAGTTGAGCCGGAGAGCGCCGGTGGAGCCACGGAAGGCGGCGTCGCCGAAGGCGAAGATGCCGCCGTCGCTGGCCACCAGCCAGTAACCCCTGCCCGTGGGTGTGGCCGCCATTCCCACGACGGGCTTGTTGAGCCGCAGGGCGCCGGTGGAGCCGAAGAACCCGGCGTCGCCGAAGGCGAAGATGCCGCCGTCACCGGCAACGAGCCAGTAGCCCTTTCCCGTGGGGGTGGCGGCCATGGCCACGACCGGCTGGTTCAGCTTGATGGCCCCGGTGGAGCCGAAGAACCCGGCGTCGCCGAAGGCGAAGATGCCGCCGTCCCCTCCGAGGAGCCAGTAACCGCCTGGTGGCCCGAAGCGCGGCGGCGTGGCCGTGATCCCCTGGAGGGGCGAATTGAGGGCCAGGGCGGCGACGTCACCGAGGAACGGTGTTTCGCCGAAAGCGCGGACGGCCCCGTCGCGAGCGGCCACCCAGTAACCGACGGCCACAGGACGGGGCGGGGCGGCAATGGCCGGTCGCGGCCCGGGGCGGGGCATCGACTGCCGTATCTCGGGAAGGCGGAAGTAGAGACTGTCTCCGGGGCAGTCGGTGGCCCGGGTGTCACGGTGGCCGGAGATGTTGGGAAAGGTGATCACGCTTCCATCGGTCCGCGTGTAGCGGTCCGACGCCGTCGGATCGATGTAGTGGCGATCGACCTCCCAGGCCAGCATCGACTTCAGGGCTCCGACGGCGGCCGCCGTCGGGCCGGTGGCGATGAAGTCCCCGAGAAGGGCGATGCCCACCGAGCCGGTGTTGACACCCTCGGCGTGGGCGCCGACCACGGCGTTGCCGTCGGTGTCCTCACCCGTGGGGGTCTCGCCGGCCGCGTACGTGCGGGCGTAGCGACCCTCGTACACGCGTCCCTGGGCGTCGACGAGGAAGTTGTACCCGATGTCGTCCCAACCCCGGGTGCGGGTGTGGAAGGTGTAGATGGCCCGGATGGTGGCCGCGGGGTCGGGGTCGGCGTTGGTCGTGGCCGTGTGGTGCACGACGAGCTTCCTCACCGGCGCATGGGACTGGCGGCCCGTGCGCAGCGACTCGTCGGCGCCCCACGCCGTGCGGGTGACGATGGCGGGCTGAGGCGTGCGGGATGGCCCGATGGTGGAGGCCGAGGCTGCCGGCGCCGGCGCCCTCACCAGGTGGCGGGGCCCCTGCTCGGTGTCGATGGCGACAACCTGCACCGACCGTGCCCGCCCGGCGACCACCCGCGCCTCCACCTCCGACGCGCCCTCGAGCCGGATGAGCCCGCTGTAGATCAGCCCTTTGGCCTCGTCCTCGAGGTCGTGGGAGACGGTGACGTCCTGCCAGGGGCGCCATGATCCGTCGACGGCCCAGCGCAGCTGCACCTGGGCGTCGTCGTCCCCCGTCCAGCGCACGCCGGCATGGGACACCGGGAAGGAGGTGTCCTCGCCACCCGGCTGCGTGGCGCCGGCCAGCACGGCCATGCGCGTCTCCGGTGAGCTCCAGGCCATGGGGACGGGCACCAGCAACGTCACAGCCATGACGGCTAGCGCGACAAGAGCTCGGGTTGTTCGTCGGGTCACGGGCACCGCCGGGTCGCCGCCGGACAGGGGCGGCTGGTGTCGAGGAAGTTGCATCCATTGAAGCAGGTAGGTCGACGCGACTGGTGCCAGGGCGGCTACCCTCCTGCGCCATGCCCCGAACCCTGAACGTCCGGCGCGCCGGACCGAGCCTGCTGGCCGCCGCTCTCGTCTCCGCCGGACTCGTCTCCGGGATCAGGCCCGTCGCCGCCGCGCCCTCGGCCCGCTGGAGCATCGACCTGCCCGGTGCCGCCGTCCGGGAATCGTCTCCCCTCGGCGTGGACCTCGACGGTGGTGGCCTCGACGTGGTGTTCGGCGCCCACGACGGCAGGGTGTACGCCCTGCACGGCTCCGACGGGAGCCCCGTCGGCGGCTGGCCCCGCCAGACGAGCAACGCCGTCAACTCCTCCCCGGCCGCGGCCGACACCGACGGCGACAGCCGTCCCGAGGTCTTCGTGGGCAGCGGCGTGGGCAGCCACGGCCAGTGCTCGGGGGGGGCCATGTACTCCTTCGAGCACGACGGCAGCCAGCGCTTCAGGTACCAGGGCAGCGACCAGGACTGCCCCGACCAGGCCGTCCACTCCAGCCCGGCCCTCGGGGACATCAACCGCGATTCCACGCCCGACGTCACCTTCGGCGCCCTGGGCCTGCGGATGTACTCGCTCTCGCAGTCGGGCGCCATCAACGGCGGGTGGCCCTACTACACCGACGACACCGTCTTCTCGACGCCCGCTCTGGCCGACGTGAACGGCGACGGGCAGACCGATGTCGTCGTCGGCGGTGACTCGAGCCCAGGGGCTCCCATCGACCATCGCGGCGGTCTCGTCCGGGCCATCTCGGGCACGGGCCAGACGATCTGGGAGTTCCGGGTGAACGAGATCGTGCGCTCCTCGCCGGCGGTGGGCGACATCGACGGCGACGGCCGCGCCGAGATCGTCTTCGGCACCGGCGACTACTGGGTCCGCCAGCCAGGCGGCGCCAGCGACGCCACCAAGGTCTTCGCCCTGAACCTCAACGGCACCCTCAAGTGGGCCCGCGACACCGCCGGCTACACGCTGTCGTCACCCACACTGGCCGACATCGACGGGAACGGCGTGCGGGACGTGGCCATCGGTACCTTCGAGGGCCCCAACCCCGGGCGGGTGTTCGCCCTGCGCGGCAGTGACGGGGGCGACCTCCCCAACTATCCCAAGGCATCCGGAGGCGGCGTCGTGCTCGGCTCCATCTCCACCGCCGACCTGAACGGTGACGGCGGCCAGGACCTGCTGGTGCCCACAGGTGGGGCGCTGTTCGCCTACAGCGGGAAGACCGGAGCGCGCCTGTTCGCCCTGGAGGAGGGGAAGGTCGCCTTCCAGAACTCTCCCCTGGTCGCCGACGTCGACGGCAACGGCCTGCTCGACATCATCGCCGTGGGCACCAGGCCCACCGGCAGCGGCGTGGCCCTGCGCTACGAGATGGCCGCCTCCGACAACGCCCGTCTCGGGGCCGCCGGCTGGCCGACCTTCCATCACGACGCCCGCCGCACAGGTGCGGTGAACGTGCCGGCTCTGACCCAGAACCAGTGCGCCGAGGCCGGCCCCGGTGGGTACTGGCTCGTGGCCTCCGACGGCGGCATCTTCGGGTTCTGCGATGCCAGGTTCTTCGGCTCCACCGGCGCCATCAGGCTCAACCAGCCCATCGTGGGGATGGCCCGCACGCCCTCGGGCAACGGCTATTGGCTGGTGGCGTCCGACGGCGGCATCTTCGCCTTCGGTGACGCCGTGTTCCGCGGCTCCACCGGCGCCATCAGGCTCAACCAGCCGATCCGGGGCATGGCCTCCACGCCGTCGGGTCGCGGGTACTTCCTGGTAGCCGCCGACGGCGGGATCTTCGCCTTCGGGGACGCCGTGTTCCGCGGCTCCACCGGCGCCATCAAGCTCAACCAGGCGATCGTAGGGATGGAATCGACCCCCTCGGGCAACGGCTACTGGTTGGTGGCCAGGGACGGCGGGATCTTCGCCTTCGGTGATGCCGTGTTCCGCGGCTCCACCGGCGCCATCAGCCTCAACCAGCCGATCGTCGGGATGTCCCGAAACGCGACCGGCACGGGCTACTGGCTGGTCGCATCGGACGGCGGGATCTTCGCCTTCAACGTGCCCTTCTTCGGGTCCACCGGCGCCATCAAGCTGAACCAGCCGGTGGTGGGGATGGCCGCGGCGACCAGGCCGTAGCGTTTTCGGGTCGCAAGCGGAGCTTGCTCCCCGAGCCAGACGGTGCTCCGGGCGACCGGCGAAGCCGGCTCGCCCTCCGCCGTTCCACTTTGCCGGCATCCGAGAGAGGCCGCCTTCCGGCGGCGGGAGCGGCCGCCGGCGAAAGCGTTTTCGGGTCGCAAGCGGAGCTTGCTCCCCGATCCAGAAGGTGCTCCGGGCGACCGGCGAGCCGGCTCGCCCTCCGCCGTTCCTCTTTGCCGGCATCCGAGAGAGGCCGCCTCCGGCGGCGGGAGCGGCCACCGGCGAAACTTGCCTCAGCTTGGCGAGCTAGGAGCCGCAGGAGGCGGTCAGCGCCGTGCGGCCACGCCTTCCAGGAAGCGGCCGTAGCGGTCGATGATTACGGGCCAGCTGTAGTGGGCGCCGGCGTGGGCGCGGCCGCGCTCGACCAGCCGGGCGCGGAGGCTGGGATCGCCCGTCAGGCGCTCCACGGCCACCTCGAAGGGGCCGTAACCGGAGAACCAGAAGCCGCCGCCAGAGCGCTCCACGTGCTCCCTGGTGGCGGCGCAGGAACCGTTGACCAGCACGGGTGTGCCCGCCTCCCACGCCTCCAGGAGGACCAGGGCGAAGGCCTCCAGGGGGGAGGGCGACACCAGGGCCGCCGCCCCGCCGAGCAGCCCCCACTTGGTGGGCTCGTCGACGGGCCCGGCCATCACGATATCGGGATGGGTGGGTGGTGCGTGGACGACGGGGCCGGCGAAAACCAGAGTGAGCGGGCCAGGGTGGCGGTCCTTGTAGGCGGCGAAGAAACGGGCCAGAAGGGTCGAGCCCTTGCCCTCGTCCACCCGCCCCAGGCAGAGCAGGTAGGGCCGGTCGCCGAGGCCGAGCTTCTGGCGGGCAGCCGCCTCATCGCCCTTTCCCGGCTCGATCCCGAGCCCCATCACGATCTGTGGAGTGGCGGCCACCGGGAACAGGCGCTCGGCCAGCCGGCGCTCGCCCTGGGTCTGGAAGACCAGGCCGCGGGTGGCGGCGAACACGTCGCGGAACAGCGGCAGGCGCAGCGGGGCCTCGTCGTGGGCGGCCGGGTGCATGACGGCCCGGTCCCCCACCGCGGGCACCCCCCGCACCGTCGGGTAGTAGAGGTAGGGGTAGAAGACCACGACGTCGGCATCGCTGCCGGCGGCGGCGGCCACGACGTCAGGGCACACCGGCCCCTGCAGGTCGATCCACCGCTGCTGGTCGGCCGGGGAGGCGCCGCCCGGGTCGACCAGGACGGGGCGGGAGAAGGCCTCGAACCCAGGGTCCCGGCCGGCGGCGGAGACGAAGCGCCGCACCCGCACCCCGTTCAGCTCCACCTCCCCCGGTGGATAGGCGTCGGCCCAGGTGAGCGCATCGAGGGCGCACGTCGTCAGTGCCTCCACCTCCCACCCGAGCTGGGAAACCAGCCGTTCGGCCAGCATCCGGGCCCCGTACTCCGCCCCCCCGACGACCTCGACCCCGTACCGGGGGACGACATAAGCCACCTTCATCGGGTGAGGACCTCGACCCAGCGGGCCCTGGTGCGCTCCAGGGAGAAGTGCTGGAGCCGGGCGGCGCCGGCGGCGACCAGCGACTGGCTGAGGGCGGCGTCGGTGACGACGCGGTTGACGGCGGCGGCGACGGTTGCCGGCGCCTTGGAGCGGAGGACTATGCCGGCGTCGCCGACGGTGCCGGGGACGGCGGTGGAGGAGTAGGCCACCACGGGGACCTTGTGGGCCATGGCCTCCAGCAGGGGGATGCCGAAGCCCTCGTGCTCGGACAGGCACACCAGCACGTCGGCTGTGCGGTAGTGGGCGGCCAGCTCGGCGGCGCTGACCGGGCCGGTGAGCGACACCGCGGCGGCGATCCCCAGGGCTTCGGCGAACCCGAGCAGCGCCTCCCGGTAGGCGTCGGACGACGAGCCGCCCACCAGGTGCAGGCGGGCGTGGGGGTCGTAGAGCCGGCGGTAGGCGGCGAAGGCCTTCACCACGTCGTGCTGGAACTTGTGGGGCGACACCCGCCCCACGAACAGCCAGTCGGCACCGCCGCCGGCCTTGGCCGCCTGCAGGCGTTCTAATGCAGCGCCGCCGGGCTCGGCGCCGGCCAGGGCCTCCAGGTCGAGCAGGATCGGGGCCGTGGCCGTGGAGCGGTAGCCGGCTGCCTTCAGCTCGTCCTCGTTGTACGGCGAGTCGGCCACGCCAAGAGTGGCCCGATCGGCCAGCTCCGGGAGTTGGGCCCGCCCCCACGAGCACCCGTAGGCGGCGTCGGGCTCCCACCGCTCGAACAGCTCCGCCGGCGTCACGTTGTGGTGGTCGACGACCAGCGTCTCCGGCCGGTCCCGGACGAAGTCGGCCACCTCCGACCCGATGGCCATGTGGTACACGAGGACGTCGCCGGGCCTGGCCGGGAAGCTGCGGCCATAGGCCCGGTGGCCGTGGGCCTTTCCCTCCATGGCCGGGCGCACGTGCTCGGCGAAGATCTCCCCCTCCACCCCCAGCACCTCGTGGGCCAGGCGCTGCAGCTCGAGCATGTGGGCGCCCACCGCGCCGGGCTCGAAGGTCGGCACGAACTGGTGGAGGCGGCCTATGCGCACCCCGCCTCCGCCCCCTGGAGCAGGTCCTCCATCACCGTCCGGAAGCGCCGGCCGGCCCGCTCCAGGGTGAAGTGGGAAGCCCGCTCCTCGCCGGCATCGGCCAGCTGCTTCCGCAGCACTTCGTCGCCCAGCACCCGGGATACGGCGGCGGCCACGGTCATCGGGTCCTTGGTCGGCAGCAGCACGGCGGCGCCGGCCACGGTCTCGGGCACGGCGGTGGCCGCGAAGGCCACCACCGGCACCCGCTCCCGCATGGCCTCCACGATCGGGACGCAGAAACCCTCGTGCTCGGACAGGCACACGAACACGTCGGCATTGCGGTACACGGCGGCCAGCACCGACTGGCGCACCGAGCCGGCGATGGTGACGGCGCCGGCGAGGCCGAGGCCGGCGAGGTACCGCTCCAGGGTCACGCGGTAGGCGTGGGAGCCGGTGCCGCCCACCAGGTGGAGCCGCGCCCTCGGGTCGTAGGCGGCGCGGTAGGCGGCGAAGGCTCGCACCACGTCGTGCTGGCACTTGTGGGGAGCGAGCCGTCCGACAAAGAGCCAGTCCGCCCCTCCCCCGCTCTTGGCCTTGGCGAGGGCCCGGCTCGTGGCCGGGTCGGGCGACACCCGCCCCTCCTCCAGGTCCACCAGCACCGGGGCGACGGTGGTGCGGGCATAACCGGCTTCCTCCAGGTCGGCCCGGTTGAACTCCGAGACGGCGATCCCGAGCTCCACCCGCGGCGCCAGCTCGCGCAGCTGGCGGCGGCCCTCGCCCAGCTCGACGGCCACGCCCGGCTCCCACGCCCGGTACAGCGAGGGGTCGGTGATGTTGTGGTAGTTCACCAGCTTGGGCTCGGGGCGCTCCATCAGGAAGTCGAAGACGGCGCTGCCGGTGGACAGCTGGTAGAGCAGCCACGTGCCCTCGGCCGAGCGAGCGGCCCGGCGGGCGAAGGACCGAAGGGAGTGGACCTGGCCGGGCCTGGCCCCGCGGGACCCGCCGGCGTAGATGTCGGAGTCGATACCCATGTCCCGCAGGATCCGCTGCGCGTGCAGGGCATGGGTGCCGATGGCGTCGCGGGGCGCGAAGGTCGGGATGAACTGGTGGACGGCGACCATCGACCGGCGCTCGTCAGCCGGGCAGGCGAGCGACCACGGCGTAGTCGGTGGGCCCCTCGACGACCTCCACCGAGCTCACGCCGCCGGCGCCCAGCAGCTGGCACCAGGTCTTCGGATGGAGGGGCCGCCCCGGCGCCAGATCGGCGGCCACCCCGGCCCAGCACTCGGGCTTCGTGGCGAGCACCACGGCCACCCCACCGGGCGCCAGCTTGGCCCTCGCCAGGGCAGCCATCTCAGAGAGGGTGCCGAGGGGAAGGAGGTCGACGCAGCCACTCAGCACCACCCCACCGAGGGAGGCATCAGGGACGGCGCGGAGGTGGACGAGCGCCTCGTCCACCCGCACCTCCAGCCCGGGCGGCGGCACCTGGTCGACCGGGCCCACGCCGTAGGCGTCCACCCCGGCCTGGTTCATCCGGGCCACCAGGGCACCGTCGCCGCACTCGGCGTGGACGACCCGCCCCGGTGCATCCTGCACCGCGTCGACCACGGCCGTAGCCCATCGGGAGGTGTCGAGGGCAGGGGCGGCGGCCCTGGCCATGGCGAGGAACTTCCCGCCGGCCCCTGGCGCGGCCTGCTCGAGCCCGTCGACCCGGTCGCCCAGGAGGCGCACGGCCCGGGTGACGCCGAAGGCGAAGGTGCTCACCTGCTGGGCCACGTACCGCATCTCCCAGATCACCGCCTTGCGGATGACCCGCTTGGCCAACCCGACCGCCGGCGTCCGCGACGCCGTGGGGGCCAGGACATCGACGTGGGTCGACTGCTCGGTCCGCTCGAGGACCTGGGCGAAGTCGTCGCCCACCGCGTGGACAGGGGCGAAGCGGGCGAAGACGAGGTCCAGCTCCCGCTCGAAGCCGGCCGGCAGGTCGCCGGACTCCCTGCGCCGGCGCACCTCCTCGTCGATCTCGGCCAGCAGTCGGGGGTGGTCGATGGTGTCGCTCATGGCGCTGGCGAGGCTACTGGGCCAGACTTTGGCCGCCCTTGACCGACGACCGCGACTACTACGACGAGCTGGGCGTACGACCGGGCGCCGACCCGGACGAGTTGCGACGCGCCTATCGCGAGCGGGCCCGGGTGCTCCATCCCGATGCCTCGGGCGACGCCGCCGCCATGCGCCGGCTGAACGAGGCCTGGCGCGTGCTCGGCAGTGCCGAGAGCCGCCGGCGCTACGACGAGAGGATGGGGCTGGGGTTGGTCGAGACTTCGCAGGGAGCCAGCAGCCGGAACGGCGAGGAGACCACACCGATCAATCCCGAGCAACGCGGGCACACGCCCTTCGCCCGGCCCGGCCTCTGGTTCCTGATGGTCGCCGTCCTGCTGCTGATCTTCGTGTTCACCGCCTACGCCGGCGGGGGCGCCGGGGGACGCGTTCCCTGACCGCTAGGGCGTGAGGGCCGGGGCCTGAGCCGCCTTCTCGATGACCTTGTCGATGAAGCCGTAGTCCAGGGCCTCCTCGGCGGTGAACCACCGGTCTCGGTCGGAGTCGGCCTCGATCCGCTCCACCGGCTGGCCCGTGTGGAACGAGATCCGCTCGGCCATCATCCGCTTGAGGTAGATGATCTGCTCGGCCTGGATGGCGATGTCGGTGGCCTGGCCCTGCATGGCGCCCGACGGCTGGTGCATGAGGATGCGGGAGTGGGGCAAGGCGTAGCGCTTGCCCGGCGTGCCGGCGCAGAGCAGGAACTGGCCCATCGACGCAGCTAGGCCCATGCAAACCGTGGAGACGTCACAGGGCACGTACTGCATGGTGTCGTAGATGGCCAGCCCCGCCGTAACCGACCCCCCGGGCGAGTTGACGTAGATGGCGATGTCCCGCTCGGGATCCTCGGCGGCCAGGAGGAGGAGCTGGGCGCAGATCAGGTTGGCGGACGCGTCGTCGACCTGGGTGCCCAGGAAGATGATGCGTTCCTTGAGGAGCCGGGAGTAGATGTCGCTCGACCGGTCCCAGTTCATCTGCTGTGCTGTGGCGAGAGGCAGGGAGGGCATCGGGCGAGGCTACCCGACCACCTGGAGGATCGTGACCGGCGGAAAAGCCTGCCGCTGCTCAGCCTTCGGTGCTGGTACCCGCCTCGGCGCTTCTCGGGTTCGCCTTGCCCCGGCCGTTGCCCTGGTCTTCGGGCTTGGAGCCCCCCCCTCCCCCACCACGCCGGGCGGTGGTGGTCGGGACCGGTTCCTCGACCACGGTGTCCGAGGAACCGGTGGTCGGTGGGACCGTGGTGGTAGTGGTGCTCGTCGTGGTCGTGGTCGTGGTCGCGCTCGTGGTGGTGGTGGTGGTGGTGGGCGGCGGCCCCTGAGCCGGATCGACGGAACGCTGCTGGTCGGGGGGACCGGAGTCAGGCTTCACCGGGGTGGCCGGCCGCACGTCCTCGGTCCGTCCGACGTGGTCGGGGCGACCGGTGCCATCCGGCTTTCCGGCACCGTCGGGCCTACCGCTCTCGCCACTGCTTCCCGGATCGTCGGCCGGGCCCGGCCGGCTGGCGCCCTTGGATACGTTTGCCGAGATCTTCGGCTTGCCGCAGCGGGACTGCGAGGCGAGCTGCCGCTCGTTCTGGGGTGTGGTGGCGTCGTCCGGATGGGTGGCGACGTACTCGCCGTGGGTGCCGGCGAACTGGCTGCCGTCGGGATAGGTGCAGGGCGTGCCGCCGTCGTGGGCGAAACGTTCGACAGGCTGGACGTTCTGCCGTGCCCGGGCCGCGGCAGCAGCTCGTCCCGCGGGAACGGGAACCCCGACCTTGGCCAGGACCGAATGAGCGACGTTCTGCATCGGGCGCGGAAGGGTGCCCGTGGCGGCCGAGCCCAGGCTGGCGCCGCCGAGGAGCACACCGGCCAGGAAAGTCGCCACCATCAACGAGCTGTGCCGCCGGAGCCGGCCGCTGGGCCGGCCGGCGATGACCGGCCCGGCGGTCAGCACTTCGGTGATCGCCGTCGGGCGACCGCTCCCGGCGGCCTGGCGGTAACCGAGCAGGCGCCGGTCGGCGAGGTCGAGCAGGGACGGGCGGTTGTCGACCTCGTCGGGGAAGGTGGCCGCACCCCAGCTGAAGGAGGGGGGAGCGGCGGCACGGACGCGGCCGACGAAGCCGGGAACGGCCTCGGCGGCCATGTCGGGCAGGAGGACCACGAACTCGTCGCCACCGACCCGGTAAGCCGAGTCGCCGCCCCGGAGGGCCGCCCTGAAGGCGCCGGCCAGCGAGCGGAGCACCTCGTCACCCTTGGTGTGGCCCTGCCCGTCGTTGACCTTCTTGAGCCCGTCCACGTCGGCGGTGAGAACGCTGAGCGGGCGGCCCCGACGTTCGGCCACCGCCATCTCCCGGGACAGGTCGCGCTCCAGCGCCCGACGGTTCAACAGGCCGGTGAGAGGATCGACCAGCGCATCCTCCTCCAGGCGTTCGGCCGCCCGGGCGGCGCAGGCCTCGACCAGGCTGTCGAGAGCCACGTCGAGTTGGTGCTCGGCCTCAGCCATGGCATTGACCGGCAGCAGTCTCTGGACATGCAAGTGCAGCACCTGGCGCAGGAGGCTCAGCTGGCGCACGAGGGGGCCGACACTGATGTCGTTGCCGGCCAGGGCCTCGGCCACCCGGGTGATGCTCGGAGCACTAGGCGGAACAGGATCGGCCGACTGCAGCAGGACGCTCAGGGCGGCCACGACGGTAGGGCCGGCGGCGGTTACGACGGCCCGGGCTCGGTCTGCCGTCATGTCGTCGACGGAATCCTGGTCGGCCCCACCGTGAGCCAGCCCCTCCGGGGTACAGGCGGCGCGCCAGTCAGCGATGATGGCACCAGCGTTGGCGCTCAAGACCTCCGCAGCGGTGCGAGGCCCCCCCATCGCGGCTAGATCGATCAACACCTCTCCCAAACCGTCGTCTACCTTTTTCCCATCGGCGCCACGTCCAAAATCCTGTAGCGAAAAATCCTCTTCGTGTAGAACCATCGCAGTTGGCCGACGTAGCCCAACGGCAGAGGCACGACGTTTAGGGCGTCGTCAGTGAGAGTTCGAATCTCTCCGTCGGCACGTCAGGTTACGTCCATTGGGCGCGCCGTTGTACTCCTTGCGCAGCCCCTCCCCCTCGATGACCGGCGGGGCCGAGCTGACGGGACACTATCCCACTCCCGCGGAGCCACGAGGCGGGGTGGCCAGGGCCTCGGCCAGGGCCCTCAAAGCCCGGCCGCGGTGGGAGATGGCGTTCTTCTCGGACGGCGCCATCTCGGCGAATGTCCGCCCGTCGCCCTCGTCGGGCACGAACACCGGGTCGTAGCCGAAGCCGCCGGCGCCTCTCTGGCCCGTGGCGATGTGGCCGCCGACCGCCCCCTCGGCGGAGACCTCGCGCCCGTCGGGGAAGCAGATCATGGTGACGGTGCGGAAGCGGGCTCGGCGCCCGTCGGTGGGAACGCCGTCCAGGCTGCGGAGCAGGTGGGCGACGTTGTCGGCGTAGGTGGCGTCGGGGCCGGCGAACCGGGCCGAACGGACGCCCGGCGCGCCGTCGAGAGCGTGGACCTCGAGCCCGGTGTCGTCGGCCACTGCCGCCTCTCCGGTGGCGGCCACCAAGGCCTGGGCCTTGAGGCGTGCGTTCTCCTCCAGGGTGGCGCCGGTCTCGTCCACCTCGGCGACCCCGGCGGGCCGCGGCATCAGCTCGAAGCCGCAGGCAGCGAGCACCGCCGCCATCTCCTTTGCCTTGTCCGGATTGGCCGAGGCCAGCACGAGGCGCACGGCTCGGTGGCTCAGCTCAGCGGTGGGGCGGCGGTTCGGCCACCAGGGCGGCCTGCAGGTCCAGGATCTGGGAGATGCCGTGCTCAGCCAGCCCGAGCAGGTCGTCCAGCTCGGAGCGGGTGAAGGGCAGCCCTTCCGCCGTGCCCTGGACCTCCACGAAACGGCCGGACGAGGTCATCACCACGTTCATGTCGACCTCGGCCCGCACGTCCTCGGAGTAGTCGAGGTCGAGGAGGGAGACGGCGTCGACCACGCCGACGGAGATGGCCGCGCAGCCTTCGATGATGGGGTGGACGAGGGTGGGATTGCTCTGGACGCGCCGGGTGAGGGCGTCGTGGAGGGCGACGTAGGCACCGCAGATCGAGGCGGTGCGGGTGCCGCCGTCCGCCTGGAGCACATCGCAGTCGAGGACGACCTGGGCCTCGCCCATGAGGGTCATGTCGGTGACGGCCCGGAGGCTGCGGCCGATGAGGCGCTGGATCTCCTGGGTGCGCCCTGACTGCCGACCCTTGACGGCCTCACGGTTGACCCGCTCGGTGGTGGAACCGGGGAGCAGGGAGTACTCCGCCGTCACCCAGCCCTTGCCCGTGCCCTGCATCCAGCGCGGCACCTTCTCGTCCACCGACGCCGTGCAGAGAACCCGGGTGCGGCCCATGCTGACGAGAACGGAGCCGGCCGCGAAATCGGTGTAGTCCCGCTCGAAGGTGACCGGACGAAGGTCGTCCGGCTTCCTGCCGTCTGTTCTCATCGCCCGGCCCTCTCGTCGCCCACGCCGGGTCCCCATCCCGGCCCGGCTCCGTGGTTCATCTCACCGGGCCGGCCGCTGTACCTCTGACGAAATGTGCACGAAGCGCTGTGATTTCGCCGATCCCGCGGCGATTCACGACGCTTAGTGCACAGAACATTCACGGGCGCGAGATCGGACCGGGGCGTGAGGTGGGACCGGGCCGGTAGGTCGGACCGGGGCGTGAGGTCGGCCTGGGCCCGGAATCCGGTCATACCGAGTACTCGGCGTGCAGGCGGGCGACTTCCACGGGGCCACCGTAGGCGGCAGCGGCCTCTGCCCTTGCCTCCTCGGGGTCGACGATCGGCCAGACGTGGGTGATGACCAGCCGGGCGGCGCCGGCGGCCCGGGCCATGGCGCCGGCCTGGCGGGCGCTCAGGTGGCCGCCGCCGCCGTTGCCTTCACGGTCGACGAGCCAGGTGGCTTCACACAGGGCCAGGTCAATCCCTTCTCCGAGGGCCGAGAGGGACCAGCCGGGACCGGTGTCCGCCGAGTAGGCGAGGGATCGGCCGCCGGAGTCGATGCGTACGGCCAGCGTTTCTGGGCCGTGATCCGTCCGCGAGAACCGCAGCCTGACATCGCCGTCGGCGCCACCGCGCAGGAGGATCTCGTCCCCATCGGTGACTGTGTGCCACGTCACCGCAGGCTCGAAATCGGAGAAGACCCGGGCCTGTACGCCGGCGGGTGCGTACACGGGCACGCCCGTCCGCTTCAGCACGTAGGCCGCGGCCACGCGGTACCCGTCGAGGTCGCTCCAGTGGTCGGGGTGCTCGTGGGACAACACGATGGCGTCCAGCTCGTGGAGCCCGACGTGGCGCTGCAGGTTGGCGAGAGTGCCCGAGCCGGCGTCGAGCCAGACCGTCTTTCCCGCCGCTCTCACCAGATAGCCACTGCAGGCGCCGGCGGGCCCAGGATAGCTCCCGTCACAGCCGAGCACGGTGAGCCGGAACCCTTCGGTCATTCCCACGTCCATCCCTCCACCTCGTCCAGCTCGGGCCCGAGCAGCCGGGAGCCGAGCGCGCGGAAGCCGGCCACGTCACCCGAGGAGATGAAGCGGTGGGCACCCTTGCCCCCTGTTCGTCGGAACAACCCGGTCTCCTCCAGGATCGAACGGACCTCGAAGGCGGTCTCGTCGGCCGAGGACACGAGAACGACCTCCCGGCCCATGACGTCGCCGATGGTGCGGGCCAGGAACGGATAGTGCGTGCATCCGAGCAGGAGGGTGTCGATCTGCGCGTCCCTCATGGGTGCCAGGCACCGCTCCACCACGGCGCGCGCCGCCTCCCCAGTGGTCTCACCCCGCTCCACCAGCTCCACGAAACCCGGGCAGGCACGGCAGGTGAGCTGGACGTTGGCCCGGTGGGACGCCACCGACCGCTCGTAGGCCCCCGAAGCCATGGTGCCAACGGTCCCGATGACCCCGACATGGCGGTTGCGGGTGACGGTGAGCATGGCCCTGACGCCGGGCTCGATCACGCCCAAGATGGGCACGTCGTGTTCGAACCTGAGCAGGTCCAGGGCGGCGGCCGCCGCGGTGTTGCAGGCCACCACCACCATCTTCACGTCGTGGCGCTCCACCAGGACCGACGTGATCTGGCGGGCCATGTCCCGCACCTCGTCCAGCGGGCGGGGCCCGTAGGGATAGCGGGCCGTGTCCCCGAAGTACACGACATCCTCCCCAGGGAGGAGGTCGATCAGCGCCCGAGCAACCGTGAGCCCCCCGAACCCACTATCGAAGACCCCCAGTGGCCTGTCGTCCACCAGTAGAGGCTACGTCCGCCTACGGCGGCCTGTTCTTTCTGTTCCGACCGCCCAAGCTCGCTTCGGTCACCGTCACGGCTCGGTGCCGCCTTGCGGCGGCCTCATGCTCTCTGTTCCGACCGCCCAAGCTCGCTCCGCTCGACGGCCGGTCGGCGTCCAGCGCTCGCTTCGCTCACGCCGTCCGGGGTGGCTGCTGGTTAAAAATAGATGGTGCCTTTGGCACGGGCGACCACCTGGTCGACTGGGTCGGTCCAGGCGCCGGTGGAGAGGTACTTCCAGCCGCCGTCGGCGGCCAGTGCCACCACAACGCCTTCTTCGATCCTCTGGGCGCACTTGACGGCGCCGGCGATGGACGCGCCGGAGGAGATTCCGGCGAAGATGCCGACGTCGCACAGGCGGACGGTCCACTCGACCGACTCGCGGGTGCCGACCACGGTCTTTCTATCGAGGAGTTCGTAGCCGTCGTTCTCGATGAAGATCGGGGGGACGAACCCCTCGTCGAAGCTCTTGAGCCCGTCGACCATCTCGCCGGCCGGCGGCTCCACGGCCCATACCTGTACCGAGGGCTTGCGCTCTTTCAGGAACTTCCCCACCCCCACCAGGGTGCCGCTGGTGCCGAGCCCGGCGACGAAGTGGGTGATCTCCGGGCAGTCGCGCCAGATCTCGGGGCCCGTGCCCTCGAAATGGGCTTTCGGGTTAGCGTGGTTCCCGTACTGGAAGGGGAACCAGTAGTCGGGATTCTCGGCGGCCAGGCGCTGAGCCAGGCGCATCGCCCCGTTGGACCCCTCACTGCCGGGCGAGGAGATGATCTCTGCGCCCCACACGTCCAGCAGCTGCTTGCGCTCCTGGGAGACGTTCTCGGGGAGAACGATCTTGAGGTGATAGCCCTTGACCCTCGACACCAGGGCCAGGCCGATGCCGGTGTTGCCGGATGACGACTCGAGGATGGTCTGGCCAGGCATGAGGGTGCCGTCCTTCTCGGCTTCCTCCACCATCGACCTGGCGATGCGGTCCTTGACGGATCCGCCGGGGTTCTGGCCCTCGAGCTTGACCAGGATCCGCACATGCGGGTTGGGACTGAGGCTCGACACGTCCACCAGCGGGGTTTCGCCGATGAGGTCGAGAACGCTGTTGTAGAGCGCCACGGGGGTCGGGACCTAGCTCCCGGGCCCGGAGCCGCCGGCGACGGCGGGGAGGATGGAAACGACGTCGTCGTCGACCACCTTCGTCTCGAGCTTGTCGAGGTAGCGCACGTCGTCGTCGTTCACGTAGACGTTGACGAACTTGTGAAGGGTGCCGTCTTCGGTGATCACCTGGCCGGCCAGGCCGGGGAACTGGCGCACCAGGTCCTCGAACACCTCGGCCAGCGTGCTGCCGTTGGCTTTCACCGAAGACATTCCCCCGGCATGCTGTCTCAGGACCGTCGGCAGTCGGACATCGACCGGCATGGGTAGGCCTCCACTCGAAAGTTGACCAGAACACTCGCAATTCTACTCTTCTACCCATTGCCCACCGTGACCGGCTCCTCGGTAACCGCTCCGTCGACTATCAGGAAGGAGCGCACCACGGGCTCTGCCAACTTCAACGACACCAGCACGTAGTGCCAGCTCGGATCGGGTGCCTGGGCCACGTCGGTGGGAGAGGGGTAGGCGTCGGTGTGGGTGTGGGAGTGGAAGACGCCGACGATCTCCAGGCCGCGGGACTCGGCGTCGCGGTCGGCCTTGAGGTGCTGGAGAGGATCGACCATGTACAGCCGCGCTGACTCCTCGATGTTCCGGGTCGGGTAGCAGACCTCGACGTCGGCGGTGCCCGGCGGCGCGGCCAGGAGCCCGCATCCCTCCTCGGGGAGTGCGGCGATGCAGTGGGCCACCACCTGGTCGTAGACGTCGACGGGCAGGCACAGCACGGGGCGACGCTACCGGCGGCGTGACCTCCTCCTGTTGGCCGGTACCGTGACCTCGTGCCGCCCAAGGAGACTCGACCGGTAGCCCAGAACCGCAAGGCCCGGCACGACTTCGAGGTGCTCGACACCGTCGAGTGCGGCATCGTCCTTCAAGGCAGCGAGGTCAAGTCGATACGTGCCGGCAAGGTTCAACTGCGCGAGGCCTACGGCCGGGTAGAGGACGGAGAGGTGTGGATGCTGGGTGCCCATGTTGCGCCCTATGCCTTCGCCACGGGGTTCGGAGGCCACGATCCCGAACGCCGGCGAAAGCTGCTGCTCCACCGGCGCCAGATCGACGACCTGGCTGAGCGGATCAAGAAGGAGTCGCTCACCCTGGTGCCGCTATCCATCTACTTCCAGGACGGGCGGGCCAAGGTGGAGCTGGCGCTGGCGCGTGGTCGAAAGAACTACGACAAGCGCCAGGCCATCGCCGCCCGTGACGCGGCCCGTGACGTGGAGCGGGACAGTTCACACCGCCGGAGTGGGAAGGGATGAAAACCCCGGTACCATGTGTTGAAGCAATCAGAAGGGGGTGACTGGCTTCGACTTCGGTCGTCAAGGCAGGTGAAGCGAGCCGTGGTCTCCGGAACCACGTAAAAGAGCCGGAACAAAAAACAACTGTCGATACCAACGACAACCTCCTCGTCGCCGCTTAGGCGATAGGGACGCGAGCCCGGCCTCAGCCCTATGGGCCGGTGCAAGCGCCATCAAGTAGGGCTCACCTTCCGGTCATGTCAGCGGGCCGGCAGGGACATCCAGCTGACTGGGGCCCTCCGCCGATGCCGGTGGCGAGTGGAAGGCCTGAGATCGATCACCGGATGCGCTCGGAGAAGCCCTGTTGAGAAGCTGAAGGACGCGGGTTCGATTCCCGCCACCTCCACCATGTTTTCGCGGTAAAAGCCCAGGTCAGCGCCTCGTCCAGCCCAGGCGAGACACCGTTCTGACACAAAAAAGACACAGGAACTTCTGGGCAGGGTGACGCCTCTTGCCCGTTTCGCAGCTGGGCGAGCATCGATAAGAGCAAGCGGCCGGCGCTTCGGCGGCCATCGACACGA
>DATLOM010000058.1:0-105536 GCA_035536185.1 Acidimicrobiales bacterium | reverse complement strand
CTAGCTGGCCGGTACGCTGACGACGATGTCGCCGGACGCCGCCGCCTCCGAACGGCCGGTCCCCTGGCGCACCATCTTCGCGGTAATCGGCTCGGTGGTGCTCACCATCGCCCTCTACAAGGTCGTGCTCCAGGTGAGCCGGATCCTCATATGGATGCTCATCGCCGCCTTCTTCGCCGTGGTCCTCAGCCCCCCCATCGACTTCCTCGAGCGCCGATGCCGGATCCGGCGGGGCATCGGCACGCTCCTGGTCTTCTTCGTCGGCTTCGGCGCCCTCTCGGCCATCGTCTACGCATTCGTCACGCCGATCGTGAAGCAGTCACAGGAGTTCGCCGACAACTTTCCCCGGTACGTGGAGGACGCCAAGGCAGGCCGGGGGCCGATGGGCGGGCTGGTCAAGCGCTACAACCTGGACCAGCGGATCGAGGATCGCCAGGACGACATAAAGAACGCGCTGAACCAGCTCGGCAGCAACAGCTTGAGCATCGTCAGAGGAGTGGGCAACGCACTGACGGCCACGCTCACCATCGTCGTGCTCACCATCTTGATGCTGCTCTCGGGGCCCAAGATGCTGCAGGGCGGGTTGGGTGCTCTGTCGCCGCCAAACCGCGAGCGAGTACGCCTGGTCTCGGCCGACGCGGCCAAGGCCGTCACCGGGTACGTGGCCGGCAACCTGCTCATCAGCGTGATCGCCGGCATCGCCAGCTTTACCTTCTTCTTCTTCGCCGACATCCCCTTTCGCGGCGTGCTCGCCCTGTGGGTTGCCTTTGCGGACCTGATCCCCCTTGTCGGCGCCACGCTCGGAGCCATCCCCGCAGTCGGCGTCGCCTTCCTCCACTCCACTGGGACCGGCATCGCCACCGTCGTGTTCTTCATCCTGTACCAGCAGTTCGAGAACCACGTCTTGCAGGTGACGATCATGTCCCGGACCGTCAACCTGAACCCGCTCGTGGTGCTGGTCAGCGTGTTGATCGGGGTGGAGCTGTCGGGGCTTGTCGGAGCCCTTCTGGCCATCCCCGCCGCGGGGGTCGTCAAGGTGGTGGCCCGTGACCTGTACGACACCCGCCGTGGTCAGTTCAAGGAAGAGCCGACGGTGGGAGCCGAGGAGGTGCCGATAGCCGAGATCATGGACGAGGAGGAAGCCGCCGAGAAGGACGGTGCGGCCAAGGACGCTGATACGGCAGATGGGGCCGTGAAGGACGCCGGCCCTGAGAGGGAGCCGGTCGTCTGAGTGCAGCCCTACGGAACTACTGACACGTTCGCTGTACTTCTGGCTTCGTTCGAGCCAAGCCTGTTCGCCTTCGGCGAACGTGTCAGTAGTTCCACCGGGCTGCACTGAGTGGCCTTCACCGAGGTCGTGGAGATGGAGGGCCACATCGTCGACTCCCTGATCCTGGCCAAGGTGATGGACCTGATCCTCGCCGCCGGCGCCGATTACGAGGTCGTCGACGTCCACATCGGCAAGACCAACGTCGACCTCAGCAGGGCCCGCCTCCAGGTCACGGCCGACGACGAGGAGACGCTGGAGAACCTTCTGGTGGAGCTCCAGGCCCACGGTGCCAACCGCCTGTCGCAGCAGGACGCCGAGGTCGTAGAGGCCGACCGGGCCGGCGTGCTCCCCACCGGCTTCTACTCCAGCACGAACCTCCCCACCGCGGTCCGCCTGGACGGGCACTGGAGGGCGGTGGAGAACCCCGAGATGGACTGCGGCCTGGTGGTCCTCCACGACGGCAGTGTGCGGACTGTTCCCATGCACCGGGTGAACATCGGCGACCGCCTCGTTCTAGGCACCGACGGCATCCGGGTCACTCCCCCGGCCCGTCCCCGCGGCGCCAGCCCGTTCGAGTTCATGAGCTCGGAGGTCTCCTCCGAGAAGCCGAAGTCGCTGATCGTGGCCGACGTGGCCTCACGTATCCGCCTGGCCCGCGAGGCCGGCGCCAAGGTCCTCGTCGTCGCCGGACCGGCCGTCATCCACACCGGCGCCGGCCCTTCCGTTGCCCGACTGGTGCGGGAGGGGTGGGTGGACGTGCTGTTCGCCGGCAACGGCTTCGCCGCCCACGACATCGAGTCGAACGTGATGGGTACGTCCCTCGGGGTTTCGGTCGAGGCCGGCACGTCGGCCGAAGGCGGGCACGCCAACCACCTGCGGGTCATCAACGAGGTCCGCCGCCACGGTTCGATCGCCGCCGCAGTCGAAGCGGGCTACGTGACCGGCGGCGTGATGTTCGAATGCGTGCGCCGGCAGGTGCCCTTCGTGCTCGGGGGGTCGGTGCGGGACGACGGTCCTCTACCCGACGTTTACGTCAACGTGGTCGAAGCGGCCGACGCCATGAGGGCGCTGCTGCCCGGCGTGGGGGTGGCGTTGATGCTGGCGTCGACCCTGCACGCCATCGCCACCGGCAACTGCCTGCCGTCCGGGGTCGAGACCTTCGTCGTCGACATCAACCAGGCCGTGGTCACCAAGCTGGCCGACCGCGGCAGCCATCAGGCCCTGGGCGTGGTCACCGACGTCGGCCCCTTCGTGGCGGCCCTCGCCGAATCGCTCTGCTCCGTTTCGAGTACATAGCGGGCCGTTTCCGCCCCCTATGTACTCGCAACCGTTGGCGTGGGGGCGGCGTTACCTCATGTGCCCGCCGGAGCACTTCGGCGTGCTCTACGAGATCAACAGCTGGATGCACGTCGAGGTCGAGGTGGACCTGGACCGGGCTCGGGAGCAATGGGAGAGTCTGGCCACCACCGTGCGGGAGGCGGGGGCGGAGGTCGAGGTTCTCGAACCGGTGGAGGGCCTTCCCGACCTGGTGTTCACGGCCAACGCCGGCATCGTCAACGGCAGCCAGTACGTGCCCGCCCGTTTCCGCCACGCCCAGCGCCAGGGAGAGGTGGTCCACGACCAAGCCTGGTTCGAGAGCGCCGGCTTCGATGTCGCCCACCTTCCCGAGGGAGTGGTGCACGAGGGCGCCGGCGACGCCCTGCCCTTCGGCGACGGCCTGGTCTCCGGTTACCGGACCCGCTCCGACGCCGCCTCGCACGCCGCCCTCTCCCGCCTCACCGGCGTCCCCGTGCGTTCCGTCGAGCTGGTGAACGAGCGGCTCTACCACCTCGATCTCACCTTCTGCCCCCTCGACGGCCGCCGGGCCCTGGTCGCCCCCCATGCGTGGGACCGGTACGGGGCCAAGGTGATAGAGGCTCTGGTGCCCGAGCCTCTGGTGCTCGACGAGGAGTCGACGCTGTCGTTCTCGGCCAACTCCGTCGTGGTCGGCACCACCGTCGTGATGCCGGCGTGCCGCCCGGAGGTCGGCCGGCAACTGGAGGCATGGGGCTTCGATGTGGTCGTCTGCGACGTGAGCGAGTTCGCCAAGGCGGGTGGCGCCTGCCGCTGCCTCACCCTCGCCCTCGACGTGCAACTGGGCAGGGCGACATCCAGTTAGCGTGAGGAGATGTCACCCACTCAGAAGCCCGAAGTGAAGGTCGCCGGCGGGGAGCCGCCGGCCGGCCTGCAGGTGGAAGATCTCGAGGTCGGCACCGGCCCGGAGGCGACGTCCGGCTCCAATGTCGACGTCCACTACGTCGGCGTGTCGTGGTCCACCGGCCAGCAGTTCGACGCCTCCTGGGACCGGCGATCCACGTTCAGCTTCCGCCTCGGCGGGGGCCAGGTCATCCCCGGCTGGGACCAGGGTGTGGCCGGCATGAGGGTCGGCGGCCGCCGGCGCCTCACCATCCCGCCCGATCTCGGTTACGGGAGCGCCGGTGCCGGCGGCGTGATCGGCCCGAACGAGACCCTGGTGTTCGTGGTCGACCTCCTCGGCGTCCGCTGACCCTCGCTGGTCATACGGCCTGGGACTCCACCTCGAAGGCCAGCCATAGGCGGGCGTAGTGACCACCGCGGCGGGCGATCAGCTCGGTGTGGCTCCCCTGCTCGACCACCCGGCCTCCGTCGACCACGACGATCCGGTCGGCGCTGCGGGCGGTCGGTAGGCGGTGGGCGATTATCAGCGTCGTCCGCCCCTCGGACACCACGCCCATGGCCCTCGTCACCCGGGCCTCGGTCACCAGGTCGAGGTTGGAGGTGGCTTCGTCGAGCAGGAGGATGGCAGGGTCGACGAGGCGGGCCCGGGCCAGGGCGATCAGCTGGCGCTGGCCGGCCGACAGAGACCGGCCCCGCTCGCTCACCACGTGCAGGTAGCCACCCGGCAGGCTCGCCACCAGGTCGTGCGCACCTACCGCCCGGGCCGCGGCCTCGACCTCGGCGTCGGTGGCGCCGGAGCGGCCGTAGGCGATGTTGTCGCGGATCGTGCCCGAGAAGAGGAACGCCTCCTGGGGGACGTAGCCGAGCTGGCGGCGGTAGGCGTCCATGTCGAGGTCGGTCAGGGGCACGCCGTCGATCAGCACCCGCCCCTCGGTGGGGTCGTAGAAACGGGCCACCAGCTTGACGATGGTGGACTTGCCTGCGCCGGTCTCGCCCACCAGAGCCACCGTCTCCCCCGGCTCCACCACCAGGTCGACGCCGGCCAGCGCCTCGGCCGCCGTCCCCGGGTACCGGAACCGCACGCCCTCGAAGCGGATCGAGCCCTGCACCCGGCCGGGGCCCACCGGTTGGACGGGCGCCGGTGTGGAGGTCTCCGTGGCCAGCAGCTCGCCGATCATGGCCGTTGAGGCCCGGGCCTGCTGGTAGGTGTCGAACACGTGGGATAGCTGCTGGATCGGTGAGAACAGCTGGTTGAGATAGAGGAGGAAAGCGATCAGCTCGCCGGGGCTGAGGCTGCCCCTCGCCGCCAGGTAGGCGCCCACGCCCAGCACCACGGCGGCGGCCACCTCCGATAGGAGCTCGACGAAGGGGAAGTAGGTGGCCACCAGGCGCTGGGCCGTCATTCGGGCGTCGAAGTAGCGCTGCGCCACGCCACGGAAGTTCCCGATGTTGCGGTCCTCCCGGCCGTAGGCCTGGGCCACCCGAACGCCTGAGATGCTCTCCTGGAGGTTGGCGTTGACGGTGGCGATCCGCTCCCGGGCGGTGTCGTAGGCCTGGGCCGAGCGCCGGCGGAACCACACCGTGGCCACGACGAGGGGGACGAGCACGGCGAAGGTCGCCAGCGAGAGCGTCACGTTCATCACCATCAGGACGGCGACGACCCCGACGAAGCTGAGGATGCTCACAACGGCGACTATCAGGCCGTGCTGGAGCAGGGTGGACAGGGCCTCGACGTCGGTGGTCATGCGGGTCATGATCCGCCCGGCCGCCTCCCGGTCGTAGTAGTCCAGGCCGAGTGACTGGAGGTGGGCGAACATGCGCACGCGCAGGTCGAACAGGAGCCGCTCGGCCGTCCGCCTGGTCTGGCGCTGCTCAGCCCAGACGTTGAGGCCGTTGGCCAGGACCACGGCCAGGTAGGCCAGGCTGGCCAGGGCCAGCGTGCGCCCTGAGCCCTCCACGACCCCGCGGTCGATACCGAGGCGCACCAGGGCGGGGCCGGCGATGGTGGCCGCCGTGTCGAGCAGGACCAGGCCGAGCCCCGCCGCCAGCTGGCGGCGGTAGGGCCGGACCATCCGGCGCAACGTGAACGCGCCGTCGGCACGGGAATGACCCGCGCCGGTAGCCGGCAGCAGCTCGACCAGGTCGGCCTCCTCGGTGGTGGGGGGGAGGGCGGCCACCGCCTCGAGAAGCCCGGGTGTCGGATCGAGGATGGCGGCCCGCTCGGCCACTCCGCCCCGCCCGTGGCTCATCCCGCCGCCACCCATGCCGTGGCCCATGAAGAGCTCACCACCATTGGCCGGCGCCACCCGCGACGTCGGACCGGCGGTGCCGGCGGGCACCGTCCACGCCGACTCCGTCACCTGTGCCGCCGGCGCGTCGACCGTACCCATCTCACCGGCGCCGTCGCCGGCAGCGGCGCCCAACGGTTCCTCGCACGTCTCGCCCGGGCCGGCAAGGAGCTGGCGATACAGGAGGCACCGGGCCAGAAGCTCCTCATGGGTGCCGATGTCGAGGATCCGCCCCCGGTCGACGACGCCGATGCGATCGGCCAGCCGCAGGGTGGAGCGCCGGTGGGCCACGAGCAGTGTCGTGCGCCCCACGGCCAGGCGGCGCAAGGTGGCGTGGATCTCCTCCTCGACCCGGGAGTCGACCGACGAGGTGGCGTCGTCGAGCACGAGGATGCGGGGATCGGTGAGCAGGGCCCGGGCAAGGGCGATGCGCTGGCGCTGCCCTCCCGACAGCGTCAGGCCGCGCTCCCCCAGCAGCGTGTCGTACCCATCGGGCAGGGCGGCGATGAAACCGTCGGCCTCGGCTGCCTGAGCCGCGGCCCGGACCTCGGCGTCGGTGGCGTCGGGACGGCCGTAGGCGATGTTGGCCCGCACGGTGTCGGTGAACAGGAACGTCTCCTCGAACACCACGCCGATCTGGCGGCGCAAGGATTCGAAGGTCACATCCCGCACGTCGACGCCGTCCACCCGCACGGCGCCGGCGGACACGTCGTAGAACCGGGGCAGGAGCATGGCCACGGTGGACTTGCCGGACCCGGAGCTGCCGACCAGGGCGACCGTCTGCCCCGCCGCCACCGTCAGGCTGAAGCCGTCCAGGACCGGCTCCGAGCGCAGGTAGCCGAAGGTGACGTCGTCGAAGACGACCTCCCCCCGCACCGCCGGCAACGCCACCGCGTCAGGCCGCTCGGCGACCACCGGGTTCGAGTCCAGGATGTCGAAGATGCGCTCGGCGCCGGCCCGGGCCTGCTGCCCCACCACCAGGAGCGCCGACAGCATCCGGACCGGCGACACCAGCTGGCCCACGTAGGACGAGAAGGCGAGGAAGGTGCCCAGGCTGATCCGGCCCCTCAGCGCCAGCCACCCGCCCAGGGCCAGGACGGCGACCTGGGAGAGGGCGGGCACCACCTGGAAGGCGGCGCCGAAGCGGGCTTCGATTCGGGCCGCTCGCACCCGCGACCCGTACAGGGAGGCACTGACCTTCTTCAGGCGCTCCAGCTCCTGGGCCTCCTGGCCGAACCCCTTGACCACCCGGACCCCGGTGACCGCCTCGTCCACCACGCCCACCACGCCGGCCGCCTTCTGCTGAGCATCCCAGCTGGCCGGGAACACGCTGGTGCGCAGGCGCCGGGCCAGCACCACCAGGACGGGAACGGCGACGAGGGCCACCACCGTCAGCAGGGGCGAGAGGACGGCCATGATCACCAGGGAAAGCACGAGCAGCAGCACGTTGCCCGTCGTCAGCGGCAGGAAGGCGAGCATGCCCTGGACGAGGGCCACGTCGGAGCCCGCCCGGGAGACGAGCTGGCCTGTCTGCGACTCGTCGTGGCGGGCGAAGTCGAGGCGCTGGAGGCGCTCGTAAACGGCGTTGCGCAGGTCGTGCTGAACAGCCAATGCGACGCGACCGCCGACGTAACGCCGGAGGTGGGCGGCGCCGAAGCGGAAGAGGCCGGCGAGGACGAGCAGGGTCAACCAGGGAGCGACGGAGCGGCGGCCGCCCTCGACCACATCGTCGACGATCGCCTTCTGGACGAGAGGGGTGAGAGCGGTGACGGTCAGGCCGGCCAGCGACGCGCCGAAGGCGACGACGACGTCACGCCGGTGGGCCGCCAGGTACGGCCACAGCCGCCGGACCCAACCGGCGGGCCGGCTCTGGTCCTGCACGTTCGGGCGGTTCAGGCGTCCGAGCCGACGGTGGCGCGGCGCCGGGCCCGGGCCACCACCCCCAGGGCGGCGAGAGCCAACGCCACCGAGACCCCGGCCAGCACCACGTGCACCGCCTTGAAGGCGAAGCCGTGGTCAGGGTCGCTGTCGCGCAGGATGTTCAGGATCCTCGTGGCCCATATGAAGATCGTCCAGCCGGCGAAGGCCCGCAGCAGCAGTGCGTCACGTCTCGACATGGCCGTCAGGCTACGACTCACGGACCACCTACATCTTTCAGGGCCTGGGCCGCGAAGCTCCCGACGAACCGGCGCAGGACCGTCGGGTACGTGTCGTCCGACTTCACCTGGACGAGCCCGTCGTCAATGACCTTCTTCAGGTCGGCGCGATCCCTGGCCATGGCCAGGGCGTAGACCTTCTTCTCGGCGTCCGTGAAGACCGTGGTCACGCTGGTCCTGCCACCCGAGGTGCTGGCCCGGTAGGCGTTCACCGGCAGGTCGTCGACCACCGCGTCGATCTGGTTGCCCTCGAGGGCGGAGAACAGCTCAGCGGGGGTGGCCAGCTCGCTGATGGTGGCATCGGCACCGCTCTTCGCCAGAAAGGCGGCGGAGGTGGACCCGGTCTGCACCCCGACCTTCCGCCCCTTCAGGGCGGCCAGCTCCTTGTACCTCTCGGCGTCGGCCGCCCGCACCAGCAGGGACGGGTAGACCACGAAGTACGGCTCGGAGACCAGGTGGGTCTTCTCGACCTCGTCGGTCACAGCCACGCCGGCTACGTCGCACTTGCCCGAGTCGAGAGCGGCCAGGACGTCCTTGGCGGGCGTGGCGACGAGCTCGCCGTTGAGGGCGAAGCGGCCGGCGAGAGCGCGCACCAGCTCAGGCTCTATGCCGTCGATCGTGCCGCCCTCCTCGAACCCGAACGGAGCGGCTGCGGTGTCGGTGCAGGCGGTGAGCTTTCCCGCGGCCACGGTCTTCAGCTTGGCCACCTCCTCCTGGCTCACCCGCTCCTCCCCCGTGGTCGGCGCCGTGTCCTCCTTGAGCGAATCGCCTTCCTCGTCCTCACTGCAGGCGGCGCCGGCGAACAGGGCCAGCACGATGAGCAGGGGAAGCAGCCGCAGCCGGGCGAGCCGCATCGGGGAGATCAGGTGCACGGGGAATCCTCCAGGGCAACAGGCAGTGTGGGTTGGGTCGGCGGGGCGGCAGAGTGCACTCCCCACGGCAGGTGCTCCATGAACACCCAGGTGCGACGGTGGATCGAGGACGGGCCCCAGGCCTTGAGCGCCGCCTTGTGGCGGGGGCACGGGTAACCCTTGTTCAGGTCGAAGTCGTAGCCGGGATAGTGATCGGCCTCAGCCCTCATGATCCGGTCACGGGTGACCTTGGCCAGGATGGAGGCGGCAGCGATCGACAGGCAGGTGGCGTCGCCCCTGACGATGCGGCGGGTGACGGAGGGGCCGCGCCCCACGAAGTCCCAGCGGCCGTCGATCAGCACCCGGTCGGGCACCAGGCCGAGCCCTTCGAAGGCCCGGGCCGCCGCCAGCTTCTGCGCCGCCGACATCCCGAGGCCGTCGCACTCCTCCTGGGAGGCATGGCCCACCGCCCAGGCCCGGCACCACGAGGTGAGGCGGTCGAAGAGGCGCTCCCGCTCGTCCTCGCTCAACATCTTCGAATCCCGCACCCGGTAGACGCGGCGGTCCCGCGGCAGCACGGCGGCACCGACGCTGATGGGCCCGGCCCACGCTCCCCGCCCCACCTCGTCGACCCCGACAACCACGTCGTGGCCCTCGTCCCAGAGCTCGCGCTCCACGAGGAGCGAGGGGGCGGTGGCCCGCAGCGACGGGCGCAGGGTCTGGCGGTGCGGCGCCACGCGGCCCGACCCTACCGGCGGATCAGGAGTGCAGCTCGACCCGGGCCGGGCCGGCGGTGACCTCGCCGATCACCGTGAACAGGCCATCGGTAGCGGCGACCAGTCGGCCGGCGTCCGCCGGCGTGAGAGCGGTGAGCAGGCCGCCGGAGGTCTGGGGGTCGTAAGCGAGGGCCTCGATGGCTGCCGGCGCGGTCGACGCGACGTGGCCCTCGAGGTGGACTCGGTTGCGGGCGTCGCCGCCGGTCCGCACGCCGGCCTCGGCCGCGGCCAGGGCACCGTCGTAGAAGGGGATGGCGCCGCCGTCGAGGCGGAGGCAGGAGCCCGAACGCTCGGCCATCTCCCAGCCATGGCCCAGCAGGCCGAAGCCGGTGACGTCGGTGACGGCGTGGGCGGCACCGTCGCCCAGAGCCGACAGCGCCTCGGCCGCGGCCCGGTTGAGGGTTCGCATCCGGCCGATGGCGGCGGCCTTGTCCTCAGGGGAGCCGCCGGCGAGGAGGATCCCGGTTCCGACGGGCTTGGACAGCACCAGCACGTCGCCCGGCGCGGCGCCGGCCTTGGTCCAGATCCGGTCCGGGTGCACGAGGCCCTGGACGGCGAGCCCGAAGATGGGCTCCTCCGACCGGATGGTGTGGCCACCGGCCACCACGCCTCCGGCCTCGGCCACCACCGCGCCGGCGGCTCCTAGAATGGCGGCGGCCGCCTCCACCGGGAGGCGCTCGGGAAAGGCCGAGATGTTCAGCGCGAGGACGACCCGCGCGCCCATGGCGAAGACGTCGCTGCAGGCATTGGCCGCGGCGATGGCGCCGAAGTCAGCGGGATCGTCCACCAGCGGCGGGAAGAAATCGGTGGTCGAGACCAGTGCCAGGTCGTCGCTCAGGCGGTACACGGCGGCGTCGTCGAAGGGCGCCAGCCCCACCAGCAGGTCGGCCGAACCCGCCGCCAGCTGGCGGATCAGCTCGTTGAGCGGTGCCGCACCCCACTTGGCCGCGCAGCCCCCGCACGACGTCCACTCGGTGAGCTTCAGCTCGTCGGAGGCAGCGGCGATGAGGGGCGCGGTCATGACCGAAGCCTACGGTGTGACGTGTCCCTATCTCAGTGCGTCCAGGTGCAGATCGCCGCGGCCGACCGGGAGGAGGCGGGCCGCATCGCCGAGCTGCTCCTGACCCGTCGCCTGGCCGCCTGCGTCCAGCTGATCGGACCGGTGCACAGCCGGTACTGGTGGCACGGCGAGCTGGAGGAGGCCGGGGAATGGCTCTGCCTGGCCAAGACGACACAGGAGCGCACGGCGGAGCTGATCGAGGCCGTCGGCACGGCCCACAGCTACGAGACGCCCGAGATCATCGTCACCCCCGTCGTGGACGGCAGCGTGGCGTACCTCCAATGGGTGGTGGACGAGGTCGAGAAGCACCAAACCGGCGCGTAGCTTGAGCACCATGGCCCCCCGCACCGTCGCCATCGTCCCTCACACCCATTGGGACCGTGAGTGGTACGCCCCGTACCAGACGTTCCGCCTCCGCTTGGTGGACCTGCTCGACGGGTTCCTGCCGCTGCTGGAGTCCGACCTCGGCTACGCCCGGTTCCTGCTCGACGGGCAGATGGCGGTGGTGGACGACTACCTGGAGGTGCGGCCCGAGGCCGAGCCGGTGCTGCGCCGGCTGGCCGCCGGTGGGCGGGTGGCCATGGGCCCGTGGTACATCCTCATGGACGAGTTCTGCGTCTCCGGGGAGACGATCCTCCGCAACCTCCAGATGGGGATGGCCAGGGCCGCCGCCTTCGGTGGCGCCACCACGGTGGGCTACCTGCCCGACATGTTCGGCCACATCGCCCAGATGCCCCAGATCCTGGCCCAGGCCGGGCTCGACCACACCGTCGTGTGGCGGGGGGTGCCGTCGGCGGTCGACCGCTCCGCCTTCTGGTGGTCGGCGCCGGACGGCTCCACCGTCAGGGCCGAATACCTGCTGACCGGCTACGGCAACGGCGCCGCCATTCCCGACGACGCCAAGGCCCTGGTGCGCCGGGTGGCCTCCCACGAAGCGGAGCTGGATCCGTTCCTCTTCGACCGCCCCGACGGCGGCATCCTCTTCATGAACGGCACCGACCACCAGGTGCCCCAGCCCTGGCTGGGTCGGGTGGTCGCCGAGGCCAACCAGATCCAGGACGACTACCAGTTCGAGGTGACCTCGCTGGCCGAGTACCTCCCCACCGCCCCGACCGACGGCCTGCCCTCGTGGCAGGGGGAGCTGCGCTCCAGCGCCCGGGCCAACCTGCTCATGGGCGTCACCTCGAACCGGGTCGACGTCAAGCAGGCCGCCGCCCGCACCGAGCGGGTCCTGGAGCGCCTGGCCGAGCCGCTGTGCGCCCTGTTCCTGCCGGCCGAGCGGTGGCCCGGTGCGCTGCTCGACCTGGCCTGGAAAGAGGTAGTACGCAACTCGGCCCACGACTCCATCTGCGCTTGCTCGGCCGACGAGGTGGGCGCCGCCGTCCTGCACCGCTTCGCCGAGGCCGGCCAGATCGCCGCAGGCCTGTCCACCCGGGCGCTGGCGGCGCTGAGCTCGTCGATGGCCGGCGCCGGTCCCGTGGTGGTCAACCCGTCGGCCCGCGCCCGCACTGGCCTGGTCGAGCTCAACCTGCCGGGTGAAGGAGATCTGGAGGGCGCGGGCGTGCAGGTCCTGGAGGAGCGACCGGCGGTGCTGGCCGACCTGGCCCTCACCGGCCGCGAGCTCGGTGGCTTCCTGGGCCAGATCCGCAGCCAGCAGCTCGACGACGGCACCTTCGTCAACCGGGTGGAGGTGGAGGAGGGCGAAGAGGGCATCGACATCGTCCTGCACGCCGAGCCGGAGCTGCGCACCGAGATGGTCGTGGAGGAGGTCAAGCGCGACCTGTACGCCCGCGTCGGTGCCCGCCCCGAGATCGCCTGCCGGGTGCGTGTCCAGCAGCCCCCGACGCGCCGGCTGGTGGCCCACGTGGAGAACGTGCCCGGCTTCGGCTGGACCGCCTGGCGCCCGGCCGCCCTCACCGTCGACCCGGTGCGGGTGGACGGCGGCTCGGTGATGACCAACGGCCTGGTGACCGTCGAGGTGGACGCCGCCACCGGGACCTTCGCGGTGGACGGCCACGCCGGCTTCGACAGGCTCGTGGACGGCGGCGACCACGGCGACACCTACAACTGGTCGCCGCCGGACCACGACACCATCGTCGACCATCCGGCCGCAGTGGCCGTCGACGTGGTGGAGCGTGGCCCGCTCAGAGCCCGCCTGGTGGTGCGCCGCACGTTCGTCTGGCCGGAGAGGATCGACGACACGGCCCGTGCCCGCACCGGTGAGCGGCGGGTGGTGGTCACCACGCAGCTCGAGCTGCGGGCCGGCGAACGCCTGGTGCGGATCAGCACCACCTTCGAAAACCCCTGCCGCGACCATCGCCTCCGCGCTCACTTCCCGCTTCCCGAACCGGCGGCCACCAGCAGGGCGGAGTGCGCCTTCGCCGTGGTCGAACGGGTCCTGACGGCCGAGGGCGGTCCCACCGAGAAGGGCCTGCCCACCTTTCCTTCCCGCCGCTTCGTCCAGGCCGGCGGCCTGACCGTGGTGCACGAGGGCCTCCTGGAGTACGAGTTGGTCGACATCGCCGATGGCCGGGCCGGCGCTCTCGCCCTCACCCTCCTCCGGGCCACGGGCATGCTCTCCCGCGTGGAGATGACCAACCGGCCGTTGCCGGCCGGGCCTTCGCACCAGCTCCGGAGCCCGCAGATGCTCGGCCCCGTGGAGTGCCGCTACGCCGTGCAGGTCGGTGAGGCCGACCCCTTCGCACTCGTCGACGACGCCTTCCTCCCCCTCGAGGTCGTCACCGCTGACGGAGGCGGGCCGCTCCCCGACCGGGGATCGGCTCTCGAGGTGACGGGTGCCGAGGTGTCCTCCCTGAGACGGGCGGCCGGCGGTCTCGAGCTGCGGGTGTACAACCCGACCGACGACGAGGCCGAGGTCCGCATCGGCGGCGCCGCCACCGGCTGGCTCGTCGACTTGCGGGGCCGCCCGGTCGAGTCCTTCGACGGCACCTTCGTGCTGGGCCCCTGGGTCATCGCCACCGCCCGCTTCCCCGGCTGAGAACAGCCCTACGGTCCACCGGCTGCACCCAGCCTCAAAGCTCGGGCTTGACCCCGCGCTGCATGAGGGCGGGCAGGGCCTCCGCCGGCTTCCTGCCGTCGTAGAGGACGGCCACCACCTGCTCGGAGATCGGCACCTCGACGCCCGCGGCGGCAGCCAGCTCCACGACGGCCGGCGCCGAGCTCACCCCCTCGGCCACCATACGCATCCCGGCCAGCACCTCGTCCATGCTCCGGCCCCGGCCCAGCTCCTCCCCCACGTACCGGTTCCGGCTGTGCCTGGAGATGCACGTGGCCACCAGGTCCCCCATCCCGGCCAGCCCGGCAAAGGTGGCGGGCTGTCCTCCGAGATGCTTGCCGACGCGGGTGAGCTCGGCCAGGCCGCGGGTGATCAGCGCCGCCTTGGTGCTGTCGCCGAAGCCCATGCCGTCGGCCATGCCCGAGGCGATGGCGATGACGTTCTTGAGGGCACCGGCCAGCTCACAGCCCAGCACGTCGACGTTGGTGTACACCCGGAAGGTCGAGGTGGAGAACAGCCTTTGGAGCTCACCGCCGAGATGCTGGTCGGCCATGGCCAGCACGCTGGCCGTGGGGTGCCCGGCCAGGATCTCGCCCGCGAAGTTCGGACCGGTCAGCACTCCCGCGGGCCGGCCCGGGGCCGTCTCCGCCACGATCTCCGACATCCGCCGGCGTGACCTCTGCTCCAGGCCCTTGGCCAGGCTCACCACCGGCGTCCCCTCGGGGATGTGCCCCGCCGCCGCGGCCAGGACAGCCCGAAAACCGTGCGAGGGAACGGCCATCACGACCACGCCCGCCCCGTCCAGAGCCTCCTCCAGCACGGAGGTGCAGGACAGGTCCTGGGGCAGCGCCTCGTGGGGCAGGTAGTCCGGGTTGCGGCCGGTCCGGCGGATCTCGTCGGCCAGCTCCGGCCGGCGGGCCCACAGGGATGTGGTGGCCCGCGCCGCGGTCAAGGCGGCGAAGGTCGTGCCCCAGGAGCCCGCCCCCAAGACGGCGACCCGCATCACGCCACCCACGCTACGTGGCCACCGTCGTACACTCGGCTGCCGTGGCCCGGGAGGCATTCGTCATCGCCCAGCTCTCGGACCTGCACTGTGGTTCGCCGTACTTCGACGGGGCCCTGCTGGAAGCGGCCATCCGGGAGACGATCGCCGTGGCCCCCGACCTGGTGGTCATCGGCGGGGACCTGACGGCGGAGGGCTATGCCGGTGAGTTCCGCCAGGCCCAGGACTACCTCGAGCCTCTGTTCGCCGCCGGCCTGAGGGTCCTGGTCATCCCCGGGAACCACGACTCCAAGAACGTCGGCTACCTGCACTTCCGGGACACCTTCGGGAGCGGCGAGGGGGCCGGCAAGGGGGACTCGATGCTGCACGTGGTCGGCGGGAACGACCTGTCCATGCGCGTGGTGGCCATCGACTCCTCGAAGCCCGACCTGGCCGAGGGTGAGGTCGGCCGGGAGCGTTACGACTGGATCCGCAACCAGTTCATCGGTGACGCCGACGTGCGCACCTTCGTGCTCCACCACCATCTCGTCCCCGTCCCCGGCACAGGCCGCGAGCGGAACACGGTCTGGGACTCCGGTGACGTGCTGGCCCTGTTGCACAGCCTCGACGTGCACCTGGTTCTCTCGGGCCACAAGCACGTTCCTCACGTGTGGCTGCTCAACGGCGTGCTCATCGTCAACTCGGGAACCGTCTCGTCCTACCGCCTCAGGGGCTACACCCGTCCCTCCTACAACGTGCTCGAGGTCACTGAAGAGATGATCCGCATCACCCTGAAGTACCCGTCCACCGGTGAACGGGTGGCGGCCGAGCTCAACCGTACGACCATGCAGCTCCACACCAGCGACGAGCTGGCCGGCATGTTCTCGAAGACGACCTGGAGGCCCTGAGCGACGATGACACAGGTGTTGCGGATGTTCCAGACCGCCATCGACCCGGCCGACGTGCAGACCCTGCGCCAGTTGTTCTCCGAGGACGTGCTGCCCGTGTACGGCCAGCTCCCTGGTTGCCTGACCATGGAGCTGGTGATGTCCGTGCAGGCCAGCGCCGGCGGCCTCATCGAAGGCGCCGCCGTCTCCCGGTGGTCGGGCCTGGAGGAGATGGAGATCGCCATCGGGTCGCGGCCCGTTGCCGAGGCGCAGGTCCGGATCCTGCAGCTGTTGCGCCAGGAGCCGGTCATACGGGTGTTCGAAGTTCTGGCGTGACGTCGGCGCTGCCGCCCCCAGGCGTCGCTGTGCTCGTACCGGTGAAGGCCTTCGCCGAGGCCAAGGGGCGGCTGGCTCGAGCCATGAGCGACCCGGACCGGGAGGCCCTGGTGCGGGGGATGGCGGAGTCGGTCCTGCGGGCGGCCCGGCCCCTCCCCGTGACGGTGGTCTGTGACGACCCGGCCGTCGCCGCATGGGCATCAGCCCTGGGCGCCGCCGTCGTCTGGGCGCCGGCACGAGGGCTGAACGGCGCCGTGAGCCACGGAGTGGCCGTGCTGGCCGAGGGCGGTGTCACCACGTTGATCGTCGCCCACGCCGATCTCCCGCTGGCCGCCGAGCTCGCACCCGTTGCCGAGTTCGCAGGAGTCACCCTCGTGCCGGACCGCGGCGACGACGGCACCAACGTGGTCGCCGTACCCACCGGGGCGGGATTTCGCTTCTCCTACGGCCCTGGCTCCTTCGCTCGTCACGTCGGCGAGTGCAACCGCCTCGGCTTACCCGTACGGGTGCTGCGTGAGCCGCTGCTCAGTTGGGACGTGGACCTGCCCACCGACCTGGTGCCCGGCTGAACCTGGGCCTGTCGGTGCCGCGCCCGGGGTACCCCTCCCCCGGGCGCCGGCGCCGTGCTACTTCTTCTTGGTCGCCTTGGCCTTCGTGGGCTTGGTCTTGCCCGCGGCCGAGGTCTTCTTGGCCGTGGCGGACACGCCGCGCCCGGAGGCCGCAGGCTTGGCCGGGACCGTCTTGGCCGCCAGGGCTGGGCTCTTGGCCGTCTTGTTCGGCGTGGCTGCGGCCTTCTTCACCGACTGCTTGGTCGCCTTGTTGGCACCAGTGGTCTTGGTGGCGACCGGGGATGCCTTCTTGGCCGGTGCCGCCTTCTTCGGCGAGACCTTCCTGCCACTGGTTGCCGCCGCCTTCTTCTTGGTCGGCGTCACCTTGCTGGCCACCTTCTTCACCGCCTTCTTGGCGGCACTCTTGGTGGCAGCAGGGGCCTTCTTCTTCGTTGGGGTGGGGCTCATGTATCCGTACCGGCCTTTCGGTTAGCGCTTCTTGGTGGACTTGGTGGCCTTGGCCGGAGCGGCCTTGGTCGCCTTGTTGGCCTTGGTCGCCTTGGCCGGAGCGGCCTTGGTCGCCTTGGCGGTCTTGGCGGACTTGGCGGTCTTGGCCGCCGGTGCCGCCTTCTTCGCACTCTTTGGGTTGAGCGCGACCTTGAAGGCCGATGCCGGCGAGAACCGCACGCCCTTGGATGCGGCGATCTTCACGGCTTCGCCGGTCTGGGGGTTGCGGCCGGTACGGGCAGCACGGGAGGACGGGTTGAAGGTCCCGAAGCCGAAGATGTTGACCCGCTCGCCGGCCTTCACGGCGGCGATGACCGACCGCACCGTGGCCTCTACTGCCTCCTCGGCTTGGCCTTTGGCCAAGCCGACTTCGCTTCTCACCTTCTCGACGAGATCTGCTCTGTTCAACGGTCCTCCTGGGCTCTTGGGGAAGTCCGCCTAATCAAAGAGGAACTGAGCAGCCAGGTCAAGCATTTCATTTGACTATGGCCTTCTGGTACAAGGCTTTTTCAGGTGTGGCGGCAAGAATCCCTTCTGGCACAAGGGAAACATGCCAGTCGCCGCCTCTGGGCACTGGATCACCAGGTTTGGCCTGAGGCGGCTGGTGGCAAGTGGCAAGCGTGGCGTCGAGCAGGTTTTCCCGGGTTCCCTGGGCCAGGGTGGCCCTCGTGACGTTGGCCGTCCTCGTCCTCGTCCTGGTCGTCCCGCCGCTGCGGAGGGCCGCCGCCGTGGTCACGGGCAAGGCCCTCCTCGTCGTCCTTTCACCGGTTGCTCCGGACATCTCCAACTTCGACGACCTCTCCGCCGGCACCCGGGTCCTCGCCGCCGACGGCAGTGTCCTGGCCGAGCTGGACGGCGCCAAGCGCCTCGACCCTGTCCGTCTGGACCGTCTGCCCGACCATGTCCCCAAAGCGGTCCTGGCCGCAGAGGACGCCAACTTCTACGACCACGAGGGGGTGGACCCCGCGGCCATTCTGCGGGCGCTGGTGCGTACGGCGCAGGGAAGCCTCCAGGGTGGGAGCACCATCACCCAGCAGCTGGCGAAGCTCAACTACACGAAGTCGGAGAAGACCCTGCTGCGCAAGGTGCGCGAGCTTCAGTACGCGGTGAGGCTCGAGGACAGGTACTCGAAGGACGAGCTGCTCGAGCGTTACCTCAACCAGGTGTACTTCGGTGAGGGCGCCTACGGCATCTCTTCCGCCTCGCAGTCGTACTTCGGGGTGGGCCCCGATGCCCTGAGCCCGCAGCAGGCCGCCCTCCTGGCCGGGAAGATCAAGTCTCCGGAGATCCTCGATCCCCGCACGCGCCCGGACCGGGTGCGGGCGAGGCGCGATCAGGTGCTGCGGAACATGGCCAAGCACGGATGGTTGAAGCCCGACCAGCTGTCCGCCGCTCTCGCCGCTCCGATCGAGCTGAGCGAAGCCACAGCGGCGACGGCGGCCCGGGCCCCGCACTTCGTGGAGCTCGTGAAGCGGGAGGCCGCCGGCATCGACGAGCTGGGTGGGTCCCGCGAGTCCCGCGGCAAGCAGCTGTTCACCGGCGGGTACACCGTGCGCACCACCCTCGACCCGAAGGCCTTCGATGCCGCCGTCAAGGCGGTCCAGACCATCCTCGGTGAGGAGGGAGACCCCGAGGCCGCCATCGCCACCGTGGAACCCGGGGACGGTGCCATCCGGGTTCTCTACGGCGGCCGCGACTTCTCGACCCGCAAGTTCGATCTCGCCAGCCAGGGCCGCCGCCAGCCGGGGTCGTCCTTCAAGCCCTTCGTCGAGCTGGCCGCCCTGCAGGAGGGGATCGATCCCCGCTCCACCTTCGACGCCTCTTCGCCCAAGCAGCTGGAGTACAGGGGCGAGCGCTACACGGTGAACAACTACGAGGGCGAGGGCGGCGGGCGGTCCAGCATCCACGACGCCATGACCGACTCGATCAACACCGTGTTCGCGCAGTTGATCCTGAGGGTGGACCCGCCCGACGTGGTGCGCACGGCGGCGACGCTCGGGGTGCACGACGTCGACGAGAACGTCGGTGCCCGGCCGGCCATCGCCCTCGGTGGCCTGCGCAAGGGCTTGACCCCACTGGAGCAGGCGGCGGCCTTCGCCACCTTCGCCGCCCGCGGCACCTACGCAACGCCTTACGCCATCGAGTCGATCTCCGACCGCTCCGGGCGGACGATCTACCGCCACCGGGACGACTCGAGTCGCCGGTACGACGCCGGCGAGATCGGTGTCCTCAACTCGGCGCTGGTGAACGTCGTCACCAAGGGAACGGGAAAGGCCGCCGCCATAGGACGGCCCATGGCCGGCAAGACCGGCACCACGCAGAACTACGGCGACGCCTGGTTCGTCGGGTTCGTGCCCCAGAGGTCAACGGCAGTCTGGGTGGGTCATCCCGACAAGATCGTGCCCATGACCAACGTCCACGGCCGCCGCGTCACCGGCGGATCGTTCCCCGCCCAGATCTGGGCGGCCGCCATGAAGCCGGCCGTCGCCGGCCTCCCCGTGGAGCCGGTGCACACGGCTTCGCCGGACAGCCTCGACCTCGAGCGCATCGACGGCCGCCGGTCCGACCCCAGCCCCGCGCCGTCGACCACCTCTACGACGGTTGCGAGCACCTCGTCGTCGAGCACATCGTCCACCACGACGGCGCCGGGTCTGTCGCCGGGGCTGACCCTGCCCAGGACCACCACGACCACCAGGCCGTCCGGTCGAACGCCGGCTCCCGTCGCCACCAGCAGCACCACGACCGCCACCACCACCTCGAGCACGACCTCGACGTCGACCTCGAGCTCGACCACATCGACGTCGGTGCCGGCATCGACATCGTCGACCACCCGGCCCCGCTGACCCCCGCCTGGCCCTGGGGCCTACTTGCGGCTGGGGCTCCTCTGCATCAGGTCCTGGAAATCGGTGACCTGGTCGGCGGGTGGATCGGCCACGGCGATGTCGGTGCCGAAGTCGAACAGCTCGAATACGGCGGTCAGGGTGCCGGTCGGCGGGGGCGCACCCTCTTGGATGGGCAGGTCGACCTTTGACAGGTCGACCTGGTACTGCAGCTTGCGGAGGCGGCCCTCGTCGTCCAGCCAGACGTCGCTGTCGATGGTGTCGCTGCCGAGCTGCTTGATGATCTGGGTGATGTCGTCCTTGTACTGAGGGGCCACCTCGCGGGCCGCCTTCTGGAGATCGATCAACGCCTTGTAGTGCGTCGTCCTGGCCCCTCGCACGTCTTCCTGGCCCAGCACCTGGACGTTGTCCGTGGCGCCTCGCAGGTAGTTGAGCGCGGCCGTCGGGTCGTTGCTCTGGATCTGGCGGAGCTGCGACACGTCGATCCCGGAGAGCTCGTCGAGCTTGGTCAGGTCGATCCGCACCCACGGCTTGGCCTGGAGCTGGGGCAGGTCGAAGGGCAGCTTCATGAACACCACGTCGGCGTTGAAGACGATCTCGGTGGTCCCGCCGGCGCCGGCCAGGCCCAGGGAGCTGAGGTCCAGCACGAGCCTCCCCCGCTGGGACTTGAAGTCGAAGGCGCCGTCGCCCTTGAAGTCGACGCTCTCGGCACCGCCTTTCACGCTGACGTTCAGGGCCACCTTCGACGTCCTGGCCGCAGCCGTCTCGGCGGGGGCACCTGCCAGGATCTGCTGCGGTGTCTTCTCCTCGCTCCCGCAGGCGGCACCGAGCACGGCTACGACGACCAGAAAGACGAGCAGAGGCCTGCGCATCGGCCTCACCGTAGGCGGCGACCCCCGCGGCTGGCTCAGCTGCCGCCGCGAAGCTCGGACAGCTGGCGCACCAGGTCGCTGCGCGAAGCCGGCTGACCCTCCGCCGAGCGGGTGGCGGGGGCGGCGGCAGGCGGCGCGGCGCGAGGGGCCTCCGCGGGCGCCGGCGCACCGGCGGCAGGAGCGGTGGCCGGGGCCTCAGCCGGGCGGGCGGTGACGGTGGCCAGCCCGGCGTCCACGAGGGACTTCACCGCCTTGCTGGCGGCGAACTCACCGGCGGACAGCCGGGACCCGACTTCGGCCACGGTGCCGCCGGCACCGACCGCAGCCACAGTGCGCCAGTCGTCGGCGCCGATCGTGATGTCACCGTTGCCACCGCCGGCGGGGTCGAGAGCGACCAACGAGCTCATGGTCGGCACGACAGCTTCGATGTCGCGCCACTCGGCCAGCTTGGCCCTGGCCTCGGACAGCACCGCCGACACCTCGAGAGGCGGCCCGTCGGTCGGCGGCGCCACACCATCGTCGAAGGAGAACCGGCCCTGGTCCAGGCGGAGCAGGTCGAACACCACTACGGCAGGCTCGTGATCGGGACCGGACTGGCCTCCGACGAGCTGGCCGCCATCCAGCCATACCCGGCCGCTGCGGCCACCGCCCTCCACAACCAGGACCCCGGTCTTCTTGGTGGACGATAGGAGAACGAGGATGTCGTCGACGTGGAAGTCGGCGAGCGTGCCGAGCAGAGCCATGCTGCAGTATCGGCTCAGCGCCGGCGCTTATTGAGCGCAGAAGGTGTGGAGGTCACGCCGCCTCAGGGGCCTCTCAGACCACCACTGCGGGGCGGGTCGTGAACCCCAGCGACCACCCGTCGTCGGACTCGCCGTCCACCGTGAACCGCCAGGTGAAGCGAGCACCCGGGGGCAGAGGGAGCGGCCCCAGGTTGATGGCGAGAGGCAGGTCGATGGGGCTGCCGGGCGGGATCCCCTCGGGCCGGCCGACTTCGAAGTCGCCCCGGATCTCGATGAGCTGGCGCCCGTCGGGAGTGTCGACACCCACCTCCCGGCCGTCGGCGTCGAGCAGGAACAGCTCCCAGTGATGGGACGTGGCCGCCTCGTGCCAGTCGACCTCCAGCTTGAGGGCGATGGCCGAGGGGGCGGGGTCGGGGCCGATGACACTCCAGCCACCGCCGAGAATGAACAGCTTTCCGTCGGCCACCTGGGCGGCGTCGCACAACAGCATCGTTACCTTCACGGAGCTGACGCTAATGGTGATGGCGTGACCCGGTAACGGGCCAGCAGGCGTGATGCGGCTTCGGCGGCCAGGCCCCGGAGATCCTCCGGCTCGACGACGGCAGCCTCCGGCCCGAGCCTGAGCAGCAGGCGTTCCAGCCACGCCGGGCCCGTCACCTCTAGCACCACCTGCATGTGCCCACCGCCCAGCTCCTCGACGCTGCGCACCGGGTAGGTCTCGGCCACCCAGCGCGCCGACGCCGGCAGGGTCAACGTCACCGTCCGGGTGTCGGGCCCGGGAGTGAAGGCCTGCTCGGGGGGCGAGGCGTCCATGGGTTCGAAGTGCTCCCCCGTCGGCCGCACGGACCGGATGCGGTCGACACGGAACCGGCGGGGCCCGCCGGCGCGGTGGCAATAGGCGTCGACGTACCACCGCCCGGCGAGGGAGTAGGCGACCAGGGGGTCGATGCGGCGCTCGCTGACCTCGTCGCGCCAGGCCGAGTAGTAGTCGACCTCCAGCCGCTCGTGGCCGGCGATGCCCGCCCGCACCGCGGCCAGCCCCTCGGGGGGGTCGATGTCCACCTCGAGGCTGCCGCCTTCGCCGACGACCGCTTCCAGCTTGGCCAGCGCCCGGGCCAGGGACCCCTCCAGATCGGCGCCCGGCACGGCCAGCAGCGCCCGCCCGGCGGCGAGAACGGCGAAGCCCTCGGCCGGGGTGAGGCGCATGGGCCTGGTGAAGAAGGGACCGGCGAACGCGCTGACCCAGCCGTCGTCGACGATGATGTCGATCAGGTCGCCCCCGCCGTAGGGAGGCACGCCGCAGAGACCCACCAGGCCGAGATCGCCTATCACCTCGGCCTCTTCGATACCGAAGCGGGAGGCGATGTCGGAGACGGAGGCCCCCCCTTCGCTCAGCAGCCATGGGACCATGGCCAGCAGCCGGGCCAGCCGGGGGCCGTGGTCGCTCCTGCGGGCGCTCATGGGGAGCCTGCCGGCGGGGCGCCGCCGGCGATGGACTCGAGCCACGCCATCACCTCGGCCCGCAGATTTGGGGGGCCCACCACCTCGGCGCGGGTACCGAGCCCGAGCAGCCAGGCCCGGAAGGCGGCGGTGTTGGTGACGGCGAAGGCGAAGATCGTGGAGCCGTCGGGCCGCTGCTCCCGCACCGCCTCGTCGCCCAGGTCGGCCCTGACCTTTCCGGCCAGGACACCGTCCACCACCACCAGCGCGGTCACGATCTCCTCGCCGCCGAGCAGCCACGGCTGGGGGGCCAGGGCCTCGGCCGGATCGAACGCTGCCGGTGGCTCGAACGCACCTGCCGGCCCCACCTCCACCGCCCCCTCGATCCGGTCCACCCGGAAGGTGCGCCGGGCGGCACGGCCGATGTCGGTGCCGGCGAGGTACCAGTGGCCGTCCCTGAACAGCAGGCCGTAGGGCTCGACCCGCCGCGCCTCTCTCTTGTAGGCGAAGCCGACCACGGCGCGGTCGCGTATCGCCGCGTGCAGCACCGGCAGCGCCGGCAGGGCCGGGAGATCGACGAGGCGGGCTCCCACGGGAACGGCCCCCTCGGAGGACGACAGCGGCTCCGCCACCTCGGCTCCACCCAGCTTCCGGATGGCACTGCGGCCCTGCTCCGGGCTGACGGACACTGCGGCCACGGCCACGTTGAGTGCCACCCGCTCGTCGGGGGTGAGGTCCAGCTCCGGCAGGTAGTAGTCCTGCGGCCTGATCCGGTAGCGGCCGCCCTCCTCGGTCAGCGGCACTCCCTCCTGACGCAGTACCCGCTTGTCCCGCTCGAAGGCCTGACGCCGGGCCGCCTCGCCCGAGGGGTACCCGGGGACCTGTTCCACCACGTCCTGCTGGCTCACGGGTCGGCGGGTGTGGAGCAGGAAGGTGACGAGATTGGTCACCCGCTCGAAGCGCGCGTCGGCGGAACCGTTGGGAATGGCTGGATGGTATGGGCAGAGGGCCCGGGGGTAGGACGCGAGTTCGACGCGGACGACAGGAGGACGAGCGTGAGCCAGACAGCCACGAAGGACCCGCAGGACCTCGTCGGGGAACCAGCCCTCGACGAGAACGGTGCGCAGATAGGCGAGATCCGAGGGATCTACCTGCAGAACGGTACCCGCCAGCCGGAGTGGGCGGCCATCGAGGTGACCGACGGGGAACTGACTCTGGCGCCCCTCGTGGGGGCCACGCCCACCGAGGATGGCGTCTGGCTGCCGGTCGATGTCGACGAGGTGCTCGGTGCACCGGCCCGCCATTCCGACCTGCCCCGGCATGTGACCGACGACGAGGCTGCCGCGCTCTACCGCCACTACGGCAGCGGGCGCAGCCGGGCCCGCAACCGGGCGGCCAACGGTGCCGGCGAGTCCTCCCGGTCCAGGGGCCGGCGCCGGGCCACGGGCGACAGCCCGTCCCCCCGGGAGGCAGCGGGCGTGGCCGCCGACGAGGGCACGAGGGTTGCGTCGGCGGCCGCCGACCAGGGCAGCCGGGTGGCGTCCACCGCCGCCGAGGAGGGCAAGCGCGTCGCCTCCACCGCCGTTCAGCAGGGCCAGGAGGTGGCCCGCACCGCCGCCGGCCAGGCCACCGAGCTGGCCGGGACGGCCCGGGAGCAGGCCACCCAGGTCAGCGAGGAGCTCACCAACCAGGCCCGGACCCTCATCCAGGGCACCCGGAGCGAGATCCAGGGGCAGGTCCAGACCCAGACCCAGATCCTGTCCGACTCCCTGCGCCGGTTGGGCGACGAGGCCAGGGCGCTGGCCGAAGGTCGTCCTGACCAGGCCGGGGCTCTGGCCCAGTACGTCTCCCAGGCTGCCGAGCGCCTCACCAACGTGGCCAAGGAGATCGAGGCCCGCGGGCCGGAGGGCCTGGTCGAGGACCTGAGGTCCTTCGCCAAGGCTCGGCCCGGCACGTTCGTGCTCGGGGCCGCGGTGGCCGGGTTCGGCATCGGGCGGCTCATCCGCAGCGCCGGCGACGGCGGCCAGGCCGAAGTCGATGCCGACGGTGACATCACCCCCAGCCGCACCGCGGTGGGCGCCGGGAACGGGAGGGGCCGATGATGGCCCGCTCCGGTACCGGCACGAGCGACGACCGCTCAATCCAGGAACTCTTGGCGGACTTCAGCGAGGGGGCCACCACCCTCATCCGCAAGGAAGTCGAGCTGGCCAAGGTCGAGATGAAGGAGACCGCCTCGAAGGTGGCCCAGGCCGGGGCCATGTTCACCGCCTCCGCCATCGTGGCCTTCCTCGCTCTCCAGGCGCTCTCGGTGGCCCTGGGGTTCGCGCTCGCCAGCTTCCTCCCCGACGGCGTAGCTGCGCTCGTCGTAGGAGTGCTCTACCTGGTGACGGCCGCCGTCCTGGCCGGCGTGGCCAAGGGGAGGGTGTCCCAGGTGGGCGGGCCACAGCAGACGGTGCGGACGATCAAGGACGACGTGCAGGTCGCCAAGGAGTCCCTGTCACGTGGTGCCGCCACCGAACCCAACTTCGGCCGCCCGTGGGCATCGACCGAGGGCTGAACCTCTCAAAATCGAAAAGGAGATCAGAGATGAGCAAGAACGCCAACGAGATCCGTAGCGAGATCGAGCAGACCAGAGGAGCCCTCGGTTCCACCCTCGAGGCCCTCGGCGACCGTGTCGCGCCCAAGAAGGTGGCGGCCCGGGCCAAGGCCGACGTGGCCGAACGGGTGGACGTGGTGCGCAACCGGTTGAACCCTGTAGGCGCCCTCCGCCGGGGCACCTCCCGGCTGAAGGGGTCCCTCCAGGGTGACAGCACGCCCTCCAACGGCGCCGGTGCCGTCACCCGCCGCACCGGCAACGGGAGCAGTCGCGCCGCGGTGGCCGACGCTCCCGCCAAGCTGGCCGAGAAGGCCGGCTCGGCGGCGGAGGCCCTCAGCCAGCAGGCTTCCGGCAAACCTCTCGCCCTCGGCCTCCTGGCTTTCGGGGCCGGCGTGGCCGTGGCCGGCCTTCTGCCCCCCACCGAGCGGGAGCGCCAGGTAGCTGGGCGGGTGAAGGAGCGGGTCGAGCCGCTGAAGGAACAGGCTCTCGACGCCGGCCGCTCGATCGTGGGGGAGCTCAAGCCCGCCGCTCAGGCCGGCCTCGAGCAGGTGAAGGAGCGGGCCGCGGGCGCCGTCGAGCAGGTGAAGGAGGAAGCCAAGGGCGCCGCCGGCGAGGTGAAGGAGGGTGCCCAGACGACCACCCGTGAGGTCAAGGCGACCACCAAGGCCGCTTCTGGCCGGGTCCGGTCGGAGGCCAGGTCCTCCACCGCGGCGGTCAAGAACGCAGCCAAGGGCTCGGCCAAGGCGGCCAAGCAGACGGTGAAGCGTTCGGCCAGGTCGCGCCCGTCCACGTCCGCCTCTGCCCGCAGGACCACGTCCGGCGCCAGCAGGCCCACCACCAGCGCCAGGGCATCCCGGGCCGGCGCCTCCGCGGCGCCCAAGGGCGGAGCCAGCCGCTCCCGCCCCCGGGCGTCGGCGTCTACTCCCAGAGGCCCCGCTCGGTAAGCACATCCTTCAGGACGGCGGGGCGGTCCGAGAAGATCCCGTCGACACCGAGGTCGACGAGGCGCTCCATCACGGGCCGCTCGTTCACCGTCCACACGTGCACCACCAGGCCCTGGCGGTGGGCGGCCTCGACGAGCCGGCGGTCGACGACGGGCACCCTCCCCCGGCAGATCGGCACCTGGGCGCAGGCGGCGCGGAGCCGACGGGGAGGGGGAAGGCCCCAGCTGTGCAGCCGCAGGCGGATCACCGCCGTGGACCCCATCCACGTGCAGACCCGGTTGCCGGTCAGCTCCCGGATGCGCTCGACCCGTCGGTTGGAGAACGAGCCCAGGTTGACCCGGTCGTGGGCACCGGTGCGGTTCACCGCATCGACGAGGGCCGGGACGGCGGCATCGTGCTTGGCGTCGATGTTCACCCGGGCCTCGGGCCACGTGCCCAGGATGTCCTCCAGGAGCGGGATCGGCTCTCCCCCCACCCGCGCCTTGCTCACGTAGGAGTAGGGAAGCTCGGCAATGCGCCCCCGCCTGTCGGTCACCCGGTCGAGGGTGTGGTCGTGGAAGGCGACGAGGACGCCGTCGGAGGTGACGTGGACGTCTGTCTCCAGGTACCGGTACCCGAGGCCCACAGCCGCGCTGAAGGCGACCATGGTGTTCTCAGGATGGTCAGCGGCGCCCCCGCGATGAGCGAAGGCGATCGGGTGGGGCCAGTCGAGGAAGGGCCAGCTGCGGAGGCGGCTGAGGGTCAGGCCAGGGCCGAGCAGCAGGTCTCGACGATGAGGCGGGTGACGGTGTACGGGTCGCAGTTGGCGTTCGGACGACGGTCCTCCAGGTACCCCCGCTTGTCCTTCTCCACCTGCCATGGGATGCGCACCGAGGCGCCCCGGTCGGACACGCCGTAGTTGAACTCGTTGTACGGCGCCGTCTCGTGCTGGCCGGTGAGGCGCATCTCGATGCCGTCGCCGTAGTTCATCACATGGTGGTCGGCGTTCTTGCCCAGCGCCTCGGCCGCGGTGATCACCGCGTCGTAGGACTCACGCATGGCCCTGGTGGAGAAGTTGGTGTGGGCGCCGGCGCCGTTCCAGTCGCCCCGGACCGGCTTGGGGTCGAGGGTGATGGAGATGCCATGGTCCTCGCCGATGCGGTGGAGCATCCAGCGGGCGAGCCACAGCTGGTCGGAGACCTCGAGGGGCGAGAGGGGGCCGATCTGGAACTCCCACTGCCCGGGCATGACTTCCGCGTTGATGCCGGACAGTGACAGGCCGGCCTGCAGGCAGGCCTCCATGTGGGCCTCGACGACAGGCCGGCCGTAGACGTCGTCGGCACCCACGCCGCAGTAGTAGGGCCCCTGGGCTCCTGGGTACCCGCCACTCTCGGGGAAGCCCAGCGGACGGCTCCCCTTGAACATGGTGTACTCCTGCTCGATCCCGAACCAGGGCTCCTGGTCGGCGTACTTCTCCATGATGCCGGCGAGGACATGGCGGGTGTTGGTGGGGTGCGGCGTCATGTCCGTGAGCAGCACCTCGCTCATCACCAGGACGTGGTTCCCGCCCCGGATGGGGTCCGGGCAGGAGAACACCGGCTTGAGCACGCAGTCCGAAGCCTTGCCCGGAGCCTGGTTGGTGCTGGACCCGTCGAATCCCCAGATGGGCAGGTCGAGGGGGCTGTCGATGATCTTCGTCTTCGAGCGCAGGAGCGGCGAGGGCTCGGTTCCGTCGATCCAGATGTACTCGGCCTTGATGGTCACGATTGTCTCCCGGGGGTCTCTCCGATGGGTGTCACCAGAGTCTGCCACCGCCACATTTCTCGTGCTTTGCACAAATGTGAACGGAAGGTTTCGTGGCTTAGGGGCCGCCGCAGAACTACTTGCACGAAAACAATGATGAACCCGCAGATGAAGGTCACTCAGAAGATGCAAGTAGTTCTGCGGCGGACCCTTCGGTGCCCGCAGCGGCCTCTGGTTGGCCGTTGCTGCGGTCGGGAACATCTCCACCCATGACGGACAAGAGGGTCGAGAGCGTGCCGCTCCCGGAGGACGACGAGCGGGTGGCCCAGGAGGTCACAGGGGCCGACACGGTGCTGGGCGGCGGCGAGTGGCCCTCCCCCACCACGCCCCCGAGCGGGCCCTCTCCCGGGGCCGGCAACGAGCCCTCAACCGGGCCCCCGTCCGACGAAGGCAGCGAGCCCTTGTTGAAGGAGATGCTGGCGGCCGACCCCACCGCCGGCGGCTCCAAGTCCGCCCCCGCCGCAGAGGAGGGCCGAAGCCCCGCCTGACCCGGTGCCGCCGCCCCTCAGGAGGAGCGGGACGAGCGCCTGAGCAGGGCGCCGGTCGCCGCGGCAACGGCGGCACCGCCGGCCAGGGCGCGGCGGTGGGTGGTCCCCCACCACTGGGTGCTGCGGGAATGGGCGCGGTCGTCGAAGGCGCCGTGGGCACCATGGTCGTCGGACCGGTCCACCGGCTCCCAGAGGTTGGCGGGGCGGCTCGGGGATACGGGCCGGTCGGTCTGCTGGCTGTCCGGGCCGGTTCGGCCCAGGTAACGGTCGAGCAGCCCCGGCGCCACGGCGTTGGCCAGCAGGGTGACGGCGGTCGTGGCACCGACCCAGTACTCACGCCGGCCGGGATCACCGGCGGCGTGGATAATGGCCCTGGCCGCCACCTCGGGCTGGTAGATCGGCGGCACCGGCTGCGGCTCGCGGGGCAGGCGTGACAGCACCCAGCCGAACTGCGGCGTGTTGACCGCCGGCAGCTGCACCATGGTGATCCGCACGTTGCTCCTTTCGTGCAGCAGCTCGCAGCGGACGGACTCGGTGAACGCCTGGATGGCGTGCTTGGCACCGCAGTAGCCGGCCTGTAACGGGATGCCCCGGTAGGCGAGGGCCGAACCGACCTGGACGATCGTGCCCCGGTCCCGAGGCCGCATACGGCGCAGGGCGGCGTTGGTGCCCCACACGAAGCCGAGGTAGCTCACCTCGGTGATGCGGCGGAGCTCCTCTGACGTGGTGTCCCATGAGGGGGCGAACACGGAGCTGAAGGCGTTGTTGACCCACACGTCCATGGGGCCGAGCTCCCGCTCGACCTTCTCCGCCGCCGCCTCCACCTGATCGTCGTGGGCGACGTCGGTGGGGACGACGAGGGCGCGACCCCCGGCGGCCACGACCTCCTTGGCCGCCGCCTGCAGCCCTGCCTCACCTCTGGCCAGCAGGGCCACGTCGTCGCCGTTCTCGGCGAACAGGCGCACGGCGGCCCGCCCGATACCGGCTGACGCCCCTGTCACCACCACCACACGACCGGCCACGGGCACAGCTTCCCCGCTGGGGAGCTCGGCCAACCGCGTGCGCCGGGGCTCGGATGTAACGAGGAGGAAACGCCGGGCTGCTAACGATGGGGAGGTGGGTGACCTCCTCGACGGCTACCGGAGCGCCACGTGGGACGAGATGTTCGAGTCCCCCGGCGTGCCCCGTTCCGCCTGCGAGCCCCTGCACGAGGCCCTGCAGGCGCTGTCCGACGAGGACTTCGAGCGCCGGTGCGCGGCCCGCGACCGCGCTTTCCGGGACCAGGGCATCACCTTCTCGCTGTCGGGAGAGGAACGGCCCTTCCCGCTGGATCTCGTGCCCCGCATCCTGGCCGCCGACGAATGGGCGGTGCTGGAGGCGGGCGTGGCCCAGCGGGTGCTGGCCCTCGAGGCCTTCCTGGAAGACATCTACGGGGCCGGCAAGATCCTCGCCGACGGGGTGGTCCCCACTGCCCTCGTCACCAGCTCGACCCACTTCCACCGGCCCGCGGTCGGAGTGTCGCCGCCCAACGGCGTGCGCATCCACGTGGCCGGTATCGATGTCGTTCGCGACGGTGACGGCACCCTGCGGGTGTTGGAGGACAACGTGCGCACGCCCTCCGGGATCTCCTACGTCGTCGAGAACCGGCGCACCATGTCGAGGGTCTTCCCCGAGCTGTTCGCCAGCCACCGCGTCCGGCCGGTCAACAGCTACCCGGCCCGGCTCCTCGAGGCCCTGCGGGCGGCGGCGCCCACGGGCTCGGGCGACCCCACCGTGGTGGTGCTCACTCCCGGCATCTACAACTCGGCGTACTTCGAGCACACCTTCCTGGCCCGCCAGATGGGCGTGGAGCTGGTCGAGGGGCGTGACCTCGTGTGCCGCAACAACACCGTGTACATGCGCAGCACCACCGGCGACCAGCGGGTCGACGTGGTGTACCGGCGGGTCGACGACGACTACCTCGACCCTCTCCACTTCCGCACCGACGCCATGCTCGGATGCCCCGGGATCCTCAACGCGGCGCGCGCCGGCCGGGTCACCATCGCCAATGCCGTCGGCAACGGCGTAGCCGACGACAAGCTCGTCTACACCTACGTCCCGGCCATGATCGAGTACTACTTCGGCGACAAGCCGATCCTGCCGAATGTGCCGACCTACCGGTTGTGCGAGCCCGAGCAACTCGACTTCGCCCTCCCCCGCCTCGACCGCCTCGTCGTCAAGCCGGTCGACGCCTCGGGTGGCAGGGGGCTGCTGATCGGGCCGGCGGCCAGCGACGAGGAGCTGGCCGACGCCCGGACGGCCATCCTGGCCAACCCCCGCGGCTGGATCGCCCAGGAGACGGTTCAGCTCTCCACCGCTCCCACCTGGGTAGGTGGCCATCTTCAGGCCCGTCATCTCGACCTTCGTCCCTTCGCCGTGAACGACGGGGAGCGGGTCTGGGTCGTTCCGGGAGGGCTCACCAGGGTGGCCCTCCCGGAGGGCAGCCTCGTGGTCAACTCCAGCCAGGGTGGCGGCAGCAAGGACACCTGGGTGCTGGCCGACGAGACGGAGCGGAGCTCCCCTCAGCGGAAGGCGGCTGGTGGCGGCGGCGAGGTGGCGGGCGGTGAGCCCCGCACCGGTCCCCGGCCGGACCCCGGGCCGGCGGTGGCGCAGGCCGCCCAACAGCAGCAACAGCCGCAGCCGCGGCCGCGGCAGGGGGTGGGGCCGTGCTGAGCCGGATCGCCGAGTCGCTCTACTGGGTCGGTCGTTACGTGGAGCGGGCCGAGGACACCGCCCGCATCCTCGACGTGCACGTGCACCACATCCTCGAGGACCCGACCCTCGGGGAGGAAGCCGCCTGCCGGATCCTCCTCGGGGTGATGGGCACCACGCCTCCCGCCGGGCCCCTCAACGCCCAGAAGGTGGTCGAGCTGCTCGGGTTCGACGAGTCCGACGCCTGCTCGATGATCGGCTCTCTCGGCGCGGCGCGGGAGAACGCCCGCGGCGTCCGTGAAGTGCTCTCGACCGAGATGTGGGAATGCCTCAACGCCACCTGGCTGGCGCTGCCGGGCCAGAGGCGCCAGGCCGACGACATGGGGCCGCACGTGTTCTTCCAGTACGTCAAGGAGCGCGCCGCCATGATGGCCGGCCTGGCCGACTCCACCATGGCCCGCGACGACGGGTGGAGGTTCCTGGTCCTCGGGCGCAGCCTCGAGAGAGTCGACATGACAGCACGGCTCCTGCTCGCCGGGTTCTGTGACCCGTCAGATTCCCCGGACTGGGTCACCACCCTGCGGTCCTGCTCGGCCCACGAGGCTTTCCTTCGGACCTACCGGCGGGGAGTGGACTCGTCGCTGGTGGCCGAGTTCCTCCTCCTCGACCGGCTCTTCCCCCGCTCGGCCTTCCACGCCCTCGGCCTGGCCGAGCAGTGCCTGGCCGAGCTGGGGCCGGCCACGGGGCGGGCGGGCCGGGAGGACGAGGCCCGCCGGATCCTCGGGCGGGCCCGGAACGAGCTGGAGTTCGCCGGCGTCCGTGAGCTGCTGGCCGACGTGCCCGCGCACCTGCGGGCCCTCCAGACGGCATGTGCCGAGGCCGGCGCCGCCGTGGCCCGCCGCTTCTTCCAGCAGTCGGCACCGGTGAAGTGGCGGCAGGAGAAGGTGAGGCCGTGACCTGGACGATGCGCATCCGCCACACCACGGGGTACCGGTACAAGGGCGAGGTGAAGTCGTCGTACAACGAAGCGCGGGTCACGCCCTTGTCGACCGATCGCCAACTGGCCCTGGAGGCGGCGGTGGAGGTCACCCCGGCCACCGGGACCTACCGCTACTGGGACTACTGGGGCACGCTCGTCGACGCCTTCGATCTGGACGAGCCCCACACCGAGCTCTCGGTGGTGGGCACCTCGGTGGTGGAGACCTCGCCGCCGGCGGAGCCCTTCACCACCGCCGGATGGGAGGACCTGCTTTCCGACGTGGTGCGGGACCGCCATGCCGAGCTGCTGGCACCCACGACCCTTGTGCCCGCCATGGCCGACGTTTGGGCCGAGGCCGACCACGGCCGCCCGCCGGCGGAGGCGGTGGAGACGGCGTGTGCCTGGGTCCACGACACCCTCGCCTACGGGAAGGGCACCACCCACGTGAGCACCACGGCGGTGGATGCCCTCCGCATCGGCAGCGGCGTGTGCCAGGACTTCGCCCACCTGAGCCTGGCCGTGCTGCGGGGTCTGGGCATCCCCGCTCGATACGTCTCCGGCTACCTCCATCCCTCCGACGCGCCCGTCATGGGGACGCCGGCCACGGGTGAGAGCCACGCCTGGATCGAAGCGTGGACGGGCGACTGGTGGGGGTTCGACCCGACCCACCTGGGCCGTGTGGGTGAGCGCCACGTCGCCGTCGGCCGGGGGCGTGACTACTCCGACGTCTCTCCGCTGAAGGGCGTGTACTCCGGAGCCCCGGCAGAGGCCCTGACGGTCAGCGTGGAGATCACCCGGCTCAGCTGACCCCGTCGGCGCGAGGCCTCAGGCGACGGAGGTGGGCAGGACGTCGGGAACCGCGATGGCCAGCAGGCCGTAGACCACCATTACGCCGGCCGCCACCAGCGCCGCCCGCTCCCCCCACGGCAGCGCCTTCTCGGCGAAGACCAGCGCCGCCACCGCCGCCATGGCGGCGACGTTCATCACGCCGATCGGGAACAACAGCAGGAAGAGGGCCCAGCAGCAACCGAGGCAGTAGACGCCGTGGCGCAAGCCCATGTTGACCGCCCCCCAGCGCCCGTCCCGCCAGTAGCTGAGCATGAACGACAGGGGGCTGCGGCAGCGGGACAGGCACACCCTCTTCAACGGTGTGAGCTGGTAGATGCCGGCAGCCACGAGGAAGCAGCCGGCCACCCTCGAGATGTTGTCCGCCGCCCATACGGAGCCGCTGGCCAGCTCCTCGAAGAGGAGCGCGGCCAGATAGCCGAGGAGCCCGAACAAGAACCAGACGGCCAGGTAGGGGGCGACGAACACCCAGGTCGGGATGAGCTCCGCGCCATCTGCCCGTTTGCGGGACTGGGAGCGCTCGAAGGCCAGGATCATCGGTGCCGACGCCGGGAACATCATGCCGACCATCATCGCCACCCACATGGCGAGGAAGAGCGGCGCCGCCATTCCCATGGTGAGGTCGATGCCCCCCATCTCCATTCCCCTTCCCATGTCCATGCCCATCCCCATGGAGTGGTCGTGGGTGCCGTCCATGGTTGCCGCCTGCCAGATCACGACGGCCCAGCCGGCTACGGCCATCGCAGTCAGCGCCAGGAGCAGGAACCGCCGCTCCCTTTGGAGCGGCGGCGCCTCGGCGGTCGCCGTCATCGCCGCGGCGTCAGAACGACCAGTCGAAGGGAACGGCGGCACCGTTCCCCAACGTCTCCCACTGGCGGAGGTCGGGGTCGGAGACCTTGCCGCTGGCCTTGGCCAGCTCCAGGGTGTCGACGGCGAAGCCGGCGCTCAGCGGAGCATTGACGACCACGGCCTGCTGCCCGTCCTCGGTCTTCAGCCGCTCCATGGTGATGTCGGCGATACCGGCGACGCTGACGTGGGGCGAATCGCCGCCGGTGATGTCGACTTGGACGGTCTTCGAGGGCAGGAACTCGCCGATCATGCCGGCGACACCCTCCCAGACGCCGCCCCGCTTGCCCTGGAAGATCGCCTCCAGCTGTTCACGTTGTTCGTCCGAAGATGCCTCGTCGAAGTACATACGGGCCTTGTCGATGCCACCGAAGAAGTCACCGGGCAGCTGGGCGTGTAGAGCGAGCTTCATCCCGGCAAGGTCCACTCCATTGGACGAACCGGACTCGACGTCGAACGCCAGCAGCCCTGAACACCATCCCTGATCCGGCTCCGCCGGCCCGAGGTTGCAGGGACAGAACATCTTGCAGCTGCAGGATTCGTACCAGGTTCCCTTCAGGGTCCAAGCCATGACAACCCCTCCTTGTGAACTTGTGTGCCGATTCTGCACCTCCGCCCGGCGGGCGTCAAGGGGCTTCATTCACCCCGTGATCTGCGCTCGTCTTGCCGGCCAGGCCGTCGTCACCTCTGACCCCGACGATCTCCGGCGGATCGATAGCGGGCTCGATCTGGTGGCGCTCTAGCATCCACAAGACTCGATGACTTAGGGGTGGCGTGGCCATGGCGCGAGGGCTGATGATGGTGGCGGCTGGCACCCTCGCCACCGTGCTTGCGGCGTGCGGCGGAGGCGGAGCCGGCGATGCCACCCGGCGGGAGCGCTCCTCGCCGGCGTCATCCGCGCCGACGACGCGGGCGTCGATCCCGGCCCTGGCCGACGGGACCATCCCTTGGGTGGACGAGACGGCGCGCGAGGAGGACTTCCAGATCGCCCCGCCCCCGCGGCGCGCCCCGGGCCCCGACACCCGGCCGTGTCTCGCCGCCCAGCTCGAGGCCGTGCTGCCCGCGTGGTTGCCCAAGGGTGACACCGACCACGGCACGCCCCGCAGCCCGGCGCGGGGCCTGATCGGGCTCGTCCGGTTGACCAACGTGTCGAAGCGCAAGTGCTCGCTGCAAGGCGAGGTCCCGACGACGCTCTTCGCCGGCACCAAGCCCGTGCCGGTTAGGGCCACCCACGCCATCAACGACGAGGGCCGACAGCGAGTCACTGTCGTCGCGCCGGGCGAGGTTGCCACGCTGCGCCTCGACTGGAGCGCGCCCTACTGCGGTCGGTCGTTGACCGACCAGGAGCTCCACATCGAGCTGCCCCACGACGGTGGCACCCTCCGCTCACCCGTCCGGGAAGCCTCCCAGCCGGCGTGCACCTCGAGCGAGACGCATCCCGACCTCGCCTCCGTGCTTTCCGCCTCAGCCTTCGATGTGCTCCCCGCGCCCACGCCCTCCGATCCGACATACGACCCCGTGATTGTGACGGTAGACCCGCCGGCGGTGCCGCCAGTCGCCGGGCAGGAGCTGCGTTACGCGGTGACTCTCGCCAACCCGACCGGCGCCGACATTGCTCTCAACCCTTGCCCGGGCTATGTCGAGGAGCGTTTCTCGACAGGTTCGGCGATTGTCGAGCCCGTGAACGAGCGTTCTCTGCGCCGGCTCAACTGCCGGACACGCTCGGCCATCCCTGCGGGCCGCTCGTTGCGCTTCGAGATGAGGACCGACGTTCCCCGGAGCTTGTCAGCTGGGCGGGAGCTGACGATCACCTGGCGCTTGCTCGCCCGCGGGTTCCACGCCAGAGGCACCGCCCACCAGGGCACCTTCACGGTCACAGCGGCGTGAACATGACGATGATGTGGCGGTTGGCCGTTGAGCGAGGCGGAGCAGCGCCCATCGACGCTCGCGCAGAGCCCTTTCCTCGCCCGGGGGTGGCGCCACCGCACGTCCGCATGGCCCAACGCGTTGACGGCTCACCACGCAGGCGAGCAGCAGCACACCCGTCATTAAGCCGATGACCGGAGCTGCCACCAACCCGACCCCGACCAGAATCAACACCTCGGCGAGCGCTACACCGTTCCCGTTTGCGTGCCGGATCTCGCCGCGCGACCAGCCCTCCCGGACAAAGCGTTGCAGGTCCCTCCGGGAACCTGCGGCTCGGGCGGAGCTCCACTGCGCCGGCCTACGACCCTTCGAGATGCCGGCGGAGCGCCTCCCGGATGACTTGCGACACGGATACGCCGTCTTCCTCGGCACGACGAGCCAGGCGTTCTCTCGGCCTACGTCATCGAAACCGTGGGCTATGACCGGATGTCGAAGGCGTGCTGGAGAGCCGCCATCGAGGCAGTGGTGAAGGAGAGGTGTACGGCGACGGTGTCGGCCTTGCGTTCGACCTCGTCCTGTGGCCGGTGTTTCTCGCTGCCGAGGGCGTCAACAGAAGAGATTGCGGATGACGGTACCGAAGGAGATTCGGGCGCGACCGTGCGGCAAACTCTGGCGGTGCCTGTGGTCCGCCTACTGATCGGGATCGTCGTGGTGTTCGGCCTTACCTGGGTCATGTTCGTGGCTGCGTTGATCCTGTTCAAGCCGAAGGGGATCAACTTCGCCGAGGCGAAGCGGCTCGTCCCCGACATCTGTCGTCTGTTGCGGTCGCTCGCAGGTGACCGCGATCTTCCGCCAAGCGTCCACAGGCGACTGGCCCTGTTGTTGGCGTACCTCGCCCTGCCCTTCGACATGATCCCTGACTTCATCCCTGTTGTCGGGTACGCCGACGATGTCACCGTGGTGGCATTGGTTCTGCGATCGGTTGTTCGAGCCGCCGGGCCCCAGGCAGTTGACGCCCACTGGACCGGCACCATCCAGGGTCGGTCGCTCGTCCACGCTCTCGCTGGTATCGGCCGCCACCAGTAGACAACCCGCCCAATGCCGGCTGGCGTGCCGGTCAGGCCACCGTGAATGTCCCACCTTCCGGCCGCCGCTGCTGGCCACGAGATTCCCAGTGGGCTCCCTGCCAGGCCCGCGGACCGGTACCCCTCGACCGGCCATCAGGGACGGCCATCAGGCCAGTCCTCATGTATCCCGACACACGAGATCAGGCGCCTCGTGGGCTCCATATGGGATCTCTAGGGCCCTGAGCTGGGCTTTCTTCGCAGCCCCAACGGGATTCGAACCCGTGCCGCCACCTTGAGAGGGTGGTGTCCTAGGCCGCTAGACGATGGGGCCGTGCTGCTGCTGGGCATGATAGGCGGCGGTCACTCCGGCACCGTCTGAATACCCGTCCACCCCCCGCCGGCAGGACGAACAAGCCTGCCAAATACGCCTTTTGCATGGTTCGCGGAACTTGCACCTCCCGTTAGCATGTCGGCCGCCGCACGTCGCGGCGACAGTTCAGGGAGGGGAGATGAAGATGGGGAAGAAGGCAAGGCGGCTGTTCGTCAGCGCAGCGGTCGCCGCCGCGTTCGCGGTGCCGGGCAACGCAGTTCTTGCTGATCCGCCGCCGTGTGAGCCCGGAGCACCGGGGTGCAAGACCGTCGACGACCCGGACAAGAACAACCCCAAGTTCACGTGCACCCAGCGCGGCAGGGTCGGCGCGCCGGGAACGTCTGAGACACTCGAGGGTGCCAACAACGGCCAGACCAAGCAGTGCGACAGGGACTACTAGAGCGTCGATGACCGGAGGGACCGAAGCGGCGGCGGCGCTTCGCCTTCGTTTGCTCGGGGGGAGGACTCGAACTCTTGCGCTGGGGGTGACGTCGGGTAGGCGCTCGTGTCGTCCACTAGGCCTGAGCAGGGCGAATGCTCGGCGGGCCGTTCGTCTCGTGCTGTCCCGTTCGGCCTCGTGCTAGGACGTTTGTGACCACACCGTGACCACGGAGATTCGCCCGGGCTACGGACTCTCGAGCTGCTCGGTGAGTTCGTCGGCGAGGATGCCGGTCGCTTCGACCTCGGCGTCGCTGAGCGCCTGGGCTCCGGCCGAGCGGTCGTTAGTGCGGAGGCGGAGCAGCGTGTAGCCGAGGTCGGAGCCGAAGGCCCGGTGGACCTGCCCGCTCACCCACGTCGCGAGAGCGCCGTGGGCGACGAGCTCGGTGGCGACGGTCCGCGCGCCCGTGCTGGAGACGAGCCGGACGAGGTCGTGAATGTCGGAGCCGATCTTGTGCGGCGAGTTGCCGTGCGGTCGTCGCACCATCGAGGCGGTCTTCAGCGCCACGAGCGCAGCCGTCGAGGCAACCGGGATCTGGGCGTCGACGACGACCGACTCCCCGTCGGACACGACAACCCCTTCGGTCACCGCCGTCTCGAGCGCGTAGCGGCGGGCGAGGGCGAAGGCCCGCCGCTCGGGGTCCCCGGGCAGCGGGTCGTCGGCGAGGTCCATGACGTCGACCTCGATCGTCCCGTCGCCGACCGGTACCTCGAGCTCACCGCCTGACACCACCGTGGCGGGCTCGCGGGCGACCAGCCGTTCGATCAGCTCGGCCTGGGAGCGGGCCAACGTGTCCGCGTCCGCAGTCGGGCGGGTGACAGACCCGAGGCGGATGAACACGGCGACGCCGCCGATGAGGGCCCAGGGTTGGTCGGTGGGGAACCGGCTGAGCGCCTCGACGGCCCGAGCGAGCACGCTCCCGGCGCCGGCTTTGAGGTGGATCGGTGGCCGATCACCAGACACGGGCGAGTTCCGGCGGGAGGTTGCGGCTCCAGCGATCGAGGATCTCGCGGCCGCGCGCCGGGTCGATGGCGAGGTCGAGGGCGGCGACGATCGGGCTCGGGGCGAAGAACGGCTCGTCCACGACCCCCGCGCGGTCGTACCTGCGGCGGCAGACGTAGGGGCAGGGCGCGAGCGCGAGGGTGCAGGCGTGGCGGCCGTAGTCGGCGTCGCCGAGCAGCGCCCGGGCGCGGGCGAGGGCGCCTGCATCGGGCACGTAGAAGTCGGGAGGGGCGTCACCGGCGAGTACGATTGGCGCTCCCCACGCCGCCGCAGCCCGCGTGTCGGCCAGCACCCACCCGGGGGCGTCGGGATCGTCGAGGCCGATCGCAAGTCGAGCGTTCACCGATCCGGCGCCTGGTCGGGGGAGGTTGGCGAGCGGGATCCGTGCCGGGCGCCAGACCGCGACGACTGCCTCGAACAGCGCAGGCACGACGGGCTGCCCGTCGTCATCGACGAGGTAGGCGCTCCGAAGGGCGGCGAGCTGCTTGGAGATGGTCCCCGGCGCGCGCCCGACCGCCTCGGCGGCGGCGCGCACCCCGGTCGCGGCGGTGCCGTCGAGAACGGCGAGGGCGACGTCGAGTGCCGAGGGGCTGTCGATGCGCCAGCGGGACGACGGCCCTGACACAGCGTTCATTCCGGGAACGTCCGAGTCGACGAAGAGCGGCCGGTGCCAGAGCCGCAGGTGGCCGCGCCCGTCGAAATAGCTGACCCCGTGTGCCCGCAGTGCGTCACGGACGGGCGACCAGAGGTGGCGCGCGGCCAACACCTTGTGGGCGCCATCGCTCGCTCGGTCGACGAGTGCCAGGACGTCACCCACGGTGGGGTTGGCCTTCACCTCGATGACCACCGGCAGGCCCTCGATCGTGCCGGTCATGTCCCAGCGATCGCCGATGGACGGGGTGAGGTCCGCGTCGAGGTCCAGCGCTTCGAGTGCGTGACGGAATCGCTCCTCCAGGTCGACGCTCACGGCGGACATGGCAACATCTTATCCGCGTTGCCTGATTCCGCCGATGGAAACAGGAAACACATCGCTTTTCCTAGCCGCCAAATGCCCTGACCCTCGGTCGAGTTCTCGGCTCGGCTGCGGCTCTAGGGCCGCTGAGTTTCGGAACGTGTTCAAGGGCTTCGACATCGTTACGGCCCCGCTGGCGCCTCGGGACCTGTAGCCACGCGCACCAGGGGGTCGTCTGATTGCAGGTGCACCCGGGCGGCCTCGAACGCAGCGTCGACGACGGGCAACGCCATCCCACGCACCTCCTGCTCGGGATCGCGCTTCACGATCTCCTCGGGCTGGCGGCGCAGGCCGTCAATTCGACGATGGGCCTGGCTCTTCGACAGCGGCACCCCGTCTTCCCGTGACCGGCTTGTGACCACGAGCGGAACCTCGTGGTATCTCGGACGGAAGCGCCGGCCCTGTGACCAGCGCCTCCGCCCTTGGATCGTGGCTCGGGGGGGAGGACTCGAACCCCCAACGACTGGACCAGAACCAGCTGTGTTACCGATTACACCACCCCCGAACGGGCAGGTAGAGGCTAGCGCCTCCTCACCGGTCGGTCCGCACCAGGCGCCGGTCGATTCCAGCCACCCGGCCGAACCCGAAGAGGCGGCCGGCGGCCAGCGCCACCGTCTCCTTGCCGAAGTGCACCAGCTTGGCCGCACCTCGGCTGGAGACTCCCCGGGCCGGCGAGGTGTGGGCGTCGAGGCCGAGCTCGTCGGCGATGGCCGCGATGCGGGCGGCGTGGTACCCGTCCGACACCAGGAGGACCTTGGTGATCGGCGGGTCACGCCGCTTGAGGAACCTGGCCGCCGACGCCAGTGACTGCCAGGAGCTCCGGCCCGACACCTCCCGCAGGAGGGCGGACTCGGGTACCCCGCGCCTGCGCAGGTAGGCGGCCGACGCGCTCGCTTCGGTAAAGCGGTCGCCGGCGCGCCGCCCACCGGTCACCACGACCTTCTCCGCCAGGCCACGCTCGTAGAGGGCAAGGGCATGGTCGAGACGGGCCCGCAGGACCGGCGAAGGCCGCCCGTCGTACTGGGCGGCCCCGAACACCACGATGGCCTGGGCCGGCCTGGCCTGGTCCCGCCCCGCCGCCTGCCAGACCTGTACGAACGTCAGACCCAGGTACAGCACGACGAGCGCCACCAGCGCCGCCAGCAGCTTGACGGCCCTTCGCGGCAACGGGTGCTACACCTCCAACCGGGCGAGGGCGGCACGAAGTCTCACCAGCGATCGCTCGCGACCCAAGATCTCCAGCGACTCGAACAGGGGAGGACCTATGTCGCGTCCGGTCACAGCAACCCTGATCGGGAACTGGGCCTTGCCGAGGCCGAGCCCATGTTGCTCTCCGATCGCCGCCGTCACCTCGTGCAGCACCGGCGCCGACCATTCGCACGAGGAGTACGCCTCCACCGCGCCGGCGAGCAGCTCAGCGGCCTTGGCGCCCCTCACGATCCGCTTGTCCCAGGCCCGATCATCGACAGGCGCCTCAGGGAGGAACAGGAAGTCGACCATCGCCGGCACCTCGGCCAGGCTCTTCACCCGCTCCTGCACGAGGGGGGCCAGCGCCTCGAACGCCCTCTGGTCGAAGTCATCGGTAGACCATGGTGCGGCCTCCAGGAACGGGCGAGCAGCGGAGACGAACTCGCCCACCGGCAGGGCCCGGATGTACTCGCCGTTGAAATGGACGAGCTTGCGCTCGTCGAAGAACGCCGGCGAGGACTTCACGTCCTCCAGGCGGAACTCCTCCACCATCTCCTCCACCGTCAGCACCTCCCGGTCGTCGCCCGGCGCCCACCCCAGCAGGCCGAGGTAGTTGCGCATCGCCGGCGCCAGGATGCCCTGCGCCCGGTAGTCCTCCAGCGCCACCTTGTCGCGCCGTTTCGACAGCTTCTGGCCCTTCTCGTTCACCAGCAGCGGCAGGTGGGCGAACACCGGGTGCGGCCCCCCCTCCAGCGCATCCCACAGAAGAAGGGTCTTCGGGGTGTTGGACAGATGGTCCTCGCCCCGGATCACGTGGGTGATGGCCATGTCGATGTCGTCGACGGTGTTGGCCAGCAGGAACATCGGGCTGCCGTTGGCCCGCAGGATGACGAAATCCTCGAGGTTGGCGTGCTCGAACACCGGGCTGCCCCTGATGACATCGACCACGGTCGTGCTTCCGTCCGCCGGTGTGCGGAAGCGCAAGGCCCGACCATCGCCGGGGCCAAGGCCCCGGTCACGGCAGAACCCGTCGTAGCCCGGCGTGGCCTTTCCGCCGGCCCTGTTGCGTTCGTCGACCGCCGGCCGGATGCACTCACACCAGTAGGCAAGGCCCTCCGCGTAGAGGCGGTCAGCGGCCTCGGTGTACAGCTTTCCCCGCTCCGACTGGCGGAACGGCCCCTCGTCCCAGTCGATCCCGATCCAGGTGAGGGCGTCGACGATGCCGGCGACCCATTCCTCCTTGCCCCGGTCGGCGTCGGTGTCCTCGATGCGCAACACGAACGTGCCGCCCTGGTGGCGGGCGAACAGCCAGTTGAAAAGGGCGGTGCGCGCTCCTCCTACGTGGAAGAACCCCGTGGGTGAAGGGGCGAAGCGGACGCGTACCGCGGAGGGGGCCACCCGGCCAGTCTCGCGCCGGGCGGTGCCAGACTGGGGGGTGCTCCTGGCCCAGTGCTTCGGCTCCGCCGAGTGTCAGCTCCCGAGCTCGCCGCCGTGGTGGCTCACCGTCGCCTTCGTCGCCGGCTGGCTGGCACTGGTGGCAGGCATCGTGGTGCTGGCCGCCTGGCAACTACGTGTCCGCAGCGAGCGGCGGCAGCGCCGGCGGCGGCGCCAACCGGGCCTCGACGTCGAGCTCTACCGGCGGGAGGAGATCGAGCCCTACTGACGCGGCGCCACCCACACCCCGCCCGCCGTTTGCGAGTACATAAGGGGCGTTTTTCGCCCGCTATGTACTCGAAAGACAGGTGTCTGAACGGACCCTCGGCGACCCCGAGCGTTGGGAGTACATAGGGGGCGGTTTCCGCCCCCTATGTACTCGCAGCCGACTGGAGGTGGTCCAGGAGCATGCGGTTGAGCTGGTCCGGGACCGCCTCGGGGATCCAGTGGCTGACGCCGGCCAGGACCTCGAAGCGGTAGGGGCCCTCGACGTGCTCAGCCGTCCCCTCGGCTGCCTCACGCCCGATGGCCGGGTCCTGGTCGCTCCAGACGTAGAGCGTGGGAACGGTCACCGGCCCCATGGCCACCGAAGCCATGGCCGCACCGGCGCCACCTCTGACCAGGGCGCGGTACCAGTTGAGGGCGGCGGTCAGCGCACCCGGCTCCTGCAACAGCTCGACGTAGGGCGCGGGATCGTAGGGAAATCCGCTCACCTCGAACAGGCGGCGCAGGCCCGCACCCCCCTCGGCCAGCAACGTCTCCTCCGCCGTGCCCTCCTGCTGGAAGAAGGCGATGTAGGACGACCGGCGGGCCTGGTCGCCGGAGCTGCTGGCCAGGGCGGCGCGGAAGGCGGCGCCGTGGGGAGCCGAAAGGGCCGTGAGGCTGCGCAGGCGTTCCGGGTAACGGCCGGCGACCTGCCACGCCACCGCCGCACCCCAGTCGTGGCCGACGAGGTCGATCTGGTGGCTGTTCAGCTCGTCGGCCACAGCCAGCACGTCGGCCACCAGCCGATCGATGCTGTAGTTCTCCACACCCTCGGGCCGCGCCCCCGGCGAGTAACCCCGCTGGTCGAAGGCCACGGCGCGGTAGCCGGCTTCCCCGAGGGCGGCCAGCTGGTGGCGCCACTGGTAGGAGCTCTGCGGAAAGCCATGGAGCAGGAGCACGAGGCGCCCGTCTTCGGGACCGGCGGCCAGGGCGCGGAAGCTCCACGGCCCGGCGAGCAGTTCGAGGTCCTCGGCCGCCGCCCCTCCGCTCACCAGACGAACAGGCCCCGCCAGTCCGACTGAACCTGCTCGGCCACCTTGGCCGGCGTGAGCCGAAGCGTGGAGCCACCGACCCGGTCGACGATCTCCCGCTGGCGGTTGTAGTCGTGTGACGCCCCCTGGAACAGCGGCATGCGGAACTCGATCAGCTCCGCGGGTGCCTCTCCGAGGAAGCCCCAGAGGGTGAAGGCGAGAGTGAGGTCGTGGATCACGGGTGCGCGACCGAACATGGACGCCCGGCGCAGGGCGACCCCGAGGCATCCGCTCTCGGCGTCGTGGTCGTGCTCCCCCGGCGCCAGCCGCAGCTTTCCGCGGAAGCTCTCGGCCAGCTTGAGGGCGTAGCCCTGGTCGGGGCCCGGCTTGCCGAACAGGCGGCCCGTGGGCTGCCCGAACCTGGTGATCTCCCCCGGCCGGTCCTGGCGCCAGCCTCCATGCTGGGGGAGACGTTCGGACGGCCGCACCCGGTCGGCGGCGGAGAGGGGTACGTACTCGGGTTGGGCCACGACGCTCAGTCTGCCGCGTCGGCGGCGGACTGAGCCGTTGCTGGTGACCGAAGCGGCGCCCCGGCGCCGCTCTGGTCGCCCGGTTCGGGTTCGGAGGGAATGTGAAGAAGCCCGTAGACGACGCTGTCGGCCAGCGCCTGCCACGACGCCTCGATGATGTTCTCGGAAACGCCGATGGTGGACCAGGAGCGCTCTCCGTCGGTGGAGTCGATGAGCACACGGGTGACGGCGGCGGTGCCCTTGGAGGTGTCGAGCACCCGGACCTTGTAGTCGGTGAGGTGGAGATGGGCCAGGCTTGGGAAGCGCTTCTCGATGGCCAGGCGCAGGGCGCCGTCCAGGGCGTTGACGGGGCCGTTGCCCTCGGCGGTGGCCACGACCCGCTGACCCCCCACGTGCACCTTGATGGTCGCCTCGGTGACGAAGAGGCCGTCCTCACGCTGTTCGGTGATAACCCGGAACGACTCGAGGCGGAAGAAGCTCTGCTCCCAGCCGGTGGCGGAGCGCATCAACAGCTCCAGCGAACCGTCGGCCACCTCGAAGTGGTAACCACGGTGCTCGAGGTCCTTGAGCTGCTCCAGAACACTGCCCAGGGCGGCGCCGTCCATGGCCAGGCCCAGCTCCTCAGCCTTGAACTGAAGGGTGGAGCGCCCGGCCAGCTCGCTCACCACGAAACGGGTGCCGTTGCCCACCAGGTCGGGGTTGACGTGCTCGTAGGCGTCGCGGGCGCGGGCGATGGCCGAGGTGTGAAGGCCGGCCTTGTGGGCGAAGGCCGACGGCCCCACGAAGGGCTGCTGGGGGTCGGGCGTGATGTTCACCAGCTCGGCGACGTGGTGGGCCACCGGGGTGAGCCGCTCGAGGCGGTCGGCGGGGATGGTGGTGACGCCCATCTTGAGGGCGAGGTCCGGGATGATCGTGCAGAGGTTGGCGTTGCCGGTGCGCTCGCCGTAGCCGTTGATGCAGCCCTGCACGTGGGTGGCACCCCGGCGCACCCCGGCCAAGGTGTTGGCGACCGCGCAGCCGCCGTCGTCGTGGAAGTGCACGCCGATGGGAACGGCGAACCGGCTCACCACCTCGCCCACCACCCGCTCGGCGTCGTGGGGCAGGGTGCCGCCGTTGGTGTCGCACAGCACCAGGGCCTCGGCGCCGGCCTCCTCGGCGGCCCGCAGCACCGAAAGGCTGTAGTCCGGATTGCGCAGGTAACCGTCGAAGAAGTGCTCGGCGTCGAGGAACACCCGCAGGCCGGCGTTGCGCAGGAACTCCACCGAGTCGGCGACCATGCGCACGGCCTCGTCCAGCGTCGTCCGCAGCGCCTCGGTCACGTGGTAGTCCCACGACTTGGCCACGATGCACACGGTGGAGGTGTTGGCCTTCACCAGGTTGCGGAGGGTCTCGTCCTCGTCGGCCTTGGCCCCGGCCCGCCGGGTCGACCCGAAGGCGACCAGGGTGGAGGTGGACAGCGACAGCTCCGACGGCGCCCGGGCGAAGAACTCCTCGTCCTTGGGGTTGGCGCCGGGCCAGCCGCCCTCGATGTAGTGCACGCCGAGATGGTCGAGCTGCTCGGCGACCCGCAGCTTGTCCTCCACCGTGAGGGACATGCCCTCGCGCTGGCTGCCGTCGCGCAGCGTCGTGTCGTAGATCTCTACCGCCGTGGGGGTCGGAGGCTCAGGCCCACTGCGCCGGGCGGGGTTGGGGTCCCCGCCTTCGGCGAGGAGGCGGCGTTGGTCGGGGCCCCCGCCGGAACCTCCGGTTCCGGTGGGGTGATGCGGCCCCGCCGGGGAATCAAGCATCCACGTGCTCCAGCCAGTCCTTGTAACGGTCGACCTCGCCCTTCACCGTGGCGAAGAACGTCTCCTGGATCTTGGTGGTGATGGGGCCCCGCGGCCCGATCTCCCGATCGTCCACCGAGCGGATCGGCACGACCTCGGCGGCCGTTCCGGAGCAGAACGCCTCGTCGGCCGTGTACAGGTCGCTACGCAGGATGTTGGCGAGCTCGCACTCGATCCCCAGGTCGCGGGCGATGGTGAGGACCGAGTCCTGGGTGATGCCCTCGAGGGCGCCGGCACTGGTGGGGGGCGTGATGATGCGGCCGTTCCTGACCACGAAGATGTTCTCGCCCGTGCACTCGCTTACATAGCCCTGCGGGGACAGGAGGATGGCCTCGTCGTAGCCCGCCTTGAGCGCCTCGACCTTGGCCAGCGAGGAGTTGATGTACATGCCCGTGCCCTTGGCCGCCGGCGGGATGGCGTTGGGATCGTGGCGCTGCCAGGAGCTGATCTTCATGCGGGCGCCCCGTTCGAGGGCCTCGTCACCCAGGTAGGTGCCCCAGGGCCACACGGCGATGGCCACGTTGACCGGGCACGGGAGCGGGTTGAGCCCCATCTCCCCGTAACCCAGGTACACGAGCGGCCGGATGTAACAGGACTGGAGATTGTTGACCCGCACCGTCTCCTTGGTGGCCTCGATCAGCTCGGCCGGTGTGAACGGGATGTCGATCATGAAGATGCGGGCGCTGTTGAACAGCCGCTCGATGTGGTCGGTGAGGCGGAACACGGCGGGGCCCTGGCTGGTGGTGTAGGCGCGGATGCCCTCGAACACCCCGTACCCGTAATGGAGGGAGTGGGTGAGGATGTGCACGTTGGCGTCCTCCCAGTCCACCAGCTCGCCGTCCATCCAGATCTTGTCGACGGCCTGAATCGGCATCTCGCTTACAGCCTTTCCGCGACGGCGTCGCCGAGTTGGGAGGTCGTGCCCGCGAGCGACGCTGTTTCGGACACTGCCTTGGTCATGCGGGCGGCGGCGTCGGCCTCGCCCAGGAACTCGAGCATCATGGCCGCCGAACGGATGGCGGCGAGAGGATTGGCCTTGCCCGTGCCCACGATGTCAGGGGCAGAGCCGTGCACCGGCTCGAACAACGACGGGCCGGTGCGGGCCGGGTTGAGATTGGCCGAAGCAGCCAAGCCGATGCCGCCGGACACGGCGCCGGCCAGGTCGGTGAGGATGTCGCCGAAGAGGTTGTCGGTGACCACCACGTCGTAACGATCGGGCGACTCGACCAGGTAGATGCAGGCGGCGTCCACGTGGTTGTAGGCGGTGGAGACGTCGGGGAACTCGCCCGCCACCTCGTCGAAGGCCCGCTGCCACAGGTCGCCGGCGAAGGTGAGGACATTGGTCTTGTGCACGAGGGTCAGGTGCCGGCGGGAGCGGGACTGGGCCAGCTCGAAGGCGAACCGCAGGCAACGCTCCACTCCCATGCGGGTGTTGACCGAGCCCTGGGTGGCGACCTCGTGAGGAGTGCCCCGCCGGAGGGCGCCGCCCTCACCGGCGTAGCTGCCCTCGGTGTTCTCCCGGACCACGGCGCAGTCGAGGCGCCCGCCCTCGAAGGGGCGCAGGTTGATGTAGAGGTCGAGGGCGAACCGCAGCCGGAGGAGCAGGCCCCGCTCGAGGACACCGGGCGGGACGTCGGGAGCGCCGACGGCGCCGAGCAGGATGGCGTCGAACCCGCGCAGCTCCTCGAGGACCGAGTCGGGCAGCGTCTCGCCCGTGCGGAGGTAGCGGACCCCGCCCAGGTCGTAGTCGGCCGTGTCGAGCGTCACCCCCGAGGCGCGCACGACCTTGAGGGCCTCAGCGAGGACCTCGGGGCCGATGCCGTCGCCGGCGATGACGGCGACACGATGAGAGCGGTGGTCGGGCAATCTGCTCCTGAGAAATGAAAAACCGCCCACCTCGTGGACGGTCGAAAAGCGCACACCGAAGTGGTGTGCGCTACGAGATGATGGCTACGGGTGCGGGGGCGAAGGACACAGCCCTCCTACTGTACCGGCCCGTACCTCTGCGGCGCCAGCGCTCTAAGGGAGCAGGGCGCGCAGGGGAGGCACCCACCCGGCAGGATCGGCCGTGGGGTCGAGCACCACCTCGGCGCCCAACGGCACCTCGGAGCTCGGCGTGAGCGCGGCCACGGGGAGGAACCTGCCGCAGGCGGCCACCCGCAGCTCCATGATGAAGTTCAGCCCCGCCTGGTCGGTGGCGTCCACGACGACCAGTGTCGGGATGATGCGGCTGCACGTGTCGAGCCCCGCATCGAACGGCACCGTCTTGACCTGGCAGCCCGAGAGCACCGCCTCCAGCTGTTTCGCGGTGTCCCCCTGGACCCCGATAGCGAGGACCAGCGCCGGCGGGAGGCCGGCGATCCGCCTGGCGCCACCGAGCTCGGCGCTGGAGCCGACGAGATGGGACTCGTCGCCCACCAGGCCCGATTCGGCCGATTCGGCCTCCTCGAAGAAGGTCTCGCGGGTCACCCGGGCGTTCAGGTTGAGCTCCCCGGTGGCCAGGTCGGGTGCCCACACGATCCACGAGGCGCCGCCGAGGGTGAACTCGGTGTAGGTGATCATGGTGACGCCCGGCAGGTCGGCGCCCACCTGCTCGAGGCCTTTGCCGGTGAGGGCCGCCTTGAGGTCGGCCATGAGGGTGGTCTCCACCGGCGGCTCCTCGTCCCGCACGATGAAGGTGTTGTCGGCGATACGCATGGCGGCCTGCCACCAGCCGTCGAGGTAGAGGTTGTCGCCCTCGATGTGGAGCATCGGCCCGAAGGCCTTGCGGGCCCCCTCCAGGGCGAAAGCGGTCAGGACCTGGGCGTCGTCCACCGGCGCACAGTATCCCCGCAACCATGGAGGCTGTCGTCGCCCCGCGGAGCGGGGACTACCCTCGTTTCATGAGCGAGACGCATCTGTCGAAGGCAGCTCACGACCGGCTCCGGGCCGAGCTCGAGGACCTCACCACCCGCGGCCGGGTGGAGATCGCCCAGGCCATCGAGGCGGCGAGGGCGCTCGGCGACCTCAAGGAGAACGGTGACTACCACGCGGCCAAGGACAGCCAGGGGAAGATGGAAGCCCGCGTACGCCAGATCGAGCGCCTGCTGTCCGAGGCCCAGATCGTGGAGGAGGGCACCAACGAGGCCGGTGGCACCGTGCAGCCCGGCTCGATCGTGTCGATCCGCTACGAGGGCGACGACGACGTCGAGCGTTACCTCATCGGTTCCATCGAGGAACGGGTCGAGGGCGTGGCCATCTCCTCGCCGGCGTCACCGCTCGGCCAGGCGCTGCTCGGGAGCCGCCAGGGCGACATCGTCGAGTACGCAGCGCCCAGCGGCATGCTCAAGGTGGAGATAGTCGACGTCGGGGGCTGAGGTGCCCCGGTCGGCGGCGGACGTGTCAGGGGCGGCGGCGGAGGAGCCCGGCGCGAGCCTCGACGTCGGTGTGGCGGGGCCGCCGCTGCCGCCGGGCCGTATCGTCGACCTGCCCGGGCGGGGGCGGACCTTCGTGCGGGAGGCGGCGGGGCCGCCGGGGGCGCCCACGCTGATCCTGCTCCACGGGTGGACGGTTACCGCCGACCTCAACTGGTTCACGTCGTACGAGCCCCTGTCGGAGCACTTTCGTGTCCTGGCCTTGGACCATCGGGGTCACGGCCAGGGAATCCGGTCCTGGAAGCCGTTCCGGCTGGAGGACTGCGCCGACGACGCCGCCGCGCTGGTGGAGGCGCTGAGCATCGACCAGGTCATCCCTGTCGGCTATTCCATGGGGGGGCCCGTGGCCCAGCTGATGTGGCGGCGGCACCGCGACCTTGTCGCCGGCCTGGTGCTGTGTGCCACCGGCCGCAGCTTCTCCGGGATGGACCTGGGCTCACGCATCTACTTCTCGAGCTTCCTCGGCCTGTCGGTGGCCGCCCGGCTGACGCCGGCGCCGGTGCGCCGCGAGGTGAGCAGCCGCGTGATCCGCCGGCGCCTGGGGGTGGGCCCTTGGGCCGAATGGGGGCTGTCGGAGATGCAGCGAAACGACACCTCCACCATCCTCCAGGCCGGTTGGACCATCGGACAGTTCCGCTCCCACGACTGGATCGGCGAGGTCGACGTCCCCACCGCCGTCGTGGTCACGGCCCACGACCGGGTGGTGCACCCGAGCCGCCAACTCCGCCTGGCCGAGGCCATCCCCGAGGCCGAAGTCGTCACCGTCGAAGGCGACCACGGCTCCTGCGTCACCGACCCGGACCTGTTCGTCCCGGGCCTCATCGAGGCGTGCAAAGGCGTTGCCACGCGCGCCGGGCTTCCCGACCCACCCGTTGCGAGTACATAGCGTGCGTTTTCCGCCCCCTATGTACTCGCAAACGATGAAAGTGGATGCGGCAGGGGCCAAACCGGGCGTTCAGGCGGACCAGCCCATGGCTGCCTCCACCGCCCGGGCTGCCGCCTTGACGGCGGGCCCGTAGCGCCGGCCCGGGGTGCGGCTCGTGCGCTCGATGGGTCCCGACACCGACACGGCGGCCACGACCTCCCCGTCGCGCCACACCGGCGCGCTGACGGAGGCCACGCCGCGCTCCCTTTCCTCGACGCTTTCGACCCAACGTCGCCGCTCCAACTCCCGGGCGCCCCGCAGCACCTTGCCGGCCGAGCCCTTGTCGAGGGGCAGGACGGCGCCGACGGCCACGATGGTGCGCAGGCTGTGGGGTGACTCCAGCGAAACCACGCAGACCCGGTTGCCGTTGCGGGGCACGTAGAGCTGCGTGCTCTCCCCCGTCGCGTCCCGCAGCGCCTCGAGGGCAGGGCGGGCCGCCGCCTCCAGGGATGCCCGGGTGAGACGGGCGCCGAGGGTGAACCGTCCGCCGGCGTCACGTCCGACGAACCCATGGCCGGCAAGAGCCGCGGCCAGTCGGTGGGCGGTGGCCCGCGAGATCCCGGTGCTCGCCACCAGCTCGCTGAGCGAGAGCGGACCACCTTCCAGTGCGTCGAGGATGGAAACCGCCTTGTCGAGAACTCCCACGCCGCCTACACTGCGTTCCACAACGCAAGACTACTATCTCAGATTGTGAGATAGACAACATGACACCCACTGCCACCACAGCCAAGACGCTCAGCGAGAAGGTCTGGGACCGCCACGTGGTCCACCAGGCCGAGGGCGAACCCGACCTGCTCTACATCGACCTGCACCTGGTGCACGAGGTCACGTCCCCCCAGGCGTTCGACGGCCTTCGCCTGGCCGGGCGCACCGTGCGCCGGCCCGACCTCACCCTGGCGACCATGGACCACAACGTGCCTACTGGTGCCGGCGCCGCCGGCCAGGTCGTCGCCGACCCGATCTCCCGCCGGCAGATGGAGGTGCTGGCCGCCAACTGCGCCGAGCTCGGCGTCCCCCTTTACCCGATGGGCCACCGCAACCAGGGCATCGTCCACGTGATCGGGCCCCAGCTGGGCCTCACCCAGCCGGGCATGACCATCGTGTGCGGCGACAGCCACACCGCCACCCACGGCGCCTTCGGCGCACTGGCCTTCGGCATCGGCACCAGCGAGGTCGAGCACGTGCTGGCCACTCAGACCCTGCCCCAGGTGCGCCCCGGCACCATGGCCGTCACCGTCGAGGGCGACCTGCCCGCCGGCGTCACGGCCAAGGACCTCATCCTGGCCGTCATCGGCCGCATCGGCACCGGAGGCGGCATCGGCTCCGTCATCGAGTACCGCGGCTCGGCCGTGCGCAGCCTCTCCATGGAGGGCCGGATGACGGTGTGCAACATGAGCATCGAGGCCGGCGCCCGGGCCGGCCTGGTGGCGCCCGACGACACCACCTTTGCCTACCTGCAGGGCCGGCCCCACGCCCCCAAGGGAGCGGCATGGGAGCAGGCGCTGGACGACTGGCGCTCGCTGACCACCGACGAAGGTGCCGCCTTCGACAAGGAGGTCGTGATAGACGCCGCCGGCCTGGTGCCCTTCGTCAGCTGGGGCACCAACCCGGCCCAGGTGGTGGCCATCGACGGCGCGGTTCCCGATCCCGACTCCTTCCTGGAGGCATCCGATCGGGAGTCGGCCCGCCGGGCCCTGGCCTACCAGGACCTGCGGCCGGGGACGCCTCTGCGCGACATCCCGGTCGACACCGTGTTCATCGGCTCCTGCACCAACGCCCGCATCGAGGACCTGCGAGCGGCGGCGGCCGTGGTCGAGGGCCATCAGGTCAAGAGCGGCCTGCGGGCCATGGTCGTGCCCGGCTCGGCCCTGGTGAAGATGGAGGCCGAGGCCGAAGGCCTCGACAAGATCTTCCGGGCCGCCGGCTTCGACTGGCGAGAGGCGGGGTGCTCGATGTGCCTGGCCATGAACCCAGACAAGCTGGCTCCGGGTGAGCGCTGCGCGTCCACCTCCAACCGCAACTTCGAGGGCCGCCAGGGCCCCGGTGGGCGCACGCACCTGGTCTCGCCGGCCGTGGCCGCGGCCACCGCCGTGGCCGGGCACTTCGCCACCCCCGACGATCTCAGCTCGACAAAAGAATCGCTCTAATGGAACCCGTCACCGCCGTCACCGGCACCGCTGTCCCCCTGGACCGCTCGGATGTCGACACCGACCAGATCATCCCGGCCGAATGGCTCAAGCGGGTCGAGCGCACCGGCTTCGGCGCCGGCCTGTTCTCGGCCTGGCGGGCCGATCCCGACTTCGTGCTGAACCGTCCCGAGTATGCCGGTGCCTCCATCCTGGTGGCCGGGACCAACTTCGGGACCGGCAGCTCACGGGAGCACGCCGTCTGGGCGCTGACCGACTACGGGTTCCGCGCCGTGGTCTCCCCCCGCTTCGCCGACATCTTCCGCACCAACTGCACGAAGGCGGGACTGGTGCCCGCTCAGGTCGACGAGGAGACGGGGCGGGCCCTGCTGGCCGCCGTGCAGGCCGATCCCACTCTCGAGGTGACCGTCGACGTCGAGAGCCGCACGGTGCGGGCGCCGGCGGCCGGCATCGACGCCCCGTTCCTGCTCGACGACTTCACCCGCTGGCGCCTCCTCGAAGGCCTGGACGACGTGGGCTTGAGCCTGCGTCGTGCCGACGACATCACCGCCTATGAGGACAGGCGGCCTGACTGGCTGCCCATCACGACGCCGGCAACGCCGTAGGCGGGGCCGGCCTCCGAGATGGCTGTCCGGTCCGCTATCTGGCAGCTACAGGGGCGCGCCAACGCGCCGGAAGGCGCGTCCACCACGTAGGACGGAGCGGGGCGTCCTACGACTCCCTCCCGGGCCCGTAGCTGGCGGCTGCGGGCACCGGCCAGCGTGGCCAGCATGGCCACCAACACGACCACGGCGGCTAGGTGCACGGCGACCTGCGATCGCCCCGGGCGCACCGGCATGCGCTCGTAAAGCAGCGCTACGGCGCCGCCCGTGAGCAGTCCCCCGATGTGGGCGTAGTTGTCGATGCCCGGCACCGACGCCCCGATGAACAGGTTGATAACGATGAGCATGACGATCTGGCTGGTGTCGCCGCCCCGGGCCCGGAGGATCACGAAGAAGGCGCCGAAGAGGCCGAACACGGCGCCGGATGCTCCCACCGAGAACGTGCCCAGCGCCGCGAAGAAGAAGAAGCAGATGCCGGCGCCGAGGGCCGACACCAAGTACAGGGCCAGAAAGCGGGGCCAGCCCAGGGCACGCTCCAGGTGCGGGCCGAACAGGTACAGGCCGAACATGTTGAGGCCGAGGTGGAGCAAGTTGGCGTGGAGGAAGGCGGCCGTCACCAGCCGGTAGACGTCGCCCCGGGCGACCAGGAGCGGGTTGTCGGCGAATCGGAACTGGATGGTGGGGTCGCTGCGGTCGACCATGAACACCAGGACGTTGAGGGCTATCAGCACCAGCACGGTGGGCATGACGGCCGATCCTGCTCCCGCCCCGGGCCGTTCCCAGCGGACCTGGCGGTGCTTCTTGGTGTCACCCCGCGCCTCGGCGACGCAGGTCGGGCAGTGGTGGCCGACCGGCGCCTGGATCATGCACTCGGGGCAGATGGACCGCCCGCAGCGGGTGCAGCTGACCCCGGTGGCGCGATCGGCGTGGCGATAGCAGGTTGTCGACTGCACCGGGTCAGCTGTCGAGGCCCGGCGGGACGTCCCAGCCGAGCAGCTCGCGCTGGAGTGTCCAGAGCTTGGCGTAAGCCTTGACCAGCTCCGACTTCGCCCCATCCATGGCCTCGGGCGGCACCGGCGCCGGGTCCCACCGCCCCCGCATCTTCGGCGTGGCCAGCATCGCCTCGAGGTCCTGGCTGGTCTTGCGCAGGCGGATGTGCGCCCGCCGCAGCTCCTCACGCTCCTCCTCGGTCAGCTCCTCGGGCTGGCGCGGAGCGGGGGGCGGCACGGCCCCTGTACTAGCAGCCGTCCCGCCCTGACTCGCCGTCAGCCCGACTAGGGGGTGACCTCGGTAGAGGGGTCGCGGACGTCGTGGCGGGTCCTGGCCCGGACCACCTTGTTGGTGGCGTTGAGGAAGGCGCGGGCGGACGCCTCCACGACGTCGGTCGAGACGCCGCGGCCGGAGACCTTGACGCCGTCGGACTCCAGCTGGATGATCACGTCGCCCAGGGCGTCGACGCCGCCGGTGACCGACGAGACGTTGAAGTCGGTGAGGGTGCCGTCCACTCCGGTGGCGGCCTTGATGGCCTTGCAGGCGGCGTCGATCATGCCGTCGCCTTCAGCCGTGGCCTCGGCCTTCTCGCCGTCACGGATGAGGACCACCCGGGCCCGCGGCACGCCGACGGTGCCGCCGTTGACCTCCAGCGATTCGAAGGCGAAGGCCGGAGTGCCGCCCACGCCGCCGATCTCCTCGGCCACGATGGCCTCCAGGTCGGCCTCGGTGAGCTGCACCTTGCGGTCGGCCAGCTCCTTGAAGCGCACGAAAGCTGCGTTCAACGCATCGCCCTGGACGTGCAGGCCCATCTTGGCCAGCGTGTCCCGGAAGGCGTGGCGGCCCGAGTGCTTGCCCAGCACGATCTGGCTTCCCTGCTGGCCCACGGAGTCGGCGTCGATGATCTCGTAGGTGCTGGAGTCGGCCAGGATGCCGTGCTGGTGGATGCCCGACTCGTGGGCGAAGGCGTTGCGGCCCACCACGGCCTTGTTGTACTGGACCGGGTAACCGGTGAGGCGGCTCACCAGGCGGCTGGTGCGGGCCAGCTCCTCGGTGCGCACCCCGACCTCCACACCCGGGAACTGGTCGGCCCGGATGCGCACGGCCATGACGACCTCCTCCAGAGCGGCGTTGCCGGCCCGCTCACCCAGCCCGTTCACGCACACCTCGACCTGGCGGGCGCCGGCCTGGACGCCGGCCAGTGAGTTGGCCGTGGCCAACCCCAGGTCGTTGTGGCAGTGGGTGGAGGTGACGAAGTCGCCCTTGATCTCCCGCCGCACGTACTGGATGAGGGCGCCGAAGTCCCAGGGGATGCCGTAGCCGACGGTGTCGGGGATGTTCAGCGTGGTGGCCCCGGCATCCACGGCCGCCTGCAGCACCTCCATCATGAAGTCCAGCGGCGTGCGGGTGGCGTCCTGGGGGCTGAACTCGATGTCGTCCGTGTGCTCGCGGGCCCGGGCGACCCCGGCGCGCGTCTCGGCCAGCACCTGCTCGCGCGTCATCTTCAGCATGTGCTCCATGTGATTGGGGCTGGTGGAGATGAACACATGGATGCGGGACCGCTCCGCCGGGCTCACCGCCTCCCAGCATCGGTCGATGTCGGCCCGGTGGGTGCGGGACAGCCCGGCGATGACAGGGCCCTCGACCGAGCGGGCGATGGCCTGCACGGCCTCGAAGTCACCCTGGCTGGCGACGGGGAACCCGGCCTCGATGTAGTCGACACCCAGGCGGGCCAGCTGCTCGGCGATCTCGAGCTTCTCGGCCACGTCGAGCGAGATGCCCGGCGACTGCTCGCCGTCGCGCAAGGTGGTGTCGAAGATGATCAGGCGGTCGGTCATTGGTTGTGTCCTTTGTGCTGGATGTCTTTGGGTGGTGCGCCCGGGAACTAAAAAACCTCCTGGCCCGGAGGCACAGGAGGCAAGGCGAGTCCCGGAGGGATCTCGCCGCTACGTAAGGAGGAGGCTGCTGGTGCTCTGGCTCCGGGTCATGGTTTCTCCATTCTGGCAGGCGACAGCGCCAGAGTCAAGATAGTGTTCCCCTCGTGCGGAAGATGCTGCGAGTCGGCGTGAAGACGGGTCTGCTCGTGGCCCTGCTCCTGGCCGTGATGAAGGTGGTCCAGGCCCGGCGGGCCCGGCCCGAGGACGACTGGGCGCCGGCCGGGCCCGATGCGTGGCCGCCGGTGCAGGATCTCGTCGAGGTCGAGCCGCCGGCGCCGGTGGTGGCTCGCACCATGGCCCCGGAGGAGAAGGAACCGGCCGTGAAGAAGGCCCCGGCGGTGAAGAAGGCCCCGGCGGCACGGAAGGCGCCGGGCGCCAAGAAGGCTCCCGCGGCCAAGCGGGCGGCACCGGTCAAGAAGGCGGCCAGCACGGCACCGCCCACCACCGGGCGCATCACCTGGGTCGGGCCCACCGGCCGCATCTGCCCCCCGTCGCACCCGGTCAAGGCCAAGCTGTCGAGCCGGATCTTCCACCTGCCGGGCATGGCCGCTTACAACCGCACCACGCCCGACCGCTGCTACGTCGACGAGGCGACCGCCGTGGCCGACGGGTTCACCAAGTCCAAGCGGTAGTACCGCCAACCGGCTACCTCGCGCTCGACCCGCCGAGCTTGCGAACTTGAGGCAGGTTTTGGGCGGCGGCCGCTCCCGCCGCCGGAGGCGGCCTGTCTCGGATGCCGGCAAAGAGGAACGGCGGAAAGCGAGCCGGCTTCGACGGTCGCCGGAGCACCTTGCCTGACTCGGGGAGCAAGCTCCGGCTTGCGACCCGAACGTCGGCAGGTTTTGGGCGGCGGCCGCTCCCGCCGCCGGAGGCGGCCTGTCTCGGATGCCGGCAAAGAGGAACGGCGGAGGGCGAGCCGGCTTCGCCGGTCGCCCGGAGCACCTTGCTGACTCGGGGAGCAAGCTCCGCTTGCGACCCGAAAGTCGCTAGACGTCGGTGACGGCGTGGACGTCGAGGATGCCCGGTTGGGCGGCGAGGCTGGTCACTACCTCGGCGGGGACGGCGGCGTCGGTGGCCAGCACCATCAGGGCCGTCTCGCCGGCCGGCGACTTGCCCAGCGCCATGTTGGCGATGTTGACCTTGGCCTCGGCCAGGGCCGCGGTCACCAGGGCGATCATGCCGAGGCGGTCGTCGTTGTGCACGATGAGCATGTTCGGCGCCGGCGGCACCTCCACGTCGTGGTCGTCCACCATCACCAGCCTCGGCCCTCCGCGGCCGCCGGCCAGGGTGCCGGCGACAGCGTGCTTGCCGCCCCGCAGGGTGATGAGGTTGACGTAGTCGTGGGCCGTCGATGTCTTCGCCTCGCGCACCTCCAGGCCCCGCTCGGCCGCCAGCTGGGGCGCGTTCACGTAGGAGACGGGCTCGTGGATCGCCGCCGAGAAGAGGCCCTTGAGCACCGACAGGGTGAGGATGCGCAGGTCGTAGTCGGCGATGGCGCCCTGATAGTCCACCTCCAGCACCGGCGGGATGCCCTCGTTGAGAGCGGCGAAGATGCGCCCGAGGCGCTCGGCCAGGGGCAGGAAGGGGCGCACGGTCTCCGATGCCTCGGCCGCGCTCACGTTGACGGCGAAAGGCACGAAGTCGCCGGCGAGGGCCAGCTGGACCTGCTCGGCGATGGTGACGCCGGCCTTGTCCTGGGCCTCTGTGGTGCTGGCGCCCAGGTGTGGGGTGACGACCACCTCGTCCAGGGCGAAGAGGGGTGAGGAGGTGGTGGGTTCCTCGGCGAAGACGTCCAGGGCGGCGCCGGCGACCTGCCCCGAGGCGATGGCCTCGGCCAGATCGGCTTCGTCGACTATGCCGCCCCTGGACGTGTTGATCAGGCGGATCCCCTGCTTGGCCTTGGCCAGGCGCTCGGCGTCGATCATCCCCATCGTCTCGGGGGTCTTGGCCACATGGAGGGTGAGGAAGTCGGCCCGGGCCAGCAGCTCGTCGAGGCTGTCGACCAGCTCGATGCCCAGTTGGCGGGCCCGGTCGGGCGAGACGAAGGGGTCGTAGGCGGCCAGGCGCATGCCGAAGGCCAGGGCCCGCTGCGCCACCAGGGTGCCGATGCGGCCGAGGCCCACGACGCCGAGGGTCTTGCCGTGCAGCTCCACACCCGACCAGCGGGAGCGCTGCCACTTGCCGGCCTTCAGGGCGGCGCTGGCCTGGGGGACGTTGCGGGCCTGGGCCAGCAGGAGAGCCATGGTGTGCTCGGCCGCCGACAGCACGTTGGACTGGGGGGCGTTGACGACCATCACGCCCCGGTTGGTCGCCTCGGCCACGTCGACGTTGTCGAGCCCGATGCCGGCCCGACCCACCACGACCAGATCCCGCCCGGCGGCCAGGACCTCGGCCGTCACCTTCGTCTCTGACCGCACGATGAGCGCCGCCGCTCCCGCCACCGCCTCCAGGAGCTCGGGGACGGAGAGCCCTTCCCGCAGGTCGACCTCGTGGCCGGCGGCGCGCAGCGCGTCCAGTCCTGAATCAGCGATCGGCTCGGTGACGAGAACTCGTGACATCAGGTGTGCGGGACCTTCTCGGGACCCTCGTTCCGGTACTTCTCGACGAATTCGGTGAGGGGGCCGAGCTCGGCTTTCTGGCAGAGGAGCCGCTCGCCCCAGGCCGTTGCCGCCACCTTCGTCTCGGCCGGGAGTGAGGCCCTGGGCACGACGAGCACGTCGTTCTCGTAGCGGTCGAAGACCTTGGCGATGACGTCCATCTCCTCCTTCGGCAGCCCCGGCTGGTGCCATATGGCGATGTAGCCGTGCTCCAGGGAGTGCACGATCTTGGCGTCTGCCGGTGCCGTGGCCTGCTCGTACTTGCCGGCCGGCGCCGCGCTCGGGTCGTGGTTGCCACCCGCCGGCGGGTTCACCTTGTAGGACGCCGGCGCCACGTGGTTGTTGGGCGCGGCGCTGATTGGGTCGTTGCGGGTGTCGAAGGTGCACGTGCCCGCCGTCACCTTGTCGCGGAAAGCGCTGGTGGCGCTCCTGTTGGACACGGCGTTGAAGACGATGGCTCCGACCACCAGGGCAACGGCGGCACCGATGGCGATGCGCAGCTGGAGCTTCTTCCGCCGGCGGGCCCGCCGGGCCGCCTCGATCCGCTCCGCCTTGGTGATCTTGCCGGGTGCGGGTGGCGCAGCCGGGGCGGCGGTGGCGCCGGCTTTCGGTGCCCCGGGCTTCGCTCCGCCGGCAGGCGTCGTGGCAACACCGGCGGCCGGAGCCGGCCCGGCCGGGATGGGCCTCTTGGCCGGCTGCGGCCGCTTGCCAGGCGGGCGCTTCTTCGGTTTTCCTTTCTTCGCCACCAGGTGACAGTAGTTGGACCGGCACGGGCACCGCCCCCGCCTTTCACAACCCAAACCAGGACGCCGACCTGAGTCAGGCCGCCCTGTGGGGCACGGAGGCGCAGTGGTCGAGGTGGCCCCCGTGCCGGCGGGGGAGGGTCACGTTCCGGAGGAGCCCCAGGGTCACTCCGCCAAGAGAGAGGCGATCCGCCCCACACCCTCCTCGAGCTCGTCGTCGGCCAGGGCGTAGGAGAGACGGCAGTACCCGGGGGCGCCGAAAGCCTCGCCGGGCACCAGCGCCACCCGTACCTCGTCGAGGATCACAGCCGCGAGATCGAGGCTGGTACCCGGTGTGTGGCCACGAACGGGCCGGCCGAGGAGCTTGTTCACCGAGGGGAAGGCGTAGAACGCGCCCTCCGGCTCGGGGCACTCCACGCCCGGTATGGCGTTCAGCAGCTCGACCATCCGCCGGCGCCGGCGGTCGTACACCGCCCGCATCTCCTGCACGGCGGTGAGGTCGCCGGTGACGGCGGCCAGGGCCGCCCGCTGGGACACGTTGGCCACGTTGGAGGTGGCCTGCGACTGGAGGTTGGCGGCGGCGGTGACGACGTCGGTCGGCCCGATCATCCACCCCACCCGCCAGCCGGTCATGGCATAGGTCTTGGCCACGCCGTTTACGACCACCCAGCGGTCACCGAGCTCGGGGGCGACCACGGGCAACGAGCTGAACGTGGCCGAGCCGTAGACGAGGTGCTCGTAGATCTCGTCGGTCATGACCCACACGTCGTGCTCCGCGGCCCAGCGGCCGATGGCCTCGACCTCGTCCTGGGGGTACACGGCGCCGGTGGGGTTGGACGGCGACACGAACACGAGCAGCTTGGTGCGATCGGTGCGGGCCGCTTCGAGCTGGGCCACGGTGGCCCGGTAGCCGGTGGACTCGTCGGTCGCCACGACGACGGGGACGCCGCCGGCCAGCGCCACGGCCTCGGGATAGGTCGTCCAGTAGGGCGCAGGGATGAGCACCTCGTCCCCGGCGTCCACCAGGGTGGCGAAGCAGTTGTAGATGGCGTGCTTGCCGCCATTGGTGACCAGCACCTGGGAGGCCTTGACCTCCAGGCCGGAGTCCCGGGCCGTCTTGGCGGCGATGGCCTCCCGTAGCTCGGGAAGGCCGGCGGCGGCGGTGTAGCGATGGTTCTCGGGGTCGCGGCAGGCGGCGATAGCGGCGTCCACGATGTGGGCAGGGGTGGGAAAGTCGGGCTCCCCGGCGCCGAAGCCGATGACGTCCTCCCCCGCCGCCTTGAGCGCTTTGGCCTTGGCGTCGATGGCCAGCGTGGCCGATTCGGCGACGGCGGCCACCCGTGCGGAGATGCGGCGACTGGTCATGGGCCATGCTGTCATAGTGACAAGCCCCTCCCCCACCTCCTCACCGGACGCCCGAGACATCCGGATCCCCACGTCCATACTGCCCTCCGACGGTCGCTTCGGATGCGGCCCCTCCAAGGTCCGGCCCGAGGCCGTGGCCGCTCTGGCCGCCGCTGCCCCCACCTTCCTGGGCACGAGCCACCGCCAGCAGCGGGTGAAGTCGGTCGTCGGGCGCCTTCGGTCGGGGCTGACGTCGCTGTTCGGCCTGCCGGACGGCTACGAGGTCGTCCTCGGCAACGGCGGCGCCACCGCCTTCTGGGACGTGGCCGCCTTCTGCCTGATCGGCCGCAAGAGCCAGCACCTGTCGTTCGGGGAGTTCTCCAACAAGTTCGCCACCGTCGTGGCCGGCGCTCCCCACCTGGCCGCGCCGGAGATCATCACCGCCGACTACGGCACCCACCCGTCGGTGGTGGCCCGGGCCGACGTCGACCTGTTCGCCCTCACGCACAACGAAACCTCCACCGGCGTGGCCATGGACCTGAGCGAGCCGATCGAGCGCCCCTCGGCCGGAGCCCTGCTGGCCGTGGACGCCACGTCGGGCGCCGGCGGGCTCCGGGTGAACATGTCCTCCTTCGACGCCTACTACTTCGCCCCCCAGAAGTGCTTCGGCTCCGACGGTGGCCTCTGGGTGGCGCTTCTCTCGCCGGCGGCCATCGAGCGCAGCGAGGCGCTGGCCCGCTCGGGGCGGTGGGTGCCGGCGTCGCTCGACCTGCGCATCGCCCGGGAGAGCTCGGCGCTCGACCAGACCTACAACACGCCGGCGCTGGCGACGCTCTTCCTGTTCGTCGAGCAGCTGGAGTGGATGCTTGCCGGCGGCGGTCTCGAGTGGGCCGCGTCACGCTGCGACCGCTCGGCCGAGCACCTCTATGGCTGGGCGGAGGCGTCGCCCTACGCCTCGCCCTTCGTGGCCAAGCCGGCTGAACGCAGCCATGTCGTGGGCACCATCGACTTCGCTCCGGAGGTGCCGGCGGCGACGGTCGCCAGCGTGCTGCGGTCCAACGGGATCGTCGACGTCGATCCCTACCGCAAGCTCGGCCGCAACCAGCTCCGTGTCGCCATGTTCCCCGCCATCGAGCCGGAGGACGTGGCCGCTCTGACGGTCTGCATAGACCACATCGTGGCCGCTGTTTCGTAGCCCTGGCCCGCGGGGGCCGAGCCGGGCGTGGCGGTATCGACCACACCGTAGGCATGGTTCCCTAGCCCTGTGCCGCGGGCGGGCGAGCCGGGTGGCCTGGTATCGACCACATCCTGGACGGGGTTCCGTAGCTTTCTCCGCATCAACCGCCGATTGCGCCTCTGCTGGCCCGTCCTGGTGCTGTTGCTGCTGGCGGTGTCTACGGTGCCCGCTGATGGCCAACCGGCGCCGGTGCCCGCGGTGCGGGCCAGGGCGTGGGTGCTGGTCGACGCCGGCACGGGTGCGGTGATCGACGGGTTCAACGATCGGGCGCCCCTCCCGCCGGCCAGCCTCACCAAGCTGCTCACCGCCCTGGTCGCCGTGCGGGCGCTCGAATCCGGCGACTCGGTGCCGGTGAGCGAACGTGCAGCGGCGATGCCCGCCCGGAAGCTCAACATGAAGGCGGGCCACCTGTGGCCCCTGCGAGACACGCTGCACGCGCTCCTCCTCTCGTCGGCCAACGACGCCGCCGCCGCTCTGGCTGAGCGGGTGGCCGGGAGCCTGGAGGGCTTCGCACCGGTGCTCCAGGCCAGCGCCGCTCGACTGGGGCTGGAGGACGATCCCGTTCTCCGGGACCCTTCCGGCTTCGACGACACCTCCGCCGTCGACGGCGGCAATCTCGTGAGTGCCCGGGACCTGGCCATCGTGGTCCGGGCTGCGCTGGCGGACCCCGAGCTGGCCTCCGCCGTGCGGCTCCGGGAGTACGCCTTCGCCGGGCCCGACGGGCTCCCCCACAGGCTCATCAACCACAACCGCCTCCTGCGCCTGTACCCCGGCGCCATCGGTATGAAGACGGGCTATACCCGCAAGGCCGGCAACACGCTCGCCGCCGCCGCCAGTCGGGACGGACGGACGATGATCGTGGTGCTCCTCGGCGCGCAGGACATGTACGGCGCCGCCAGCACATTGCTCGACCGCGGCTTCGCTTCACCCGCCGGCGCCGCCGCCGGGAGACTCGGAGACCGCCTGCCCGCCGTCCGGCGCCTGCCCGCGTCGTCCCCGCTCGTGGATACCACCGGCGCCGGCCTGGCCCTGGTCACGGGCGGCGCCGGCGCCGACGACCGCGCCGGCGGCCCCGGCCTGCGCCTGGCCGCCACCGGCACCCTCAGCCTCGTCGGCACCGCCTGCGTCGTACGTATCCGCGTCCTCCAGGCGAACGCGGCCCGCCGCCGAACCCGCCGGCGCCACCCCGCCCACCGTATCGGGTCAGCGGCCCGGCGCCACCCCCATCACGCTGCGAGTACATAGGGGGCGGAAACGGCCCGCTATGTACTCGCAACTGCTTGGGTTCGGCGCGGGCACGAGCCACCGTCGCCCTTGCGAGTACATAGGGGGCGGAAAGCGCCCGGTATGTACTCGCAACGCCGGAGGGTCAGGCGGCCATGGCGAGCGCGGCGAGCAGCGTCTCCCGAATCATCTCCGGCTGGCGGTTGATCTCCTCCCAGACGAAGCGGTAGGGCCGCCATCCGTGGTTCAGTGCCTCTCGATCGCGCCGGCGGTCCGAGGCCATCTGGTCCATGCGGCTGTGCCAGCGCCGACCATCCCCCTCGACGATGACCTTCTGCTCGGGGAAGGCCAGGTCCACCCGCTCCTCGGCCTTGTCCCGCCAGGGCAGGACGTACTGGCTGACGGGTACCGGAAGGCCGTCGCCGGTCAATGCCTTCAGTAGACGCCGCTCGAGGACGCTCTCTGGCGGAACATGGCCATTCCCCCGGTACGAGAGGAGCTCGCCCAGCCGCTTCATCCCCGGCTTCCTCGGGCGGCGGAGCTCCTCGTAGAGCGTTCGTATCTCATCGACCCGGCACAACCGGCTCACATGAGCATCGTCAATGGCTCGACCGAGACGTTCAGCATGGGCAACGGCCGAGAGATCGAAGAGGGTCCGAGCGACGGTCGTCGTCACCGGCAGGCCTCGGACGGACGTGACATGCTCCGGCTGGAGGTCTGTCGACTGGTGGACCCTCCACAGCGGGCTGGGCCGCTCATGATCACCGTGTGGAACAGTGAGGATCACCGGCCCTGGCGGGAACAGAAGCAGCCCGTGCACCGCCGCCGCCGCTTCGTGCGACACCACTGAGGCCGGGCCGACGTCGAGATGCGCCAGCCACAGGGCCTGGTGCCACGAAGCGGGCCAGCTCGGGAGCAGGTATACGCCGGGCGCCTTCTGTTCCCACCGCCGAGCCCCCAATCGCTGCTTGATGCGATCGTCGGTGCCTCCGAGATCGAGTACCTGCCTACGGGAGAACAAGCCGTACTGCCGGCTTGCGAGCTCAGCAATCTGGTGGTCGAGCATGTTGTGGAGTCCAGCACCCGGCTGTGACACGACTTTGTCGCCGGCGCGTGTGAAGCGGCACTGGCCGTCTCGCTCCAGTCCCACTCGCTGCGAGTACATAGGGGGCGGAAACGCCCCCCTATGTACTCGCAACTGTTGTGGGCCATGGCCACCGCCGGCTTGCGAGGACATCGGGGGCGGAAAACGCCCGCTATGTACTCGCAACGGTGGAGGGAGTGGTGGGGCTACCCGCCGCTGACGTCCTCGGGCCGGGTCCTGCCGGCGGAGATGAAGGGCATCATGGCCCGCAGCTCGGCGCCGACCTTTTCGATGGGGTGGTCCTTGCCGGCGGCCCGCAGCTCCTCGAACTTGGCCCGGCCGGCGCGGTTCTCGGCGATCCACTCCTCGGCGAACTTGCCGGAGCGGATCTCGTCGAGGATCTTGCCCATCTCGGCCTTGACGGCGTCGTTGATGATGCGGGGGCCGCGGGTGAGGTCGCCGTACTCGGCGGTGTCGGAGATGGAGAAGCGCATGCCGGCGATGCCGTTCTCGTACATGAGGTCGACGATGAGCTTGAGCTCGTGGAGGCACTCGAAGTAAGCGGACTCGGGTTGGTAGCCGGCGTCGACCAGCGTCTCGTAACCGGCCATCACCAGGGCGGTGACGCCGCCACAGAGGACGACCTGCTCACCGAACAGGTCGGTCTCGGTCTCCTCCTCGAAGGTGGTCTCGAGCACGCCGGCGCGGGTGGCGCCGATGGCGTGGGCATAGGAGAGAGCGAGGTCCCGGGCCTTGCCCGAGGCGTCCTGGGCCACGGCGATCAGCGAGGGGACCCCGCCGCCCTCGGTGTAGGTCCGCCGCACCAGATGACCGGGTCCCTTGGGGGCGACCATGGCCGCGTCGACGCCGGGTGGCGGCGTGATCAGGTTGAAGCGGATGTTGAAACCGTGGGCGAAGAACAGGGCGTCGCCGTCGGACAGGTTCGGGGCGATCGCCTCCTCGTACACCGCCTGCTGCTCGGTGTCGGGCAGCAGGATCATGATGAGGTCGGCTTCGGCACTGGCCTCGGACACCGTGCGCACGGTCAGTCCGGCGGCCTCGGCCTTGGCCCACGACTTGGAACCCTCCCGCAGGCCGACCCGGACGTCGATGCCCGAGTCCTTCAGGTTGAGGGCGTGGGCGTGGCCCTGCGAGCCGTACCCGATCACGGCCACCTTGCGGCTGGCCATCAGTCCGGCATCGGCGTCGTTCTCGTAGGAGATCTTGGCGACCATTTCGTCATCCGACCTTTCCACTGACACTGCGCAGGCGGGGTGCCTGGCGCTCCAACTTGGGCAGCGCCACCCGGCCGGTGCGCTGCACCTCCACGATGCCATAGGGCCTCATGAGGTCCTCGAAGTCGTCGATCTTCTGCGGTGTGCCCGCCAGCATGATCGTCATCTTCTCCGGGCCCACGTCGACGATCTTGCCCTCGAAGACCTGCACCAGCTCTATGACCTGGCCGCGGCTCCCGCCGGCGTCGGAACGCACGGTGAGGAGGATGAGCTCCCGCTCGACGGACTCATGGGGCGCCAGCTCGCTGATCTCCACCACGTTGATGAGCTTGTTCAGCTGCTTGGTGATCTGCTCCAGGGGCTTGGACTCCACGTCGACGACGATGGTGATGCGGGAGAAACGCTCGTCGTCGGTGGGCGCCACGGCCAGCGAGTAGATGTTGAAGCCACGCCGGGCGAACAGCGAGGCGACACGAGTGAGAACACCGGCCTTGTTCTCGACCAGGACCGACAGCGTGTGGTGCTTGAGCGGTAAGGCCGACATCAGCGCCCACCCTCGCCCTGGGAGGGGTCGAGGATGACCAGGTCGTTGGACGTGCCGGCGGCCACCATCGGGTACACCTTCTCGGAGCTGTCGGTGCGGAAGTCGATGACCACCGGGCGGTCGTCCACCGAGTTGGCCTTCTCGATGGCCGGCAGCACCTCTTCGGGGTGCTCCACCTTTAGGCCGACACAGCCCATGGCCTCGGCCCACTTCACGTAGTCGGGCAGGTCGGGCGACAGGTACACCTCCGAGTAGCGCTCCTCGTAGAACAGCTCCTGCCACTGGCGGACCATGCCCAGGTAGGCGTTGTTGAGGATGGCGATCTTGACCGGGATGCGTTCGCTGGAGGCGGTGACCAGCTCCTGGGCCGTCATCTGGAAGCAGCCGTCGCCGTCGACGGCCCAGACCATCCGGTCGGGCCGGCCGACCTTGGCGCCGATGGCGGCGGGCACGGCGAAGCCCATGGTGCCGAGGCCGCCGGAGTTCACCCACGTGTAGGGGTTGTTGAACTTCCAGTACTGGGAGGTCCACATCTGGTGCTGACCGACGCCGGAGCAGACGATGGTGTCCTCGGGGGTGGCGTCCCGTAGCTGCTCGATGACGAACTGGGGCTTGAGGCTGTCGCCCTCGTTCCACGACTGGTCGTAGTGCAGCGGGAACTCCTCCTGCCAGGCCTTGACCTGGGCGATCCACTTCGATCGGTCGGCCTGCGCCTCGGAGCCGCCCATGGCGTTGATGGCCTTGACCAGCTCCTCGATCACCAGCCGGCAGTCGCCGGCGATGCCGACGTCGGCCCGGCGCACTTTGCCCAGCTCGGCGGGGTCGATGTCGACGTGGATGATCTTGGCCTCGGGGGCGAAGGCCGGCACCTTGCCGGTGACGCGGTCGTCGAAGCGGCTGCCTAGGGCGATGAGCAGGTCGGACTTCTGCATGGCGGTGACGGCGGTGTAGTTGCCGTGCATGCCCGGCATGCCCAGGCAGAGGTCGTGGTCGTCGGGGAAGGCGCCACGGGCCATGAGGGTGGTGACCACGGGGATGCCGGTGATGTCCACCAGCTCCTTCAGTGCTTCAGCGGCGCGGGCCTTCAGGATCCCGCCGCCGGCGTAGATGACCGGCTTGCGGGCCTCGCCGATCATGCGGGCGGCGTCCTTGATGAGGTGCGGCTGGCCGATGGTCACGGGCTTGTAGCCGGGCAGGTGAACTGAGTCGGGCCAGTACCAGTCCATGGTCTGGCTGGCGCTGACGTCCTTGGGGATGTCGATGAGCACGGGGCCGGGGCGACCGGTGGTGGCCACGTGGAAGGCCTCACGCACGATCTGGGGGATGTCCTTGGCGTCGGTGACCAGCCAGTTGTGCTTGGTGACCGACATGGTGATGCCGGTGGTGTCGCACTCCTGGAAGGCGTCGGTGCCGATGGCGGGCAGCCCCACCTGGCCAGTGATGACCACCAGCGGGATGGAGTCCATGTAGGCGTCGCACAGGGGGGTGACGATGTTGGTGGCAGCGGGGCCGCTGGTGACCATGGCCACTCCGGGACGGCCGGTTACGTGGGCGTAGCCCTCGGCCATGTGGCCTGCGCCCTGCTCGTGGCGCACCAGGATGTGGCGGATGGTGGAGTCGATGATCGGGTCGTACACCGGGAGGATGGCGCCACCGGGCAGGCCGAACATGACCTCCACGTTCTCCATCTCGAGGCTCTTGATGAGGGCCTGCGCCCCGGTCAGCTTCATGGTTGCTCCTTGCTTCTGAAAAGGAAACGACCTCCCGGCTGGGAGGTCGTAGGCGCACGCGGAGGGTCGGCGTGCGCTAGGTGATGAGTACTACGAGGGTCGGGCGGATCGACATCAGGCCGCCATTGTGTCACCTCGACGACAACTTCGGCAACCGCGCCCATACGATTCGGTGAATGGCTGGTCGGCGGCGGCGGCGGACGAGGGCGGTGGCGGCCATGGCCACGGCGGTGGCCGGGGCGATCGGCGGCTGCTCTTCCGGGTCCGACAAGGGGAGCTCGTCGGACGGTTCGAAATCGGGCGGCGACGTCTACGTGGCCGTCGGCGCCAGCGAGACGGTCGGCTTCGGCGCCGACCGGCCCGAGACCCAGGCCTGGCCCGCGGTGCTTCGTAAAGAGGCACTGAGGAAGGCCAAGTACGTGAACCTCGGCATTCCTGGCGCCACCGTGGCCACCGCCCTGGAGCAGGAGCTGCCCAAGGCAGTGGAGCTGTCCCCCACCATCGTGACGGTGTGGCTCAACGTGAACGACCTCATCGCGCGGGTGCCGCTGGCCACCTACGAGAGCCAGTTGACGCAGCTCGTCCGGGGATTGCGCCGCGGCGGCGCCACCCGTGTGCTGGTGGCCAACACCCCGCCCCTCGACCGCCTGCCCGCCTACCTGGCCTGCCTACCGGACCCACCGCCGGCCTCGGCCGCCAAGTGCCCGCTCCCCGCCGGCGCCGCGCCCAGCCCCGAGCTGGTCCGGCTCGGGGTGAGCGCCTACAACAGGATCATCGCCAAGGTCGCCGCCGCCGAGGGTGCCGAGGTCGTCGACCTCCACTCCGCCGGCCTGGCCGCCCGCTCCAAGAACCAGGAGGCGGCCCTGTTCGGGACCGACGGCTTCCACCCCAGCACCGCCGGCCACAAGGCCGTGGCCGCGGCCTTTGCCGAGGCCATCGAAGCCAAGTAGGCGACGAGGCGGCCGCGGCGCCTGCTCATCAGCCGGGGGTGAGCGGCATGCCTATCTCCCAGTGATGGCCGAAGGGGTCGGCCACCCGCCCGATCCGCCACCCGTGCCCTACGGAGATGGGTGCCACCTCGGTGGCTCCCGCGGCCAGAGCGCCGGCGAGTACCGCGTCCGGGTCTTCGACCGTCATGATCATGCGGACGGGTGAAGGGCCGCCGACGGCGTCGAGAGTGAACTCGACGTCCTGTTGCACCCAGAAGCTCGCTCCGCCGGCCGACAGGTGGGCGACGACGACCTCTCCCTCCTCGTCGTTGTGGCGCAACAGCTCCACGGCGCCGAAGGCCTGCTTGTAGTAGCGGACGGCTGCGGTGGCGTCGGCCACCGACAGCCATGGCTCGATCTGGTTCCGGGGCCGGCCCGACCTGGGGCCCGGCGCCGGCGACGACGGCCGGTCCCCGGCGAACTGCGGGACGCCGCTCAGGAGATGGGCCCACCGAGGCTCCTTCTGACCAGCGGCCCGCCCGACGTGGACCACCAGTGGATCCGGGCGCGCCGCCAGCCCGGCCAGGACACCCTCGACCTCGGCCGGGTCCGAGAATCCATGGAGACGCTCGGTGCGCGACCGCAGCTCGGCAACGGTCTGAGGGCCACGGAGCATGAGTACGCCGAGCACCGCGCTCTCGGCCGGGCCCACGCTCCACGCCTCGTCCACGATGTGGCGGTACTTGTCCGCCCGGTTGGACCGGCTGTAGACGAGCCGCACCAGCTTGGCGGCACGCAGGTTCTCGAGGGCGGCGGTGACGGTGTTCCCGGTCAGTGTGAGAACCGGCTCCCGGCTCGTCGTCTGGTTGCAGGCGGACAGCAGGGCGTTCATGGTGAGCGGGTAGCTGTTCGGAGTCGTGCGTTCCTTCTCGATGAGGCTCCCGAGGATCCGGACCTGCACCGGCGAGAGCTCCACGACCGGCAGCGTACGAGGTGATTCGGGGAGCAAGCTTTGCTTGCGACCCGAGAGTCGCTAGGGCTCGGTGACCGCCCCCCGCTCGGCGCCGGTGACGAGGCGGGCGTACTTGGCCAGGACGCCGGTGGTGTAGCGGGGCTGGGGCAGCTTCCAGTCGAGGCGCCGCCGGGCCAGCTCGGCCTCGTCGACCATGAGGTCGATGCGCCGGCTGGCGATGTCGATCCTGACGGGGTCGCCATCGCGCACGAAGGCGATGGGGCCGCCGTCCACCGCCTCAGGGGCCACGTGGCCGACGCAGAACCCGTGGGTGCCACCGGAGAAGCGGCCGTCGGTGAGCAGGGCGCAGTCGCCGCCCCGGCCGGCGCCCTTCATGGCCCCGGTGACGGCGAGCATCTCCCTCATGCCGGGGCCGCCCTTGGGGCCCTCGTAGCGGATGACGAGCACTGATCCCGGCTGGATGGAGCCGGCGAGGACGGCTTCCAGCGCACCCTGCTCCCCGTCGAAGACGCGGGCGGGGCCCTCGAAGTGGTCGACGTCGATGCCGGCGACCTTCACCACGGAGCCGGCCGGCGCCAGCGTCCCCGACAGGATGGCGATGCCGCCGTCGGCGTGGACGGGGGCCGACAGCGGATGGATCACCGACCCGTCCGGCGCCGGCGGGCCCAACGCTTCCAGGTTCTCGGCCACGGTGCGCCCGGTGACGGTGAGGCAGTCCCCGTGGATGAGGCCGGCCTCGAGCAGAGCCCGCATCACCATCGGGACCCCGCCGACCTGGTCCAGATCGGCCATGTGGTACCTGCCGTGCGGCCTCATGTCGGCTAGGTGGGGGACCCGCCGGCCCACGCGGTCGAAGTCGTCCAGCGTCAGGTCCACCCGAGCCTCGTTGGCGATGGCCAGGAGGTGGAGCACGGCGTTGGTGGAGCCGCCGAGGACCATGGCCACGGCGATGGCGTTCTCGAACGCCTCCTTGGTCATGATCTGGCGGGGTCGGAGCCCGGACTCCAGCAGGGCCATGACCGCCTCGCCACTCCGGCGGGCCAGGTCTTCCCGACGGGCGTCGACGGCGGGGGGGCTGGCGCTTCCAGGCAGCGACATCCCCAGCCCCTCGCCCACCGCGGCCATGGTGTTGGCCGTGTACATGCCGGCGCAGCTGCCCTCGGTGGGGCAGGCGTGGCGCTCGATCAGGGCCAGCTCCTCGTCGGTGAGGGTGCCGGCGCCCTTGGCTCCCACCGCCTCGAAGACGCTGACGATGTCGAGGTTGCGCTCGGCCGGATCGTCGGGGATCCGGCCGGCGAGGATGGACCCGCCGTAGAGGAACACCGACGGCAGGTTGAGACGGGCCGAGGCCATGAGCATCCCCGGCAGGGACTTGTCGCAGCCGGCCAGGGTGACCATGGCGTCGAAGCGCTCGGCGTGCATCATCGTCTCCACCGAGTCGGCGATGACCTCCCGGCTGACCAGCGAGGCGTGCATCCCCTCGTGGCCCATGGAGATGCCGTCGCTCACGGCGATGGTGACGAACTCGAGCGGGAAGCCGCCGGCGCGCCGCACTCCGTCCTTGGCGTGCTGGGCCAACCGGGACAGCGGCATGTTGCAGGGCGTCACCTCGTTCCACGACGACGCCACCCCGACCTGGGGCTTGTCGAAGTCGCGGTCGGTCATCCCGACGGCACGCAACATGGCCCGGGCCGGCGCCCGCTCGTAGCCCTCGGTGACCTGGCGGGAACGGGGCCTCATGTCGCTGGGCATGGGGGGAGGTTACGGCGCCCGTTCCACCCGGTCGCCCGAATTTTCCTGGCCGGACGCGCCGGACGGGAGCCTCAGAGGCTCCCGTCCGGCTCAGCCCAACCAGGGATCAGGTGGGGAAGTTGTGACTGCGGGCCGGCTTGCGACGTGAGGCCCTCACGGCGGCCAAACCGGCCAGAACTGCGATACCGCCCAGGGTCAGGAGCTGGAGCACGTCCAGCCCGGTGCGAGCGAGGGCGGCCCGCTCGACCGTCGTGCCGAGGACCCGTGGGGTGTTCTCGGCGTTGACCGCTGCGACAGCAGGGACGGTTGCGACGACTCCAGGCTGAGTGCTGACTACCTCCGCCCGGTTCCTCTCGATGACCTCACCCAGCACGGCGAGGCGGCTCTCGGTGTTGACAGGCGTGGGCGAGACCTGGTTCTGAGCCTGCTGGTTACCGCCGACGGTGGTGGGGGTGGTGGCGACCGTCGTCGGCGTGGTGGTGGCGACCGTCGTCGGCGTGGTGGTGGCGATCGTCGTAGGGGTGCTGGCGATGGTCGTCGGGGTGGTGGCGATCGTGGTCGGGGTGGTGGTCGGCGTGGGGGCACCGCAAGGCTCGACCCAGAACACCTTGTGCTTCACGTCGGCGCCCTTGGCTCCGGGTGCATGGATGGTCACCTTCACGTGGTAGCCCTGCTTGGGGTGCGGGGTGACGCCGGTGAACCCGAGGGTGTAGCGGAGAGAGCCGTCGAGGCCCCTCTCGCTCCCGCCGAAGGAGTTGTCATCGTCGTCGAGCGTCATCCCCGAGGGACTCGTCCCCGTGATCGTCCCGCCGGTGGTGGGCGCCTGGAGGGCGAACGAGACCGTCACGGCCTGATTGGCGTCGAAGCCGTAGAAGTCGATCTCGAAGATGCAGTCGACGTGGGGCTCGTTGTTCGGGTGGCTGTCAAAGTCCACACCGTCGATCTTGATGGTCCCGTTGTTCCCGGGGGGACCGTTGTCGTTGCCGGGCTGCTGAGCCTCTTGGCCACCGCCACCGCCGGCGTTCACGTTGCCGTTGGCGGGATCGTTGTTGTTGCCGGCGTTGGCCTGGTTCTCGGCTGCGTTGGCCTGGTTCTCGGCGGCGTTGGCCTGGTTCTCGGCGGCGTTGCCCTGGTTCTCTGCCGCGTTGGCCTGGCCTTCGGCCGCCTTGGCCACACCGACGTCGCTCCCGGCGGCGTTGCTGTCAGCCGGATCGGAGGCCAGTGTTGCCGTGGCCGAAGCGATGAGCAGGCTCGCGGTCAGCGAGCAGAACAACACTTTGCGGTTCAAACTTCCCATTGGATCCCACTCCTCGTGTCAGGACTGACTAGTTACTACGGGTGGTGTTCCCCCATAGTACCGGACCAAACACGGAATGTGAAGATGTAACCACTCGGCGTGATAACGCCGGGAGGGTCAGCCGGGAGCGAGGCTGATCAGCCGCTCGTCCGACGTCGAGCGGAAGGAAAGGCCTCCGAACGTGCCGTCCATGGTCGACTGCTCCCGGACCACCAGGCGCCGGCTCTCGGCCACCCACAGCGTCTGGGTCCCGCGGGAGGCCAGGTCGCCGCTCGTGACCAGAGCGGCCTGCACCACGAGCGCCTCCACGGTGTCGGCACCGACCCGGACCGCCTCCCTGCGCTCCGCCCGGAAGCTGGCGTCGAGGGTCGTCTTGCCGTCGGTCGAGGTGGCCCGCCACGACCATGTCCGGCCCGGGGCCGCCCCGGACGGGACGGCGAGGACAGGCGAAGTGGGCCGGAACTCCTTGGTCAGGCCCTGGTCCGTCACCTTCAGCATGACGAGGTACGTGCCGTCGGGCTGGAAGCGGACGATCTGCTCGCTCACCCGGCCCTCCCCCTGGCGGATGCTGTGCTGGTCGGTGCCGGCGGGAGGATCGACGGTGAGGACGGACTCGCCACTGCGGCTCTGCTCACCGCCGAGGCCGACCGAGAACGTGCCGGTGCTGGCGTAGCGATACCGCCCCGGCGCGGTGGCTGCGACCCCCGGTGAGGGCAACGCCGCGGCCGCGTCCCCGCTCGACGTGTTCGGCGTTGGCCGCGCCGCCGCGCCCGTCCGCGCCCTTGTCGAGGAGGACGCACCCGCCGGCGCGCCGGTCGTCGCCGTGGCGCCCGCCGTCGGCGCGGCCACATCCGCCGTCGTCGAGGAGGACGCACCCCCGCCGCTCGTGGTGGTCGACGCCTTGGTGGCCTCGTCGTCGCTGTCGCCGGCGCAGGACGCCAGCATCACGAGAGCCAGAACGGCAGCGGCAGCCGACGGCCGGCGCCGGCGCCGCCTGACCAACAGGATCACGACAGCCCGGCCCGCTCCCGCAACAGCGCGGTGACGGCCGCGCCGTCGGCCTTGCCCCGGGTCGCCTTCATGACCTGGCCTACGAAGAAGCCGGCGACCTTCGGGTCACCACCCCGGAACCGCTCCCACTCGGCCGGGTTGGCGGCGATGAGCGAATCCACCTCCTTGGCCAGATCGGCGGAGTCCATGGCCTCGAAGCCGCGGGCGGCGGCCAGCTCCTCAGGATCACCGCCGCCGGCGAGAAGCTCGCCCAGGACCTGCTTGGCCTGGGTCGGGGTGAGCTTCCCGGCGTCCTCCATGAGAAGGAGCTTGGTGAAGGCCGCCGGGTCCAGCCGCCGGGCCGCGTCGATGTCGGCGGCCACCTCGTTGGCGGCCCGGTTGACCGCTCGGCGGCCGTCGGCGCCGGCGGAGATGGCCGCCAGCACCAGCGTGTCCAGGTCCAGCTCGACCACGGTGGCCACCGCGGCCGGCGCCAGGCTGGCGGCTGTGGCCAGGCGTTCCCGGCGGGCGGCGGGCAGCATCGGCAGCGCCCGGCGGACCTCCGCCCGCCAGGCCTCGTCCGGGTCCACCGGCACCAGGTCGGGCTCGGGGAAGTACCGGTAGTCGTAGGCCTCCTCCTTGGACCGGCCGGAGATAGTGCGTCCCTGGCCCTCGTTCCAGTGACGGGTCTCCTGCACGACCCGCTCCCCGGCCTGGAGCAGCTCCCACTGGCGGGCGGCCTCGTGGTCCACGGCCCGGCCGAGGGAGCGAAGGGAGTTCAGGTTCTTCACCTCGCAGCGGGTGCCGAGCTGGTCGCTGCCGGCGGGGCGGACCGAGACGTTGGCGTCGACCCGGAGCGAGCCCTCCTCCATCTTGCCGTCCGAGGCGCCGGTGGCCACGAGGATCGAGCGCAGCTCGCTCACGTAACCGCGGGCCTGATCGGCGGAACGAATGTCGGGGCGGCTCACGATCTCCACCAGGGGGACGCCGGCCCGGTTGTAGTCGATGAGGGAGTAGTCGGCGTTGTGGATGCGCCCGTCGCCGCCCATGTGGCGGTTGGAGCCGGTGTCCTCCTCCATGTGGGCCCGCTCGATGCCCACCTTCGAGCCGTCGGGCAGCTCCAGCCAGCCGTTCACGTTGATGGGCTGGTCGTACTGGCTGACCTGATAGTCCTTGGGCATGTCCGGATAGAAGTAGTTCTTGCGGTGGAAGATGCTCCGGCGTACCTCGCAGTTGAGGGCCTCGCCGATGCGCATGGCGTACTCGACAGCCTTGGCGTTGAGCACCGGCAGCGAGCCGGGGAGACCGAGGCAGACGGGGCAGACATTGGTGTTGGGCTCGTCGCCGAAGGCGTTGCGGCAGGCACAGAAGAGCTTGGTGGCGGTGCGGAGCTCGCAATGGACCTCAAGCCCCACCACGATCTCATAAGGACCCGAGCTGCTCATGCCGGCGCCGCCTTCTCCAGCGCCGCCGCCACCCGGAACATCACCGGCTCGCCCAGGCCCGGCGCCATCACCTGGACGCCGACGGGTAGCCCGTCCTCGCCCGTCCCGAAGGGCACGGACATGGCCGGATGGCCGGCGAGGTTGGAGGGGATCGTGCACACGTCGCTCAGGTACATGGCCAGCGGGTTGTCGCTCTTGGAGCCGAGCGGGAACGCCGTGGTGGGGGCGGTGGGCGACAGGAGCACGTCGAAGTCGGCGTAGGCGGCGTCGAAGTCCTCGATGATCAGCGTACGCACCCGCTGGGCCTGGCCGTAGTAGGCGTCGTAGTACCCGGCCGAGAGGGCGTAGGTGCCCAGCATGATCCGGCGCTTGACCTCGGGGCCGAAGCCGGCGGCCCGGGTCGCGCCGTACATGGCGCCGATGTCTTCACCGTCGACCCGGAGGCCGTAGCGCACGCCGTCGTAGCGGGCCAGGTTGCTGGAGGCCTCGGCCGGGGCGATGAGGTAGTAGGCGGGCAACCCGTGCACCGTGGCCGGCACCGAGACGTCGTCGACCTTGGCGCCGGCAGCGGACAGGGCGTCCACCGCCTCTTGCAGGCGGCGGGCCACGTCCGCATCGGCTCCCTCCGAGAGCTCCCGCACCACCCCCACCCGCAGCCCCTCGACACCGTCGCCGAGGTGGGCGAGGAGGGGTGCCGGCGCCTTCGGGATCGACGTGGAGTCAGCCGGGTCGTGGCCGGCGATCACCTCGAGCAGCAGGGCGGCATCGGCCACGGTGGCGGCGAAGGGGCCGATCTGGTCGAGCGAGGAGGCGAAGGCGATGAGTCCGTAGCGGCTCACCGCGCCGTAGGTGGGCTTGACGCCGACCACGCCGCAGAGGGCCGCGGGCTGGCGGATCGAGCCGCCCGTGTCGGAGCCGAGGGCGAGGGGCGCCATGCCGGCGGCCACCGCCGCCGCGCTCCCGCCGCTCGATCCGCCGGGGACCCGGGTCAGGTCCCGGGGGTTGCGGGTCGGCCCGAAGGCGGAGTTCTCGGTGGAGGATCCCACGGCGAACTCGTCGAGGTTGGTCTTGCCGACCATCACGGCGCCGGCGGCGGCCAGTCGCTCGACGACGGTGGCGTCGTACGGGGGGCACCAACCTTCGAGGATGCGGCTGCTGCAGGTGGTGGGGATGCCGCGGGTGCAGAGGTTGTCCTTGACGGCAACGGGGACGCCGGCCAGGGGCCCCGGGTCCTCCCCCGCCGCCACCTGTCGATCCACGTCGTCGGCCGCGGCTCGGGCGTGATCCCCGAGAACCAGGTTGAAGGCGTGCACCTCGCCGTCACCCACGGCGATGCGCTCCAGGTGCTCCTCCACGACCTGGCGGGCGCTGACGTCGCCGGCCCGGACCGCCGCCGCCGTCTCCTGGGCCGTCCCGAGCCCGAGGTTCACGGTTGCTCCCCGAGGATCCGGGGCACCCGGAAACGGTTGTCCTCGGCGGCCGGCGCCATGGCCAGCACCTCGGCCCGGTCGAGGCCCGGCCGGGGCTCGTCGGGGCGCAGCACGTTGGCCAGGGGGTGGGGGTGGGCCGTCGGCTCCACGCCGGCGGTGTCCAGCGCGGCCACTCCGGCGGCATGTTCGAGCACGTCACCCAGGTGCCCGGTGAAGCGGTCCAGCTCGTCGTCGGTGAGGTCGAGACGGGCGAGGCGGGCCACGTGGGAGACGTCTTCCCTGGTGATCCGCTGGGGAGAGGGCACCGGCCGATGCTACGCGGCCGCCGGTGGCCGCTCCCCGCAGCGCCCGGCCTCAGGCCGCGGAGGTGGCGGTGACCTTCCGGGCGAAGGCGACGGTGCGGGACTCGATGCCGGGGGCGTCCCAGTCCAGGGTCGCCACGTGGTAGCTGCGCTCGAGGACCACCCGCTCGACGGGGCCAGAGGCCCGGGCGGCGAGATAGTCGCTGGACGAGGGCGGCACGACGTGGTCCTTCCTGCTGGTGAAGAGCAGGAGGGGGCAGGCGATGTCCTCCAGCCGAGGCGCCATCTCGGCCACGCCGGCGAAGAGCGACTTCATCGGGACGAACGGGGCCCCGCCCAGGCTCTCCTCGACCACGTCGGGCCGGGCGATGTCGGAGCCGAAGGCGGGAACGCTCGAGAAGCCCGAGGCGACGAGCTGGTCGAGCATCTCCACGAAGGAGTCGGCCACGGGCTCGATCATCGGGTTCACGCACACGATGCCGGCCACGTCCTTGTGCCCGGCGGCCAGCCAGCACGCCAGGCTTCCCCCCAGCGAGAGGCCGAAGACGACCACCGAAATACACCTCTTGACGAGATCCAGGTAGGCGTCCTCCACGGCGGCGGACCAGTCCGGCCACCCCGTGGCCACCAGGTCGTCCATGGCCCCACCGTGGCCGGGCAGGAGCGGCGCCTCCACGGCGAAGCCGGCGCCGGCCAGGGCTTCGGACACCCCGGAGACCGACCTGGGGGTACCCGTGAAGCCGTGCAGCACGAGCGCGCCGGAGCCGGACATCAGAATTAGGTTAGGTGGGTGCCCGACACCTACCCGTTCCTGAGTGACGACTGGATGGCTGCCGCCGGGAAGATCCGGGACGATTACGCCGTCCGCCTGGAGGGGGGCGAGACCCCTGAGGTGAGGATGAACCAGGTCATCACCGAGGTCCCCTTCGGCGAAGGGACCATCGACCTCCACGTCGACAGCACCGCCGGCCAGATGAGCCTGGCCCCCGGCCACCTGGAGGATGCCGAGGTCACCGTCACCCTCGACTACGTGACCGCCCGGGCGATCTTCCTCGACCCGGCCACCGCCGTCCAGCACTTCATGAGCGGAAAGATCAAGGTCGACGGCGACCTGACCAAGCTCATGGGCCTAATGCAGTCGCCGACCGCCGACCCCGACGCCGCCGAGGTTCAGAAGCGGCTGGCCGCGATCACGGAGTAGCCGGACCGAGAGAAAGAGCCGAAAGGGGCGACGGCACCGGTAGCGGCTGGGGAACGCTGCCTCAGCTCGCCACCCCCTTCGGGCTCTTGTAACTGCATACTACGGCACGTTCGGTCCTTTGGCCAGTATCATTTCGTGAATAGCCCAGAATGACTACTCGGCGTGGTCACGGCGCCTCGCTCAGCGAACGTACAGAAAGACACCGGTACCGCGCCTGGCCTTGGTGCCGGCCTGGGGATCGGTGAAGATGACCCGGTCCCCGTTGGGCTTGCCGCCCGTGCCGCTGACGCCGAGCCCAGCCGCCCTGAGGATGGCGGTCGCCTCCGCCACCGTCTTGCCGGCCACCTCGGGAACGTCGACGATGTCGGGGCCCTTGGAGACGATGATCGTCACCGTTTCGCCCTTGGGCACCTTGGCCCCCGTCCCCGGTGTGGTGGAGATGACCTGGCCCTTGTCCACGTCGCTGTCGAACTTCTCGAGCTGGGCGACCTCCAGCCCCTTGCCCGTGAGCACGGCCTTGGCGTCCTCGTAGGTCTTCCCGCTCAGGTCGGGCACCTCGATGGGTGCCGGACCGTCGGAGATGATGACGGTGACATCGGAGCCCTTGGGCAGGGTGGCGCCCTTGGGGGACCAGTCGACCACGACCCCCTTCGGCTTCTCCTCGTTGATCTGGGTGACCACCTTGGGCACGAAGCCGGCGTCGGTCAAGGTCTTCTCGGCCGTAGGCCTGTCGAGGTCCAGGAGGAGCGGGACGGGCCGGGGCGCCGGGCCCTTGGAGACCACGACGGTGACGGTGCTGCCCTCCCGCAGCGTGGCCAGGGAGGAGGGGTTCTGGTCGATGATGGCGCCGGCGACCAGCTCCTCGTCGAAGCGCTGCCCGCTCACCTTGACGCTGAAGTCCTCGTCGCGGAGGGCGGCCTTGGCCTGGGGGACGGTCTGCCCCCGCAGGGCGGGCACGGGATGGCTGGGCACCCGGGAGCGGGCGAGCACGTAGGCCGTGCCGGCGCCGAGCAGAAGTAGGAACACGGCGACGGCGGCGATCCAGGGCCAGCGCCGGCGGCGCCGGCTGGCTGCCGGCAGGAGGCCCGGATGGGGCGCGGCGTCGGCCGCGTCCTCGGCGCCGTCGTAGAGGCGGCGTACGCCCAGATGGGTGATGTCGTTCTCACGGAGGTCGAGGGTGACGGTGGCGTGGGTGCCGTCGTTCTCTCCGCCGCCGTCCCCGCCTTCCTCCAGCGCCCCCGCCGCCTCAGCGGCGATACGGTCGGTGCGCACCAGTTGCAGAGGGGCCGGCACGGGAAGGTCGGTCGCCGTCTTGTCGAGGGAAGTGGCCAGCCGCCGGGCATCGAGGCGCTGCTCGGGATCGGGAGCGGCCGCCTTCTGGAGCACGGGCCCGAGCGGCCCCAGCTCGGGCGGGACGTCGAGGCTCGCCCCCACCCGGGCCATCAGGGTGGCGATGGTGGTGTCGGCCGAGAACGGGACCTGGCCGGTGACGGCTTCCACGAGCACGAGGGCCAGCGCGTAGACGTCGGCCTTGCCGTCGACCGACTTGCCCTGGGCCTGCTCGGGCGAGGCGTAACGGGCGGTGCCGAGGATTGCCCCTGCCGGTTCGGTCCACGCCGCCTCGGCCAGTGCCCGGGCCAGGCCGAAGTCGGCGATGCAGAGCCGGCCCTCGTCGTCGAACAACAGGTTGGCCGGCTTGATGTCACGGTGGACGAGGTGCCGGCGGTGGGCGTAGTCGAGGGCCCGGGCCGCCTCCAGCCCGACGAGAAGGGCCTGGGAGGCCGACAGCAGGGGCCCGGCGTCGAGGACGTCGCGGAGACTGCCCCCGCCCAGGTACTCGAGGACCAGGTACGGGCCGTCGTCGGACTCGCCCCAGTCGAAGACCCGCATGATGTTCGGGTGGTTGAGGGCGGCGGCCTGCTGGGCCTCGGCCCGGAACCGGCGCAGGAACGACTCGTCCTCGGCCAGGGCGGCGTGCAGGATCTTGACCGCCACCTGGCGGCGCAGGGTGACGTCCTCGGCCAGGAACACCTGGGCGGACGCGCCCGTGCCGATGGGCGCCAGCAGGCGGTATCGGTCACCGAGGACCCGTCCGACGTGGTCGGCCATGCGCGACTTGGCCACGATTACGAGGCTATCTGGTGCTGCCGTTCGGACCGGGGACCTGCGGTGGTCGGGCCGGCGGCCGAGCGGACAAGAATGGCGCCATGGCGTCACCCGTGGGCAAGGACCGCAGCAAGGGCCGCGGCAGGGAGCGGCTGGTCACCGTGCCGCGGGTGGTGATGTCGGTCCTGCTGGCTTTCGCCCTGGCCGCGATGTACGTGGCCTTCACCGAGCACGACGAGTCTCCGAACCCGCGGCTGCGCCCGCAGGCCATCCGGGCCGTTTCTCCCCTGCCGGCCAGCCTCCAGCTGCGCCAGACGGAGATCTTCGTGGAGCTGACGCCCGAGTTCAGGGGCGCCCTTACCGTCAACGGCATTCCCGTGCCCGACGACCAGCTCGACGTGATCGAGGGCCTGAACCGTTACGCCTTCACGCCCGGGGAGGGCAAGGAGATCGAGGCGCTGCCAGCGGGCCGGGCCTGTGCCGTGGTCGACTACACGTCTGTCGACCCCTCGGCCGAGGGCGGCACCTACCGGTGGTGCTTCAACGTTTCCTGACCTCGCCGGTCTCGAGGAGGTGCTCGAAGTCGTCCTCGGAGATGACGGCGATGCCGAGGTCCGAGGCCTTGTTGATCTTGGCCTGACCGGGTGCCTCGCCGGCGACGACGGCGTCGGTCTTCTTGGAGACGCTGCCGGGGGACTTGCCGCCTCTCGACTTGATGGCGTCCTCGGCCGCCTCCCGTGACCAGCGCTCGAGCGTGCCCGTGACGACGATCGAGCGACCGGCCAGTGTCTGGGGCACGTCCGGCTCGCCCGGGCCCTCGAGGTTGACGCCGGCGGCGCGCAGCTTGTCGAGCACCTCCTGGTTGCGGGGGTTGGCGAAGAAGTCGTGCACGCTGGTGGCGATCGTCGGCCCCACGCCCTCGACGGCGGCCAGCTCCTCCACCGAGGCACTCATGATCCGGTCGAGGTGGCCGAGCGAGCGGGCCAGTACCTGGGCGCCGGTGCCGCCCACGTGGGGGATGGCCAGGGCCACGAGGAGGTTGGCGAGGGGGAGCTGCTTGGAGGCCTCGATGGCGGCGGCCAGCTTGGCCACCGAGATCTCGCCGAACCCCTCGAGGCTGCGGACGCGATCGAGGTCGATGGAGTAGACGTCGCCCACGTCCTTGACCAGGCCCTCGTCGAAGAAGAGCCGGACCGTGCGCTCCCCCAGGCCCTCGATGTCCATGGCCCCGCGGGAGGCGAAGTGCTCGATGCGCCGCATGCGCTGAGCCGGGCACTCCACGTTGGTGCAGTTGGTGTCGCTGGCGCCGGCGGCCCGGACTAGGGGCCCCCCGCAGCTCGGGCACGTGGGCGGGAAGTGCCACTGTTCCAGCCCCTCGGGGCGCAGCGCCAGCACGGGCCCCACGACCTCGGGGATCACGTCTCCCGCCTTGCGGACGATGACGGTGTCGCCCTCCCGCACGTCCTTGGCCGCGACCTGGTCCTCGTTGTGGAGAGTGGCGACACCGACGGTGGACCCGCCCACGAACACCGGCTCCAGCACGGCGAAGGGGGTGGCCCGGCCCGAGGGGCCGATGGAGACGGTGATCTGCTTGAGGAGGGTGGTGCGCTCCTCCGGCGGGAACTTGTAGGCGATGGCCCAGCGGGGGGCCTTGGAGGTACTGCCCAGCTCGGCTCGCTGGGCCAGGTCGTCGACCTTGACGACCACGCCGTCGATCTCGTAGTCGAGGTCGTGGCGGTGCTGCTCCCATCGGCGGCAGAAGGCGTGGACCTCGTCGAGATTGCCGATGACGGAGATCTCGGGGTTGATCGGGAAGCCGGCGCCGCGGAGGTAGTCGAGGGTCTGGGAGTGACGGATGAAGGTGGGGCCGCCCACGATGTCGCCGATCTGGTAGGCCCAGTAGCCGAGCTGGCGGGAGGCGGTGATGCCGGCGTCCTTCTGGCGCAGCGAGCCGGCGCCGGCGTTGCGGGGGTTGGCGAACAGCCGCCCCCCGGCTTCGGTCTGGCGCTCGTTCAGCTCCTTGAACGCCGCCGTGGGCATGTACACCTCGCCCCGGACCTCGAGCAGGCTCGGTGGCTTGTCACCCTCCTCGGTTCGGACCCGCTGCGGGATGGCGGCGATGGTGGCCACGTTGGCGGTGACGTCCTCACCCGTCCGGCCGTCGCCCCTCGTGGCCGCCCGGACGTAGTGGCCGTCCTCGTAGAGGAGGGAGATGGCGACGCCGTCGATCTTGAGCTCGCAGACGTAGTCGACGTCGCCGGAGATGAAGCGCTCCATGCGCTTGCCCCAAGCCAGCAGCTCCTCCAGCGAGGTCACGTTGTCGAGCGACATCATGCGGGACCGGTGCTGGATGGGGGCGAAGAGGACGGAGGGAGCCGCACCTACCTGCTGGGTGGGCGACTCGGGGGTGGCCAGGTCCGGGTGGGCCTCCTCGATGGCCGCCAGCTCCCGGACGAGGGCGTCGTAGTCGGCGTCGCTGATCTCGGGGGCGTCGAGCTGGTGGTAGGCCACGTTGTGGTGCTCGATCTGGGCCCGCAGGTCATCGGCCCGGGCCGCCGGGTTGGGCGAGCAGGTCATGGGGCTCGGACGCTACGAGGTCGTGCGGTCGCCCGCCGGCTGCCGGCGCCGGCGCGAGCGGGGCGCGGGGGCGGCGCCGGCGGCCAGCACCTGCCGGCGGGTGGCTTCGAGGACGGCAAGGAGCTCCTCGGCCGGCGCCCACTCCTGGCGCACGGCCAGGCTGTAGCGCTTTATCACGTCGAGGTCCACCAGTCGCACGTCGCTCATCGGCCGATTGTCGTACATCGGCACCGGTCTGCGAGAGTGCGCCCTCCGCCATGCGCCTCCCGTCTCTGCTCCCGTGGGCCGTGCGCGCCGCCTGGGCCGTCCTGCCCCTGACCGCCGGCCCGAGCCTGGGGGCCGCCCTGGACGGGCACAGCCGGGCTGTCCAGTTGGTGGCGTCCACGGCGATGTGGGCGGGGTGGGCCGCCGTGGTGACGGCCACCCTGATAGCCCATCCCGTGGCCCTCACCGCGTTACGAGTCGTGGCGCCGGCGGCGTTGGCCGCGGCCGTGCTGGCGGCCGTCGACGGTCATCCCTCGGCGCTGGCCGTGGGGTCGGCCGCGCTGGCGCTCGTCCTGATCTTCCTGCCCGAGACCGGAGCTCGGTACGTGAACGGGCCGGCATACCCGAACGAGCGCCGGCTGCCGTTGCGCGTGCCCGGCCCGCTGCTGCTGGGCATCCTGCCGCTGGCATGGGCCCTGGCCGTCGGTGCACCGGTAGGAGTGCTGCTGCTGCTCGCCTGCCGGCGCTGGGTCGCCGCGGCTGCCCTCGCCGTCGTGGGCCTGCCGGTCGCCGGCCTGCTCCTGGCCGCCATGAACAACCTCTCCCGGCGGTGGGTGGTCTTCGTGCCCGCCGGGCTGGTGCTGCACGACCCGATCGCTCTCGCCGACCCGGTGCTGTTCCGCCGCCAGATCGTCGAGGTCCTCCGCCCCGCTCCGGCCGACACGGACTCGCTCGACATCACCCAGCGGGCGCCGGGTCTGGCCCTCGAGCTCGTGCTCACCGAGAAGGTGCCGATGATGCTCATGCGCCCCGGCACCCGTATAGGCGAGCCCGGCTCCTCGGCCCGCCTCCTGTTCACCCCGACCCGGCCAGGCGAGGTCCTGAAGGAAGCGGCGGCGAGGCGCATCACCACGGGATGACGTCAGGCGGCGGCGCCGGCTCCCGGGTCAGGCGGCGACGGCGGAGCCGAGGACGCTGTCGCCGTCGTAGATGGCGATCGTCTGACCGGGGGCTACTCGATTCTCCGGCTTCCGCCAGCGGAGCCCGCCAGCATCGAGCACAGCGGCGCGGGGTGTGCCATGGGCGCTGACCTGGGCCCAGACCGCCGTGCCGGCCGGCACGGGTTCGTCGGTCCAGGACCAGCCGGCGAGGCTTATGGCCAGGGCATCGGTGAGGAGATCCGCCTGGGTGCCGGCCGTCACCGTTCTGTCCTCTGTGTCGACGGCGATCGCATAACGGCGTTGGCCCTGCGGAGCGCCGGCGCCGGCGCCTCCGCTGCCCATACCGCGACGCTGGCCCACGCTCACGAGCTCTATCGCCGGCACCTGGCCGATCTCGGTGCCGGTCGCGGCGTCGAGCACCCTCCCACGGCGGAGGTCGATGCGCTGGCTCAGGAAGGCGTGGCGCCCTCCGGTCGACGTGATGAAGCACACGTCCTGGCTGTCGGCCTTGGCCGCCGTGCGCAGCCCGAGGGCGGCGGCCCGCTCCCGCACCTCGGCCTTGGTCAACTCGCCGACCGGGAGCCGGACCCGCGACAGCTGGGCCTGGCCAAGCATGGAGAGCACGTAGGACTGGTCCTTGGCCCGGTCGGCGCCCCGCCGGAGCTGCCAGCTCCCGCCTTCCGAGGTGATGCGGGCGTGGTGGCCAGTGGCGACGGCGTCGAAGCCGAGCTGGGCGGCCCGGTGCAGGAACCGGTCGAACTTGAGGTGGCGGTTGCACTCGACGCACGGGTTCGGGGTCCGCCCGGCGGCGTGGTCCGCCACGTAGGGCCCCACGACATGGGTCTCGAAGTCGTCGCCGAAGTTGAACACGTGGTGGACGATGCCCAGCTGCTGGGCCACCCGGCGGGCATCGTCCACGTCGGCCACCGAGCAGCACCCCGAGTCGCTGGCCCCGCCCCACAGCTTCATGGTGGCGCCGACCACCTCGTGGCCCGCCTCCACCATCAGCGCCGCCGCCACCGACGAGTCCACCCCGCCGGACATCGCCACCAGCACCCGCTCACCCACGGCCGCTCCCCCCGTGGTTTCGAGTACATAGCGGGCGGAAAACGCCCGGCATGTACTCGCAACGGGCTGGGGTGCGGGGCGCACCGTCGGACAAGGCCCACCTACCGCCGTTTCGAGTACATAGCGGGCGGAAAGCGCCCGGTATGTACTCGCAACGGTGCGGCATGCGGCGCACCGTGCTCATGCCTCGCGGAGGTGGGAGACGGCCTCGGTGACGGCCTTGACGGCGAGGTCCACGTCGTCCTCCGTAGTGGTGGAACCGAGGGAGAAGCGGACGGCAGAACGTGCCTCGTCTCGATCGACGCCGATGGCGGCCAGGACGTGGGACGGCTCCATGGCGCCGCTGGCGCAGGCCGATCCGGCCGAGGCGCAGACGCCGGCGTCGTCGAGCAGGACCAGCAGGGTCTCGCTCTCGATCCCGCGGAAGCGCAGGTGGCAGCTGCCGGCGACCTTGTGGCCGCGGTCACCGGTCTCCACGGTCCCGGGAAGCGCGGCCAGCAAGGCGTCGCCGAGCCGGTCCCGGAGCGACGCGACCCGGGCGACGGTGGCGTCGCGCTCGTTCACGGTGATGCGCATGGCCGCGGCCATGCCCACGATGCCGGCGACGTTGTGGGTCCCGCTGCGCCGGTCCCGCTCCTGGCCGCCACCATGCATGATCGGCGCCAGCCGCACACCCCTGCGGGCAACAAGAGCGCCCACCCCCTTCGGGCCGCCGAACTTGTGGGCACTGACGGCGACGAGCCCGGCGCCCGACGCGGCAGTGGCCACGTCCACCCACGGGAACGCCTGCACGGCATCGGTGTGCACGACCGCCTCCGGCGCGTGCTCGCGCACTACCTCCACCACTTCGTCCAGCGGCTGGACGACGCCGATCTCGTTGTTGGCCAGCATGACCGAGACCACCGACACCTCCGGGCCCAGAGCCGCGGCCAGCGCATCGACGTCGACGACGCCGGTGGGATGGACGGGAACGACAGAGCCCCGCAACGCCTGCACGGCATGGAGCACGGCGTGGTGCTCGATGGCGCTGCAAAAGACCTTCCCGGGCCGCCGCGCCACCACGCCGGCGAGAGCAAGGTTGTCGGCCTCTGTCCCGGTACCCGTGAAGATGACCTCGCCGGGCTCGCAGCCGAGGCACTCGGCCACGACGTCCCGGGCCTCGTCCACCGCCTTGCGGGCCGCCCGGGAAACGGCGTGAGATCCCGACGGATTGCCGAACTGGTCCGTCAGGAACGGCATCATCGCCTCGAGGACCAAGGGGCGCAGCGGCGTCGTTGCCGCGTGGTCGAGGTAGACGGTCACTTCTACAAGGCTACGGCCGCCGGAACGTGGCGGCTTCCCGCGCCGTCAGCGCCGGCGCAGGTCGAGCACCCGGCGGTCCCCGGAGGCGGCCAGGCGGCTGTCGAGGATGGGACCGTCGACCACGACGTACTGGGTGGCCGACAGCTGCGCGTCCAGCTCGTGTACGACGTCGCGCCCGGCCACCGCCGGCGCCAGCGACATGAACACGAGCAGCTCCTCGTTCCCGTCCACGGTGCGCAGCTCGACCTGCCAACCCGTGACCTCGGGATGCCTGTCCAGAGCATTGAGGAACGCCGGCGTGTCGGACACGATCGACAGTCGCGGCCCGGGCTCGTGACAGGCGGGACAGGGGCCGTCGTCGAGGGCGGCGAACACGCCGGTGCGCAGGCGGACGAACACGGTGCCGCTCCACCCGAGCGCCGTCCAAACCAGCTCGCCGTCGGCACCGGGCGGCGCCGCTGTCCCGGACAACGGGTCGATCACCTCGAGCACCTCGGCCCCGGGCCAGGTGTGCAGGCCGGCGCCGGCACCTGCTCCCGCTCGGCACTCCCCCCAGAGCATACGCACGCCCGAAGGCGCCCATGCCGCCACGACCGCTCCTTCGGACGGATCGTCGAGCAGCTGGAGGAGCTTGGTCCGCACCCCCTCCTCGAGTGGCTCCCCCACGGCGATGATCGTGCGCACGGCGGCAAGGGGGCAGCCCTCCGCTCGAGCCGCAGTCAACAACCGGGCCAGGTCGAAGGGCCGACCGGCCAACACCGTCGGGTAGAGCCGGGCCACCTCCGATGCCGCCGCCGGCGGGACAAGATGGACAGCGGAGATCCCCGCTTCCCGCGCACCCAGCACCAGCTGCCAGTAGGCGAGGTTGGGACCGGGAGGTGCGACGCCCACCAGCACATCGACCGCCTCGACACCGGCCCGCTCGAGCCACCGGGCGCCCAGCATGGCCAGGCGATCCAGATCAGCAGCCGAGGACCCGACAGGTATCCCGGCGTCCAGGGTCCAGTGGACCGGCTTGTAGCGATGGTCCACGAGCTGCCGTCTCCGGCGAGGCCGCCTCCGGCCCGTGCCCGTTACCGCCAGGCGTGCCGCGAACCTTTGACCACCCGCGCCCTCGAGGCTGGCCCAGTTCGGCCGGAGGACGAACGCGGCAGGATCGTTGATCTCGGAAAGGCTCAGGAGGGGCAACCGCGACAACCCATCGCGCGACCGCGGCCATGGTTCCTGAGTGTCGTCGCCGGCGAAGGTCCGGTAGTACGGCGAGTGGGCACCCACCTCGTGCCGCAGGTACCGGGCCAGAGCCCTATCCCCGTCACCCGGCACGGCGGCGACCATACCGGTCAGGTCCCGCTCTACCGTGGGAGCCCGTGTCCCACATACGCGTGAGCACGGTCATCGACGTGCCCCGCCGGCAGGTCTGGGCCGACGTGCGCGACATCGCCTCCCACGTCCAGTGGATGGCCGACGCCGAGTCCATCGAGTTCACGTCCCGGCAGCGCCAAGGAGTCGGGACCACCTTCGACTGCATCACCAAGATCGGCCCCATCCGGCTGAACGACCGCATGGAGGTCACCGAATGGCGCGGGCGCCGCACCATGGGCATCCGCCACGTCGGCATGGTCACCGGCACTGGCCGCTTCACCCTGCGAACAACGCCCCGCGGCAAGACCCGCTTCACCTGGGACGAGCGCCTGACCTACCCCTGGTGGCTCGCCGGCCCGCTGGGGGCCATGGTCAGCCGCCCCCTTCTACGCCACATCTGGAAGAAGAACCTGAAGCGCCTGAAACACCGCCTGGAAGCCGCCGACTGAGGCGCCGTCGACGCGCCCCGGGCGGCAGGTCCACGTCTGGATGGTCTGAAACAGGGCGGATGCCGTCAGCCCGCCTCGGAGCGAACCACCGAGGTCACTGGGTGGCCCGTAGGCGCCGTCGAAGTCGACTACCTCAGGTCCGCCCTTGAAATGGCCTGCGCGGGCGGGAGCCAGGCGGCCCACCTCCGACAGAAAGCGGACCTGAGGTAGTCGACTACGGCGTCGCCGGGAGGGGCCCGACGGGGGGGACCCGCCGTCAGGCGGGGGGGACCCCGTTGGGAGGGGCCCTGAGGGACAGGACCCGGTGACCGGGGGCGCGCCGCCCGCTAGTCGACGGCGAGGTTGAGGGCAGACGCCAGGGCGCGGAGGGCGTTGCCAGGGACGGCACCGTTGGTCAGGGCGGCGTACACCAGCTCCTGGGGGCCCTCGATGGGGACCTCCACGCGCAGCTCGCGGGCGAGGCGTAGCACGGCGATGGCCTCGTCCACGCCGGCGCCCTCCACGGCGCGGGTGACCGCGGCCAGCAGGAGGCGGCTGAGGGCCGCTCGGACCCGGGGGGTGTCGACGACGAACCCGCCGGCGCGGGCCTCCTGGGCGACCCGGCGGGCCGCGGTGTAGGCGCCGGGCTCGAGGGAGCCGTCCTGGGCGAGGATCTCGGCCTCGAGGCGGCGGGCCAGCACCAGCTCCGCCGGCGCCCGCAGCTCCGGGGGAATGGGGTGGCCGGCGGAGGCGAGGGCCTGGAGGGTGTGCCAGTGGTCGTCGACCAGGCGCTCGTAGGCCGCCGCGAACCGGTCGGACAGGGTGGCCGCGGCCCGCTCGACCAGTTGCTCGGCGGCGTCGGGCAGGGCGGAGCGAAGGTCGAGCTCTCGGGGCCCGAGCCCGCCGACCATCCGCAGCAGCGTCGTGACCGGGGCGCCGTCGTCGAAGGCGCGCCGGAGGATCTCGAGAGCGTCGCCGGCATCCTCGGGCCCGGAGTCAAGGGCGCGGGTGGAGCCGACCACCTCCAGGCCACCTAGGTGGAGAGCGGCCCACAGGTGCTCGGTCCGCCGGCCGGTGCGGCGGTGGGTGAGGGCGACGCGGCCCGACGACAGGGCCACAGGGCCGCGGTCGCCCCGGGCGTGATCCAGGGCCTGCACCTGGAAGGCGCCGGCCTCCCCCGCCGGCGGCCTCCCCTCCAGAAGGTCGACCAGGGCGAGGTGGGCTACGGCCCGGTGGGCGTCCACCCGAGCCGGCGCCACGTGGTTGGCCCACACGTCCCGGCCCGTGCCCTCGTCGGCCACGTTGCTCTCGGCCTTGTCCAGCACCTCGAGGAAGGCCATCTCGCCGGGCTCTTCGTCGAGCTCCCGCAGCAGGTCCATGACCCTTGCCGCGTAGCGGAGCACCTGCACCGTCTCCAGCCCGGCGAGGTCGTTGAAGAACCAGCCGCACGAGGTGTACATAGCCATGGCGTGGCGCTGTGCCTCCAGCAGGCTGAAGGCCACCACCGGATCGCCGGTGATGTGGGCGGAGGTGAACTCCTCCCGGCTCCGGGCACCGAGCAGGACGTCGATGTAGCGGTCGCGGGCGGCCCAGGGGTCGACCATCACCGATGCGCCCCGTCGCTCGAACACGGCGGCAGCATGGTCCCGCAGCCCGTCCAGGGCCTCCCGTAGCGGCGCCCGCCACCGCTGGTCCCAGCCCGGCTCGGCACCGGTGGAGCAGCCGCAGTCCTCGCGCCACCGGCCCACGCCGTGGGCACAGGACCAGCTGCTCTCCCGCACCGTTGCCTGCAGCTCGGCCGGGTGGACGGCGAGGTAGCGGGCGAGGTTGACGACCTCCACCCCCCTCCGCGGTGCCTCGACGGTGAGCGCGTGGGCTAGGAAGCGTTCGCCCCAACGCTGGTGGTGCCCGAAGGTCTCGCCGTCGGCAGCGACGGTGACGAGTCCCTTGCGACTGTGGGAGACCCGCTCGACAAAGGCCTGGCTCGAGAGACCGGCCAGCTCGAAGGCCAGGGCGTGCGACAGCCCGCCGTCGTAGAACACCAGTGTCACCGAGCGGCCGGAGCCGTCGGGGTGGGACCACTTGTAGGCCCTGCTGGTGTCTATCGGTTGCATCGCCTCCGACGCCTGGTGGGAGGCCAGGATGGTGAAGGCCACGCCCTCCTCGGCCAGGATGGCGAGCACGTCGTCGTTGACCGCCGTCTCCGGCAGCCACATCCCGTCGGCCGGCCGGCGGAACCGGTGGATGAAGTCGGCCAGCCCCCACCGGACCTGGGTCCGCACGTCCCGCGCATTGGCCAGGGGCAGGATGATGTGGCCGTGAGCCTGGGCGATGGCGCCCCCGCCGGCGGCGTCGGCGGCGACGATCGCCGCGTACGTCTGCGGCTCGTGGCGCTCGAGCCAGGCCATGAGGGTCGGCCCGGCGTCGAACGAGAGCCGCTCGTAGTTGTTGACGATGGCGACCACCCGCCCGGGGTCGTCGAAGATGCGAGCGGCGGCGTTGGGCCAGTAGGACTCGGCGGTGATGCGCGCGTTCCAGTCGTGGAAGGGCGCGGCGGAAGCCTCGCGCGCCACCTCCTCGGTCCAGGGGTTCTCCCTCGGTGGTTGGTAGAAGTGGCCGTGGACGGCCAGGAGGTGAGCCAAGGGGCGCTATGAAAGCGCAGAGCCGCCCGTGGGGGCCAGCCAGAGCACCGCCAGGGGCGGGAGCGTCAGGGTCACTGAGCACGGCAGGCCGTGCCACGGGTGCTCCATGGCGTTTACCTCGCCACCGGATCCCACGCCGCTGCCGCCGAAGCCGATGGCGTCGGTGTTGAGCACCTCCCGCCACGTGCCACCGCTGGGAAGGCCGATGCGGTAGCCGGCCCGGGGAACCGGGGAGAGGTTGGCCACACAGGCCATCGGGGTGCCGTCGGCCGCCATCCTGAGGAACGACAGGACGTTGCCCTCCACGTCGCTGGCGTCGATCCACTGGAAGCCCTCGGGCACCGAGTCGCGCTGCCAGAGCGCCGGGTGGGCCTGGTAGGCCTCGTTGAGGCGCCGCACGAGGTCCTGGATGCCCCGGTGGCCGGGGTCGTCGAGCAGGTGCCAGTCGATGCTGTCGTCGTGGCGCCACTCACGCTCCTGGCCGATCTCGCCGCCCATGAACAGCAGCTGCTTCCCAGGGTGGGCCCACATCCACGCCAGCAGGCAGCGCAGGTTGGCCAGGCGCTGCCACTTGTCGCCGGGCATCTTTCCCAGCAGCGACCCCTTGCCGTGCACGACCTCGTCGTGGCTCAGGGGCAGGATGAAGTTCTCGCTGAAGGCGTAGAGGAGCCCGAAGGTCAGCTCGTGGTGGTGGTAGCGGCGGTGGACGGGTTCCTTGGCGAAGTAGTCGAGGGTGTCGTGCATCCAGCCCATGTTCCACTTGAAGCCGAAGCCGAGGCCGCCGAGGTAGGTGGGCCGTGACACCGCCGGCCAGGCCGTGGACTCCTCGGCCACGGTGATGGCGCCGGGGTGCTCGGCGTAGACGACCTCGTTCAGCTCCTTGAGGAAGGTGACGGCCTCGAGGTTCTCCCGCCCGCCGAACTCGTTGGGGATCCACTCGCCCTCCTTGCGGGAGTAGTCGAGGTAGAGCATCGAGGCCACGGCATCCACCCGCAGGCCGTCGATGTGGTACTCCTCCAGCCAGTACAGGGCGTTGGCGATGAGGAAGTTCCGGACCTCGTTGCGCCCGTAGTTGAACACCAGCGTGCCCCAGTCGGGGTGCGATCCCTTACGGGGGTCCTCGTGCTCGTAGAGGGCGGTGCCGTCGAAACGGGCCAGGGCCCAGTCGTCGCGGGGGAAGTGGGCCGGCACCCAGTCGATCATCACGCCGATGCCGGCTTGGTGGAAGGCGTCGACGAGGACCCGCAGGTCGTCGGGAGGGCCGTAGCGGCTGGTGGGGGCGAAGTAGGACGAGATCTGGTACCCCCACGAGGGGCCGTAGGGGTGCTCGGCCACCGGCATCATCTCGACGTGGGTGAAGCCCATGTCGGCCACGTACGCCGGAAGCTGCTCGGCCAGCTCGCGGTAGGTGAGAGGCCGGTTGTCCTCCTCGGTCTTTCTGCGCCAGGAGCCCAGATGGAGCTCGTAGACCGACATCGGGTCGACCAACGCCGGCCGGTTCTCCCGGTTGGCCATCCAGTCATCGTCGCCCCAGCGATGGGACGAGGAGCTGACGACGCTGGAGGTGCCGGGCGGGAGCTCGGCGGTGAAGGCGAGGGGGTCGGCCTTCTTGGTGAGATGGCCTTCTTCGGTGAGGAGCTCGTACTTGTAGACGGCGCCGGCGGCCACACCGGGCACGAAGAGCTCCCAGATACCGGACGAGCCCAGCGAGCGCATCGGGTGGAGACGGCCGTCCCAGAAGTTGAAGTCGCCGACCACCCGCACGGAGCGGGCGCTGGGCGCCCAGACGGCGAAGGAGGTGCCCTCCACGCCCTGATGGGTGTGGAGATGGGCGCCGAGAACCCTCCAGAGGCGTCGGTGGCGACCTTCGCCCAGCAGATGCAGGTCGACGTCGCCGAGGGTGGGCCAGAAGCGGTACGGGTCCTCCCAGGAGTGGGGCCCCCCGGGGTAGTCGGCCTCGAGGCGGTAGCTGCCGTCTTCGGGGAGCAGGTGGGGCGGGACCTTGGCCTCGAAGACGCCGGCGTCGTGGACCTTGCTCATGGAGATCGGCTCACCGCCGGCGGGGACCAGGCGCATGCCGTGGGCGTCCGGCCGGTAGGCGCGGACCACCCCGTCGTGCAGGCCGAGGACGCTGTGGGGGTCGCTGTGGGAGCCCTCCACCAGACGGGCGATGTCGGCAGCCGAGGAGTCGGTCCGGCGGGATGGGCGCGTGGGCATCTGACCTTTTTACCCCCGGAGGAGCCTTGCGATGGCTCCCAACGGGATGTGGACGAGATCCGGCCGGTAAGCCCGCTCGTAGAGGACCTCGTAAACGGCCTTGTCGAGCTCGAAGCTGGCCAGCACCAGGTCACGCTGGTCGGTGCCCCCCGGCAGGACGGCGTCGATCCCCTCGGTGCCGAAGTAGCCGGCCAGGAAGGCGCCCTGGTTGCGCCGCTCCCACGCCACCGCGGGCGACAGCAGCTCGTCGTGCTCCATCTCGTCACGCTCGGTGAGAGCGACCTGGGCCGCGTAGTGGAACGAGCGCAGCATCCCTCCCACGTCCTTCATGGGCGACGTCGGCTGGCGCCGCTCCTCGAGGGGCCGGACCGGCTCGCCCTCGAAGTCCAGCACGAACCAACCGGTGTCGGTGCGCATGACCTGGCCCAGGTGGTAGTCCCCGTGGACCCGGATGGCGGGGCCGGCGTCGCCGACGGCCCGGAGGCGCTCGACGAAGTCCTTCGCCGCCGCCGGATCCGCATCTCCCTCGGCCAGGCGCGACAGCTGCGCCTCCAGCGCGTCGGCCCACGCCGCCGGGTCAGCGGGTTGTGCCCCGAACTGCTCGGCCAGGGCCAGGTGCATGGTGGCCGTCACGGTGCCGAGGCGGGTGGCCTCGGCCGCGAAGTCCCCTCCGCAGGCCCCGGGATCGTCGTACCCGGTCGCGTAGAGGTCCCGCAGGGACGTCTGGGCCAGCGCCCAGCCCTCGGCGCCACCGGCCAGGTAGCGGGCAGCAATGGCGAGATCGCGGTTGTCCTGTCGCCACACGCCGAAGGGTTCGGCCACGTGGCCGAAGCCGGCGGCGGCGAGTGCCGTGGTGATCTCCACGTCGGGGTTGGGCCCGTCGTGCAGGCGCCGGAACACCTTGAGCACAAAGGCGTCGTCGAAGACCAGCGAGCTGTTCGACTGCTCGGCGCCCATCGGGCGCATCAACGATGGCGCGTCCAGGTCCGGGCACACCTTGGCCAGCACCAACTTCGCGTACTCGGGGTCGAGCAGGGCGTCGAATGCGACCTGCCCGTCGACCACACCCAGCACCTGGACGTCGTGGCCGTGGAGGAAATCGGGCTGGTCGTCGGCCGCCCGGGTGCCGATCACGACCTGGTAGAGCGCTCCACCGGCGTCGGCCAGCAGCCACAGCAGCCCGTCAGCCAGCTCCTCGCTGGTAACGACCTCGGCCGAGGAAGGCGCCTCTCCTGCGAACCAGCGCTGGCGGCCGAGATAGGCCGGCAGCAGCGGCTCGATGCCGGCGGCCAGGGTCACGGGTGCTCCGTCGCTGATATGGCCTGGGTGCATCGGCGAGTCAGCGGTGTCACCTGGCAAGGCGCTGCGACGAAGGAATCCTCTTGCCGGCTTTCGAGGAGGAGCAACGCAGCCAGGGGCATCGCTGGCCGGCGAGGCAGCAGGTGATATCGGCGACGGTGCACTAGTGCTCCATCGAGTGATCCACCAGCTGGAACCAGTAGAAGGCGTACGACCCGAGGGTGATGAAGTAGGGGAGCTCGCCGATCCGGGGGAAGGGCACCCGGCCCAGCAGCTCGATGGGGGTCTTGCCGTCGTAACGCTGCAGCGGCAGCTCCGCCGGTTGGGCGAAGCGGGAGAGGTTGTTGATGCAGAGCACGATGTCGTCGCCGTCGTGGCGCACGTAGGCGAGGACCGAGGGGTTCTCCGTGGGTATGACCTCGAAGCTCCCGGTGCCGAACAGGGCGTGCTGCTTGCGGACCAGGAGGAGGCGGCGCATCCAGTGGAGGAGCGAGCTCGGGTTGCGGGTCTCGGCCTCCACGTTGACGGCCTGGAACCCGTACACAGGGTCCATGAGAGGCGGCAGGTAGAGCTGGGCGAAATCGGCCTTGCTGAAGCCGGCGTTGCGGTCCGGGGTCCACTGCATCGGGGTGCGCACGCCGTCACGGTCGCCCAGGTAGATGTTGTCGCCCATGCCGATCTCGTCGCCGTAGTAGAGGACCGGGCTGCCGGGCATCGAGAACAGCATGGCGTGGAGGAGCTCCGCCACCCGCCGGTCGTTGTCCACCAGCGGGGCGAGGCGCCGGCTGATGCCCACGTTGCGCTTCATGCGCGGGTCCTTGGCGTACTCGGTGTACATGTAGTCCCGCTCCTCGTCGGTGACCATCTCGAGGGTCAGCTCGTCGTGGTTGCGCAGGAAGATGCCCCACTGGCAGCCCTCCGGGATGTCCGGGGTCTGGGCCAGGATCTCGGTGATCGGCGTCCGCTGCTCGCGCCGGATGGCCATGAACATGCGGGGCATGAGCGGGAAGTGGAAGCACATGTGGCACTCGTCGCCGTCCCCGAAGTAGTCCACGACGTCGGCCGGCCACTGGTTGGCCTCGGCCAGGAGCACCGTGTCGGGGAAGACGGCGTCGACCTCCTTGCGCAGTCGCCGGAGGAAGTCGTGGGTCTCGGGCAGGTTCTCTCCGTTGGTGCCGTCGCGCTCGTAGAGGTAGGGCACGGCGTCCAGGCGAAAACCGTCGAGGCCGATGTCGAGCCAGAAGCGGACCACGTCGATCATGGCCTGCTGGACCTCGGGATTGTCGTAGTTGAGGTCCGGCTGATGGCTGAAGAAGCGGTGCCAGTAGTACTGGCCGCGTACCGGGTCCCAGGTCCAGTTCGACTTCTCGGTGTCGACGAAGATGATCCGGGCCTCCGACCAGCGGTGGTCGTCGTCGTTCCAGACGAACCAGTCGGCCTTGGGGTTCGTCCGGTCCTGGCGCGACTCCTGGAACCACGGGTGGGCGTCGCTGGTGTGGTTCATGACCAGGTCGGCGATCACCTTCAGGCCCCGCCGGTGCGCCTCTTCCACCAGGTTGACGACGTCGGCCAGGTCGCCGTACTCGGGAAGGATGGTGAAGAAGTCGGAGATGTCGTAGCCGCCGTCGCGCAGGGGCGACTGGTAGAAGGGCAGCAGCCACAGGCAGTCGACGCCGAGCCACTGGAGGTAGTCCAGCTTCTCGGTCAGGCCCCGGAGGTCCCCGGTCCCGTCGTTGTTGGCGTCGTTGAAGCCGCGGACGAGAACCTCGTAGAAGACCGCCTTGCGGAACCACTCGGGATCTGCGGTCCTCGCAGGTGTCCCGTGCTCGGGCTTGACCACGCTCACCGGATGCGGCGCAGGTGGAGGATGTGGGCGGCCTGATCGGGTTCGAGCCGCACGTACGGGTGCGACCCGGTCCATCGGTAGGAATGACCCGACAGCTCGTCGTGGACGTCGTAGGGGCTGTCCCAGGGAAGACCGAGGAGCCCGAGGTCGAGATCGAGGGTGGTCTCCTGCGGGGCCCACGGGTCCAGGCTCACGACGGTGAGCACGACGTCGGACCGGTCGTCGGTGTGCTTCGAGTAGGCGATCATCGACGGGTTGGCGCTCGGGTGGAAGGTGATGCTGCGCAGCGCCTGAAGGGCCGGGTGGCGCCGGCGGATGTCGTTCACGGTCGCCAGGAAGGGAGAGAGCGAGCCGGGCTGATCCCAGTCCCGCTCCTTGATCTCGTACTTCTCCGAGCGGTGGTACTCCTCGTTGGTCTCCGAGGCCGGCGCGTTCTCGTACAGCTCGTAGCCGCTGTAGATCCCGTAGGACGGGGTCATGGTGGCGGCCAGGACGAGGCGCTGCTTGAAAGCCGCGGGCGGACCGTCGCGCAAGGGGCCGGAGAGGATGTCGGGCGTGTTCGGCCAGAAGTTGGGCCGCATGTAGTCGGCCAGGGGGCCGTGGGCCAGCTCCTCCAGGTACTCCCGCAGCTCGTGGGAGGCGAGTCGCCAGGTGAAGTAGGTGTAGCTCTGGGTGAAGCCGACCTCCGCCAGCTTCGCCATCACCTTGGGGCGGGTGAAGGCCTCGGCCAGGAAGAGGACGTCGGCGTGCTGGTCCTGGATGGCGGGGATCAGCCATTCCCAGAAGGCGAAGGGCTTGGTGTGGGGATTGTCGACGCGGAAGATGCGCACCCCGTGGCCGATCCAGAAGTCGACGATCTCCTTGCACGCGTCCCAGAGGGCCTCGCGGTCCGCCTCCTGCTCGGGCCAGAAGTTGACGGGGTAGATGTCCTGGTACTTCTTGGGTGGGTTCTCGGCGTAGGCGATGGACCCGTCGGGGCGGTGGTGGAACCACTCCGGATGCTCGCCGACCCAGGGATGGTCGGGGGAGCATTGCAGGGCGTAGTCCAGGGCTATCTCCATGCCCAGGGCCTGGGCCTTGCCCACCAGCGCCTCGAAGTCGGTGAAGGTGCCGAGATCGGGGTGTATGGCGGTGTGGCCGCCCTCGGCGGCGCCGATGGCCCAGGGGCTGCCGGGGTCCTCGGCCGAGGCCCCGGTGGTGTTGTTGGGCCCCTTGCGGTGGGCCCGGCCGATGGGGTGGATGGGCGGCAGGTAAACGATGTCGAAGCCCATCTCGGCGATGGCCGGGAGGCGGTCGGCGGTACCCGCGAAACCCCCGTGGGAACGGGGGAACAGCTCGTACCAGGCACCGAAGAGGGCCCTTTCACGATCCACCCAGAGAGGCACGGCGGCACCCGCGGTGAGGTCGCCGGCACCTTCGGGCCCGGCCAGCAGGTCGGCGACCCGCTCGCTGATGACCGGCGCCAGGCGCTCGGCCGGCGCCTGCGCCTCCGACCGCATGGTCTTGGCCAGCTTCCGGAGGAACGTCTTGTCCTCGCCGCCGGACCGGCCGGCGGCGGCCTCGAGAAGTCGGGCACCCTCCTCCAGCTCGACCGAGATGTCCTGGCCGGCGGCCAACTTGGCGGTGACCTTGTGGCGCCAGGTCGCATAGGAGTCGGTCCATGCCTCCACCACGAGCTCGTGGCGACCGAGAGCGGCCAGCTCGATCACGCCCTCCCACCGGTCGTTGTACAGCTGCGCCAGCGGCGCGGTGTTGGTCTTGGCGTCACCGGAGGCCAGCGCCGGGCCCCATCGCACCCGCGCCGCCAGGATGTCGTGGCCGTCCTTGTAGATGTCGGCCGAGACCCTCACCGACTCACCCACCACCGCCTTGGCGGGATAGCCCCGAGGGGCGCTGGGGCGGACGTCATCCACGATGATCCGACCGAGGCTCACCCCTTTGGCCTACCACTCCGGCGTCCGCCGGGAAACCTTGTCGTTCGTGGGGAGGCAAAGGTGCCGGAAGAACCGCGCTCGAGCGGCATGCCCAGTGTCCTGCGCCGAACTGCGGGCGGATAGCGATGAAAGGCGACTCGGCGACTCGTGGCGATATGAAAGGGCGCCCATCTCCGACGTAATTGTCTTACAGCCTCCGTCTGTCCACCCACCAACACGCGGCTGTCTACAAGGTCGGGTCCTACAGAAGCCTGTGCGAGATCCTCGTCGGAGTGACGTTTCAAATTCAAGTTATTCAAAGCCTCCCCGTCAACTCAGCTAGTTACTTATAGATGGCAATCGGCCGCATGAGCACCGTCGGGTGGGTAAACATCATGTCACTTGAACTCATCTCCACACCAAGTTGCCTCGACGGCTCTATGAAGTGAGACATCGCCTCAATGATCACCTCAACCTCTTTCGGTGTCGGAGGAACATCACGGATGATCCGGATCACCGATTCCTCCTGCTCCTCCTTGAGGATCGAGTCGACCTGAGCAACAATCGTAAATGTACCCTCGACAGCGTCAAGGCCTCCGATGATGTATTTCTCATCAAGCCGCGCAACTATCCGCGGAGTCGGTTGATGGCCAGGGAGCAGATACACGGGCAGGTTACGTCGGCCATCTCGCCCCGACATCCAACCTTCCATCGCCTTGGCAATCTTCTTTGCTTCCTGCATCTCCTTGGGAGCCGCTGTAAACGGGGATCCGGGAGTACCAGCAGCGGAGACATACGACATGAAGGTCGCGAGGACTTTATGTACCGGCGAGAGGAGGATATCCGCTTGGAACTCGACTGTATCGCCCACCGCTAGCTCATTTATCACTTCAATATCCCACTGATCGAAGGTGCCGATTGCTTCATGCTCCTTCAGCGCTCGGTACCATGCGTCGAAGCCCGAAAACCACGTCCGTCTACGCACCAACTCCTCTTGCATATTCGACTGCCGTTTCTTTGATCCTCCGCCCTTGAGAGGCCCAGCTGACACCCCTGCATCAAGCCCGCCCTCGCGGGCCTCGCTGGTCTTCAGGATGATTTCATCGACCGCTCCTGCCTCAACGCCGACAGAGCATTCAGTACTGTCTCGTGATTCAGATAAAGGAACTCCTGGTGAAGATGATGTTTTGGTTTTTGTACGTACCCATTATCTCGCTCCCAAGGCTAAGGGTTGAAGCCCGGATACAGCTTCGTTGGATCACGTAAAGGCCATCGATGGAGGATGCCCTCACGTTTGGCCCTGAGTTTGCCAGAGCGTGACGTCAAGCCCCTGACAGCAGCAGCGAGCGCTCCGCTCGTGCTCCGACACCCGCTACCGGTCGGGCCCAGGGTCCGGCTGGGTGCCTGATGGCAGCTTGTCGAACCTTATGGCGTTACTGCATAAGGTTCGGTAAGCTTCGTTGGCATGGATCCCCTCGATAACCCATACCGACCAGGTGCGGGAACGCCGCCCCCCGCCCTTCTGGGACGAGACGCATTGATCAATACATTCGCCATCACCGTACGCAGAGCAGTCTCGGGAATACCCGGCAAGAGCCTCATGCCCATCGGCTTGCGAGGGGTTGGCAAGACCGTCCTCCTCAACAGGTTCGGCGAGATCGCCCTGGATGCCGGTATGACGACGGCCTTCATCGAGGCACCGGAGACAGGTGATTTCAGGATGCTTCTCGCCGTCCGCATCCGAAAGATTCTTCTCGAGTTGGAACGGAGCGGCCCAACCCGTGCGGCCCTTCGAGCGTTGCGGGTGTTGAAAACCTTCACCCTGCAACTCCCGGACGGATCGCGTATCGCTCTAGATGTCGACACCATGACCGGAGAGGCAGACTCGGGCGACCTGGCGAGTGACCTGACAGACCTCCTGGTTGCCACTGGCCAGGCGGCGAAAGACAGGAGCGCTGGCCTACTTCTTGCGATCGATGAGGTGCAGTATCTAGAGGCAGAGGAGCTGGCGGCGCTGATCAGCGCCGTACACCGCACGACGCAGCTGTCCCTTCCTGTAGTCCTCGTCGGTGCAGGACTTCCTCAGCTTCCGGGGCTCGCCGGACAAGCCAAGTCGTATGCCGAGCGGTTGTTCGATTTCCCGATGATCGGCTCGCTGAGCGACGATGACGCGCGGGGCGCTATAGCAATTCCTGCCGAGGAGAGGGGTGCCGGGATCACCGACGATGGCTTGGATGTGATCCTTGCTGAGTCGAAGGGCTATCCCTACTTTCTCCAGGAGTGGGGCTACCACGTCTGGAACAATGCAACTGGCACGCCAATCACCTCGGACGACGTGACATCGGTGCGGCCGCTCGTGCTCGACCAGCTGGATCGCAACTTCTTCCTCGTGCGTGCTGACCGCCTCACGCCTCGGGAACGGGAGTACCTCAGAGCGATGGCTGAGCTCGGCGCAGGGCCCCATCGATCAGGCGACGTTGCGGGCATGCTTGGCGTAAAGGTCGAATCGGTAGCTCCCCGGCGATCGCAGCTGATCTCTAAAGGGATGATCTTCAGCCCCGCTCACGGTGACACCGCCTTCACGGTCCCTCTCTTCGACGAGTACCTCCGCCGCACAATGCCGCGATGGCAGAGACCACGCGAGCGCTGACTGCGTCGAAGCCGGGCGTGGCTACCGTTTGGCTGCCGCCGGTAACTTGACCCGATGAAGGCGCTCCGCAGCTTCACTGTCCGTGCCCGCCTGCCGGAGCCCCTGGCGCCGCTGCAGGAGCTGGCCATGAACCTCCGCTGGTCCTGGGACGGCCGCACGCGCGACCTGTTCCGCTGGATCGACCCGAGGTTGTGGGAGCAGGTGCGCCACGACCCGGTGCGGCTGCTAGGCGTCGTCCACCGCGAGCGCTTCGACGCCCTGGCCAAGGAGCCGGCGTTCATGACGTTCCTCGGTGAGGTCTACGACGACCTCCAGCGCTACCTCGCCACCCCGCGGTGGTTCCAGGGGCGCTCCGGCTCGACCCTCCGCTGCGTGGCCTACTTCTCGCCGGAGTTCGGCATCTCCGAGGCGCTCCCGCAGTACTCGGGCGGGCTCGGAGTGCTGGCCGGCGACCACCTGAAGGCGGCCAGTGGCCTCGGTGTGCCGCTGGTCGGGGTCGGGCTGTTCTACCGCCAGGGCTACTTCCGCCAGGAGCTGAACGCCGACGGCTGGCAGCAGGAGCGCTACCCGGTCCTCGATCCCCACGCCATGGCCCTGCAGCTGGTGGAGGGGGCGAGGGTCACCATCGACCTCGCCGGCGTCGGCCTCACGGCCCAGATCTGGAGGGCGGACGTGGGCCGGGTCCGCCTCTACCTGCTCGACGCCGACGTGGACGACAACGGCCCGGAGGGCCGGTTGGTCACGGACCGCCTGTACGGCGGGGGCAGCGAGCACCGGATCCGCCAGGAGATCCTCCTGGGCATCGGCGGGGTGCGGCTGCTCGACGCCATTGGTGAGCAGACGCAGGTGTTCCACACGAACGAGGGCCATGCCGGCTTCCTGGGCCTCGAGCGCATCCGGCGGCTCATCGTCGACGGGGGGATGAACTTCGACGAGGCCGTGGAGGCGGTGCGGGCCGCCACCCTCTTCACCACCCACACACCCGTGCCCGCCGGCATCGACCGCTTCCCCCGCGAGCTGATGGCGAGGTACTTCAAGGGCTGGGCCGACGAGTGCCGCATCGACCTCGACCGCCTCATGGACCTCGGCCACCTCCCCGACGAGCCGGCCGACGCCCCCTTCAACATGGCGGTGATGGGACTGCGGCTGGCCGGCATGGCCAACGGCGTCTCCAAGCTCCACGGCGAGGTGAGCCGGACGATGTTCCAGGGCCTGTGGCCCAACATCCCCGCCGACGAGCTCCCCATCCGCTCGGTCACCAACGGCGTGCACGCCCACACCTGGACCTCACCCGAGATGGACGACCTGCTCGGCCGGTCGATCGTGCCGGCGTGGCACGAGGCCGACGAGGCGGCCTGGGCCCGGGTGGGCGACGTGCGGGACGACGAGCTGTGGCGGGTGCGCGAGCAGGGCCGGGAGCGCCTCGTCGCCTTCGTGCGTGAACGGCTTCGCAGCGCGGCGGTGGCGCGGGGCACGAGCGCGTCGGATGCCGGGTGGTGCGACGAGGTGCTCGATCCCCGGGCCCTCACCATCGGGTTCGCCCGGCGCTTCGCTTCCTACAAGCGGGCCACGCTGTTGCTGTCCCAACCGGAACGGCTGAAGTCGCTGCTCCTCTCGACCGACCACCCCGTGCAGCTCGTCTTCGCCGGCAAGGCCCACCCGGCCGACGACGTCGGCAAGGAGATGATCCGCCAGATCGTGCAGTTCTCCCGCCATCCCGAGGTTCGTCACCGCATGGCCTTCGTCGAGGACTACGACATCGCCGTCGCCGGCATCCTCTTCCAGGGCTCCGACGTGTGGCTCAACACTCCCCGCCGCCCCCTCGAGGCGTGCGGCACCAGTGGCGAGAAGGCCGCCCTCAACGGCGCCCTCAACTGCTCGGTGCTGGACGGATGGTGGGCCGAGATGTTCGACGGCGAGAACGGCTGGGGCATCTCCTCGGCGGAGACCTACGACGACCCGGTCCGGCGCGACCAGGTGGAGGCCGACAGCCTCTACGAGATCCTGGAGCACCAGATCGTCCCGCTCTTCTACGAGAGGGTGGAGGGGCCGGTCCCCCGCCGCTGGGTGAAGCGGATCAAGGCCTCCCTCACCTCGCTCGGCCCGCGGGTGGTGGCCTCCCGGATGGTGCGCGACTACGTCGAGCAGATCTACGAGCCGGTGTCCTTGCGGGCCGATGCGCTGAGCAGCGACGGGTACGCCCGGGCCCGGGCGCTGACGGTGTGGAAGGCCCGCGTTCTCTCCGCGTGGTCCCACATCCACATCGACTCGGTCGAGAGCGAGGCCGCGGTGGCCGACCTGGGCGGCGAACGCACGGTCGCGGCGACGGTGGCCCTCGGGTCGCTGAGCGCAGACGACCTGGCCGTGCAGCTCCTGCACGGGACGGTCGGGCCCAACGACGAGATCGTCTCCCCGACCGTCATCAACATGGAGCCCTCGGGGCCGAGCGACGAGCAGGGGCGGCTCCGGTACGTGGGCCGTTTCGTCTGCGACCATGCCGGCCGCTACGGGTACACGGTCCGCGTGGTACCGGCCCACCCGGACCTGCCGGGGGCGGCGGAGATGGGCTGCGTGGCCTGGGCCTAGACGGGGGTACGATCTGGCGGAGACGACCCGCAACAGGAGGTGGCCAGGCGATGTCCCTCAGGCTCCGCACCCGCAGCCAGCTGGACGAGCTTCAGCAGGACCGGTACCGCCGTGTCGAGCTGAGGCCAGGCGAGCCGCAGGCTCCGCGCCTGGCCCGGTGGCTGACCGACGAGGGGGTCGTGCCGGGGCGCTGGCCGGCGGCCATCTGCCTCTCGTGGATCGCCGTCTACGCCATGGCCATCCTGCTCGAGCCGAGGCCCGCCGACCCCCAGGCCGCCGAGCCGCTCTGGGCCGTGTTCCTGTTCATGACCCTCATAGGGGTGCTGGCGGCCACGTGCGTCGGGCTGGCCCGCCGCCAGCGCCTCGGCCTCGTCGCCTCGGTGGCTGCCGCCGGCCTCGCTCTCGGCGCCGCCGTCATGTGCCCGGTCTCGGGCCACCATGGCTCCACCGGCGCCTGGTGGTTCCTCCAGATGGGCGGCTTCGCGTCGCTGATGGGCCTCGGTCTGGTCGGGCTCACCCGGTCCCGTTCCCGTTCCCGGGCCGGCTGATCGCTCAGGTCAGCTGAAGCTCGAGGAGCCGCCGGCGACGGGGTCCACGGCGACAGGGGTGCCCATCGGCAGGGCGTCGTCCAAGGTGTCGAAGTCGATCCCCTTGGCCCGCACCTCGTTCAGCCCGGGGACCCGGTCCTTCAGGATGCGCTCGATCCCGGCCTTGAGGGTCATGGAGGACATGGGGCAGCCGTCGCACGCCCCGACCAGCTCGATGTCGACCACGCCGGTGTCCTCGTCGAGGCGCAGGACGTTCATGTCGCCACCGTCGGCCTGAAGAGCGGGACGGATGGCCTCGACGGCCTCGAGAAGTGCGGCTTGCATGGCACCACGGTACAACCGGGGCGAGGGAGGCAGGATTCCCCCAGCTCTACCGGTGGTACGTGATGTCGGCCCCCAGGGCCGCCAACTTGCCGGCCAGGTTCTCGTAGCCCCGCTCCAGGTGATAGCCGCCGGTGACGACGGTCTCGCCGTCCCCCGCCAGTGCGGCCAGCACCAGCGCGGCGCCCGCTCGTAGGTCGGGGGCCTTCACCGGAGCCGCCGAGAGCCGCTCCACGCCCCGCACCACGGCGTGGTGGCCCTGCACCCGCACGTCGGCTCCCATCCGCACCAGCTCGGCCACGTAGGTGAAGCGGTTGGCGCCGTAGAGGTTCTCGGTGACGATCCCGACGCCGTCGGCCACGGCGAGCATGGCGACCAGCAGCGGCATGTAGTCCGTCGCTACGCCGGGATAGGGCAGGGTGGACACGTCCACCGACCGGAGACGGCCGGGGGCCGAGGCCCAGATGCCGTCGCTGGTGGGCGAGATGCGCATGCCCATGTCGCCGAGCTTGGAGATGAGCATGTCCATGTGGTCGGCGCGGGCACCGGTGAGGGTTATCTCGCCGCCGGCGACACCCAGGGCGGCGAGGAAGGTGGCCGCCTCGACCCGATCGGGGATCACGTCGTGCTCGACCGGCGTGAGTTCGTCGACGCCCTCGACGACGATGGTGGAGCTGCCGGCGCCGAGGACCTGGGCTCCCATGCGGTTGAGGAAGGCGGCCAGGTCGGCGACCTCCGGCTCCCGGGCGGCGTTCTCGATGACCGTGGTGCCCTTGGCCAGCACGGCGGCCATGACGAGGGTGTCGGTGGCGGTGTGGCTGGGCACCTCGAGCATGATCCGGTTCCCGAGCAGGCGGTCGGCCCGGCCGTCGATCACCCCGTGGGAGAGCTCGAAGGTGGCGCCCAGGCGCTCGAGCCCGGACAGGTGGTCGTCGACAGGGCGGGTGCCGAAGTCGTCGCCACCCGGCAGTGACACCCGGGCCGAGCCCACCCTGGCCAGGAGCGGGCCGAGCACGACGATCGACGCCCGCATCCGCTCCACCAGCTCGTAGGGAGCCTCGGGAACGATCTCGTGAGGACGGTGGACCCGCAGTGTGGAGCCTCGGCGTTCGACGTCGACGCCCATGGACACGAGCAGGTCGCACATCGTCTCGACGTCCGCGATGTGCGGGACGTTGCGCAGGGTGAACTGACCCTCGGTGAGGAGCGTCGCCGCCATCAGCTTCAGGGCCGAGTTCTTGGCCCCGCCGACCGCGACGCTGCCCGACAACGGGCCACCGGGCCGCACCACGAACCGATCCACCGCGCCAGTATGTCCGCCCGTGCGAGTGGTTCGTGAAGCGACGGTCGACAGCGACACCCTCGCCGAGCTGTTGCGGCCGCGTCATGCGCAGGTCGTAGAGCAGGAAGTCGAGCCGGGGCGATTCGAGGCCTCGACCGGGCCGTTTCGCGAGTACCTGCGCACCGTCGAGGTCATCGAACGCCGATCTGGCGACGCGGTCGTCCGCCAGACGGTGGAGTTCGAGCTGGCGATTCCCTTCTGGGG
>DATLOM010000057.1:0-65135 GCA_035536185.1 Acidimicrobiales bacterium | reverse complement strand
CGGCAGCGATCGCCTCGTGATCGGCCACGAGTCGCTCGGACGGGTGGCAGAGGCACCGGACGGGGCCGGACTGGCGGTCGGGGATCTCGTGGTCGGCATCGTCCGGCGGCCGGATTCGGCTCCGTGCCCGAACTGCGCCGTCGGCGAGTGGGACATGTGCCGCAACGGTGCCTACACCGAGCGGGGTATCAAGGACCTCCACGGCTACGCGTCCGAGCGTTACCGCATCGACCCCGGGTTCGCGGTGAGGATCGACCCCGCTCTGGGGCCTCTCGGCGTGCTCCTGGAACCGGCGAGCGTGGTGGCCAAGGCCTGGGACCACATCGGGCGCATCGGCGCCCGTTCCGCCGCCTGGGAACCGCACACGGTGCTGATCTGCGGGGCGGGGCCTATCGGCCTGCTGGCCGCACTGCTCGGGGTGCAGAGGGACCTCGACGTCCACTTGGTCGACCGGGTCACCGACGGTCCCAAGCCCCAGCTGGTGGCCGATCTCGGCGCCACCTACAACGCCGACACCGTTGCCAAACTCGCCGGGATGGCCGACGTCGTCATCGAGTGCACCGGGGCGCCACAGGTCGTGCTCGACGTCCTCGCCAACACCGCCCCCGATGCCATCGTCTGTCTCACCGGGGTCTCGTCCGGCGGCCGGACGTTGCAGTTCGACGCGGGCGAGGTCAACCGGGAGATGGTCCTCGGAAATGCCGTCGTCTTCGGCTCCGTCAACGCCAACCGCCGCCACTACGAAGCGGGAGCCGGGGCGCTGAGCACGGCCGACCCGCGCTGGCTGGCTGGAATCGTCACCCGCAAGGTCCCGCTGGAGTCGTTTGCCGACGCCCTCGAACGCCGGCCCGACGACGTCAAGACGGTCATCACTTTCGCCCCCTGAAGGGGACCGACGGGATGCGGGCCTGCTCCCGCTCCTCACCAGAAGTCGGCCACGCCCCAACTACGAGGCTGCTTCGGTCGTGCTCAGGCCGCACCGCTCAGCGCGCCGCAAGCCTGCACCCCCGCAGTCGATAGGCCTTGCCGTTCGTGGGTCGCTACGGGGTCCCTGGCTCCGGCGGAGGCCGCCGCTAACCTCGGCACCAACAAAGTTGAGCGACAGGAAGGCGCCCGTGGCCGGCAAGTTCGTGATCAAGAAGGGCACCACCGGCAAGTTCCGTTCCAATCTTCTGGCCAGGAACGACCAAGTCGTGGCTACCAGTGAGGCCTACGGCTCTAAGGCAGCGGCCACGGGGGATCCGCTCGGTGCAAAGCCTGGCCGGCGACGCCTGAGACACTCTTGAAAGGGGAGCCATGCGTTTTGGTCTGCGTGCGATCCTGCTGATCGTCGCTATCGTCATGTTCGTTCTTGCCGTGATCCTCGACGAGAACGCATTCGATCTGATGGCCCTTGGCCTTGCGGCTTTAGCGGGATCTTTGCTTGTCGATGATCTCGGCCTCGACAGAGCGCTGGACAAGCGGGGCCCACTGGGCCGATAGGTTCTGGCACCGAGAGCTCCCGCGAGGCGTCTCCGACTCGGACCAGGCTCCGGTTCGTCAGGCCAGGCTTTATCGAACAGTCCGGACTAGATGACGCCGAGGAATCTCAGAAGAACGAAGATGACGAGGACGGCGATGATGACGTACAGGACGTACAGGACCTGGCCCTTCTCGGTCCGTTGTGCGCCCAACCTGTCCAACCAACGAAGAGGATTCACGCAAGAACTGTATCAGCGGCCCTGCCACCCAAGGGCTGGGGCGAGGGGTAGGGCAGGCTCACGGGTTGAACCGCCCTGGAGACGAGGTCGGCGAGGGGCCTTGGTTCGCGGCTGCACGTTCGGTGCGGCTGTCGTCGCACCGGCGTAGGTTCTCGGGCGTGAACAGTCGGTGACCAGTCACCGCCGAGCACCGGACTGTGGAGAGTCCGCCCTCCTCCAAGGAGCGCACGCCGGAGAGATCTTCGGCACCCGGCTCAGTGTCAACTGAGCACCATGCGGACGCCACGCTCACGCAGCTCGGGCGGGTACCTCTTCTGTGGTGTTGAGATGCCATGGACTCCATGCTCCTTCCAAGCGATGGAGCCTCCGCGGATGCCGGTGCGCTTCAGTCGACCGTCGCGTCGTCATCCTCATCGAACGGGTCCTCCCACATCGCCTGTCAGGGTAGCGCGATGGAACGCCGCAGTGACGTGGTTTAATAGCGTCATGACCTCCATGACGCGATTTAAATTCCGCAGCAACGAGATCGAAGGCGTCACCTACTCCACCCAGTCAACCCAGTCGGCGGTCCTTGCCCAGTGCTGATCGACCGCTACGAGCACACCGACCGGATGGCCAGTTCGCTCGATGCCATCACGGCTGCCCGGACACTCCTCGAGTCGCACTTGGAGGAACCAGAGGACTGGCACGGCGTCATCCGGCGCCAGGTCATGGCAGCCGTCGTGCACTACTCGACCGCCATTGAGGGGAACATCCTCACGCGCGATCAGGTGGAGTCGATCATCGCTGGCGAGGCGATTGAAGTGCCGGAGAAGGACCGGATCGAGGCACTGAACTACTACCGGGCGATGCGGTGGGCGCAGACTCGCTCCCTGGATCCGAGCTGGCGCCTCAGCCACGAGACGATCCTCACGCTCCACTTTATGGTCGGAACCGACCTCGGCCGAGACTACGAACCACTCGGTCAGTACCGGCACGGGCAGAACAACGTTCAGGACAAGCGGACGGGCGAGGCGATCTACTGGCCACCACGACCGGCGGACGTCCAAGAGCTCATGACGGAGTTCGTGTCATACGTCCGCCAACGATCCGATGGCCAAACCGACCCGTACGTCGTGAACGCCATCGCGCACCTCAACTTCGTCGCCATCCATCCGTTCTCCGATGGGAATGGACGCGTCGGCAGACTCTTGTGCTCACTGCTGATGATGCGGGAGGGCTACAAGGCGCAGGCGTTCTGGTCGCTCGAGCAGTTCCTCGGCGAGAACGCAACGATGTACGGAGCGGTGCTCGCCGACACGCTCGGACCGCGGTGGCGTCCGGACACGGTCGTAGCGACGCGATGGATCGAGTGGTACCTCGACGCGGTCGCGGCGCAGGTGACTTCCGCTGAGCAACAACTCCGGCGATCGATGGCCGAGTTCTCTGTGGTCATCGGAGGCGTATCCGTGACTGGGGAGCTGCCCGGCGACCCACGTCAGCTCGGACGGAGGGTGATTCCTGTGTGGCTCGCCGTGACGGGCGGGACAGTGACGCGGCGCCAACTCGCGCGTTACCTCGATGTGTCAGCCGAAACCTTGACACGTGACCTCAGGAAGCTGTGCTCGTCGGGATACCTCGTCCTCGAGGGGCGCGGTCGTGCTTCTCAGTACCGACCGGGTCCGCTCGTCGCTAAGTGGGGCGTCTTCGAGCCGCTCGTGGCGATCGCGCTGAGTGGAGGGACGCAAGCCGTAGTGGCCGCGCTGAAGCAGCGACTCGAAGGAGAGCCACAACAGCTCTTCTGACGCCGGAGCTCATCGTCACGAGAAGGCATTAGGAGAACCATTAGAAGCCGGCCCCGACAAGCACAGAGCCGGTGCTTGCGCACCGGCTCTGACCAGGATCTTCGTTGGTGGCGGGGGTAGGATTTGAACCTACGACCTTCGGGTTATGAGCCCGACGAGCTACCAGACTGCTCCACCCCGCGGCGGAACTGTCATTGTAGCAAAGGCTCAGGCGGTGCTTTTCGGGGGCCTGCTCGTCGTGGTGGTCGTCGCCGGAGCTGGTTCTTGGGTGACGGGGGTGAGGGCCTGGCGGACGCGCTCGGCGGCGATCTCGTTCTGGCGCTGGTACTCGGCCAGGTCGCCGTTGCGGAGGGCCTCCTGGCCCGCCTTGAAGGCGGCGTCGGCCTCGCCCAGCAGGCGCTGGGCCTCGGCGGAGACGGCCGGCGTGCCAGGTGGTGACGTGGTCGGCGGCCCGGGGCCGTCCTTCGGTTGCTCCAGCGTCGGCGGGGCGGCGCCGAACACCGCAGCCAGCGCCTGCTGGAGGGTGTCGCGCATCTCGGCCTTCTCGCCGAACACGACGATGGCCTTCTTGAACTCCGGCAGTGGGTTGCGCTTCGACTGCACGTAGAGGGGGCGGATGTGCAACAGCGAGTTCCCGATCGGGATCACCAGCACGTTGCCCAGCTGGACCTCCGACCCCTTCTGGTCGAGCAGGGTTATCTCGCTCGAGATGGCCGGGTTGGCGGAGATGCGCGCGTCCACCAGCGCCGGCCCGTCGATCTGCCTGCCCCGGGGCATCACGAACGCCTGGAGGCGCCCGTAGCCCTCAACGTCGCTCTTGGCCGTCATGAAGGCGGTGAGGTTCTGCTGCTTGTCGTCGTCGGAGAAGGGCACGAAGGGCTGCAGGATCAGGAAGCTCTCCTTCTCCTCCCCCGGCAGGCGCAGGAGCATGTACGTCGGGTCCATCCGGGCTTCCTTGGCGCTCACCAGCACCGTGCCGGCGGCGTTCGTGGTCGTGCGCCGAGCTTCCGGCGTCGGCGAACCGGAGCCGGGGTCCTGCGAGATGTTCCAGGCGTCGCTGGCGTTGTAGAAGTCGGCCGGGGCGGTGATGTGGTAGCGGCCGTACATGTTGGTCTGCACCCGGAAGAGGTCCTCCGGGTAGCGCAGGTGCGAGCGCAGGTCGGCGCTCATCTTCGAACCGGGCGTGAAGAGCTTGGGGAAAGCCTTGGTGTAGGCCTTGATCAGCGGGTCCTTGTCGTCCACGACGTAGAACTGCATGGACCCGTTGAAAGCGTCGATGACCACCTTCACCGAGTTGCGGACGTAGTTGAAGTTGCTCCGCAGGTCACTGCCCGCCGGCACCCGATCACGGTCGGCGTGCTGGGAGTAGGGGTAGCGGGTGGTGGCGGTGTAGGCGTCCTGGATCCACAGCACCCGGCCCTTGATGATCACCGGGTACGGGTCGGCGTCGTAGCGCAGGAACGGCGCCGCGGTGCGGACGCGGCTGCCGATGTCGCGGATGAAGATGGCCCGCGACTGTGGGGTGACCAGGTTGGAGATCAGCGGGTTGAAGTCGGCGAAACGAAGAGCGAAGGCCAGCCGCCGCAGCGTCGAGCTCATGGGTACCCCACCGGTCCCCTTGTAGGAGCTGGAGACAGATGTCCCGTCCGGGCGCTGGAAGTCCAGCTCCTCCTGCTTGCTCTTGACGATGGCGTAGCCACCAGTGGTCTCGCCGTAATAGATCCTCGGCTCCTGCAGCGCGGGCGTACCTTCGGGCGGAATGTCCTTCAGCACGAAAGCCGGCTTCCCGTCGGGCGTCACGGCGTTGGCCGGCGCCACCAGGGCACCGAAGCCGTGGGTGAAGAGCAGGTGGCGGTTCACCCACGAGTCCGAAGGCAGGTCCTCGGAGCTGAGCTCGCGCACCGAGACGATGGCCTGGGTGGTGCGCCCGTCGATCTGGTAGCGGTCGATGTCGACGTCCTGGAAGCGGTAGTACGACTTGATCTCCTGCAGCTTCTGGAACGTCATGTCCACGAACTGCGGATCCCAGAGACGCACGTTCCGTACGGTCTCGGTGTTCTGCTGGAGGTCTTCGGCGCTGAGCGCCTCGTCGTAGTCGAAGGTCGACTGCTCCACCTTGTCGAGCCCGTAGGCCTGGCGGGTAGCGGCGATGTTGCGTTCGATGAAGGGCCGCTCCCGGCGGATCTCGGCCGGCTCGACCCGGAACTTCTGGGTGAAGGCGGGATAGATGGCGCCGACCACGACGGATATGAAGGCCCACAGCCCGACGCCGACCGCCGGTAGCACCCAGCCCTGGCGGCGGATGTTGTAGAGGAACAGAGCCGCAGCGGCCAACGAGATGAACACGAGCAGCTCGAGCGCCGGGAGTTGCGCTTTCACGTCGGTGAAGCTGGCGCCGTCGACCACGCCACGGCTGGAGAGGGTGAGCTCGAACCGTTGCAGGTAGTAGCCGACCGCCTTGATCAGGGCAAGCACCCCAAGGAGCACCGAGATGTGGGCCTTCACCTGCGGGGTGACCCGTTGCACCGGTGCCTGGACGCGGATCCCGCCGTTCAGGTAGTGGGCGACGACGGTGACCACGGCCACGATCACCATGGCCACGAACGCCCAGTTGACGACGAACAACAGGAAGGGGAGGGTGAACACGTAGAAGCCGATGTCCTTGCCGAACTGAGGATCGCCGGCACCGCCGAAGTCGACGGCGTTGCGGAACAGCAGCCAGTTGTTCCATTGAGCAGAAACCCCGGTGCCGGCAAGGAGCGCGAACAAAGCCGATACTCCGAGGCGCATCTTCGCGGCGTGCGGACCGACGATCTGCCGGTATCGCTGGACCAGCTCGTCCTCGGGGCCCGAGGGGCGGAAGCGGGGAGCGAGGCGGTCGGCGATCACCAGGTTGAGGAAGAGCAGAACGAAGAAGACGGCCCTGAACACCGCCACGAGCAGGATCTTGGTACCGAGGACGCCACCCCACACGCTCTTCAGCCCCAGCTCACCGAACCACAGGTACGTCGTGTAGAAGCCGGCGATCCCGCGTAGGGAAGTGAGGCCGACGAAGGCGACGGCGGCGAGGCCGATCATCCACGTCCGGCCACGTCGTCGGGTGCGGCGCGCGTCGCCTTCGGTGGTGACAGACATCAGGGGCGATGCTACGGGCGCCGGGGGACGAGCAGGCATCGGCATCCCGCGTGGGCGGGGGGATGCGACTGGCCTGTCGGGTAGTGCTGCCCGCTCGGGGTGGGGCCCGCCAGCGCGTTGTCGTCACAGTCGGGGCAGGCGGCGTCGCCGTCGTCCACCACCCAGCGAAGCTCCGCTCCCCCGGCGGCAATGACGGTGCCGCGGGAGAAGGCGGCGATGGTGGCGTCGGCCGCCAGGCGCTCGAGACGCTGGGTCTTGCACTCCCGATAGGCGGCGCCGATGGTGTCGGCCAGCACCGACGCGTCCTCCTGGCCGCTCTCCAGGCTCCGCTCCACACCCCGCCTCAGGGGCCCCACCAGAGCCTCAGTCAGATCCTCGACCACGTCAGCCACCTCGGGGGGCGAGGGCTCGGCCTCTCCGGCTGACACGAAGCGCACACCCGAACGGGCCGCCTCCATGAGCAGGTCACCTGCCGCCGCGGCGTAGCGGGCGGCCTGATCGGCCGGCGAAGGCAGGAAGGCCGGTATCGAAGGCGTACCCTTGCACGAGCGCAGCCGGTCGAGAACGTCGTTGTGCTCGTCCTGCATGGCCCGCTTGAGCTTCCGGGCGAGGGCCGACTCGATGGCCTCGATGGCCTCGTCCCGTCGCTGGAGCAGCGACTCCTCCTCGTGGGGCGGTGCGACCGGCGTGGCTTCAGGGCCGGGATCAGCCGGTGACCCCGGGGCTGATCCGGGCACGGTCTCCGGCGGCGGCGCCTGCTCCGCCGCCGGCCGGGCCGCCAGCGTCCCCTGTGCCTCCTTGGCCGCGCTCACGCCACCTGCTCGATCGGCGCGGATGCGGGCGAATATCGCCTCCGCCGGAGAGGCCGGCGCCGAGGGATCCTTCGCCGCCGGTGCCGGCGGATCCCCCCCGTCTTCCACCGGAGCGGCGGCGGGGGACGCGGCCTGGGGACCTGAGGCACCCGCCGATGGCGAGAGGTCCGTGATCGTCGGCGGCGTACTGGGTGCCCGTTGGTCCACCGCGGTCGGTGCCGGTGGGGCGGGCAGTGCGTTGGCCGCGGTCGGTGCCGGCGCTACCGGCGGGGCTTGGGACGCGGTCGGTGGCGGCGGTACGGGCGGTGCGTTGGCCGCGGTCGGTGCCGGTGGGAGGGGCGGTCCTTGGGACGCGGTCGGTGGCGGCGTCAGGGGCGGTGCCTGGGCCGCGGTCGGCGCCTGTGGGACCGGCGGTGCGCCCGACCCGCCAATCGCCGCCGGGCCCGGAACAGACGGGGCCGGAGCCCAGGAGGCGCCGGGCACGACCGACGGCTGCTCCCGATCGCCACGCGCCGGTGCCGGGGCGGGCGCCGGCGCGGCGGGCGCTGGGTCGGCGGACGCCGGGATCACCCGCACCCCCTCGACCTCCGACGGCACATCGAGGGCCTCCAGCTCCGGGCCGGCGACCGGTTCGGCCTTGGGCCGGCGCAGGATCCGCAGCGAGGACAACTTCCTCTCCTCGACACGCTCCTCCCGTGCGACCATCGGTGGGATGGCCGATGACGATGCCGCTCTGGCCGGGGCATGGGTAGGCGCCGGCACGGCGGGCTCTGGCGGTGTCACCGCCGGCGGCGGCACAGGATCCGGGGCGACCGCCGGCGCCGCCGCCACCGACTCCAGTGAACCAACACCCCCCGCCGGCCCCTCGTCGCCAAGACCGTCGATCTCCCCGCCGAGCATGCCGGCGTCGCCGGCCTCGAGAGCGGCCTCGACCCGCCGCCCTGCCGCGCCGGCGGCGGAGCGGGCCTCGGCCTCGACCCGCTCCAGCTCGTCGGCCACCTCGTCGAGGGTGCGGCGCACCACGCGGTAGGCGTCGAGCAGGCGCTCCCGCCCGGCCCGCAGCTGCTCCACCTGGGTATGGGCGATACGCCGGCGCCGAGCCAGGTCGCCCAGCACACGCGCCCGGGCCGCCTGGGCCTCTTGCACGAGCTGGCGGGCCTGCTCGGCCACCTCGCTCCGGGCCGCCTCGGCCTCCCGGCGGGCCTGCTCCATTAGGGCGGTGGCTTCGGCCTGAGCGCCGGCGCGGATCTCGGCGGCGACGGCGTCCGCCTCCTCGGTCCGATCGGCGAGGACCGCCTCGGCCTCGGCCCTGATGCGCTGCGCCTGCTCCTGGGCCTCCCGGAGGATGCGGGCCACGCCGTCCTCGGCCTTGGCCTGCAGCTGGCGAGCCGCCTCTTGAGCGCTGGCCAGCACCCGTGAGGTCTCCTCGCCGAGGGACCGGGTGAGCATGGCCTGGTCGATCACCGGGTTGGCCGCCCGGCGCTCGGCCTCGATCAGCTTCTGCTTCATCTCCCGCTCCCGGGCGGCAGCCGCCCTCAACTCCGCGGAGACCCGCACCAGGTAGGCCCTGACCTCCACGGGATCGAAGCCCCGGAAGGTGGACGGAAAGCCTCGGTGGGCGATCTCCTCGGCCGAGATAGGGGCTTCAGCCATAGCGGGCAGGTTACGGCCGGCGCCGCCGCCGCGGAGCCATGCCCCAGCCCTTCAGGAGCGGCTCAGAGCCCGTTGAGCAGCCCGCCGATGGTGTCGACGACGGGCTGGAGTGGCGACGCCGGTGCCGGCTCGCTCGGTGGCCGGGGGGTGAGCGGCGACGGTGGGAGAGTCGCCGGCGGGAGCGTCGTCGGGGGCACCCGCGGTGTGGTGGGCGATGGCGTGGCCGGCGCCGTGGAGGGCGGGGACGGAGGCGGTGCCGACCCAGAGGTCCCGCCACCGCCACCGGTTCCGCCACCGCCGCCGCTCGACGCGGTTCCTGTTGCCGGGACCACCCCTCCGCCCGGCGGAGTAGCCCCCGTGGAGGCCGCGCGCGGCGGCGGAGCGAACGCCAGACTGGCCCGACCGATGGCCGAGTCCAGCTCCTGCACGAGCTCGCCGGAATCGTCGACCTTCTGGTCCAGCGCCACCAGGCCCCACGGCGCGCCCTCGTCCCGGAAGCTGAAGACCTTCCGCCAGCGGGCGACGAAAGAGCCCTGCTGGGCGGACACGGTGATGGTGGCGCCGACCAGCGTCTCCCCCGGCGGGCGGTCCTCGGTGAGGAGTGGCGGCCCGAACCCGGGCTCGTTCTCCAAGGCCGGCACCAGGAGCCGGAAGAACCCGGGCGTGCGGCCCTCGCCGGCGCGTAGGGACGACGTGAAGCCCTCGCTCTTGGCCTCGAGCTCCTCGCCCAATTCGATGGCCTCTCCGAGGAAGCGGCGGTCCCACAGGTCGGTGGGGTCGTAGTCGAGGGGCTCGGGACGGGAGGGCACGACGCCGAGCGACGGGATGTCGCCCTGGCGCAGGGCCGGCACTTCGAGAGCCCGCCCCGCCGATTGCAGCCTGAGCTGGCCCCTGTAGCTGGCGGCGGAGACGGACAGATCGCGGGACAACCTCGCCGCTCCCGTGACCCACACCTCGGAGCCGGCGGCGAGAACGGCCAGCGGCTCGTCACCGGTGGACGCCACGAGAAGATCACCACGCAGGAGAGACGGCTGGCGGCCCAGGCGCACCTCGCTCCCCCGCCTCAACTCGAGTCTCGGCCCACTCGCCAGCTCGAGGCGGGCACCTCCTTCCAGCACGGTCACCTTGCTGCCCGCCGGGAAGGTGCGGGCGCCGCCGACTCCGCCGACTCGCTCTCCGGCCCGGCCAGGGGCGGCGACGACGACCTCGGCGCCCCTGTCGATGCTCAGGCGGCCCTCGCCGGGATCGAGGTCATCGTCGCTGCAGGCACCGGCAGTGGCGACGAGGGTCATGACACCCAAGAGCACCAACCGCTTCATTCCTCACCCTTCTTCGGCACGGTGGGCAGGAGAATCGAGAACTTGGAGCCATTTTCCCGACTCGACTCCATCTGGAGCCTGCCGCCGTGGGCCTCCACGACCCGCTGCACGAACGACAGGCCGAGGCCGAGGCCGCCGTGAGAGCGGGTATCGGAGGCGTCGCCCTGCACGAATGCCGCAAATGCCCGCGCCTGCTCCTCCTCCGACATCCCCTTGCCGCGATCGCTCACGGAGAGCTCGACCCAGCCGCCCCCGCTCCTGGTCATGCGTCTACCGATACCCGCAGGCGCGCCCCGCTCACCATCACCTGACGAGACCGACGCCGCCACCTCGATGCTGGCGTTCGGCGGCGAGAACTTCCGGGCGTTGTCGATCAGCTCGTCGAGGCACGACGACATCAGCCGGCGGTCCACCCGCACGTGGGGAAGCTCGGGGGTAACCTTCCGCCGCAGGGCCCGGGGACGGCCCAACTTCCGGCGCCACGTCCGCACGACCTCGTCCACCAGCGGGCGGGGATCGACCTCTTCGAGACGCAACGAAACCCGTCCGGCGCCGGCGCTGGCGAAGAACTCGAGCATCTCGACTATCCGCAGCAGGCTCTTCGACTGCGTGAGGATCTCGCCCTGCCACGCCCCGGCCCGCTCGGGCGGCACCCCCTTCCGGTTGAGAAGGTCGGCGTACCCGATGATGCCGGTGAGCGGCGTGCGCAGCTCGTGGCCGATGCGGGAGAGGAACTCGGTCTTCATCTGCTCGACCTGCCGCTCGGGCCGCAGGTCGCGCAGCACGAACACCGTGCCGCCGGCGCCGGCACCGGTGCCGGGGCCGCGCACGGCGCCGGCGGTGACCGCCACCGGCACCTCTTGCCCGTCCCGGCCCACGACCCAGGCCTGGGAACGCCACGGCCGGGGCGAGTCGAGCGGCGGCAGCACCATGTCAGATCCGTCGTCGCCCCGGAAGCGGGCCACCTCGCGTAGCGAGAGCCCCCGAGCCTGGACGGCGGTGACGCCGAGAAGCCGCTCCGCGGCCTGGTTGAAGTCGGTCACCACTCCGGCACCGTCGACGGCGACGAGGGCCTCGCCCATGCCCCCCACGACCGCCTCGAGGCGCTCGCGCAGCGCCGACTCGGCGATCGTCTTCTCCTCGACCGACGTCGCCATGGCGTCGAACGACCGTCCCAGGACACCCACCTCGTCCTCGGCCGTTCCGCCGTCGCCGTCGGCACTGCCACGGCCGGCGGCGCCGGTACGCACGCTCAGATCACCCTGCTCCATGGCCTGAACCGCTCCGGTGAGCCGGCGCAGCCGGGCCCCGATGCGGTTGCCGATCACCGTCGCGAACACAAGGGCGAGGAACGTGCCGCCGAGTGCGATGAGGAACAGGTTCCGGAAGACCGAGTCCCTCGTCTCGTTGACGAGGGTGGTGGGACTGGAGCCGACCACGGCCACCACGGGCCGGCCGTCGGCCGCCAGCACCGGCGCCACCGCCACGAAACGCCCTCCGACGACGCTGGAGCGGCGGTTGCCGTCGGCGAGGGCGGAGCTCACCAGGGAGCGGACCCTGTCGAGGGGGGGCTGCGGACCCCGCTGGGCGATGACGCCGCCGCGGCGGGCCAGCGCCAGCGAGAGATCGGGGTCGTCCGCGGCGGCCACGGCGAGGGAGGTGGCGTCCAGCTCCGACACGGCGACGGCCACGCCCAGCACCGTGCGGCCGGGATCGTCGTCCCTCACCGGCTGCGCGCCCACCACCAGGACCTGGCCACCGATCACGGTGACCGAGCCGCGGGGCCCGGCCCGGCGGATCGCCTGGCGCACCACCTCGGAGCGGGCCAGACCCACGACCGTCGCGCTGTCGAGCCCGACGGCGCCCGGCGCCACACCCTGCACCGCCTCGGACCGGGTCACGTAGGCGAGGCCGACATTGCCCAGGAAGTTGGACGACAGGGTGGCCAGCGGCTCCGAGAGGCCGGCCGACGGTGGGGCGTTGCCCGCCAGCCGGCGAAGCTCGCTCAGCCGCTGTCCCTTCAGCGAAGCGGCCACCAGGGTCGCGTCCTCTATCCGTGCCGTGAAGCTGTTGCTGGCCGTCGTCGCCTCGTTCACCACCCGCCGCTCGAGTCGATCGGCCGCACCCTCCTCGACCGTGGACACCAGCACAGCCGACAGGGCGACCCCCAGGACCACCACGACGATCAGCACGGTGACGGCGGCGCTGGCCGCCACCTGGGCGGCCACGGAACGGCGGCTGGCGGTGAGGACCGAACCCCCGAGGACGATGCCGGCGACGGCCAGCAGCCCGCTGGAAAGGTCGTGGGCCCCGGCCAGGTCGACACCTGTAGCCACGGCCACCACAGCCAGCCCGACCCGCAGCATCAACGCCGGCAGGGCGCCGGCGGCCCACATGATCGAGCCGGCGCCGGCGACGATCACCCCGCCGGCGCGGAGGGCGACTATCGCAGGAGCGTCGGCCTCGGCGACCAGCTGTGAACCGTGGAGAAAGGACGCCCCGGCCAGGAGCAGGAGCCCCAGGGAGAGCCAGGCCCGCCCACCGCGGCCGGCGGGACCATGGCGGAGGACACTGGACGCCAGCGCCACGGCGGCCACGCCCGACGCGGCGGCCACGAACAGGACGAACTCCGCTGCGAACTGGAGCTGGGCGGCGGAGGCGGACAAGTCGCTATCCGGCGACGCGAGGGCAGGCGGCGGGCCGGGGCTCAGCGGTGGACCGCGCCATGGCTGGAACTCTACTCCCGCGACAGTGCCCGGCCCGGCTACCCAGGGGGGTCAGCGGCGGCGGAACCACCGGCGGGCCCCAGGGCGGTGACGTCGCCGCCGAGACGACCGAGAGCAGCAAGAGCCTCCTCGAGATTGGCTACCTTCACGATCTTCAAGCGGCCACCGGCGTGAGCCTGGGCGTCGCGGAGCTCCTTGGGTGGCACGAGGAAGTACTCGGCACCCGCAGCCCGCACGGCTGCCGTCTTCTGGACCACGCCACCGACGTCACCGACGGTACCGTCGATCTCGATGGTCCCCGTAACCGCGACCTTCCGCCCGCCCGTGAGCTCGCCGGCGGACAGGGTGTCGAGGACGCCGAGGGTGAAGGCCAGCCCGGCCGAAGGCCCGCCGATGGAGCCCGAGTCGATGGTGACGTCGAAGGGGTAGTCGAACCGCCGTTCCTTGGTACGGAGGACGACACCGAGGAAGCCCGAGGACGTCCCGCTCCTGGAACCGAGCACGATCTCCTCCACCCGACCAGCGCCGGCGACCCCCTGTAGGTCGAGGCGCACCGGCGAGCCCGGCTTCTTGGCCCTGATGGCTTCGAGGGCGTGCTCGGCCAGGAGGGTACGGCGGCCGTCGATGGCGGTGATGACCTCTCCCTGCACCAGGCGGCCGCCCGCCGGCGAGCCCGCTTCGACGGCCTCGATCAGCGCCCCCTTCCCCTCTTCGGGCACGGAGAACCCGAGCCTCCGCAACGCGACCACGGCGGCCGTCTGCTTCGAGTCGTCCATGGCCCGGAGGTTCAGTTGATTGAACTGCCGGCGGCGCACCGGCCCGAGGATTCGCTTCTCCGGCACCACGTCGGTGTCGGCGTCCAGCCAGCCCTGCACGGCCTCGAACGGAGTGACCCGTGACAGTGAGACGGTCGCCAGCAGGACCCTTCCCCGGGGCGGGAAGGCCCGATTCTCGGGAACGTCGATCAGGTCGTTGACCTGGCGCGCCGAACCCGGCGCGATGGCGTAATACGGAAGGGTGAAGGTGACGGCGGCCAGCATGGCCAGGAGGAGGACGATCCCGGGAAGCGCCCAGCGCAGGAAGTGCCGTGATGGCGGCGGTGGCAAAGGCTGCCAGGCCAAAGGCCCCCGCACTACCATCGATTCGATCGTGTTCATGTCGCTGAGAGGCCTCTTTTGGGCACAGCCTGCCACGGAGCCGGGAACCACCGGGCGCGGGTGGCCCGGGGAGCTGTGACCTTTCCGTCGGCCGAGGAGCCTGGTCGGCCGGGCGCCGAAGATCCCGATGAGGCGGCAGGGCCGGCGGAGGCTGCAGCCGTCGCCGAGCCTGAGGCACCGCTGTCCGAGAAGCCCGTGCTGGAGTGGACCACCGAGGACTGGGCCCGCTGGGTGAACGAGCCGGCGGTCGTCAACCGCCCGGAGCCGAAACTCGCGGTCGAGGAACCCGTGAAAGCGGCCCCGGCCGAGCCTGATCCGGTCAGGATCGAAGGCGACCCCACGGCCACATGGTCGTTGGCCCTCGACGAGGACGACGGCGATGCCCAGTGGTGGTCGTCGGTGGCCGGGCTGCCCAAGACGCCGGCTCCCGAGCCCGCGCCACCCGAGCCCGCGCCGCCCGAGCCCGCGGCGGCACGATCGGTGGCGCCATCGGCTCCGGCTCGGCCGGCGCAGGCACCACCGGCGACGGTGCGCACGCCCACGCCCGCTGCCACGCCCACGCCCACGCCCACTCCGGTGCCGCCGGCGCCGGCGCCCGAACCGAAGACGGCCACCGCGGCCCGGCCGGCCGTCAGTTCGCCGGTACCTCCGCCACCCCTGCCGGCGCCCCCGGTCATGCCGCGGCCACCGACCTCGGGCCCAGCGCCCATTCCGACACCGACAGCGACGCCACCACCGGTGGGGCCGGGCACGGCTGCAGGGCTTCCGACGACGGGAGCGCGGCGGCCCGGCAGGGAGGTGTCACCGCCCCGGCCTCGACCGAGCCCTCAGGCAGAGAAGGAAGTGCGGTCGACGTCGAGGCAGGCCCACCGGAGCTCGATGGAGCCCGCCGACGACTTGTCGGTGCGGGTGCGGGCAGCGCTCAGCCTGCTCGGGGTGTCGGTGCTGGTCGGCGCCGTGACCGCCGGCCTGATCACCGTGGCCATCTTCATGGCGTCGGTGGTGCTGCGGCGGGCGCTGGGCTGAGCCCGACGCCCCCGCTCAGCGGCCCTCAGGAGCGGTTGAACCGCCCGAAGCGCGCCCCGTTGGCGCCTCCGGCCGACGGTGCCATGGGCTCAGAAGAGGTGCCCTCGTCACTGGGTACCGTCACCGACTCCCGGGCCGAGCCCGAAGCCGGCGGGGCGGCACTCGCGGCAGGGGGAGCCGCCGGCGCAGGCGCCGGGGGGGCCACGGGTGACGCCTGCGGGACGGCGGCCTTCGCCGGCTCGACCGGTGAGACCTCGACCTTGTAATAGGTCTTGACGGCAATCGGGATCTCCTCCATGCGGAAGATCCTGGCGTCCGGCACCTGCCCCTGGTTCCGCTGGTGCTCCACGAAGGAAATCGCCTCTTCCAACGACTCCGTCGGGTGGTAGCCGGGCTTGCCGTCGGCACTGCGGAACATCACCATGTGCGACATTGTTCTCTCCTTTTGCCACGTGTGGTTTCGACCACTACACCACGGCTCTTGAGCAGCCGCTCGGGAACTTCGTGATCAGAGAAGGCGGGCTCTCAGGTGCCGGGCTCGGCCGGCGCCGGCTCGCTGGGCAAGATCGCGTTCGTCGGCGACTCGGTGACAGGAGCCTGTGTAGGCGTCGGCTCGCCGACCGTGGTGGTCGTAGTGCTCGGTTGGTGGTTCCCCTCGTCCAGGGCGAGGAGCACCACGTAGCGGAACTTCGCCGACCCCGGGGGATGGCAGGCGAAGAGCGTGGCCGTGGGCGTGGGCGTCGGGTTGACGATGTCGAGTGCCTTGGGTGTCACCACCTTGGAACCGGTCATCCTGTACACCGAGCGCTTGCCGCCGATGTCGAAGATGACCTCGTCACCGTTGACGAGCTGGTCGATGTTGCGGAAGGGCTTGCTGTGGGTGACCCGGTGGCCGGCGAACACGGCGTTGCCCCTCTGGCCGGGCATGGCCGAGCCGGGCCAGTGACTGGGGCCATGGTCGATGGTGCGGAGCGTGATGCCCTCGAACAGCCGGTGCTTGAGGCCGATCTTGGGGATCTCGATCACGCCGATCTCTTTGAGAGGCTCGTCGGCGTAGGGGTCCCTGGGTACCTGGACGGGCCTGCTCGCCGAGACGGCCGCCGGGGCCACGGTGGTCGCCGGCGCGATGGTGGTCGTCGTGGTGGTCGTGGTGGTGACCTTGGGACCAGGGTCAGCGACGACGACGTCGCCGGCCTCGGCATTTCGCAGCGCCGTGGCACCCACCACGGAGATGAGGAGGCCCAGGAGCAGAACGGCCACCAGCCGCCGGGGATCTCGCATAGGAACAGTGTGCATCACAATCGGCTGTTCGTTCCTCACTCTTGAGCCAATTGGTCCAGACTCTCCGAAGTGTCCTCCGATCCGTCGACGTTCGACCCCCCAGGCGGAGCGGCCGCCTGGCGACAGCGCCGCCGTGCGGCACTGGCCGGCCATGGCGGCGACGAGGCCACCGCCCGCCGCCTCCTCGCCGACCCGTCGGCCGGTGTCCGGGCCACCTCTCTCGGAGCCCTCGCCCGCATCGGAGCGCTGACGCCCGGGGATGTGGCCGCCGCCCTGGCCGATCCCGATGCCACCGTGCGCCGCCGCGCCTGCGAGGTTGCGGTCGCCCACGAAGTCGATCTGGTTCCCCTGCTCAGCGACGAGGACCCGTCGGTGGCCGAGACGGCGGCGTGGGCCCTGGGCGAGGGGGGCGGCGCCGGCGGGCCGGGCCCGGTAGAGGACCCGCGGGCGGAGGTAGTGGACGCCCTTTCCGCCATGGCAACGGGCCACCACGACCCCCTCTGCCGGGAGGCGGCGGTGGCCGCCCTCGGCGCCGTCGGCGACGAACGGGGGCTGCCCGCCATCCTGGCCGCCACGTCGGACAAGCCGGCTGTCCGGCGGCGGGCGGTGATCGCCCTGGCGCCCTTCGAGGGCGCAGAGGTGCAGGTGGCCCTGGAACGGGCCCGAGCCGATCGGGACTGGCAGGTGCGCCAGGCCGCCGAAGACCTGCTCGCCGCCGATGACGGTGGCGGCAGCGGTGGAGGCGGGGCGGGCGCCTGGTGAGCACCTGGGAGGAGCGCGACGCCAGCGTCGTGTGGCACGGCTTCACCCAGATGTCCACCTACCTCGAGAACGGGCCGATCGTGGTGGAGCGGGCCGAGGGCCACGACCTGATCGACGTCCACGGCCGGCGCTACCTCGACGCCATCTCGTCGCTGTGGGTCACGACCCTGGGCCACCGCGTCCCCGAACTGGACGACGCCGTTCGCAACCAACTGGACAAAGTCGCCCATTCCACCCTTCTCGGTCACGGCAACCGGGTGGTGGTGGAGCTGGCCGAGGCCTTGGCCGAAGTGGTGCCGGTGGAGCGGCCGCACGTGCTGTTCGCCTCCGACGGCTCCTCGGCGGTCGAGCAGGCGCTCAAGATCGCCTTCCAGTTCTGGGGCAACGAAGGCATGGCCGGTCGCACCTCCTACCTCGCCCTCGGTGACGCCTACCACGGTGACACGATCGGTTCCTTGTCACTGGGCGACGGGGACGGATCGGGGTTGGGCGCGGGCCTCTTCGACGAGTTGCGCTTTCCCGTCCTGCGGGCTCCCGGCTACGACGACCCGGCCGCGCTCGAGACGGCCGCCGCCATGGTGGACGAACACGCCGGCAGCATCGCCGCCGTGGTGGTCGAGCCGCTCGTCCAGGGAGCCGGCGGCATGAGGATGGCTCCCGCCGATGACTTCTTGCTGCTGGCCAGCAGCTGCAAAGAGCACGACGTCCTGCTGATATGCGACGAGGTGGCCACCGGGTTCGGCCGGACGGGCTCGCTGTTCGCGTCGCAACAGTGCGGGCTCGTCCCCGACCTCCTGTGCCTCGGCAAGGGGCTCACCGGCGGCTACCTGCCCATGTCGGCGACGGTCGCGTCGGGCCGCGTCTTCGACTCGTTTCTCGGTGCCGATCTGGGACCGCGGACTCTGTTCCACGGTCACTCCTACGGTGGCAACGCCTTGGCCGCCGCCGTGGCCCTGCGCCACCTGCGCCTGGTGACAGAGGGAGATGTGCTGGCCAATGTCGCCCTCCGCTCGGAGCAGCTGTCCGACCTGCTGGCGGAAAAACTGCGCCCCATGACGGGCGTCGGCGACATCAGGGTCCAGGGTCTCATGGCCGGCGTCGACCTCTGCCCGCCGGCGCCAGGGCTGCGCTGGGGGAGGCGGGTCTGCGCGGCGGCGGTGGCGAGGGGAGTTCTTCTCCGTCCCCTGGGCGACGTCGTGGTGATCATGCCTCCACTCACCATCACCGCGGCCGAGATCGATCAAATCGTCGGTGTCCTGTGCGAGGCCGTGGCCGAGGTGGCCGGATGAGCCGGCTGCACTGGGCCCAGGACCGGGGCGGGGGCCGGGTAGGCAGGGGGGCGCGGCCTTGAGCTGGGCCCGATGGGCCGTGGGCGAGGGCGAGCGCATCCACGCCGCCGGCCAGGGGCGCACGGCGCGGGACCTGAACGGCCCGGAGCCCGAGACGGAAGTGGTGGACGGCGCCGGTGCCCGCCGCCGTGCCGTGTCCTTCTCCTCCAACGACTACCTCGGGCTCACCCGCCACGCGGCGGTGGTGGCCGCGGCCCACGAGGCGCTCGAGCGATGGGGCACCGGGGCGGGCGCGGCGCGGCTGGTGAGCGGTTCCCGGCCCGTGCACAGCGAGCTGGAGGCGGAGCTGGCTCGGTGGAAAGGCACCGAACGGGCCGTCCTCTTCCCCACCGGGTACGCGGCCAACCTCGGTGTCCTGGCCACCCTGGCCGGCCGCCATGCCCGCATCCTGAGCGACGAGCTGAACCACGCCTCGATCGTGGACGGATGCCGCCTGGCCCGTGCCTCCGGCGCCGAGGTGGTGGTCTATCGGCACGGCGACCTCGACAGGGTCGCGTCTCTGCTGGCCGAAGGCGGGCCGGCAGGGGCTCGCTCGCTGGTCGTGACCGACACGGTGTTCTCCATGGACGGCGACACCGCGGCCCTCGACGAGCTCGCCTCCCTCTGCGGGCGCCACGACGCACTACTGGTGATCGACGAGGCCCATGCCGTCCTCGGGCCGGAGCCACCGCTCGACCGCTGCGAGATCCTGCGCGTCGGCACCCTCTCGAAGACCCTGGCCTCCCTCGGCGGGTTCGTCGCCGGCCCCGCACCTCTGGTGGAGCTCCTGGTGAACCGGGCTCGGCCGTTCATCTTCACCACCGCCTCCCCGCCGGCGGTGGCCGCGGCGGCGCTGGCCGCCTTGCGGGTCGTGCGCAGCGCCGAGGGCGAGTCACTGCGCCGGCGTCTCCGCCACCACGTGGACCGCCTGGCGCCCGGGCACCCGTCCCCCATCGTCGCCTTCGTCCTGGGCGAGGAGCCCGTCGCCCTGGCCGCGTCGGCGCAGCTGCTCGAACAGGGCCTTCTCGTACCGGCCATCCGCCCCCCCACAGTCGCACCCGGCACCTCCCGCCTGCGCGTCACCCTGTCCGCCGCCCACACCGACGACCAGGTGGAGCGCCTCCGTTCCGCGCTGTCGGCCCTCCTCCCGAGCCACCAGGCACTCTCGGCCGAGGTGGCGCCGGCTCCGGGGCTCCGTGGCGCCAGCAGGGAAGCCGCCGCCCGTGCGACCTGACTGCCTCGTCCTGGTCACCGGGAGCGGTACCGGCGTGGGCAAGACCTGGGTCGCCGCCGCCCTGGCCGCCACCTGGCGCGCCGGCGGGGCCACCGTGGCCGCCCGCAAGCCCGTCCTCTCCTTCGATCCAGCACATGCCAGCGGCGGCGATGACGCCGCGGACAGTGGTAGTGGCGTTGGCTATGCCGGCCCGATAGGCGCTGCGGCCGGTGCGAGCGGCGCCGGCGGTACGGGTGCTGGGGCCGGTGCGAGCGGCACCGCCGGTGCCGGTGCGATGGGTCCGAGCGCTTCGGCCGGTGCGAGTGCCGCCGAGGGCGCCACCGACGACGAAGTGCTGGCCGCCGCCACCGGCGAGAGGCCCGGCGACGTCTGTCCGGAGCACCGCCGCTACCCGCTGGCCATGGCGCCGCCCGTCGCCGCCGCCGCCCTCGGCCGGCCCGCCTTCACCGTGGCCGAACTGGCCGGCGAGCTGCGTTGGCCCCCGGGCCCGGCCGTCCGCTACGGCCTGGTCGAGGGTGTCGGAGGGCCGCGGTCGCCGCTGGCCGCCGACGGAGACACCGTCACGCTGATCGAGCTGCTCGAGCCCGACCACGTCGTGCTGGTCGCCGGCGCCGGCCTCGGCGCCATCAACGCCGTGCTGCTCGCCGCCGCCTCCCTCGCCCCGGTTCGGCCCGTCGTCCTCCTCAATCACTTCGATGAAAGCGATCGCACTCACGCTGGCAATGCACTATGGCTCCGCGAACACACGGACCTGACGGTCACCTCCAGTGTCGCCACCCTCGCGCCCTTTCTCTGATCGCCACCCGGCGCCCTTCGTGAGCAAAAATCGTTGTATAGCAACGGTTCTTGCGCACAAAGCTCCCGAAACAGGCTTCAGAAGACCTTTGACAGCGTGCTGACGGGCATGCGCAGGTCGGCCAGCATCTGCAGGTCCTCGGCCGGCGACCGGCCCATCGTCGTGAGGTAGTTGCCCACGATCAGAGCGTTGATGCCGGCCGTCATCCCCATGGCCTGCAGCTCGCGCAGGGTGACCTCACGGCCGCCGGCGTAGCGCAGGGTGACGCCCGGTAGGGCCAGGCGGAACAGGGCGATCCAGCGGATGGCCTCCAGCGGCTCCACCAGAGGGCGGTCCCCCAACGGCGTTCCCGGGCGGGGGTTGAGAAAGTTGATCGGGACCTCGGCCGGCTCCACCTGCCGGAGCTCGCCCAGCATCTCCAGGCGCTGGGCCTCGCTCTCGCCCATCCCCAGCAGCACGCCGCAACACAGCTCCATGCCGGCGTGCCGGACCCGCCGGCACGTCTCGAAGCGCTCCTCCCAGGTATGGGTGGTGACCACTTCGGGGAAGAAGGAGCGGGCCGTCTCCAGGTTGTGGTTGTAGCGGTGGGTGCCCGCCGCCGCGAGCCGGTGGGCCTGGCCGTCGTCGAGGATGCCGGCGCTGACCGCCACCTCTAGCCCCGTCTCCGCCTTCACCAGCGGCACCAGCTCCAGCAGCCGGCCCATCACCCGCTCGTCCGGCCCCCTCACGGCCAGCACGATGCAGAACTCCGAGGCACCGAGCGCCGCCGTCTGGCGGGCCGCGGCCAGCACCTGGGCGGTGTCGAGGAACGGCGTGCCCCGCACGGGCGACGAGAAGCGGGCCGACTGGCTGCAGAAGCCGCAGTCCTCGGGACAACCCCCGGTGCGGGCCGAGAGGATCCCCTCCACCTCTACCTCGGGCCCGCACCAGGCCAGGCGGACCTCGTGGGCCACGGCGGCCAGCGCCGGCACCGACTCCGCCGGCAGGGCGGCCAGAGCCGACAGCTCGTCAGAGCTCAGCTGGCGCCCCTCATCCAGCAACGCCGACGCGGCGGCGGCCAGGAGCAGGCGGGGCCCGCTCAGCGCTCCGCCCCCATGAAGAGGACCTTGAGCGACTCGAAGGACTCCAGCACCTTGCCGGCGCCGAGCACCACGCACTCCAGCGGTGCGTCCACCAGGTGAACGGGGATCTGTGTCTCCTCCTCCAGCCGCCGGTCGAGGCCGCGCAGCATGCCGCCCCCGCCCACCAGGTGGATCCCCTGCATGATGAGGTCCTGGGCCAGCTCCGGCGGCGCCTGGCCAAGGCAGAGCACGACGGAGTCGACGATGGCACTCACCTGCTCGTCGATGGCCGCACGTACCTCGTCGGGCGAGAGGATCACCGTCTTGGGCAGGCCGGTCATCAGGTCCCGGCCCCGCACCTCGGCCTTTACAGCGTCCTCCATGGGATAGGCGCTGCCGATGGCCAGCTTGATCTCCTCCGCCGTGCGCTCGCCGATGGCGATCCCGTAGTCGCGCCGGACGTAGGTCTGGATGGAGGCGTCGATGTCGAAGCTGCCCACCCGTATGGCCTGGAGGGCGACGATCCCGCCGAGGGAGATGACGGCGGTCTCGGACGTCCCGCCGCCGACGTCCACGATCATGTTCCCCAGCGGCTCGTGGATGGGAAGGCCGGCACCGATGGCGGCGGCCATGGGCTGGTGGATCAGGTACGGGTCGGCGGCGCCGGCCCGCCGCGCCGCCTCCTCCACGGCGCGCCGCTCCACCTCGGTGATGGCCGACGGCACGCAGATGAGGACACGGGGCCGGTTGAAGCGGCTCACCCCCGCCCGCTTCAAGAGCAGGCGGATCATGCGCTGGGTGATGTCGAAGTCGGTGATGGCGCCCTTGCGGAGAGGGCGCACGGCGACGATCGACGCCGGCGTGCGCCCGATCATCTGCCAGGCGTCGTGGCCCATGGCCAGCACGGCCTGGGTCTTCTCGTTTACGGCGATCACGGTGGGCTCGTTGAGCACGATCCCGTCGCCCCGGGCGTAGACGAGGGTGTTGGCCGTCCCGAGGTCTATGGCGAGGTCGCGGGCCAACTACGTGCAGCCCGGTGGAACTAAGGACACGTCTGCCCTGCTCGATCGACGGGTTCGCGAGACGTGCCGGCCATGTTGGCAGACGTGTGCGGAGCTCCGTAGGGCTGCACTACGGCGCCCGTTCGTCGGGCGACCTCGGGGGTGGCCCTGGCCCCGCCTGTTCGGGCGCCAGCGCCTGTAGCTCACGCTGGAACTCGTCGATCGCGTACTCGAGCGAACGAGGCTGGCGGTGGCGGTACCAGACGAACAGCGAGCCCAGCAGGCTGAAGGTGATGGCCAACAAGAGGTACGCGAGATTGCTCACTGAACCGTCACCCCCTGTCGGGCTGATCGGAGATGGCCGAGGCGCAGGTGCCCCAGTCGACCCCGTCCTGCCATGTCTCACGCTTCCAGATCGGCACCGTGGCCTTGAGCGTGTCGATGCACCATTGTGCCGCCTCGAACGCCTCGGCGCGATGCGGCGCGCTGGCCACTACCAGCACCGCCACCTCCTCCACCTCGAGGGCACCGGTGCGGTGCACAAGCACCAGGCGACCGAGCACCGGCCAACGGCGGCGCGCCTCGGCGGCCAGCGCATCGAGCCTGGGCTCCACCTCGTCCTCGTACGCCTCGTACTCGAGCAGGCTCACGCCAGGGCGGCCCTCGGCGTGGTCACGCACCGTTCCGGCGAAGCTCACCACCGCGCCGCACCCAGGATCGACCGCCCACGCCAACGCGTCGGCGACGGGTATGGGTGCGGCCGTGAGCCCGGTCCAGTCGACGGCGGTTCGAGGCTCGTGCAGCCCGGGTGATCGCACTCCCCAATGCTACGGGCGCCGACCTGAATCCGCAGGTGCCGGCGCTTATCCTCGTTCCCATGGAGCTCGACGACGGGTTGGGTGACGACCGTCCCCCGCCCCCGCTCCTCCCGCCCGACGACCGCATCTGGCGCCATCCGTCCGAAGTGGCCGCCGCCCCCGCCCACTGGCGAAGCTCCACCGAGAGATCCATGGCGACCGCCCTGTGGCAGGTTGGCCTCCTGGCCGGCTCGATCAGCGCCCTCCTCACCGTGGGGCTGGTCGTGATCGGTGGTGGGTTCCGCGACCACCCATCGGCACCGGCGGCGCCGGCGGTGGAGCGCGTCGTCGCCCCGGCCGCGGCCACCGCCATCACCGCGCCCGGCTCTCCCGCCAACGCCATCGTCGACATCGCCGAGCAGATGAGACCGGCGCTCGTTCAGCTGCGCGTCAACGGCGGTGACGGTCCCGGCAGCGGGTCCGGCGTCGTCTTCCGCAGCGACGGCCACGTCCTCACGAATCACCATGTGGTCGACGGCGCCCGCAGGATCACGGTGGTGATGGCCGACGGCGAAGAGGTGGTCGCCCGGCTCGTCGGGTCCGACGCCGACACCGACATCGCCGTGGTGAAGATCGACAGGACCGGTCTGGGCACTGCGCCGCTGGGTTCGGCCGCTTCGCTCCGGGTGGGGCAGCTGGCCGTGGCCATCGGGTCGCCACTCGGCCTGGCCGGAGGTCCCTCGGTCTCGGTCGGCGTGGTGAGTGCCCTCGGCCGGGAGATCGACGCCGGCGACGACGACGACGGCCCCCCGCTGCTCGACATGATCCAGACCGATGCCCCCATCGCCCCCGGGTCGTCCGGAGGCGCCCTGGTGGACGGGTCCGGCGCCGTGGTCGGCGTCACCACGGCGATCGCCGTCAGTGAGCTGGGGGCCGAGGGAATGGGCTTCGCCACCCCCATCGACATCGCCCGCGACGTGGCCGACCAGATCATCGCCGGCGGTCGCGCCGTCCACGTGTGGCTCGGCGTGGAGGGTGAGGATGTGGACTCCACCATGGCCCGTGAGATGGGCGTGCCCGGTGGCGCCATGATCCGCAACGTCAGCCCCGACAGCCCTGCCGGCCAGGCCGGGATAACCAGGCGCGACGTCATCGTCTCGGTCGACGGCGCCCCCGTCCGGTCCATGGGCGCCCTCAAGGTCCAGCTGCGCAACCACCGCCCCGGCGACGAGGTCACCCTGGCCGTACACCGCGGCAAGCAAGCCCGCTCCCTGAAGGTGAAGCTGGCTGAACGCCCGAGCCGTCCCTGAGGTCGCCGCCTACGATGGGCCGGTGAGCGTGCCCGGCCCCTTCGGCAGCGGTAACCCGTTCGAGGGCCTGTTCGGGGAGCTGGCCAAGCTCTTCGCCAACCAGGGGCCGCTCAACCTGGAGGTCGCCCGCCAGCTGGCCCGGTGGCTGGCCACCGAGGGGGCCTCTGAGGCGAACGTCGAGCCGCTGGAGCGCATCCGCTACGAGGAGCTGGCGCGCGTGGCCGAGCTGCAGGTGGCCGGGACCACCGGCCTGCCGCCGGCGGCGGACGGCGGGGTCGTCACCATCCGCCCGGTCGGGCGGGGGGAGTGGGCCAACCTCACCCTCGACGCCTACCGCACGTTCTTCGAAGGCCTGGCCGCGGCCATGGCCACCCGCGGCCCGGATGCTCAGATCGACGATGCCCCCGATCCCACCATCGAGCTGTTGGGGGGCGTCACCCAGGTGGTCGGCCCGCTCCTGATCGGGATGCAGGCGGGCACGATGGTGGGTCATATGGCCCAACGGGCCTTCGGCCAGTACGACCTGCCGATCCCGAGGCCTCCGTCGCACGAGCTCCTGGTCGTGCCCGTGAACGTCAACTCCTTCGCCAAGGACTGGAGCCTCCCGCTGGACGACGTCCGCCTCTGGGTGTGCCTGAGCGAGCTGAGCCACCACAGCGTGATCAGCCGGCGCCACGTCCGTGACCGCCTCGACGAGCTCCTCGGCACCTACGTCCGTGGCTTCAGGCCCGATCCCGCCGTGTTCGAGGAACGCATGGGCGAGATCGATCCCGGGAACCCGGCATCGTTCCAGGCCGTCCTCGGTGATCCCGCCGAGCTGCTGGGAGCCATGGAGACGCCCGAGCAACGCCAGGTGCTCACGCGGGTCGAGGCCCTGGTGGGGGCCATCGCGGGTTACGTCGACCACGTCATGGACACCGTCGGCCGCAACCTGCTGGGGTCCTTCGGGCCACTGTCGGAGGCCCTGCGCCGGCGGCGGGTCGAGCGCACCGATGCCGATCAGTTCGTGGAGAGGATGTTCGGCCTCGAGCTCGGCCAGGCTCAGTACGACCGGGGCTCGGCCTTCGTGGCCGGCATCCTCGAGCGGGCGGGCGAAGAAGGTCTTTCCCGGCTGTGGCGCTCAGAGCGGGAGCTGCCGACGCCCGCTGAGGTGGACGCGCCCGGCCTGTGGCTCGAGCGCATAGACATCCCCTACTGAGCCTTTTTTTGCACTAGGGCCCGACGATCACGATCTCGTGGCTGAGCACGCGGCCCTCGTCCAGGTCGAGGACACCGATCGTCTGGTGTGGCTGCGCCCGGCGCTGCGTCGGCGAGCCGGGGTTGAACAGGAGCTGGCCGTCGAGCCCCTCGGCGTTCCAGGGGATGTGGCTGTGGCCGAAGACGACGACGCCGGCATCCGGGAACAGGCGGCGGAGACGGGCTTCGCGGCCGGCGCGGGCACCGCTGCCGTGGATCATCCCTACCCGCACGCCGGCGAGTACCTCCAGCCGCACCTCGGGGACGTGGGACAGCGACGGGTCGCCGTCGTTGTTGCCCCGCACGGCTAGGACGGGCGCGATGGCGGAAAGCTCGTGTAGGAGGTGGGCGGTGACGATGTCGCCGGCGTGGAGCACGACGTCGGCTCGGGTCAACGCCTGGCGGGCAGGTTCGGGCAGGCGGCCGAGCAGCCCGCCGCCTCCCGCACCGGGCCGCAGGTGGGTGTCGGCCAGCACCACCGCCCGCACCGTCATGGCGATGGAGGGGGCGCCGGCGCCGGAGCCCCCCGTCCTCGCAACCCGACCAGGTAGGTCCCGACGGTCACTGCCGTGCCGGCGGCCAGGAGGAAGTAGCCGGCCCTGCTGGGCACGGCGAGAGCCACGGGAACCAGGGCGCCGACCACCCAGCTCAGCTGGAAGATGGCCTCGCAACGGGCGAACCACCGGCCCTGAGCCGTCTCCGGCGCGTCCCGTTGCACCACAGCGTCGAAAGCCAGCTTGCCGGCGCTGGCCGCGAAGCCGAGGCTGCCGGCGGCCACGACGGCGGCAGGGCGACCCCCGAGCTGGGCCGCAACCAGGGCGCTGATCACGACCAGGCCGAGGGAGGCGGACAGCAGGTGTTCCTCGATCATCTTGCGGCGCAGCGCCGGCGCGGCGACGGCACCGAGAACCGATCCGGCCATGCTGGCCGCCAGCACGGCACCGAACACCCAGGCCGGCGCCCCCTCGCGCCGGAGGGCGAACGCGACCAGGAAGGTGAGGAAGCCCACGGCGGCGCGAAGCACCCCGGTGGCTGTGGCCGCGGCCCGGATCCCAGGGTGGATCATGTCGGCGGCGGAGTCCCGCCAGGCCGGCGTCACACCACGACGCGTACGGGCAGGGTCGGTGTCGGGGTGGACCTGCACGATCCGCAGCGAGGCCAGAGCCGACGCGGCGAAGACCACGGCGGCCAGGCGCATCACCCATTCGGCACCGAACAGTTGCAGGACGGCGACCCCCGGCAGGGCGGCGGCGATGCTCACGAGCGCTCCCAGCAGCGACAGTCGCGAGTTGGCCTGGACCAGGTCCTCCTTGCGCTCCACCACGGTGGGAACCAGTGAGCTCTTGGCCACGGCGTGGGTCTTCGAGAGCACGAGGAGGACGAAGGCCACCGGGAACAACACGAGGCTGGTCAGCACCCTCGCCGCCATCAGCGCGGCGATCCCCCGCCCGAGCGCGGCGACGAACACCATGGCCCGCCGGCCGCCGGCGGTGCGGTCGATGGCCGGGCCGAGCAGCGGTGCCACCACACCAAAGGGCGCGATGGTCAGCACCAGCGAGAGGGCCACCCGCCCCCGGGCCTCATTGGGCGAGATGCTGAAGAACAGCGAGCCGGCGAGGGCAAGGGTGACCAGGGCGTCGCCGGCCACGGACAGGGCATGAGTGCCCGACAACCGGGAGAACGGTGTCGCCCGCAGTCGGGGATCGTGGCCCTCTGCCGGCGGCCGCAGAGGACGCCATCCGGTGTCCCTCGGCACGGGTGGAATGGTAGGGGCCGGCGGCTGGGCTCACAGAACCTCACCGCCAGGTAGCATCGAGGCGATGACCAGTCCCGACGAGGGGCCCGAATGGGCGGACGAAGCCCACTTGGACGAGGTGTTCTCCACCTGGGTGCCAGGTCCTCCGGCCACTGCCTCGAACGCCGAGAAGGAGATGGCCGGGGACAACCCGCCCCTGGAGATCCCGGTCGAGGAGATGTCCGACGAGGACATGGACGCGGCCATCGCCGCCGCCCTGGCCGAGGCCGAGCAGTTGTCCGCGCCGGATGCGCATGCCGAGGCGGATGCGGAGCCGCAGACCTTCGAAGCCGTCCCCCCGCCCCCCCCGCCGCCGGCTAGCTCGGAGTACGAAGAACCGGCCAGCCCCTCGTGGCTCAGCGTCGCCGAGCCACCTCCTCCTCCGCCGCCCCCCCCGCCACCGCCGCCCGCCGCCACACCCGAGCCCGCCTTCCAAGACGAGTACGAACCGGAGCCCGAAGCCACGTCGGAGCCAGACCTGCCGGCCTTCGAACCCGAGCCGACCCCGCCCCCGCCCCCGGACCGGGAGCACGCCCGCCCCTGGACCAGGACCGACGACGACATCCTCCCCGCCCGCAAGGGCAAGGGCCGCCGCCGCTGAGCTCAGCCGGCTTGGCGGACCGGGGCCGACCGGGCGCCTGGGCCGGCGGGCAGGCGCAGGGTGAAGGTCGAACCCTCGCCTTCCATGGACTCCACGTTGATCTCGCCGCCATGGCCGCCGGCCACCTGGGAGGCGATGGCCAGGCCGATGCCTATGCCGGCGCTGTCGGGGCCGCGGGCGGCGTCCACCCGGTAGAAGCACTCGAAGATCCGGTCGAGCTCCCGAGCGGGGATGCCCGAACCCGTGTCGTGCACCGACAGCTCCACCGTCTCGCCGTTCACGCTGGCCTTGACCTCCACCCGGCTCCCCGGGCCCGAGAAGCGCACGGCGTTCTCGACCAGGTGGCGCAGCCCCGACACCAGCTGGCGGCGGTCACCCACCACGGTGAGGGTGGGCGGCGCCTCGGAGGTGTCGATGGAGATGCTGCGGTGGATGGCCAGCGAGCGAATCTCCTCGACGGCCTGGGCCACCACGAGGTGCACGGGCACGGGCTCGCGCACCGGTAGGAGCTGGGCGTCGAGCCTGCTCAACTCGACCAGATCGTCGATCATCCGGCCCACCCGGAGCGAGTCCTGGCCCAGGCGCTCGGCCAGGCGCCGGGTGATGGCAGGATCGTCCTCCCGCACGATGGTGCCGGCGAGCAGCCCCAGGGCCGCCACCGGGGTCTTCAGCTCGGCCGTGAGGTTCGTGACGAAGTCCCGGCGGACGGCCTCGAGGCGCCGGCGCTCCGACACGTCCGACACCGTCACCGCGGCACCGACCAGCCGGCGCCCGTCGTCGAGGGGGCTGCCGGCCACGGCCAGGCTCCGCCGGGGTGGTCCCAGGAGCTCCAGCACCCGGGAACGCCGTTCCCCCTGCACGCCGGCGGTGAGCATCTCCTCGACCGCCTCACGCACTATCTCATCGTCCTCGACGAAGCTGTCGGCCGCGGTGTTGCGGTACACGATCTCGCTCAGCTCGTCGCACACGATCACCCCGTCGGCGAGACCGTCGATCCCGCCCTTGAGCCGGAACACGGCGTCCTCGGCGTCACTGGCCCGCAACACGGCGCCCTGGGCCACACGCTCCAGCCGGCTCACCGCGTCGTGCTCGTCGCCGTGCTCCTCGCCGCCGGACTCCGGGCCCTGGAGGCGGGCGGCGACCGAGGCCACCCGGTTGTCGTCGGGACGTGCAGCCCGGCGGGCGCTGACCAGAAGGACCAGGAGCAGGAGCACCAGAGCGCCGGCGCCACCCGCGACGGCGATCAATGTCGACGTCGACAGCTCCACCATCTGAAAATCCTACGGCCCCAGACGGCCGGATCGGGGGACGGTCAGCGAGCGGAGGGCGCCGGCGGCTCGTCCTCCTCGGGCATGCCGAGGTCCCAATCGAGAATGATGTTCTCCCGCTCGGCATCCCGCGCCACCCGTTCCCGGTTCCGCCGGAACTGCGGGTCGTGGGGGGGCAGGAGGATGAGGCGGGCCAGCGCCCGCTGGCGGAACTCCTCGATCAGGGCGCGGTCGCCGAAGTCGGACTGCACGTCCCAGTGGGGGGCAACGGGGCCGAGGTAGACGATGCGGACGTGGCCACGGGGGGGTTGGGGAGGAAGGGTGTCGCCCGCGGCGGACATGGTGGACATGGCCGGCACCCTACCGCTGGGCCACCGGCCGGGCCCCCAGGGTGACCTCGGCCCGCCGCTCCTCCGAACCCCGCATCCACACGATCGGCACCTTGTCGCCCGGCTTGTTCGTACGGACCTCTTTCTGGACGTCGACGTTGGTGACGATGTCCGTGTCGGCGATGCGGATGATCACGTCGTTGCTCTGCAACCCGGCGGCATCCGCGGGCGAACCGGGCACGACCTCGGCCACCACTGCGCCCTTCTCCGGCGTGAAGTCGAACTGCTCCCGGATCTCCGGCGTCAAGGTGACGGTGCTCACGCCCAGGAACGCCTGGGGAGCGAGGGCCTCGCCCTTGGTGAGCGGTTCCAGCATCGGCTTGATGGTGTCGATGGCAATGGCGAAGCCGATGTTCTGGGCCAGCTCCTGGCGCACCACCGCCGTGTTCACCCCGATGACCTCGCCCTCGGCGTTGACCAGCGGGCCGCCGGAATTGCCCGGATTGATCGCCGCGTCGGTCTGGATGAGGTTGGACAGCCGCTCGTTCCCGGCGTCGATCGACCGCTCGATGGCCGACACGATCCCGGTGGTGACCGTCGGGCCGCCGGGGAGGGCCAGGGCGTTGCCGATGGCGACCACGTCGTCCCCGACCTTGAGCGTCTGTGACGAGCCCAGCCGCACCGGCCGGCCCTCCAGCCCCTCGGTGTCGCGCAGCCGGATGACGGCGACATCGGCATCGGGAGCGAGGCCACGAATGTCGGCATCCCGAGGGTCCGTCTCGCCGAACAACGTCACCTTGAGGTTGGTGGCCCCACCGACGACGTGGGCGTTGGTCAGGATGTCGCCTTCGGCGTTCAGCAGCATCCCCGTGCCGGCGCCCCGCTGCGGGCTGGGCAGGAGATCGAAGCCACCTCCGCCCCCGAACGCCTCGGTGCGGATGGCGACCACGCCCGGCTGCACCTTGGCCAGGATGGCCTGGATGTCCTGAGGCTTGGCCACGTTGCTGGTGTTGTTGCTGAAGGGCGAAATGGGACGGGATGCGCCAGCCTCGTCGTCCTCGGCGACCAGCGTGGCCACGCCTCCACCCACCGCCGCACCGACCAGGGCGGCCACGAGGGCCACGGCGAGCCACCGGGACCCCCCGCCGGCCGGCTTGGCCGGGGCCCTGGTCGGGGCCCAGCCAGGTGCCGGGCCCTCGGGTGCCAGCGGGGGCAGGTACGGGCTTTCCTCCTCGGGCTCCGGGGATCGAGGCTGCGCCACCGTCCCCGGTCCCCCACCCAGACCCTCGGGCGTCAGGGCCCGGGCCGCAGGATCGTCGGCCTCGGTGTCGTCGGGCCGGCCCCACGACCAACGTCCCTGAGGATCGGTGTCTCCCATTATCTCCTCCATCTTCCCTGGTCAGCTGCCGATGAGTTCGACATCGGCAACTCGCGTCATGTTCCCATCCGGATCGGTCGTTCCCTCCGGACACACTCCGGGAACCAATGCGCAACCTGAGACGTTGCACTCAGCACGGAGGTGGTCATGGACGCGAACTGGATGGCTGAGGGCAACTGTCGCAACGAGCCGCCCGCCATGTTCTTCCCCAGCGACGGGGTCGGAGTGGAGGTGGCCCGGCGCATCTGCGCGACGTGCCCCGTCCAAGAGCCCTGCCTGGAGTACGCCCTGCGCAACCGCATCGACCATGGGGTCTGGGGCGGGGCGTCGGAGAGGGAACGGCGCCGGATAGCCCGCCGGCGCCGGCTCGGGATCCTCGCCACGGCTACGGCCGACGGCGGCGGCGCGACTTCCTCGTAGGCGGTCCTCAAGACCCGGTCTTGGGCGTCCTCTGAGATCTGGCGTCGTCGTCGAGGCCGCTCTCGTCCTCGTCACGCCCACCCTCGTTGACTCCGTGCCTGAACTCCTTGGAGGCCTGGCCGAGCGACCGGGCCAGCTTGGGCAGCCGGGTCGAGCCGAACAAGAGCAGTACGACGGCCAGGATGATGATGAGCTCTGGCGCTCCCAGGTTCATGGTGCTCCTCTTTGCTTCGTTGCCGACGCCACGAGCTCGAGGTCGTCGGTTGTCGTCACCGAGAACGGTACTGCCCCCAGGTTCACGATGAGGGTCGCCACTCCCATGGCCTCCCACCCCGCCACCTGCTCCCGCACCTCCTCTACCGTGCCGACGAGGCGGCCCTGGCGGTACTCAGCCAGGGTGGTGGCGTCGAGCACACCTGGCGGCGTGAGCCGCCGCAGCCGCTCCCAACGGCGGTCGAGGTCGGCTTCGTCCTCCCCGATCAGCATGTAGCGGTTGATCGAGCGGGTGATCGAGGCGGGATCCCGGCCGAGCCGCTCGCAGTGGCCCTCGAGGACCTGGAGGCGCCGGCGGTAAGCCTCGGGCGTCCCCACCCACCCGCCGGCGTTCCAGCCGTCGGCGTGAGCCGCGGCCACACCAAGCACCCGGTCCCCCTGGCCCCCCACCCAGATGGGCGGGCGCGGGCGCTGCACCGGGTCGGGGCGGAACCTCCTGGTCTCGAACACCTCCCCGAGGATGCGGACGGCCTCGGCCAGCTGGTCCACCCGCACGCCCGGCCGTTCGAAGGCGATGCCGGCGACGGCGTACTCGGGCTCGAACCAGCCGGCGCCGATGCCGACGGTGAGGCGCCCGCCGGAGAGGATGTCCAGGGTCGACAGCGCCTTGGCCAGCACGGCCGGCGGCCGGAGCTGGGCGCACAGCACCAAGGTCCCCAGGCGGACGTTCCTGGTGGAGCGGGCGAGGGCGGCGAGGGCGGCGAGCGGCTCGAAACCCCCGTGATCACCCGGAGGGGCGCCGTACTTCTCGATGGACAGGAACAGGTGGTCCGACAACCAGATCGACGCCAGGCCGGCATTCTCGGCCGCCCCAGCCCAGGCCACGACCGTGTCCCATCCGAGGGGGCTCTCACCGGGCGCCGAGTAGTCGTACTGCGGCAGAGCCACGCCCACGTCCACCCGTGCCACCCTACGGGGATGCTCGAGTGCGTGGTCAACGTCAGCGAGGGCCGCGACGACGGCGTGATCGAGGCTCTGCGGCGGGCTGCGGGGCGCCAGCTCCTGGACCTCCACAGTGACCGCTCGCACCACCGCAGCGTCCTCACCATGGCCGGGCCCGATCTCGAGGAAGCGGTCCGTCGAGTGGCCGCCCAGGCCGTGTCGGCCATCGACCTAGGCGCCCACCAAGGCGTTCACCCCCGCCTGGGGGCCGTCGACGTGGTGCCGTTCGTGCCCCTTGCCGGGGCGTCGCTACCCGATGCCGTCGCCGCCCGCGACCGCTTCGCCGAGTGGGCGGCGGCGGAGCTGTCGCTGCCATGCTTCCTCTACGGCCCCGAACGCAGCCTCCCCGACATCCGCCGCTCGGCCTTCAGCGGCCTGATGCCGGACACCGGCCCCCCGCACCCCCACCCGACCGCAGGTGCCTGTGCCGCCGGGGCACGGCTGTTGCTGGTCGCCTACAACCTCTGGCTCGCCCCCGGCATCGGCGTGGAGCGGGCCCGGGAGGTGGCCCGGGCCGTCAGGGCTCCGGCTCTGCGGGCTCTCGGCCTGCAGGTGGAGGGTGGGGCCCAGGTGTCGTGCAACCTGGTCGACCCCCTGGCCATGGGGCCCGAAGCGGCCTACGACGCAGTGGCGGCGCTGGCCCCCGTGGCCAGGGCCGAGCTGGTGGGCCTGGTGCCCGAGGCGGTGGTGTCGGCGGTGCCGGCCGGGCGATGGGCGGATCTGGACCTGAGCCCGTCGAGGACGATCGAGGCCCGCCTGGGGAAGGCGGGCCTCGATGGGGGAAGGTTTGGCACCAGTACCGGTCGTGGACGGTGCTGACGCCGGCTGCGCCGGCAGAGCCGGCCATGGTGGAACGGGCGGGAGGCGTCGCTCAGGACGCGGTGCCGCTGCGGCGGGCGAGGGCACGGGCCCGGCGGATCCGCCGGCGCTCCCTTTCGCTCATACCGCCCCAGATGCCGAACTTCTCGCCGTTGTTGAGGGCGTACTCGAGGCAGTCGAGCTGGACCACGCAGCCGCGGCAGACCTCTTTCGCTTCCCTGGTCGACGCCCCCCGTTCTGGGAAGAACAGATCGGGATCGACACCCATGCAGTTGGCCCTGTCCTGCCATGCCAACTCCGCCGGATCTATCAGTGTCCGCAACATACGTTCCATCAGGACCTCGCTCCCTGTTCGGTGGGTGGTCCCCCCGTTGTAATTACAACGGTGTCATCATGCTCCGTTCTCCGGAGAAACGCAAGGGGAGATTCAGTTCCCGCCCGGGTCGGCCCGCCGCCGGGCTCGCTTGTGCTCCAGAAAGTCCACCAGCACGTAGTCGCCGAGGGTCTCGGGGGTCGTGAAGAAGGCCCGTCCCTTGTTGAGATCGGTCAGCCGTTCCACGAACGCCTTCAGGTAGTCGGTGGCGTCCAGCATGAAGGTGTTGATCCGGATCCCGGCGCGGGTGCAGCGCATCGCCTCGGCCAAGGTGGCGTCGACCGTCTCCCGGACAGGCGGGTAGCTGAAGAAGGGCTCGCCCCTGGCGTCGATGTGGGCGGTCGGCTCCCCGTCGGTGATCATGAGGATCTGCTTGGTGCCCGTCTCGTGAGCGAGGAGACGCCGGCTGAGCATGAAGGCGTGGTGCATGTTGGTGCCGGCGGTGAAGTCCCACGAGACCTCGGGTAGCTGCCGGGGGTCGATGGTCCGGGCCACCTCGCTGAAGCCGACGATGGCCAGGAAGTCACGGGGGAACTGGATCGAGATGAGCGAGTGCAGGGCCATGGCCACCCGCTTGGCGGCCAGGAAGTTGTCGCGCATCGGCATCGACAACGACAGGTCGAGCAGGAGCACGGTGGCGGTGCGGGTGAGCGCTTCGGTGCGCTCCACCTCGAAGTCCTCGGGCGTGAGCCGTACCGGCGTCCCCCTTCCACTGCGCTGCACGGCGTTGCGGACTGTGCGTTCGATGCTCAGGGCGAATGGATCGCCGAACTCGTAGGGCTTGGTCTCGTAGGCCCGCTCGTGGCCCGTACCGGAGGCCTCCACCTGATGGGTACCGGCCTGATCCCTGTTCAGGCGGGAGAACAGGTCGGCCAGGGCGTTGCGCCCGATCCGGCGCAGCCCCTTGGGCGTCAGCTCCAGGCGCCCCTCCCGGTGGTCGATCAGGCCGGCCTCCTGCAGCAGGCGGGTCAGGCGGGTCAGGCGGTCCAGCGAGGCGGCGGCGCCGTCGCCGAGAAGCTCCGCCACCCTGTCCAGGTCGACCTCGGCGAGGGCACCGGGGCTGGTGGCCGACCGCAGCAGCTGCTCCAGCTGGTCCAGCTCGGACAGGCGGCCCATGGCCCCCGGTGCCCTGAAGAGGCCGAGCGCCTCGAGACCCTGAAGTTCAGAGCTGCCTTCGAAGTCGCTCCGCGGTAGTGCTTCGCGCAGGTTGTGGGCAAGCTGGTCCACCTGCCATCGCAGGTCGAGATCCGAGAGCAGCCGGTCGGACAGCTCCTGGAGACGGGCCCGCTGCTCGGGCGTCATGCTGTCGAGCACGGACTGCATGGACTCCATCTGGGCCGCCATCTGCTCGAGCAGCTCGTCGAGGGTGGCCGGGTTCCCCGGGAAGAACTGGCCGTGACGCCGCATGAAGGCGGCAAAGGCCTCGGTGGTGTCCTGCCCGGCCTGGCGCATCTCGAGCAGCTGGTTCAGCTCGGTGAACATCTCCTTCATCTGCTGCACCTGCTCGGGGCTGAGCGCTTCCATGACCCCGGCCATGTGGTCGAGATGGCGCTGGAGCTCCTCGGCCCGCTGCCGGCGCAGCCTCTCGAGAAGCTCCCGCAGCCCGGCCACCTGCTCGCCGTTGTTGTCCCGGAAGCCCGACTGGAGCAGGCGGCGGAGGGCGGCGTCGAGGTCCCCGTGGTAGAGGACGTCGTCGGTCACCTCGGCCAGCACCCCCTCGGCGTCGACCTCGAGCCCGACCTGCGTACCGTCCCAGCGGGAGTACCCGAACCTGCGTGGCACGAGGCAAAGGTACTCTTGGCCCTAGTTCCCCCAGCACCGAGGTCCCCATGGCCATCACAGACTTCGCCGAAGGCCCGGACAGACGCTGGAGCAAGGTGAGCCGCTACGGCCGGCGGGCCAGGGTCACGAGCAGCGATCAGGTCGCGGGGACGGGCACGATGCGGATCCGCTTCAGGGTGGTCGACGAGGGGCCCTTCTCGTTCCTCCCCGGGCAGTTCGTGGGGATCGAGCTCGAAGCGCCCGGCCTCGGCTACCGGCGGAGCCCGTACTGCCTCCTGCCCCCCCCGGCCGGCGAGGAGCGGAGCTTCGAGCTGCTCGTGCGCATGGTCGAAGGTGGCCAGATGTCGCGGTACCTGGGCTCGCTCGGGATCGGCGACGAAGTGGCTTTCCGGCCGCCGACAGGCCGCTCCATGCTCCCGAAGGACCCGACCCGCGACATCGTCCTGATGGCCACCGGTGTCGGCGTGGCGCCCTTCCTGGCGCTGGCCACCCATCTCCTCGACGAGGGTCACGAGCCGCCCATCAGCCTGTACTGGGGCCTGCGCCGGCCCGACGACATCTGCCTGACCGACGAGCTCGACCGGCTCGTCCGGCTCCACCGGAACTTCAGCTACCAGATATCCCTCTCGCAGCCGCCGGCGGCGTGGTCAGGGCTACAGGGCCGCATCACCGAGTCCGTTCCGCCGCTGCTGGCGACCCTCGGGGGCAGGGCCTTCTACCTCTGCGGCAACGGGGCCATGGTGGAGGAGATGGACATGGCCCTGTCGGACATGGGCGTCTCCGAGGAGTTCATCTACAAGGAGGCCTACTTCAACCGCAAGCACAAGCCGGGCCCGGTCACCATGGACGCCCTCCGGGGCCGGTTCGTCGCCGACGATCTCTTCTCGCCCTTCGCCCACCAGTCGGCGTCGTTGTTCGAGGTGCGCAAGAGCTTCCAGCCCGTCGCCCGGAACGTCACGGCCGACGCCTCGTCGGACCTGTTCCGCCGGGTGCCCCGGGGCAGGGGGGTCCCCCGGGAGGACCGTGACCCCTCAACCGGGGCGGGTTGAGGACTCCATCGCCTCAGGGTCGGCCTTCGCCTTCCGGATGAACCGGTTGATGCTCTCCAGCACCCAGACCGGGCCCGCGTTCAGCTCGGCCACCGGCGAAGGAAAGCCTTTGGCCCTCACCAGCACCGTCACCAGCTGGTTGCTGACGCCGAGGAGCTCGGCCAGCTCGGTGATGCCTATGAGCGGCGGCACCTCGTCGTCGGGCCCGTCCTCGGCCAGCTCGTCCATGGTGGAGGCTTCCGCGTCGACCACCGGAGCGTCCGGAAGGCCGACGGTCGCCGCCGCGTCCTTCAGCGTCTCCACGCCCTCCTCGATGGCCGACTCGACGCCGGGGGCCGTCACCAGGAACCGGGCCCCGTAGCGCCGACGATCCTTCGACACCAGCGGGACCCCACCGCGGTCGACGATGGCCGCCTGTAGCACGGCGAGCTTGGATTCCAGGTCGGGAATCTCCTCGTCACCCTCCTCGAGGGCGACCTCGATGGCCACACTGCGTTCTTCCACCCGAGCCACGGTACCCAAGGAATGAGCTCCGTCCGTCGTCACGGCTCGCGTGACATCTCGACCAGCAGGGGGCGGTGATCGCTCACCGGTGTCTCCTCCACCCAGGCCCGTGCAACCCCCAGCCCTGAGAAGGCGACATGGTCGATCTGCTTCTTGGGTGCGTACGCCGGGAAGGTGGGACCGGCCACGACGAGCTGAAACCCCGCTCGCCCCACGGCTCCACCAACCTCGTCAGGCGAGGCGTTGAGATCCCCGCACAGGACTTGCGGCGCGGGACGCCTGGCCAGCGCTCCGAGCACGATCTCCAGCTGCCGGCGCCGCTCTTGCTCGTCGAGCGACAGGTGGGTCACCGCCACCGAGATGCTGCCATCGTGCAACTCCGCTGTCGCCAGTAGCGCAGACCGCGGCTCGCCGATGGTCGGCAGCGACAGCACCTCGGTCGCCGAGAGCCGGCCCCGAACGAGGATCGCATTGCCGTAGCTTCCGAAACAGCCTTTCCGCAGCGAGGCTCCGAAGGCATGGGCCATGCCGGCGTGGCAAGCCACTGAAGCTGCGAGGTTGCGCCACCCGGACCGGCGCATCCACTTGTCCACCTCCTGAAGGGCCAGCACGTCGACATCGAGGCCGTCACAGGTCCGGGCCAGCAGGCGGCGGTCCACCCGTCCCTCCCTCGACTCGCCGTGGCGGATGTTGAACGTGGCCAGTCTCATCCGCTCCCCATCCTCCCATGCACTGGTCCACGGCGAGCCAGGCCCAATTCGCCGGTGCCGGTGCCCGGGGGTGGCTAGCGTTTCGGGCACGACCGGTTCCGGGCCCACAGCCCTCCAGGGAGGATGACTCGATGAACTACGACAAGGTCGACCCTGCTCTGGCGGCTGCCTTCGACAGCTTCAAGCGCGAGGGCCGGGCGGCACTTGCCTCCCATGTGGGCGTCGTCGGAGTGGTGTCCGTCGAGCGCACGGCGAGGCCTCCGCGGGTCGTCGTCTTCGTGGACTGTGACGACGATGGAGACGGCCTCGCCGGTCTCGAAGATCGTGAGGTCACGCTCAACGCCGGGGAAGGTCGTATCCGCACCGGCATCGTGTCGCTCGACAGCCTCGAACGACTGTCCGAACAGGAGTCCGTTCGGCGCATCGTGCCCGCCCGCCCACTGCGGCTGCACATGGATGAGGCGTCAGCGAAGACCAACCTTCCGGCGTTCCGGAACGGCACCGGCCTCAGCGGCCAAGGCGTAGTGGTAGGGATCGTCGACAGCGGCATCGAGTCGACCCACGAGGCCTTCGTCGGGCGCATCCTGCGTGTCTGGGACCAGACGCTCCCCGGCCCCGGTGTCGCCGAGGGCGCCTATGGGGCGGAGCTCACCGGAGACCTGCTCCAGGTGTCCCAGGACAAGGTGGGCCACGGGACCCACGTGGCAGGGATCGCCGCCGGCGCCGACGAGACCTACGGCGGGGTGGCGCCGGGGGCAGAGCTGGTGGTGGTCAAGACCGACCTTCTCGACGCCCATGTCGCCGACGGCGTCCGCTACGTGTTCCGCGTCGCCTCCGAGCTGGGCCGCCCGGCCGTGGTCAACCTCAGTCTCGGTGGTCAGTCGGATGCCCACGACGGCACCGATCCCATGTCGGGCGTAATCGATGCCGAGGTCGGCCCCGGCCGAATCGTCTGCTGCTCGGCCGGCAACGAGGGTGTCGACAACATCCATGCCCAGGTCGAGGTGGGCCAGGACCGCTCCCGCCGGCTCTCGTGCTCCATGTCCACCTGGTCAACCGGAGCGCCGGCCCCGGTGGCCATCCTCAACGGCTGGTACGGCGGCGGCGACGAGATGGCCGTGGCCGTGGTGAGCCCCAGCGGCGCCCAGACCCCGTTCCAGCCCACATTCGCCGACGAGTCCCCCGTCCGGACGTACTCGCTCCCTGAGGGCTCCATCCGGGTCACCACGCCAGGTCCCGACCCCGCCAACGGCGACCACAACTTCCTGGTCGAGATCCTCCCCGCCCCCACGCAGTCCGTCGGCGCGGCCGAGTCCAAGCCGGGCTCGTGGGGGCTGCGCCTCCGGGGCGACCACGTCACCACTGCCGGACGGGTGGACGTGTGGTCCGTCGACCCCACGGTGGCCCAGTTCACCGGTCGGGCGGTCAAGGACTCGCTGAAGGTCGGCTCTCCGGGGGTGGCGTCCAAGGCGGTGACGGTGGCCTCCTATACGACGAGGGTCCAGTGGGTCGACGTGATGGGCCACCCGCACGAAGCCGGACTGGAGCTGGACGACATATCCGATTTCAGCAGCGAGGGGCCGAGGCGGGACGGGGCCGAGAAACCCGACGTCACCGCGCCCGGAGCCATGATCGTCTCATCCATGTCGGTGCACTCTGGAGTCCCGCTCGACTGGCTCATCGACGACCGCAACACGATCAAGGCCGGCACCAGCATGGCCTCGCCCTTCGTCGCCGGGCTGGTCGCCCTCCTCCTGGAGCGCGACCCGAGCCTCGACCCCGACGGCGTGAAGTCGATGCTCCGTGCCGCCTGTGCCGTGCCGGGGCAGGCCGCCGGCAGCTTCGACCCCAAGTGGGGCTACGGGCTCGTCGACGCCGGCAAGCTCTGACACCGGTGGAGTGGGGCAAGCTCGACGCCGCCCTGGCGGCGGCTCTCGGGGACCGCAGGAAGGGCGGTGCCATCCCGCTCACCGTGCTCATCGAATTGGCGGACGACGTCCCCGAGCTCGCCCGTGACACACTTGGAGCCCTCGGCGTCAGGGGCGAGCTTCCGCAGGAGGGATGCAGCGCCAGGCTGTCCGCGGACCAGGTGGCAATGCTGTCGGACCAGCCCTGGGTACGCCGGCTGAGGCTCGCCACGACCCTTCGGCTCCATTCCGATCACCCACCGTAGGCCCCGTGCCGGCCCCGGACTGGTGCCCGCCTGTTCCGTCGCTGGGGCATCAAGCGGTCGACCCAACGACGAGTGCCGGGCGGCTTCATCGGGCACAGCAGCCGGTTCGTCACCGAGGACCTCGGCCTGGAGCACCCGGCGGTGGAGCTGGAATTGAACGCCTGAGCAAGCCCCTCACCCGGGCGGCGGGAACAGAGTCGTGGTGGTCGCCACCACGACGTCGGGCGCCGTGACCGTCAGGCAGCCGCGGCACGTGAAGGTCCCGCCGTCGGGATTGGTGACGGTCACGGATCGGGCGCCGGTACGAGCCTCGTTCCGGACGGCGACCTCCACCGCCAGCGTCGTCGCCGAGCTCCGCAGCACTCTCAGCACCTCGATCCCGGCGCCCATGTCGACACTGGGAGGGGCCACGAACCCGGTGCCCAGCACGGCCAGGGTCCGGCGGCTGCCCTGCAGGACGGTGGCCGGCTTCACCGAGGTCACCTTCGGTCCCCCGACGATCGTGAGGCAACCGGCACAGCTACCCGTGGACCCGTCCGGGTTGGTCACGCTGACGTCTCGGGTGCCGGGACCGGCGTCGCCGTCCACGGAGATCACCGCGCGGAGCAGGGTGGCGGAGCTGCTCGAGACCGACGTGACCGTGACCCCCTTGCCTTCCACCGTCAGCGTTGGCGTGCCCGCGAAGCCCGAGCCCACCACCGTCAAAGCCACGTTCCTCTCTCCCTCGCTCACCTCGGCAGGGCGCACGGAGGTGACGGTGGGACCTGGCTCCACCGTCAGGCAGCGCCGGCACGTTGCCGTCGACCCGCCGGGGTTGGTCACCCGCACGTCGCGATCCCCGGGCTCTGCCGTGGTCTCGACGGTGACGACCAGGTCGAGCTGGCGAACCGAAACCCGCCGAACGTCTTCCACCTGGATGTCCCCGCCGGAGAAACTCACGTCGGCGCCCGGGAGGAAGCCCTCGCCATTCAGGACGAGCCGAGCGGCACGAGCGCCGGCGGCGACCACTGAGGGTTCGAGGGAGCTCACGACGAGGCGGGTCGTCGTCGGGACCGTCACCGGCGCCGATGCGGCGGTGACCGCAAAGCAGGCCCGGCAGCTCCCGGCACCGCCGTCGGGATTGGCGACGCTGACGTCCCGGGGCCCGGGACCCGCATCGGGATCAACGCTCACCACGACCGTCAGCCGCTGCTCCGAGTCGTGGCCGACCGAGACAACGGAGGCGCCTGCACCCGAGAGCGTGACGCGAGCCGCCTCGTCGAACCCGTCGCCGGCAACCGCCAGGGGTACCCCACGCGCACCCTGAACGAGCTCCGAGGGCGTCACCGAGGTCACCGACACGGCCTCTCCACCGCCGTCCCCCGAGAGCGCCCGAGCCGCCACGACGACGACGGCGACCACGAGAACGGCGGCCGCCACCGCCCACAACAGCCGCGGCCAGGGGTTCAGCGGCCCGTTGGTCTCCTGGATCTCAGTCTCTCGCCGGATCTCGCCGCGGGGATGGAGCATCTCCAGCACATCGAGGTTGGCACGGGTGGCCGCCAGCCCCGCGGAGTCACCCACGACCTCGCGCAGCTGGAGGGCGCGGCGGAGCTCCGTGCCGGCCTCGTGGTAGTCCTCGAGGCACAGCGCCCTGGTGCCCAGCTGGTGCCGCGCCCAGCCCTGGCCGGACAGGTCATGAGTGGCCTCAGATGCCCGCAGAGCCAGCCGGAGCATCGACTCCCAAGCGCCCCAGCGACGCTCCAGAGCCAGGGCGCCATCGAGGGAACGGGCGAGGGTGAGCACCTCGGGCCAGCGCTCATCGGCTGCGGCGATGTGCGCCGCGGCCAGGACGACGTCCACGTCCTGTCCCCCCGGCTTCAGCGCGCGGGTCTCCTTGACCATCGCTGAGAAGTACCGGAGCATCCGGGTGGTCTCGCTGGCGGGAACACCGTCACCGATGACGATGTCTCGCACCGGCCCGACGACGCTGTAGCGAGGGCTGTTCGACCGCACGAGCCCGCGGTCCTCGAGGGAGGCGAGCACCGCCGCGGCGGCGGGTATGCCTGCCATCCTCTCCAAGTGCAGGGCATCGACAGGCGTGTCCCGGAAGGGTGCGAGCGCCCCGAGCACAGCCCGCTCTTCTGACGTGGCGGCGCTGAGCACCACGGCGTCCACGCCAGTGGCGCCGGTGCCGACGCGAGCCAGCAGATCGTCGAGCCGAAGATCCCGGTCCTGGAGGAGCAGAGCCGCCGCCTGGGTGATCCGCAGCGGGTTCCCGTCCACGGCCCGGCTCAGAGCCACCCCCGCCTCGTACTCGCCGGGATCCAGCTCCCGGTCGAGACGACGCTGCAGGAGAGCAAGAGCGTCGGCATCGGCCAGCCCGCGAAGGGCGATGTGCTTGCCCTCGCCCAGCAGGAGCGGCTGCTGCGATGCCAGTACCAGGATGGAGGAAGGCATCGTGATCCCCAGGGTCTCGAGCTGCTCGCGGCCCAGCTCGGCATCGTCGACGATGACCAGCGCCTGGGTGTCCTGGAGATAGGAGCGGATCCGGGTATCGGTGAACTTGACGTCGGAGTCGTAGAAGGCCTCGAACAGCTTCTGCACCAGATCGGCGACCGGCTCGTTCCGGTACTCACGGAACACCACCCCACTGACGAACTGCTCGGTGCAGGAATGGTGGGCCAGGTGGCGGAGCAGGGCCGACTTGCCGATGCCGGCCGCGCCGAAGACCTCGAGCGGACGCTGGGAGCGGAGCGCCACGACGGCCGCCTCCACCTCATTTCCTCTTCCGAGCAGGTCCGGGAAAGCTCGCGGCAGCAGCCGTACCGGGGTCGATAGCGCTCGTGGTCCTGGCGCCGGGCGCTTCGACGGGGTGACGACCGAACCGTCAGTGCTGTAGTTGTTGATGGTGAGGGTGACGGTGTTGTTCTCGCCCTGGACCACGCCTTGGACGGTCTCCGCGGTGACGTTGTAGGGAGCCGTCACGTTGGGCCTCTACTCGCTCTTGGGCACGTCTCCGAAGGTCATGTTGACCTGGGCGTGGTCGCCCTGGACCAGCCCCTGCACGTCGCCCCCGACGTGGAGCTGGTACTTGCCACTGGCCACTCCCTCGGGGTCGGCGAGCTCGACCGTCCGGCGGGCCGCCGCCACGACCTCGTCGTCCTCGCCGGCTACCGAGCCCTGTAGCGCCTCCTTCAGAACCGCCTCGCTCTCCCCGCCGGGCTCCCGCTCGTTCCGCTCGAGCATCTCGTCGGCATCGGGGCGATCGCGCAGCTTGCGCCTGACGAGGCTCTTGAGCCCTTCGTAGGCCTCCCGCACGGCCTTGCCGGCCGTCTCCTTCGCCGCCGCGGCGGCACCGGTGGCAAGCGCAGCGGTGATGAGAGATACCGGGTCCATCTCGCTCACGAAGCCCGCACGACGTTGGCCAGCGCCTGGGACCGGTCCTTGGCCATGCCCAGGATCTCCTCGATGATCACTTGTGCCTCCAGTTGCTTGCTCCCGCAGCCGCCAGATCGTAGGTCTCCCATGCCGCCTTTGCACGGGCGCCGGGTTGCGCATCGATTGGGATGGGTTCCAGAAAGCCGAAGTGGGTAGGAATCGACGCTCGTAACCACGACGAGGAGGGCTATGTCCACCATAGAAGAGGTCATTGAGGTAGAGGTTCCTGTCACCACGGCGTACAACCAGTGGACCCAGTTCGAGGAGTTCCCTCAGTTCATGGAGGGGGTCGAGTCGATCACCCAGATCACCGACACCCGCAACCACTGGGTCACCGAGATCGCCGGCGTCGAGCGGGAGTTCGACACCGAGATCGTGGAGCAGGTGCCGGACCAGAGGATCGCCTGGAGGACCGTCGACGGGCCCACCCAGGCCGGCATCGTCAGCTTCCAGCCGGTCGACACCAGCCGCACCAAGGTGAAGCTCCAGATGGAGATCGATCCCGACGGGATCGTGGAGCAGGCCGGCGACAAGCTGGGCTTCGTGAGCCGGAGGGCGAAGGGCGACATGGAGCGCTTCAAGCAGTTCATCGAGTCCCGAGGCTCCGAGAGCGGCGGCTGGCGCGGCCGGGTCTAACTCTTCCGACGTTCAGATCCGCCGGCAGCCGTCCCGCTCAGGGGCGGCTGCCGGCGTTTGGAGGAACCCACGGGCGGGCAGGCCATTGCGATGAATCGTGCACTCGCCGCTGCGGCTGTCCTTCTCTTGCTGGTTGTCGGTGCCTGCGGCGACGACGAGAACGAGCCTCAGAAGCCGACGACAGGAGACACCCTGGACAGGCCCTCCACCACCTTTGATCCACCCACGAATCCCAATCCCTGATCATTTCATTGCTGGGCTGCCAGGGTCTCCGTTCAGGCGCTGCCGCCTCGCGACCGCCTGCGAGCCCGGGAGCGTACGGAGGCGGGCTTGGTGTAAGCGCGGGCGGTCTCCCAGCGTCGCTCGAAGGCGTCGGCCTGAACCTCGGCGAAGCCGCCATGGTCTATGAGCAAGTTGGTCGGATAGCCGATGTCGACTGTCTCGCCGGCGAGGGCCACCAGAGTCACCTGGCGGTCGAAGACGACCAGCTTCATCGGAAGGTGCTCCACGACCCGAGCTCGGACACCCGCCTCCACGTAGGCCTCGATCTCGTCACGAAAACCTCGCGCCATCGGGTCGTCGACCGTCGGCGCCTCGTACACCGCCCTTGTCGCCACGCCGCGCTCAAGAGCGTCGACCACGGCGGGTAGGACGACCCCCGCCGCCGTGGAGTAGGGAGGGCGGCTGAAGGCCTGTACCTCGTGTTGCGCTCGGGCCCAGAGCTGCTCGAACAGCTCCTGCATCCGCTCTGCGGTGTGGACGAGGTGCACAAAGGGCAGGATCGCCGGCGGCAGATCGGGGAAGGCATCGGCCAGCGGCCCGCTCAGGCCGGCAGGCTGAATGCGGCGGGCACGGCGGGACGGTGCCCGCCCTCCGGTAGAGGGAGGGCCCTTCTTCAGACCCGCGGGGCCACCACGGCCCTCCGCTCGGGCAGGAATGCCCGGAGATGGCCTCAGGGCAACCAGCCCCCGGGTCTTGGTCTTCCCCCTTGGCGCGAACCGGTCGTCGCCCACCTCCTCGACGCTGGGCGAGTACGTGAGGTACCTGTTGAGAGACGCCAGGTTGAGCCCGGCTATCCGGCACTCGTGCACCAGTTGCGACCGGTCGAGGGTCTGATCGGGAGCGCCCCGCAGGATCTCCAGAACAGCTTGATCGAGGTCGCCCAGCACTTCCTCAGGGTCGACCTCTCGAGCCGGCCAGACCATCTGGTCGTCCCCCACCACGAACGACGGATGAGTGGCGTAGACACTGTCGAGCACATGAGCGGGCGGAACGGCGAGGCGGCGAAACGCGGCGCGGCGGCGCAACCCGCCGAGGAGGGACCGGATCGACAGCGGCGTCGTCACGGCCAGCATCCCGAGACTGACCTTGATGAAGGGGCTGTTGGCACTGTCGCTGTCGACGAACCAGAACCAGCCGGCATCGCCCATCACGGCGCCATCGGTGGAGCGGACGATCAGCGCCAGTAGGTCGTAGTCGAGGATGTCGGCCTCCTCTCCGAGCTCTCGGGCCACCTCCATGCAGTTGCTGGCGCCGGACTTGGCGACCTGGGCCCGGGCGATGGACCGGATACGCGTCTCCTGCCCGCGGAGGATGACCGTGTCGGGAGAGATCAGCACGGCCTCGGCACCCGAACCCACAAGATCGAATGGCACCTTTCGCCCGAGGAAGGCGGCGGCGGAAGTGAGGCTCTCCACCCCGAAAGAGGAGCTGCCGGTGATGCCGGCCTCGAACAGGAACCGCGGCAGGTCGCGTGCCGCCAGGGGAAGGGCCTCGGCCACCCGGGCCAGGGCCGCATCGAGCTGGGGGACGTAGGGAACCGGGCACGCGGCCACCCGGCGGCGATCCACGGCCTTGCTCTCGAGTTGCCGCACCCGCTCACGGGTCAGGCCGACCAGATCGCCCGCCTCTTGCAGGCTCGTGGGCGGATCACCGCGCAAGCCCAGGCGTGCCAACACCACCTCGAGTTGAGCATCGCTGGAAGAAAGTCCGATCAGGCCTTCGACGTAGCCGGCCAGCGCCTCCTCGAGAGGCATCGACGCCAGGTCGGTGAGGCGCCGGCGCAGTTCCGGGAGGATCTCACGGAGATCAGCCCTCGTCTGGGGCGGGCCCATCGTCAGCAGCTCGGCGACGCTCCCCCGCCAGAGCGCAGCAAGGAGGTCACCGAACCGGGGATCGTCGCCGGCCACCTCGGTCGTCCAGGCCTCCTGGCTGAGACGGTCGAGGTCGGGATCCGAGCTGGAGAGGGCACGGCCGCCCGCGTCCCGATCCTCGTGCAGCGCCACCGACGCCTCCGCCGTGCAGGCGAAGTCCAACATGGTGCTCACGCCGGAACGGGGGGTGTCCAACAGCAGACCCACCGTCAGATCCTCGAGTGAGAGACCGGACGGCGGCTCGATCAACCCGCTGATGACGTGCCGTGTCCTCGTCCGGAACGGCAGCGCACCCGGATCCAGGTCGCGGGGCCAGGTGCGGCCGAGCAGTGGCATCGGAGAGAGACGGGACCGCTCACGGCGAGCCAGCACACTGTCCACCGCGGCCGATACGGCCCTGGCCGCGGTCGACGGCTCCACCCGGCGGCCTTCCCAGAACGTGGCATCCAGGTCGTCCCAGCAAGCCCCTTCGGCGCCCAGGGCAATGGCCAGAGGCACCGGGAGCTGGCGCCCGCGCCACTCCCGGCGCAGCAACGAGGGAGCGAGCGCCACCCCGCGCATGCCCCAGGACTGGAAATGCCGCTCCACCGGCTCCGCCCGTCCATCCATCAGATGCGACCTCCGACGCCGGTTCGGTGAGTGCACGCCACATATAGTAGGCGACCCGCTAGCTCGACACCCCATTGTTGCACCCGGGATCGAGCCGCCTGGAGATGGCGCGAGAACTCCCTCGCCGGCCCCTTGCCGGCGAGGGAGTTTCTACACCATCGGGTCCCGCTACGGGCAGCCGGTCAGCGAGTCGCCGATGTCGGCAGAGCAGGTATCCACTCCGCCGCCCCCGTCGAGGGCATCGTTGGCCATGACGCCATCGACACCGCTCAACGAATCGGTACCGGTGCCGCCCCCGATGGTGTCGGACCCGGCCCCTCCGGTGACGCTGTCGTCACCGTTGTCGCCCTGGGCGTTGTCGTTGCCAGAGCCTCCCTCGACCGTGTCGACACCGGCCCCACCGCTGAGGGTGTCGCTCCCGGACCCCCCGATGAGGGTGTCGTTCCCACCCAGACCGGAGATGGTGTCGTCGCCGCCGAGGCCACACATCACGTCGTTGCCGGCCGTGCCGGTGAGGCTGTCATTGCCGCCGGTGCCGATGATGGTGCAGCCCCGGGGGTTGGTGACGGTGGTGGACGCCGTCGCCGTGTTGTTGCCCGAGTTGGGGTCGGTGGTGGTCGTCGTCGCGCTGGCGCTGTTGGAGATGGTTCCCACAGCGTTCGGCTCCACGACGATGCTCACCGTGGCCGCTCCTCCCACGGCTACCGTGCCGAGGCTGCAGGTGACCGTGCCGGCCGACTGGCTGCAACTGCCCTGGCTAGGGGTGGTCGACACGTAGCTGACGCCCGCCGGGAGCGTGTCGGTGAGAGTGACCCCACCGGCCGCGTCCGGGCCGGCGGCGTTGGCCACCGTGACCGTGTACGTGAGGTCCTCACCGATGCCCACGGGATCGGGCGAGTCGGTCTTGGTGACCGACAGGTCCGCCTCGAAGAGGCCCAGGCACGCTGCTTCGCTGGCGAAGCCGAAGTCGGCATGCCCACCGCCGGCGCACTGGGAGCTGCTCGTGATCACGTTGAGCACGTACAGCCCGCCATTGACGTCGGTGATGACGTACTTCGACCCCGAGTACTTCTCCACGTCCACGACCATCGGCGTAGTGGGGAAATTGCCCGTGGGATCAGAAGCCGCCGGTGGCACGTAGTACGCGCGGCCCACCGGGGAGCTGGGGTTCGAGACGTTGACCACCCGGAGGCCATCCGACATCCACGCCACCAGGGCGTTGGCCCCGTCCCAGATCGGGTTGACGGCATGGAAGTCCCCATTGCCGGGGGTGAGCACGTTCGAGCCTGGGCTCTCGAACTTGGCCACCTGAGTCGGCGTGGTGCCCGTGAGGTCGAAGACCCGAAGCCCGCCCCAGGCGTTGCCGGTGTCGACTGTGTCGCCCAGGGTGGCGGTAGGTGTCCCTGCCGACTTGAGGGCGGTACCAGCCTCGAGGGTGATCATCACGACAGGGATCGTGACTTCTGCGTCTACCTCGGCAACCGAGTCGGGTGAGAAGAGCACACCCGCTCCCCCACCGTGATGGTCGACGGCAGTGTTCGCGACGAGCACGGCTGACGCGCCATCGGCGGTGAGGGGATTACCGTCCGGATTCTGAGCGAGGCGGGCTCGGGCGTCGAACGAGCAAGGCCCACCACGTTGTGTCAGGGCGATGTTGCCAGCCGGGAAGCCCGCGTACTCAGCGGCGGTGCACCCGAAGGCTACATCGGTCACCGGGGCGGTGATCGAGGGTGTGGTACGCCGGAACAACGGTCCTGTGGTCGGTGCTCCAGAGCCCCAGATGGCCTCGCAGCCTCGGTAGGTGCCCGCAGCAGGGCCGCTGGCAACTGTAAGGGTTGTTGCTGAGGGATCTAGGTCCTCGTCCGTTGCAATGGCCACGGTCTCGGCTGAGTTGGGAACGAACCGGAAGCTGTTGCCTTCCTGTGTCGACGGGTACACCGTCTGGCTCAAACGTCCCAGCGGCTCAGGAGAGGTTCCGGGGGGCAGGGAGTCGATGTCGAGCACGAAGAGCCCCTCGTCCTGGTAGGCCGCGTAGGCCTTGGTGCCGGCCGCGTTGACGCTCACGCCCTGGGCGAAGCTGAACGGGCGGCACTCCTTGGTGGACGCCGCTCCGTTGGGAGCGTCGAAAGTGCCTATGGGCACGGGGGCGCTCGGATTGGTGGCGTCGGCGACGTTGATACCGCCCAAGGTGCCGCCCTGGTTCGCCTCCAGGGCGAGAACCCGGCCGTCGGGACGCTGGACCAGAGAGACCTGGCGTGTGCCGATGTTGCCCACGCCGCGGTCGTCGGTGCCGAGCAGCACCGGGCTGGCCGGGTTGGTCACGTCGTAGAAGTTGACACCCACGAACCCGGCGTTCGGGCTACAGCTCTCCACGGCCACGGCCAGAAGATCACCGGTGAACAGGTTGAGCGGCGAGATGGCCTCCACATGGATGGCAGCCACGTCCCGGGCGATGGTGGTGTGGGCGGTGGAACCCGAATCCACCGAGATGTTGGCGATGACGTCGGGCTCAGCGTCGACGACGCCGGGATTGGCCGGGTCCACCAGACGCACGACCTTGACCGTGCCGGGCGTTTCGCCGGGGTTGTTGCCCTGGCAGTCGGCCCTCTTGTTCCAGGTGGACGCAACGGCGCCGGTGGTGCCGAAGCCGACGTAGGCGTGGTCACCCAGGACGGCCACGTGGCCGTTCAGCGCGCCGCCACCCAGATCGGAGTGGCCCAGGACCTTGACACCGCTGCCGGTGCCACCGTGCAGCGCATCGCCCGGTGCGTCCCCGAAAGCCGAGGGCGAGCCCCCGGCGCCGGTGGTGACTAGGCCTCCAATCACCACCACGGCTGTAGCAACTCTTCGACCCCGCCCCGAAAGGCGCGAGCCAAGCTCAGATGGAAACAACATGTATGCCCCTTCCCCTCTGGCCCCCCAATGGGACCGCCAAGTGCATCCTTGCAGCCTCGTTCAGATTTGTCAATAGATTTATCGGACAATTATCGCGGCACCTCCTCAGCTAGCGCGGCAACCTCTGCCCCGCCTCCACACTTCAGCTGCCATAGGACTGATGCCGCGGAGGTCGACACATTGTCAACCGCCCGACGCCACGTGGAACCCCCTTCGTCGCGATCGACGCACAACGCGCTCCTCACAACGCAGTGACCTGGGCGGAGTTATGGACGCGGGTGGCAAAGCACTGCCGATGATCTGAGAGAGAGCAGAAGACTGCTTTCCACCTAGCTATTGACACAGTGGTCGCCTCATGGTTCTCTGAGCACTGGGCTGAAGCTGCCCAACCGAGTGCCCAACGACGACAGCGGAGACGACATGAGAACGGGGAACCAACCAACAGAGAGAGTGCGCAGTAGGGCGCTGGTCACCCTCCTCGGGCTCATGGCCACGACGGTCGGAGGTTCTGTGCCGGCGGCGACAGCGTCGCATACCTTCACTGGTGGCAACCACCACACCGTGCTCGCCACAGTCTGTGACAACCCTGGTTGTGGTGATCCGCCGGACCTGATCGGCAGCGGCGGAGCAAGCAGTGTGGGTTCCGGGGCCTTCGAGGCAAACGCCGGCAGTTCCGTTGTGACCAAGGTGGAACTATCTATGCTGGAAGGGCCCACCTGCCCTGTTCCGGGCGCGCTGTGCGGTACACCCTCACGCGGCCAGACCGAATACTACGAGGTCCGGTCAGCATTGACCATCGCCGGCTGTAACTCGCCGAGCGCTACAAAAGAAACGGCTCCCCAGTTGGGCCGCAACATCGTTGCCAGCTGGACCGTACCAACGGCCCCGCCGGGCGCTCTCTGCTGGGCGTGCGTCGCAAAAGTCGGTGCCACTGTGGCGCTGACGGGAACCTACGTCAATTTCGTCGTCTATTGATGCGAGTTCCTTTTCTCGAAGGTCTCCCGGGCCGACCTTTGTTTTCTTGGGCGCGTCTGCTGGTCGGCCGGTGCCGTCGTACTCCTGGTGGTCCCCTCGGCAGGAACGGCCCAGCTCTGATCTCTGAACACCTGGTCACTGCTGACTTACACCGCCGATCTGGTGCCCTTCCCGGAGGCTCCATTCGTTCGTCGGGATCATCGCTACGCGAAGCAGGTTTTTGGCGTGGGCACTACGGAGCGGTCATGGATGACTTCTATAAAGCTCTTGACATGAGGAAGTACTACCTGGTTCTATAGAAAATGGGTAGAACTGGCATGACGCCCTCTGAAACTCGAGTTCGGGGCCACTAGCTAGAGCCGATTTGACCTGGATGACTGGATGACTGGATGACCGGTAGCTCAAACAAGAGATTGGGGCTTCTACGTGGTGGCGCCCGAAGATTGCCGGCCGTTGTCGCCGGCCTGCTGCTCGCCGGGCTCTCCGTGGCAGTCCCCCGGCCCCCGGCAGCCGTGGCCGCCCAGCCGGTGCTCGACAAGTGGACCGTGGTCAGGCCCCCTGACGGTGTCGCGCTACGAGGCGTATCGTTCATTGATGCGCTAACGGGCTGGGCGGTTGGCGACTGCCCGCGCCAGCCTGGCACAACCCCCTGCGATGGCAACGCTCGGATCCTTGCCACGACGGATGGCGGCATCAACTGGGATGAGCAGACCAGTGGCACCGGAGCGATCGGCGCATACTCAGGCCTCAAGGACGTTTCCTTCACCGACCCCCTCAACGGCTACGCCGTTGGATTCGCGTACTCACACCCGTACAACAACACCAATGTAACAAGGTCCAATAACCGAACGATCCTCGTAACGAATGATGGCGGCGACAAGTGGCGAGTTTCCTACAGCCAAGACTTCCCAAATCTCGGTACCACTGCCAATCTGAACAGCATCTCCTGTACTGATCCACTTCGGTGTCATGCAGTTGGAGGCGGCCGGGCCATCTTGGCCACCAGTGACGGCGGTGCAACCTGGGTTCCTCAGGCAAGTGGAAATGGGCTACCCAGTATGGAGGTCGCCAACGGGCCTAGTCTATTTCCTCTGACGGCTGTTTCATTCACTGACGGCCCCGGCTGCGCCATCAATGGTTCCGCCATTGGCTTCAATTCTGGCTGCTATGGCCACGCCGTTGGGGTCGATCGTTCGATCATAGCCACAAACGATGGCGGTCAGACCTGGAGAGCTCAGGTACCCGCGGCCGCCTCGCAGACAGACGGTGCGGGCTTCTGGGACGTGTGGTTCGAAGACCACCTTTATGGCTGGGCGTCGGCGTCCGCTGGTGTCCTCTACACCACCGATGGGGGAGCAACCTGGACGCCATCGCCATCAGGGAGGGGTGGGGACCTAGCATTCGCAAATCGCGAGAGGGGCTGGATAATCGGCGGTGACAGGATCAGTACAGGCGTACACGACGAAAATATCTTGGGTGGCGCCATCGCTGGAGTGACCGTAGATGGGGGCAAGACCTGGACCAGTCAGCACATCTGCACCGCAAGCGCTCTCTGTACCGCCACGTCTGCAGACCGGGTGAAGGACAACCTCGAAGACGTCGATTTTGCCCGGCCCGACCCGGTGACAGGCCTGATCACCGGCTACGCCGTAGGCGACAAGGGCACCATCTTGAAGCTGACGAGTTCGATCGCCCCGACCAGCGCCACGATGAGCTCGGTATCTTGCACCGACGCTCTGCGCTGTCATGCAGCGGGGATTGATCCGGGGGACGCCAACACCCAGCCGACGGTCCTGTCAACGACGGACGGGGGCTACACCTGGTCGCCGCAGTTGAGGCCGAACCGGGATATGCAGAAGGTCTCTTTTACGGATGGGCCTGGTTGCCCGCCAGAACACCCAAAAGGCTGCTACGGACACGCCTCCGGTGGAGGCCTCTTGTACGCCACCGTTGATGGCGGTACGACGTGGGAGGTTCAAGAGGCGTTATCCGCTGGAGGCGCGGTATCGATAGCTGATATTACCTTCGCCGATGGTCCCGACTGTTCTTCTGCCGGGGCAATCTCGGGATTCCGGTCCGGCTGTTACGGCTATGCCGTCGGCAAATCGCCATCAGGAGCCGGTGTGATCACCGCCACTCGCGACGGGGGCAGGACGTGGAGTAATCAGCCAACCGGGTTCCAGGGTGAACTAAGACGGGTAGTTTTCACTGATCACCTCCACGGCTTTTCGCTCGGGCGTGCGGCACCGGATGGCGGCAGTGGTTTCCACCTGCTGCGCACTCGAGACGGAGGCGAGTTGTGGGAGATCGGGGCCACCGCCATTCCTCTGCCGGCCCGTCCCGAAGGGCTTAGTAGTCAACTCTCGGCGATCTCTTTCGTTGACGGGCCCGGCTGCCCCTCCGAGTTCCCCCGAGGATGCCACGGCCACGCCGTAGGTCAGTCAGGAACGATCCTAGCTACAACCGACGGCGGCTCCACTTGGCACCGCCAGGTTAGCCCTGGCGGCCCTGATTGGACCCCCAATCACCTAATGGATGTCTCTTTCGGCGACGCTGCCACCGGCGTGGCGGTTGGGGATAACGGCACGATCCTGGTTACGGTGGACGGTGGACAGACCTGGACCTCAGGTCCGTCCACTGAAGTGAGGTTGCGGTCAGTCTCAGTGACCAAGGATGCCGCCACCGGTGTGGCCACAGGTTTCGCTGTCGGTGACTCCGGCGTCGTCCGCAAGGTGGTGATCGCACCTCCGCCGCCCACTGTCACGACCATGTCGCCGACCAGTGGCCCCACCGCCGGCGGCACGGCCGTTCGCATTGTCGGGACGAACTTCACGCCTGCTGCGACAGTCAGCTTCGGGTCCGTGGCTGCCACACCCAGTGCGGTGTCGCCCACTGAGCTGACTGTCGCTACACCGCCTCATGCGGTCGGCAGTGTGAGCGTGAGCGTGACGACCGCCGGTGGCACCGCCAGTGTCCCCGGCGCGTTCACGTACTTCGCGCCCGCTTCGACGACTGGCGAAGGAGGTGGAGGACGTGGAGGAGGTGGAGACGGTGGCCAGCGTGGCGGGAACTCGGAGGTGCCGGTGGCCTGCCCGTCCCTGCCTCAGCCGTCGGCTGGTCAGGCGGTGCTCGCAGGGGGCTATTCGCTGGTCGGTATGCCGGCCGGCACGGTGGTGGCGTCCGCCGCCCCCCTCTACGGGTGGCTCAACCAGGGTGCGGGTGGTAGGTACACCGTCGACGACGCCAACCGGGCTTTGGAGGCAGGCCGTGGCTACTGGGCCTTCTCGACCTGTCCGCGCCTGGTCAGCCTTGCCAGTGCTGGAAGCAGTTCTGCTAGCTCCTCTCTCGGGGCGTATCGAGCCTCGATGGTCGGCAACCCGTCGGGAACCGGACCGGCCGCGGTGTCAGGGCACGACTTCGCCGCCCGATGGGACCCCAACCTCAACAGCGGTGCCGGCGGCTACCGCTTGTCGGACTACCGGCAGCCCAGGGTGCTCGGGGTGGGTGAGGGGATCTGGGTGTTCACTTACCAGGACACGACGATCCAGATCGCCGGATGAGGCTCTCGCAACAGAAGGTCTTGACATTGGAAGCATGTTGTGGTTCGATCTAACTAAGAAGTTCCAGGCGTCACCGCCGGCCGATCAGGGTCGCACATCAGACAGGAGAGGACGATGAGCGTACGAACAGGGCGGGGTCTAGCGGCTGGATTGGCTGTAGTGGGGGTGGTGATCGGCGCGGCGAGCCTCGCTTGGGCCTGCAGCATCCAGGCGTCGATGAGTGTCACCCCGGGTAAAGGCGTCGCCTCCAGTGCGGTGTGGGTGTCGGGCTCGGGATTCGGCAACAGCCCGGTGGAGATTCGCTGGAACGGGGCCAGCGGGCAGCAAATCGGATCCGCCATGGGCCCGAGCTTCAACGTCAGAGTGACAATCCCGAACGTGGCGCCGAGGGTCTACACCGTCTTGGCAATGCAAACAGCTCCACTGGGTTCCACCCAGAGGGCGTCGTTCCATGTCACCTCGCAGCCCGCACCGCCGGTCACCGGCGGCAACCAGGGCACCGGCACCGAAGGCAGCGGCACAGACGGGAGCGGCACAGACGGGTCGGAGACAGAAGAGTCCGGCACTCAGGCGACAGGCACCGAAGGCAGCGGGACACCCTCCAACAGCGAGGGAACATCGACGGGCTCGGGCTCGACCTCCACCGGGAGCGGCACCTCGACAGGGTCGACCGGGCTGAGCACTCAAGGCGCCGTGGATGTCAATTCGTCGCCGGACCCTGGTGTGGCCTACCCAGCGACCGCCGGCGCCTCAGGTCGCGGATCGAACGCAGCCCCATCGTCGGCCCGCAGCGCGGCTTCTTCCCCGATACCTCTCGCCGGCACCGCTGCTTCTCCCGCAGCGCCTGCCGCCAACAGCACTGCCAGCGTCCCCGCCGAGACGGAAGCTCAGCCGGCTGCTCGCAGCGTCGCCGGGGACCTCTGGAGCGGCTTCGCCCCCGGATCTTCGACCGGCACTAGCCTTCTCGACGGGGGTGCGAGTGACGGCCAGGGGTTGCCGATGGCCATGGGCGTAGGGCTCCTGTCAGCGGGCATCGTCGCCCTCGGCCTCGGGTTCTCTGCCGCCGAGCTGAGGCGCCGACGTGGGCACGTGCAGTCGGCATCGACCGGCCGGTAGTTCAGACCCGCTTCCTCCCCCGGGTGGCGAACTGCGTCGTCGGGTCATGCCGGCGAGGCAGCGTCGCGCCCGGCGGCGGGCGTGACGTCCTTGGGCCCGGTCGAGCGCTCTCCCCTAAAAGGGAAGGCTCTGTCGGGGGCCTCGGCGTGTGCAAACTACCACCCGTTGTCGTGCCCTCGCATCACTCCCGCTCGGGTAGGCGTTCTGCAGGAAACCCGGTTAGCGCGAACCGAACGTGCCGTTGGGCGCGCCCTCGTCGGACGCGAGCCCGTACCCAGCCGCCGCCGAAAAAGAGGACACACAGCAGCGCGGGTAGAACGATGCGTTCCCAGCCGCTTCCATTGCGCTGACGGGGCAGGCTCACGCTGGCCGTCACCACGTCCTGCCGGATGAACCCGACCTCTCCGTTGCGGGTATCGGCCCAGGCGGCCACTGCTCCATCGCGGCGAGCTAGGAGCCCCAGCCGACCGCCGAGCTCATACAGCCCGGCGGACGATGCAAGACTTTCGAAGGTGGGGCCGATTCTCGAATCCGACGCCTCGCTCGTGAGCCGGCGGTTGGAGGAAAAGCCGCGGGCCCCATCGTGCCATGAGGCGTAGGAAACATGGTTGCGCAGGTTCTCATCGTCGCTGCGCCGGTCGTAGAAGATGGCGTCGAGGCGGCCGCCAGGGGCTATGGCCAGTTGAGGCAGGTACTGGTGCCGACCGTTGCCGCGCCGGTCGTCGTTCACCCGAAGGGTAGGGCCCCAGCTACGACCACCGTCGAGCGACCGGCGGACGAACACGTCCCAGTCACCGTTGCGGGCATCCCACCAGCCCGCCCACAGCCGCGCCTTGCCGTCGGCCACCAGGGCCGGAGGGGGCGTAGTGAAGATCACCATGATGCGCTCGGGCGGTATCAGCCCGCCATCGACCACAGCCCCACGTCCGAAACTGGCGCCTCGATCGGCGGACGTGGCCACGATCAGCGACCATGTCCCATCCCAGGCCGGGCCTTCTAGACCCTCGTAGTCACGGGCGTCGTCACCTAGGTCGTAGTAGGCGACGTGGATCGACCCGCTTCTACCGACGGCAGGGGCGGGTGCGACCGCCCGGCGGCGGCTTTTGTCGCTCACCCTCACCGGCTTCGAAAAGCTGCGCCCGCCGTCGTCGGAGTGGGCGGCCAGTATCGGGTTGTCGGTGGGGGGGAAGCCGCCGGTGGTGGGGGCGGCACGGGCGTGGACCCAGACCAGATGGATCCTCCCCTGCCGACCGTACTCGGGGTCCAAGGCCATTCGGGGCATGTACACGCGTGGGCCCAGAACGTTCCGCGGGGCGCTGAACGTACGGCCGCGGTCTGCCGAGGTGGCCAGGAACACGCCAGTGGGATGGTTGCCCAGCCCGCTGAGGCCGACGAACATGAAATACAACAGCCCGTTACGATCGAATGCAACCTCGGGGGCGTAACACTTATCGGCTCCCGCCGGTAGCTTCGGCAGCGGCGTGCTCGGCACCCAGCTGCGGCCCCGGTCGCCGGATAGATGCAGCATGCAAGAGAAGTCAGGGTTGTCGACGCGGCTGGCGAGAGCCACGAAACGCGGTTCGGTGGGATCGGCGGCGAGCGTGGGAGAATTGTGAGCCAAGGGTTGGCCCGCCTTTTCAGCGGTAACCGGCGCCTCCTCCCCGAGTTGGGGCATCAGGGGACTTTGACCGGTACTCGCCGTGCCCGGTTCCGCCAGCGCGAACGACGACGGGAGAACGGCGACAGCCAGGAGGCCCGCGAGAATGGTCGTTCTCCACCAAACAGGCACCCGCCACCGCAGAGAGGCTGCTCCTCCGCTCACCCTCGACTGAGTCGTGGTGAGCGGCCGGTCAATAGACGACGAAGTTGACGTAAGTACCGGTCAGTGCCGCCGTTGCATTGTCTTGAGCGACGCAGGCCCAGTACATGGTGCCGGGCGACGCATTGGGTACGTCCCAACGGGCGACGAAGTTGCGGCCGATGTGTGGACCCGACTCCACATTCGCGCTCGTGGCATTACAAGCGGAGATGGTGAGGGCCGAGCGGATCTCGTAGTTGTCCGTCTGCCCGGGGGTCGGCTCCGTGCACAACGTTCCGGGGACGGGGCACGTGGTTCCCCCCGCCATGGCCAGCTGCACAGCGCTCGTCACCATGCTGCCGGCGTTCGCCTCGAAGGCTCCCAGATTGGGCGTACCGCCTGACCCGCTTCCGGCCAGGTCGGGCACCGGAGTACCGCAGCCAGGGTTGTCGCACTCCTCAGCCACGACATCGTGGTGGTTGCCACCCGCCGCCGTGTGAGTAACGCACGCGGCCGCCACAGAGCTGAACCCGACAACCAGGGCCAGTAACCCGAACAGGACTGCCGGGCCCCTACCTCCGATTCGACTATCCGCTTGCCGTCGCACCCCGTCCATGTGGTCTCCTCCTCCGGGACATCGGACCGGGTGACCCCGGAGCGGCTCTCCGCTTTGATGCCAGTTGCAGTGAACCACAGTCTCGCCTTGATGTCAACATGTTACCTTTGCGTCGAAGTGCAGCCACCCAACAACGCACCGTCGCAGGTCGGCGACCTCAGGTTTTCGTTCACCAATCGCGGGGGGCTCAAGGAACCCAGCGATGTGCGTCGGGTAGGAGGCCGGTCGAGATGGTCGCTGTGGCGGTACCGCTGCTCCAGACGCTGCCTGGCAAAGCCGGTAGCCCTACTTTCGGCCGCTGCGTCTCTCGTCGGAGCCTGCCAAAACCAGAACCGGGCTACGGTGCCGCTGCCAAAGATCCCCGAAGTGGTCATCGTCGATATGGGCGAACACCTGTTCAATTACGAAGGCGGCAATGAGAGGACCGTGAGCCGCGGACGCATCGTCTTCCGCACCAGGAACACCGGCAACCTCGAGCACGATCTCGTGATCGTCAACCTGCCAAAAGATCTGCCCGGCACCCTCCTCGAGCAGCTGCGCTCGCCCACACGAAGAGCCGGTCGGGCGGTCGCACATCAAAAGCCCCGCCCTCCCGGCTCGCGCGGGTTCTTTGCCGTTGATCTTCCGCCGGGGCGTTACGGGCTCCTCTGTTCGGTGCAGGACGCCGACGGCCAGAGCCACGCCATCAAAGGCATGGCCGGAGAGTTCAAGGTCCGTTGATCGAGGAGAACCCAACCACCAACGAGTTGGTCGAGGCAAAAATCTTTCCGGCGGATGGGCCGCTGCCGGCGGTCCGGATGCTCACGAGCCCGGCGCAGGTGCGGCGGGCCTTCGACGAGTTGTTCGAGGCATCCACCAACGAGATCCTTGCCTTCAGCCGGCCGCCTTTCCCCGAGCCGCCGGGGTGGGTCAATGCCAGGGTCATCGACGCCGTGGGGCGGGGGGTGAAGGTCCGGGCGCTGTACCTGGCCGACTGTGTCGAGCACGCCGGCGCCGAGAGTTACCGGCCGGAGATCGCCACCTACGTGGAGGCTGGGGTGGACGGCCGGGTGGTGGACGAACTGCCCATGAAGCTGGTCGTGTTCGACCGGCGGCTGGCGCTGGTGGCGTTGGCCCAGCCAGACATGCTCGCGGCCAACTTCGCACCGAACCTCCTGGTGGACGACCCGGGCTTCGCATCCGCCCAGGCCGACGCCTTCGAGTACCGCTGGCCGTCGGCCCGGCCCTTCCCGAGCCCGAGCCCGAGCCCGAGCCCGAGCGACGGTGACGGCGGGAGGTCAGATCCTTTCGATGCGGACTGAGGACTGCTTGTAGTTGGGCTCGCGGGAGATGGGGTCGAACTCGTCGACGGTGAGGCGGTTGACGCAGCGCTCGTCGTAGTGGAAGGGGACGAAGACCTCGCCCTCCCGGACGATGCCCGTCACCCGCACGAGCAGTCCTTCCACCACACCGCGGCGGGAGGCCAGGCGCACTTGGTCGCCTGATCCCACGCCGAGACGGGCGGCGTCGGCGGGGTTGAGCTCGACCCAGGCCTCGGGGGCGAGGTGCTCCAGCACCGCCACCTTTCCGGTCTTGGTGCGGGTGTGCCAGTGCTCGACGGTGCGGCCGGTGTTGAGCAGGAACGGATAGCGGCTGGTGGGTGCATCGGATATGGGTTCGGGGGTGACGCACCAGAGCCTGGCCTTGCCGGAAGGGGTCTGGAACACGCCGTCGGTGTAGATCCGGGGCGTGCCGGCCACGGCCTCGGTGCCGGTGGTGCAGGGCCACTGGACGCCACCGGCGGCGTCGATGCGATCCCAGGTGATGCCGCTGTAGTCACACAGTCGCCCAGCCGAGACTCGGGCCCACTCGTTGAAGGCGTCCTCGGGCCCCTTCCAGCCGGCGTAGATCTTGTCGGTCAGCCCCAGGGCCTGGGCCACGCACATGAAGATGTCGAAGTCGGTGCGGGCCTGACCTGGCGAGCCGACGGCCTTGCGCACCCGGGACACTCGCCGCTCCGCGTTGGTGTAGGTGCCCTCCTTCTCGCCCCAGATGGCCGCGGGAAGGACCACGTGGGCCAGTTCGGTGGTGGGGTTGGCGAAGCCGTCCTGGGCCACGAAGATCTCCAGCCCGGAGAGGGCCTTCTCCAGCCGGGCCCGGTGGGGGAAGGACACCACCGGGTTGGTGGCGATGACCCACAGGCCCTTGATGGTCCCGTCTAGGACGCCGTCGATGATGTCGGGATAGGCCCGGCCGCGTTCGGTGGGGATCTGCTCGACGGGAACGCCCCAGAGGGCGGCCATCTCGGCTCTGTCCTCGGGAGAGTCCCACGAGCGATATCCGGGGAGTGAGGCGGTGCCGCCCGCCTCCCGGGTGCCCATGGCGTTGCACTGGCCGGTGATCGAGAAGGGCGCGGCGCCGGCCCGACCGACGTTGCCTGTTACCAGGCAGAGAGTGTTGAGCAGGGTGACGGTCTCGGTGCCCTGGACGCTGTGGTTGACGCCCATGGTCCAGCCGATGAAGGCCCGCTGGGCACGCCCGAAGGCGAGGGCGGCGGTCCGGATCTGCTCGGCGTCCACTCCACAATCGGCGGCCACCCGCTCCAGGGTGAAGGCCTGCACGTGGGCCACCAGCTCGTCGAAGCCCTCGGTGTGGGCAGCCACGTAGGCCTCGTCCACGAGGCCCTCGTCGATGATCACCTTCAGCATCCCGTTTATCAGGGCGATGTCGCTGCGGGGCCGCACGGCGAGGTGCTGGTCGGCCACCATGGCCGTCTTGGTCACCCGGGGATCCACCACGATGACCGTGGCCTCGGTGTTCTCCAGGACCCTCGGGGCCAGCAGCGGGTGGTTGTCGGCCACGTTGGCTCCGACCAGCAGGATGACGTCGGCCGCCTCCAGGTCCTCGTACGCCCCGGGCGGGCCGTCGCTGCCGAAGCTGCGCTTGTAGCCGGCGACCGCGCTGGACATGCACAGCGTGGTGTTGCCGTCGTAGTGGGCCAGCCCGAGCCCGACGCGGGCCAGCTTGCCCAGGGCGTAGAACTCCTCGGTGACGAGCTGGCCCGTGCTGATGACGGCCACCGACTCCGGCCCGTGCTCGGCCAGCAGCCGGCGGAAACGCACGACCATGGCCCCGATGGCCTCGTCCCAGGTGGCTTCCTCCTGTGGGCCGCCCTTGGACCGGCGGACCAGTGGGGTGGTCAGCCGCCCGTCGGCGGCCAGCGTCTGGTGCTCGGTGAGCCCCTTGGGGCAGAGCCGGCCGCGGTTGACGGGATGGTCCGGGTCTCCCTGCACGCTGACGGCCCGGCCGTCGCGCACGCCGATGAACATCCCGCAGCCGACGGCGCAGTAGCCGCAGGTGGTGCGGACCCACTTGTCGGGGCGGCGCGACTCGTTGAGGACGCCGAAGCGCTCGTCGGCGGCGTAGCCGGAACGGGCAGGCGAGTCAGGCTCATGGGGAGCCTCGGGATCCTCGGAGTGGCCGGCCAGGCCGAGAAGCCGCGCCAAGCCGCCGGCGGGAATGGATCGAGTCACCGCCTCACCATCGCGCGACGGGGATCGTTCCGCAGGTCCTGCGGCCCCGGCGGCTGCGTGCCGTTCGTCTGTGCCACCACTCAGGTGTCGCCGGCCGCACGTCGCGCGTGAGCAGCTGGTTGTGGGCAGACATCGCCGGACGTGAAGCCGCCGGCTTCCGGACACCGTGGGGGAAGGCGACCTGCTCGGCCTCGTTCCGCTTGACGAGACGCCGCCCGCCATCAGCGGACGGAGCCGGTGGACCGTCGTTGATCGGGCCAACCGTCCACTGGAAGGGTGAGCGCGTCGGAGACATCGGGTGGTGGCCGCTCAGCGCCCGGAGAAGAAGCTGCCGGCCACGCGATAGGGCACGACGGTCACGTAGAACAGGTAACGGCCGGCCAGCTCGCCGAGGGCGGCCAGGAAGAGTGCAGTGGCGATTCGCCCACCCGCCTGGGTGCCGGCGAGGGGTGAGTCGAGGGTCCAGGCCAGCAGCGCCAGAGTCGTGACGGCGGCGGTCGGCCTGGCCATCTGCAGGCCGCGAAAGCGCTTCTCGAGCAACTGGGCGGTGCCCCGGTGCTGGCGGTCGCTCCGAGCGCGGAGGGTGCGGACCAGCTGGGCCTGGACGCCGAGCTGGGCGAGGGCCCCGGCGGCGGCGGCGGCCATCAGAGCCAGCACCACGCCGGCAGCGATCCGGCTGCGATCGAGGCAGAGCAGGGCCAGAAGTGGGCCAGTGGACAGGGCGGTGGCGAAGAAGGCGACCAGCGTGCGCCGCGAGTTCCACACCGGCCGGGCCGGCACGAGGTAAAGCCGGCCGCTGGCGTAGATGCCGGCGAGCCCGGCGGCAACCGCGCCTACTCCGAGCACCAGACGAAGAGCTCGCCCCGCACCGCTCCCCTCGGCCCACATCCAGGCCGCGGCGTAGGCCAGGGAAGCGCCGGAGAACAGCGACAGCAGGGCCACCTCCCTGCTCAACCAGGAAGTGCGGAGGTTGCGCAGGGCCTTGAAGGCGTGGGTGGGCCGGCCCAGGTGGAACAACGAGGCACCCAGGGCAACGGCGCCTGCAATGGCCGCTCCGACGGCCCCGCCGGCCAGCCCACTCCGCCCGGCCCCGCCGGCCAGCTCGGCCACCACGGTTGCCGCCACCGTCCCGAGCGACAGCTGAGTGAGCAGGGTCAGCGCCACCAGCGGCCAGTGCGGGTCCTCAGGCTGGATGGAGTGGTCGGTGGCCGGCACCAGCTCGGGGCCGCTGGCCAGACCGGCGGGCAGGACGAGACGTGTTGTGGAAAGGGTGATCGAGGCGGGGGGCAGGCCCGGCGCTTCGGCCTCGGTGTAGTCCGCCCTCCACGCGGCCACGTTCACGGGCTCCACGGTGATGGCATGGGTGGGGCAGGCCAGCACGCAGGCCGGGCTCTGGCCCTGCTCCAGCCGCGGGAGGCACATGTCGCACTTGGCCACCACCTTGGCCGCCTTGTCGTACACCGGCACCTCGTAGGGACAGTTCCAGATGCAGTACTGGCAGCCGATGCACTCGGCCGCGTCGTGGCGGACCACGCCGTTCTGGAGCTTGGTGTAGGCCTCGGTGGGGCAGCCGGAGAGGCAGGTCGGCTCCAGGCAGTGGTTGCACGCCATGGACAGGTTGAGGCGCTTGGTGAGGGGGAACACGCCACCCTCCAGCTCGCCCACCCGCCGCCATGCTCCGTCGACGGGCGTGGCGTTCTGCTCGGCGCAGGCCGCCTCGCAGGAGTGGCAACCCACACAGGCGTCCATGGCGAAGCTGAACCGGTACTGCTCGCCGGCGTCGAGGGGCAGCAGCTCAGGGCCGTCCTCCCCGATGCCGGTGAGCCGGCGGAGCCGGTCCACCACGGGCGCGACCTCGGCGACCACCTCGTCGGTGGAGCGCTGGTCGAGAAGGGTCAAGGCCGGCAGGTCTGCACGCAGACCTGCACGCGCCCGTCGAGGACCCGCACCGGGTAGGCGGGGATGTTGACGGCGGGGTCGTCGAGGCACTGCCCGGTGCGGAGATCGAAGCTCTGCTTGTACATGGGTGAGGCGACTTTGGGGACGTCGCCACGCGAGCCCACGATCCCCCGCGACATCACGTTGGCTCGGCTGAACGGGTCGTGGTTCGACAGGGCGTACACCTCGTCGTCCGGGGCGACGCGAAAGACCGCCACCTGCCGGCCCCCCACCAGGGCGCAGACACCCCGGTCACGGATCAGGTCGTCGAAGGCACAGACGTCACCCCAGGAGGCGATCTCGACTTCGACTTCGGGTTCGAGGACAGCGGTCATGAGGGAACCTCCACGAGCTCGGCGGACTTCTCTTCGGGAAAGGCGGGGCGGACCTGGCCACGGGTGGGCAGGAACACCACGTTGGGATCGGGCTCGTCGGAGTTGACGAAGGTGCGGAAGCGCTTGAGCTTCTCGGGGTCCTCGATGGTCGCTTTCCACTCGCACTCGTAGCTGGCCACGTGGCGGGCCATCTCGGCCTCCAGCTCCTCGGCCATGCCGAGGACGTCGTCGACCACAACCCGCCGCAGGTGGTCGATGCCGCCTTCGAGCTTGTTCAGCCAAGGCGCGGTGCGCTCCAGCCGGTCGGCGGTGCGGATGTAGAACATCAGGAAACGGTCGATGTAGCGGATGAGCGTCTCGGTGTCGACGTCTCCGGCCAGGAGCTGGGCGTGCTGGGGCTTCATGCCGCCGTTGCCGCACACGTAGAGGTTCCAGCCCTTCTCGGTGGCGATGATCCCGAAGTCCTTGCTCTGGGCCTCGGCGCACTCGCGGGCGCAGCCCGACACCGCCGACTTGATCTTGTGGGGGGCACGGAGGCCCCGGTAGCGCAGCTCGATGTCGATGGCCAGGGTGGTGGAGTCCTGAACCCCGTAGCGGCACCAGGTGGTGCCCACGCACGACTTCACCGTGCGCAGCGCCTTGCCGTAGGCGTGGCCCGACTCCATGCCGGCGCCGATCAGGCGGCGCCAGATGGCGGGCAGCTGGTCCACCCGGGCGCCGAACAGGTCGATGCGCTGGCCACCGGTGATCTTGGTGTAGAGGCCGAAATCCTTGGCCACCTCGCCCATGACGATCAGCTGGTCGGGGGTGATCTCGCCGCCCGGCACCCGGGGCACCACCGAGTAGGTGCCGTCCCGCTGGAGGTTGGCCAGGAAGTGGTCGTTGGTGTCCTGGAGAGGGGCCTGGGCCGGCTCCAGGATGTAGTTCCCGCCGAGCCCGAGCGAGGCCAGCATCGAGGCCACCGCCGGCTTGCAGATCTCACAGCCGAGGCCGCGGCCGTGGCCGATGAGGACCTCGGAGAAGGACATCAGGCGGTGG
>DATLOM010000056.1:0-84196 GCA_035536185.1 Acidimicrobiales bacterium | reverse complement strand
AAGGCCGTTCTGGTCTCTGGACAGGCCTACCAGGATCCCAAGGATGCGCTCAACGAGTTCGTGTCGAACGCCGCCGACGAGTACGTGGAGGCAGGCCGACAGGGAGACAGGATCCGGGTGATGTTGCGCCGAAGGGGCCGGTACCCCGTCATAGCGGTTGACGACGTGGGCCGCGGCATGTCGCCCGACCGGCTTCGGCAGATCGCCCGCAACCTGTTCGAGTCCGCCAAGGCGGGCGACGATCGTACGCTCGGGGAGAAGGCGATCGGCATCTTGGCCTTCCAGCAGCTCGGTGCCCGCTGCGACGTCATCTCCCGGGCGGAGGGATCGGACGAGACCTGGGTCCTACGCCTGGAACGAGGCAAGGCGACGGCGAGCCTCGAGCGGGAGCGGAGGAAGGCCCGGCAGGTCCCAGGAACGACCGTGGTGCTGTCGGATCTGGAGCCTGACGTGCTTCGGGTCCTCACCCAGCGCAAGGTCGTCGACTACCTCCGAGGGCGTCGTGGTCCTGCCCTGACCCGTGGCGATTACAGCATCGAGGTGGTGGAGGGCCGTTCGGTCGAGCTGGTGACGCCGGAGAAGCCGGATGGCATCAAGCTTGACGTTCCCGCTCGTCCCACCCTGTGGGGCCGGATCGAGTTCGCTCTCTGGGCGTCTCCGCCCGATGCCCGCCGACGACGAGTGGCCGTCGTCGGCCGGGCAGGCACCACCATCGTCGATGACATCGCCGAGATCGAGGAGTTCGCCGTTCCGCCGTGGACGACCGGCCAGGTCGGCGGCCAGGTTGTGTTCGCAGCCCTCCAGCAGACCGCCGGACGACGAGCTGTCCTGCGTGACCGCGACGCGTTCCCGATCTTCGTGGACGCCGTCAGGGCGGTAGAGCCGGCCATTCAGCATGCAGCCGAGAAGCTTGCGCAGGAGGTGGACGCCCAGGCCGCTGATCGCCTGGCCGAGACGATCCGACGGGTTTTCGGGCGCGTGCTCAAGGAGCTGGCCGATCTCGACAACCCGATGCGCACAGCGGTCGGCGACGAGCCAGGCGAGGGTGCCCTGTTCGAGCCACCGCTCGATGGATCCTCCGCTTCGCCGAACGGATCGAGTGGCACCAAAGGCGCCCCCGAGCTACCGGAGCTGCACGAGCTTGAGGACCCGTCCGGTGACGATGCGAAGACTCCTCCCGGTGAGGCGCGCCCGGACCGGCGGCGGATTGCGGATCTGCCATCGGTCAGCCCCGATCCCGATCCCGGTGAAGCACGGAGCCGGTTCGAGCCCGACACCGGCATCGTCTTCTACAACGATCGCCACGAGGACTATCTGGTCGTGCGGGACGACGAGGCAGGGCTCCTGGACTATCTGGCCACCCTCGTGGCCAAGGAATACGTGCTCTACAACAACCCTCGCGCCGCCAGCGAAGACTTTGCCGAGGAGATGGTCCGTATGCTCGTCCGCGTTCGACGTCACCTTCCCAAGCGGCGCTGATCCGATCCGCTCCTGACGAAACCAGGATTGTTCTGTCTCGGCTTCAGGTCAGGCGACCTCGTCGCAGTCTGGGCGTGACGGGCTCTCGCTACCGGACGTTCGGTACGCCGGCGGCCGCCCGCCAGGTGTCGGCTGTCGCTTGAGGTCGGAGCGATCGAGCGGCACGTCGGGGTGCTTGTCCGTAGGCGTCTACGGTATGATGGTTGGTATGACTACGAAGGCAAAGATCGCCATAAGCCTCCCGCCAGAGCTCGTCGAACGGGCTCACCAGGCCGTCGCGCAAGGCCGTGCTTCGAGTGTCAGCGCCTACGTGGCCGACGCCATCGCTCAGAAGAGCAAGCTTGACGACCTCGCGTCCCTGCTGGACGAGATGCTCGCAGGTACGGGAGGACCGCTCACCGCCGAGGAGTCGGCCGAGGCCGACCGGGCGCTCGGCCGTTGAGCGGTGCCGTGCTCGACGCCGGCGCCCTGGTCGGCTTCGAACGCAACGACCGGCGCGTCGTCGGCATCGTGGCGCGGGCGCTGCACCACGGCGACGCCCTGATCGTCCCGGCCGGTGTCGTGGGTCAGGTGTGGCGCGATGGTGCTCGCCAAGTCCGTCTCGTCCGGCTTCTCGGCTCGCTGGTGTGCCAGGTCGTCGCCCTCGACGACACCGCAGCGAGGGCAGCTGGCCAGCTGTGCGGGGCGTCCGGCACCTCGGACGTGATCGACGCCTCAGTCGTCGTCCTCTCCCGCCAGTGCGGACTGCGCGTGGTCACCTCCGATCCCGATGACCTTCGCCGACTCGATCCCCGACTCGACGTTGTCGCCGTTTGAGGGCCGCCGCAGAGGAAGGACTCCTATGGGTTGATCGGTGCTCACGAGCGTCGCTGGCGGCCTCCGGACTCCCGTTGATCCGAGTTGCCGGAGATCGGCACTTAGGCACGGATCAGAAGAAGGGCGCAGAGAGAGTGATCCGCATGAAGAGCACGGCTGCCGAGACGAGCCCGAGCACCGTCGTCGTGAAGGTGAGCGTGCTTCCCATGGGCTGACGCTTCGCATCCCAAAGAAATACCCGATGGCGAAGGCCCATGGAACAGGGCCAAGGATGACGAGAAGGGCGACAAACCCCCAATCCGGCGACTCACCACGGGAAGCGTTGTAGGCGCCCTCCCAGCAGTAGAGCGTGGTCGGAAGCGCCCAACACAACGACAGCAACACCACACAACACCGCAACGGCCGTGGAAATAGTCCGTTGGGGTGGCGGCGAGCCGCTGGCGCCGAGCGTCTTGAACCGCACCGGGTCTGATGGAGGCTGGGGTTATGGGTTTTCCAGCACCACGAGGACATTGCCTCGGGGATCGCAAGCGACCGCAGTAGTCATACCACCGGGCCGAGAGCGTCGCTTGTCGTGGCTCTCAGCGGCTCGTTTTCAACCTGGGAGAGCCAGTTGGCCTCGAACTCCGCCGGAGCGACGCCGCGCTGCGCCGGCTCGAGGAGACCTACCCGCCGATCGTGTCACGGCCATGGTCGCTGAAATCCTTGGCCTCAACGCGAGGACCGTGCTGCTGATGGCCCAGGACGGCCGCCTCCCCGCCTCGCGCATCCCAGGCTCGCGTTCGTACCGGTTCTTCCTGGCGGACGTCGTGGGCATGCTCGAAGAGAACCGACTCGTACCGGGTTCGGTCGAGGTCGACGAGATCGCCGGTGGCGGACTGGACGCTGAACCGGTGGCTGTGGCTAGGCCGTCGGCTGTACGCCGGCGCGCCGAACCAGGCGGAGATGATCCTCGGCCGCCCCGGACAGGACGCGGACGACGCCGTTCGACCTGATTTCGAGCGGCACTATGTCGCTTGAAAGGCGTACGATGCCGGGCATGGCCAAGGCCGTTATTGCCGATCGCAAGGCCACTCTTGTCGAGGTCCGTGACCACGCGGATGCGATCCGAGAAGAGGCGGCTGCCCTGGGGCTTGAAGCGCCCAGAGTCCTTGAGGATGGGACGTTGGTGGTTCACACAGCACCGAACCCGGCTACGGCGCCGCCAACCGGATCTCAGGGGCCTTGAGTGGGATCGTAAGGGCCTACGTGCACGTCATCACCGACGATGTCCCAGGTGCCACCTCCGCCTCGGCCCTGTGACGGGCGACGAGCGCTTCAGACCCTCGTTGAGATACTCGAACAGCTCCAGGCGATCGTTCCAGCCGACAAGGCGGAGTGGGACGACAGCCTTCTCGTTCGTCTTGCCGTCGAGCGCCTGTGGATCGTCGCGGGCAACACGGCCGCCGTTCGGGACGAGCCGGCGATGATCCAGCGGTGCTGGGGGCCGGGCACGCGGAAGACGGCGTTCGCGTTGACGACGATGCGGACCTGGATGTACGCCTACCCTGTTGCCATGCGCCTGACTTCCGCTATCACGCGTGAAGGACCGTGGTGGGTGGCTCGTTGCCTGGAGGTCGAGGTGACCAGCCAGGGCGAGAGCCTCGACGAGGCACGGGCAAACCTGATCGAGGCGCTGGAGCTGTACTTCCAAGACGAGCCCGGGCTGGGGGCACCCGAGTCACCGATCATTGCTCCCATCGACATCCGCATCGCCGGGTGAACCCTCGTCTTCCTCGTCTATCGGGAGACGATGTCGTACGCCGGTTGCATCGAGCGGGCTTCGAGGAGGTCTCGCAGCGAGGTAGCCATCGCAAGCTGCGCCATGCCGACGGCAGGACTGTCATCGTGCCAATGCATCGAGAGCTCGCTACCGGCACCTTGGCGTCCGTCCTGCGCCAGGCCGACATGACCGGCGAGGAACTCGAAGCCCTTCGTTAGGGGCGTCGTCCAAACGGGGTCAAGGCCTCTTTGCACCCCCAACGGGATTCGAACCCGTGCCGCCACCTTGAAAGGGTGGTGTCCTAGGCCGCTAGACGATGGGGGCTAGGCGCTTCGGGGGACCGGGTCACGTTACCAAACGCCACGCCGTGCCCTCGGGGGCGTCGTTGACCTCGAGGCCCAGCGCCACCAGGCGGTCGCGGATGAGGTCGGCGTCGTCGTAGCGACCTCCCTTGCGGGCTGACTTGCGAAGCTCCAGCAGAAACTCGACCCACGGGCGCACGAGGTCCTCGGGATCCCGCGTCCCGACCTGGGCCAGCTCACCGAGCCGGACGATCATCGAACGCAACGCCGCTCCGGCCTGGTCGCGCTCGTCCGACTGGAGGGAGTCGGCGGACCAGGCCACCATGGCCTCGTCCAGCTCCAACATGGCCCGGACGGCGCCGGGCACGTCACGGGCGGCCAAGGCCGCGTCGAAGGCCACGCTGGTCCGACGGACGACGGCCAGCAAGGACGACGACTGTCCGCCGCCGACGATCGTCGGGGCTCCTCCGTCACCCGCCTGCGACGGCGCCGCCCCCCGCGCGCCACCCGTAGATGGGAAGCGCTCCAGCGCCATTGCCGCCAACTCGGCGATAGCCACACTCGACCCACTCGGGATCGACGACGACCTTCCCCGAGCCCGGACCGTCACCGTTCCCAGGCCGCTAACCGTCGCTGTGCCCTCATCCAGGTCGAGCACGATCGCGGTGTGCTCATCGATCCCGAGCACGAACGTCTCATCGGGCAGCTCCTGCTCCATGCGGGCCAGGCGCTGCTCGCCCAAGTAGCAGAAGCGGGTGTCGTGGGTGCCGCCCTCGGCGTTGTCGAAGTGGGGGATCACAACTGCATTCAGGCCTGCCTCGGCCAGCAGGTTCAGCCCCTCCAGCCAGTGCGGAGGCTCGCCCGCCTTGTAGATCTCGTACACCGGGACGCTGGCGGCACCCAGCGTCAGCGCCGCCGCGCTGGCGAAGCAGATGCACCCCCCCGGACCGCCGGCGCGGAGCTTCTCGGCCAGGGCCACCGGGACCGGCGAATCCCGCCACTGCCGCAGCGCGTAGGAAGGGCTACCGGGACCGGAGAACACGTAGCGGGCCTCTCGCACCCGCGCCAGCATCGTCTCGTAGGCCAGCGCGTCACCGCCCGCCGAACGGAGCTCGGCCACCCCCAGTTCCTGGCCGACGCTCGAACGGAAGTACTCCACCGCCCGCGCCGTCAGGTCGTCGGCGTTGGCCTGGAAGCCGAAGGGGGTGTCCAGCACCACCGCCGGCACCGGGGGCGCCCCGAGGCGCCCGAGGAGGCCGCGGTGGGTCTTCACCATCGTCGGGCTCGTCTCGCCTGAGCCCATGATGGCGAGGAGGCGGGGAAGTGCCCCGCTCATGATCGGTCCCGCACGGGGAGTGCTCCGTCGCCGATATGGCCTGGGTGCATCGGCGAGTCAGCGGTGTCATCTGGCAAGGCGCGACGACGAAGGAATCCCCCGTGCCGGCTTTCGAGGAGGAGCAACGCAGCCAGGGGCATCGCTGGCCGTCGAGGCAGCAGGTGATATCGGCGCCGGTGCACTAGCACAAGTTGTCGTCCGCCCACTCGTGGAGAAGGTCGGCCATCGCCTCCGGGTGCTGGGCGTGCAGGTCATGGTGCCCGGCCATGGGGTGCAGGCGGGCGATGGGCAGGAGCGCCGCCGCCCTGTCGACATCGCTGTCCGACACCTCGGGTCGCGCGGGGTCGACAGCCGGCACGAGCAGCACCGGTACCGGCACCGACGGGTACAGCTTCGACGGGCGGTGCTCCCAGAGAGAACGAAGAATCTCGATGTGCCGAGGCCTGGTGAGCCAAGGCGCCACCGTGCCGTCGGCCCGCACCTCGAAGTTGGCGAGCAAGCCCTCGATAGCCGACTCCGGCCAATCGGCGCGGTCACTGCGGAGAAGCTTCTCGATCTCGTCGTAGGGCCTGCCTTCGAACATCGGCGGCGCCAGCACCGCGCTGCACTCGTCCCAGGAGGAGAAGTGGTCGGACAGCTCGATCCACCCGCCATCGACGCAGGCGACCCCCGCCACCAGGTCGGGGTGCCGTGCCGCCAGCTCGATCACCACGTTGCCCCCGAAGGATTGCCCGACCAGGGCTGGCCGACGGATGGGAAGCTGGCGGAGCAGCTCGACCAGGTCGGCCACGAATGTCGAGACCTCGTAGCCGCCGCTCGGTTTGCTCGAGCGGCCGTGGCCCCGCTGGTCGACGGCCACCACCGCGTGGCCCATCGCCTTCAACCGCTCGGCCACGCCCCTCCACATCGCCGCGTTGGACGCCAGCCCATGGACGAGGACGAACCCCACTGGATGGGAGCAGACCTGTGGTGGCCACCCCTCGACGTGGAGGTCGACACCGCCGCCGACGGTGAAGCGTTTTTCGTGGGGCGGAGCTACCACGCCCAGGCGGCCGCCTCCCGCAGGCGGTCGATGAGCCCGAGCAGCTCCACCGACTGCTCCGGCGTACGTCGCAGGTCGGCGCTGTCGCGGAGCACGGCGGCCACGTGGTCGACCATGCCGCGGTACGCATCGCCACCGCCGGCATCGATGATCTCGGTCGTGCCGTCACGGAAGCCGAGCTGAAGCTGGGTGTCCTCGGGGCCCGGTGTGAATGGCCGATCCACCGTTACCCACCCGTCCCGGCCGACGATCTCCAGGTTCTGGCGGGCCGGCGTCTCGAACGAGCACTCGAAGCTGGCTGTGAACCCCTTGTCGAAGTCCATCCACCCGCTGAACGAGGCGTCGACGCCGGAGCGGGCCAACATGCCGCCCGAGGCGACCTGCGCGGGGAGCTGCCTGCCGATGGCGAGCAGCGGCGCCAGGCAGTAGACGCCGAGGTCGAGCAGCGCGCCGCCGCCGGTCTCGGGGCGGGAGCGGAAATCGTCTGCTCCCAGGTCGACGATGCCGGTGAAGGCGGCCCGGGCGAAGCGGAGGGGCCCGAGCCGGCGGGACTTCACCAGGTCGGCCAGCGCGCTGGAGCGGGGGTGGAAGGGCGTCATGTACGCCTCCATGAGCAACACGCCGAGCTCCTTGCAGACGGCGGCCATCTCGGCCGCCTCGACCGCTCTCGTCGCCAGCGGCTTCTCGCACAGCACGTGCTTGCCGGCCTCGGCCGCCCGTACCGTCCACTCGGCGTGAAGGCTGTTGGGCAGTGGGAGGTAGACGGCCTCCACTTCCTCGTCGGCCAGCAGCGCCTCGTAGCTCCCGTAGGTGCGGCCGGCGCCGAAGGTGTCGTAGCCCGTGCCGTCAGGATGGGAGCGGCTGGCCACCGCCACCAACCTCGACTTCGGGCTGGCGGCCAACGCCGGCATAACGGCAAGCTGCGCGGCCCGAGCGGTTGCGCCCAACACGCCCCACCGGATCGGTGGCGGGCCCGGAAGGTCGACTTCCCTCGATGCGCTCATGATGCGCGGGAAGCGGCGAGGCGATGGTCAGGGCGGGGGTGACGACCGAGGACGGTTGTGGAACGTGATCGGGGGCGCACGGTGCGCTGAGGTTAGAGGCCGGTGCGGAACACCCCACGCCGGCGCCTCGCCCATCGCCGTTGGCGCCTCGGACTGGGCGCCCGCTCCGGCAGGCGTCGGTAGCGTGCGCCGATGGCCGTCCCACCCCTTGTTTCGGCTGCCGCCGCCGGGTACCTGGTCGGTAGCGGACCGGTGGCCGACCTCACGACACGGCTGGTCACGGGGGGCGGACGGAGCCTGCGTTCGGAGGGAACCGGCAACCCCGGCGGAGCCAATGCCCTGGTCGTGCTGGGAAAGCGGTGGGGCTACGGCATCATCCTGGCCGACATCGCCAAGGGTGCGGCCGCCTGCCGGCTGGGGCGGCGCGTCGCAGGGGACGCCGGCGCCCACGTGGCGGGAACGGCGGCGGTGATCGGCCACTGCTTCCCGATCTGGAGCCGGTTCCGGGGCGGCAAAGGCGTGGCCGTGAGCCTCGGCCAGTGCGCCGCCACCTTTCCCCCTTACGTTCCGGTCGACCTGGCGGTGGCATGGGCGGCGGCGGCCAAACGCTGGCCGGCCAGCCGTTTCTCGTCACCCACCCTCGCCGCCACCGTCATCGCGTCGGCGGCGTGGGTCATGGCCTCGGTGCTGTCCTGGCGCCGGCGCTGGCCCAATGCATGGGGCCCCACGCCCACCGCACTCCTTCCGGCGGCGGCGGCGGCCAGCAGCGGCGTGATCCTGTCGCGGTTCGCCGCCGCGGCGCGGGCGGCACAGGCACCCGGAGCTCAGCCAGGGGCGCCGGCGTGATCGGGCTCTGCGTCGACTCCAATGCCCAGGTCCCCCCGGAGCTGGTCGACCGGTACGGCCTCGAGGTCGTGCCGCTGAGCATCACGGTCGACGGCGAGGAGTTCCTGGAGGGAGTGGATCTCGATGCCGACGCCTTCTACGAGCTCTACGAGCTCTACGAGCGATCCGGCGAAGGGGCCGCTCCGCAGGTCACCACCGCGGCCCCCAGCCCCGGCCGCTTCGCCCAGGCCTACGAGGCCCTGGCGGCACGGGGGGCCACCGAGATCCTCTCGGTCCACATCGGGTCGACCATCTCGGCAACCCTGAACGCCGCCCGGGTCGCCGCCGCCGGGTCGCCTGTGCCGGTTCGCCTGGTCGATACCGGGACCGCCTCGTTCGCCGTGGCCTGCTGCATGTGGGAGGCGGCCGAGGCCGTCGCCGCCGGTGCCGGGCTGGACGAGGCGGCACAGCTCGCCGAGGCGGTGGCCTCCCGCACGGACAACGTGTTCACCGTCGGGGCTCTCGATCTGGCCCGCCGGGGTGGGCGCTTGGGCGAAGCCGCCGCCCAGGAGCTGGCCGACGCGGCCATACCGGTGGTGCGACTGATCGGCGGCAGCTACCAGCCCATCGCCCAGGTCGTGACGCTGGAGGAAGCGGCCGACGTGATGGCCGCCGCGGTTCTCACCGGCGGGACCGGCCTTCGGGTCGGCATCAGCGTGGCCGATGCCGCTGCCCTGCCCCTCCGTGAGGCGCTCGAGGCCTGCCTGACCGGCGCCCCCGAGGTGGCCGAGCTGGTGCGCTACCGGGTAGGGCCGAGCGTGGGGGCCCACACCGGCCCGGGTACGGCCGGGGCCATGTGGTACCCCGCCGGCATCGCCACCGCTTGAAGCCCCACCCCCTAAACGCCCTGGGCCAGGGCCTCCACCAGCTCCTCCTCTAGCACCGACAGGTAGCCGTACAGGGCCAGCGCCTGGGCTCTCGGATCGTCCTCGTCCACCTCGCGGTCGAAGGTGTCGTCCTTGACGTCCAGCCGGGTGCCCAGCACCAGGCGAAGGTCGTTCAAGGCCCGCAACCAGCCGCTGGCTTCCTCGGGCGTGAGGACATCGGCGTCAACGGTCTCCTCCATGGCCGCCAGGGCGGCAAGCCGCCGCTCCCGCAGGTCCTCGCCCATCAGGCGGCGGTACTCGTGCTCGTGGTCGGGACGGTCCCGGTAGGCGGGGGGGAACAGCCGCAGCACGGCCGGATCGTCGGGTTCCTCGTCCATCAGCCGGCGCAACTGGTCGGGAAGACCTCGGAGCATCTCCCGCTCTTCCTTGGCGATGCGGAGCTTCACGTCGCCCCCGGTGAAGGTGAACCGGCGCCGGGGCACCTCAGGGCCTCGGGGCGGAACGGCCGCTCATGTGTCGTGCTCCATCGTGGCCCAGAGGCCGTGCTCGTGAAGGCGGAACACGTCCAGCTCGGCCCGCTCGCGCGGGCCGCTGGAAACGACGGCGCGTCCCTTGTGGTGGACGTCGAGCATCAGCTTGGTGGCCTTCTCCTTCGAGTACCCGAACAGCTTCTGGAACACGTAGGTCACGTAGGACATCAGGTTGACCGGGTCGTTCCAGACGATGACCACCCACGGCAGGTCGGGGTTGGTGACCTCGTCGAGACCGGGATCGTCGGCCCGAACAGGCGCAGGCGCGATGGTCATTGGCCCATTCTCGCTCGCTCCGGGGCTAGGCCGGGACCAAGGCCCGTTCCTCGGCGGCCATCGGCGACTCGAGTGGGTCTTGGTCGACGAGCCCGAGGCGGAAACGCAGGGCGGCGATCCACACGGCTACCGCGCCGGCGATGTGCAGCCCGACCAGCAGCGCCGGCACGCCTGTGAAGTACTGGGCGTACCCGATGGCCGCCTGAGCCAGGAGCACCGCCATCAGTGCCGCGGCCCGCTGCCGCACCCCCGCCGGCGCCTCGGCTCGCCGCAGCAGCACGAGCATCGCCGTCACCATGAGGAGGAGGAGGACCACCGTGGCCCCGTGGAGCTGGGCCGCGGACCGGAGAGGCAGGTCCAGGCGTGGGGCGTTCTCGTCGCCTCCATGGGGGCCGGCGGCGGTGACGAAGCTGCCCAGCACGACCACCAGGGCGGTGGCACCCACGATCAGGCTGCCCAGGCGCCGCAGATCCGGCGCCACGAGAGGGCGTCCCTCACTCCCGTCCGCCCGGCCGGCCGCCCAGTGCAGCACCACCCCATTGGCGAGCATGGCCATGGCCAGCAGGAAGTGGGCCATCACCACGGGTGGCGACAGGTCGGATGTGACGGTCAGCCGGCCTATCAGCACCTGGACGACTACGCCGGCGAGGAGGCCCGACGAGAGCCAGACGAGGTCCCGCCGGCGGGGCCGGCGCCGCCAGGCACCCCGCGCCGCCAGGAGGATCGGCAGCCCGACCAATCCCGAGAGGAGGCGGTTCACGAACTCCACGAGGGCGTGGTACTCGGTGGGAGCCACCAACCTGTCGGTGTCGCAGTTCGGCCATTCCGGGCAGCCCAGCCCGGAGCCGGTGAGGCGGACGGCGCCACCGACGACGATGATCAGAGGCAGACCCAGAAGAGCCAGGAGCGCCACCCGCTGATAGCCGCGGGGAGAAATCGGGCGGGCCGCCATGGCCCGGTCATGGTAGGGCAGGGCGTGGCCGGGCCAGCACCCGCTCTTCGCTTTGTACAGCGGTAGCGAGGGGCCGTAGTCTGCCCGCCGATGGCCGTCACCACCGCGATCGCCCGGCCCCGGTCGCGGGTTTCGGCCTACATCGCTCTCACCAAGCCGCGGATCATCGAGCTGCTCCTGGTGACCACGCTGCCGACCATGGTGGTGGCCGGGCGGTCGTTCCCGCCCCTGGGCCTGATGCTGGCCACGCTGGGCGGCGGCACCCTGGCCGCGGCCGGCGCCAACGCCATCAACATGTACGTCGACCGGGACATCGACAGCATCATGAAGCGCACCCAGGGGCGGCCTCTGGTCACCGGCGAGATCAGGCCGGCCAGCGCCCTGCGCTTCGCCATTGCCCTCGAGGTGCTCGCCTTTGTGGAGCTGTGGGCCCTGGTGAACCTGCTGAGCGCGGTGCTGGCCGTGGCGGCCACCTTGTTCTACGTGTTCGTCTACACCTTGTGGCTCAAGCGGACCTCGCGCAACAACATCGTCATCGGTGGCGCCGCCGGCGCCGTCCCCGTCCTCGTCGGTTGGGCGGCGGTGACCGGGAGCCTCGGCCTCGCCCCCCTGGTGCTGTTCGCGGTGATCTTCGTGTGGACGCCCCCGCACTTCTGGGCGCTGGCCATCCGCTACCGCGAGGACTACGCCGCCGCCGAGGTGCCGATGTTGCCGGCGGTGGTGTCCATCAAGCGCACGGCCCGCCAGATCGTGATCTACACCGTCGCCCTGTGGGCCTGCTCGCTGCTGTTCGGCCCCGTGGCCGGCATGGGCACGCTGTACCTCGTCGCCGCCGGCGTGCTCGGCTTCGTCTTCCTGTTGCGTGCCCTCGAACTGCTGCGGGATGCCACCGCGCCCCGGGCCATGCGGCTGTTCCACTACTCGATCTCCTACATCACCCTCCTCTTCGGTGCGATGGCCCTCGACCAGCTCCTCCGGTGGCCCTGACCTCTGTGACGATCACCGAGACCCGCCCCGAAGAGGCCGCGCCGGCGCCGCCACCCGGTGCGGCAGCCGCCGCCGCCCCTGAAGGGTGGTTCGCCACCGCCGATCACAAGCGCCTCGGGCTGCTGTACCTGGCCGGCGCCCTGGTGTTCCTGGTCGTGGGCGGGGCCGTGGGCATGGTGCTGCGGGCCGAGCTGCTGTCCGAAGGCTCGGGCGTGGCCGGCGACGAGTTCAGGCGCCTCTTCTCCATGCACGTCACGGTTTCGACGATGCTGTTCCTGGCCCCGGCCTGGGTGGGTCTCGCCACCTACCTGGTCCCCCTCCAGATCGGCTCCGGCCGCCTGGCCTTCGCCCGCCTGCACGCCTTCTCCTTCTGGCTGTTCCTGCTGGGCGGTGGGCTCCTCATCGCGTCCTACGTGGTAGGTCCCCCGGAGGGGCTGGGCCTGGTCTCGAGCGTGCCCACGGCCGCCGGGGAGGGCGGAGCCAACGAGGCCACAACCTTGATGATCGCCAGCCTCGCCCTGGTGGCCGTCTCGTCCCTCCTTGCCGCGCTGGATCTCGCCGTCACCGTGCTGAAACTGCGCACGCCGGGGATGACCCTGCGCCGGCTGCCCATGTTCAGCTGGGCCATCGTCACGTCCAGCCTCGTCACCCTGCTGGCCACTCCCGTCTTCATCGCCGGCCTCGTGCTGTTCTATCTCGACCAGCGAGTGGGGGGAACGTTCTTCGCAACGGCCACCGTCGGGTCGCGGAGCATCTGGCGGCACACGCTGTGGCTCTACGGGCGGCCCGACATATACCTCCTCGTCCTCCCGGGCCTCGGCGCCGCCTGTGACATCGTCTCCACCCACGCCCGGCGGCCGCTCCTCAGCGCCAGTGCCGCCCGCGGCGCCATCGCCGCCTTCGGCTTCCTGAGCCTGGGGTCGTGGGCGGCGGGTTCAGGCGTGGGCGACGCCATCGTGATGCCCACCTACTCGCCCCTCACCGCCCTCGTCGTGGTGCCGGTGGGCGCCCTCGTGCTGCTCTGGCTCGGCACCATGGCCGCGGGCCGGCGCCATCTGCACTCGAGCCTGCTGTTCGTGGCCGGGTTCATCCTCCTGGCCGCCTTCGGTGCCCTCAACGCCATCATCGCCGCGGCAGCCAAGGTGGACGGCACCGCCTGGACCAGCGGCCATCTCCACGTCGTGGCCTTCGGCGCTCCCACGCTGCTGCTCCTCGGCGCCATCACCCACTGGGCGCCCAAGATGTTCGGGCGTGAGCTGGCGGCCGGCCCGGCCCGCATCGGCTTCCTCGGGGTGTTCGGCGGCTTCTTCCTCCTCGGCCTGGGCAGCTACCTCCTCGGCTACGACGGCGCCCCCTCCGGGGTCCGGGACTTCGACTTCTCCTCGGATACGTCCACGTTCTCGACGCTGTCAGCCCTGGGGGCGGTCGTCCTGCTCCTCGGCCTGCTGGGCTTCCTGGCCGAGGTGGTCAGGGCGGCCAGGAGCACGGGTTCCCCGGGCCCTGCCGACCCCTACGAGGGGCTGACGTTGGAGTGGGCCACCTCGTCCCCGCCGCCCCCGCACAGCTTCGACAGCGTTCCCGAGGTTCGTTCGGCGACGCCCCTGCTCGACCTGCGCCTGGCCGAGGGCGCCGACGCCGGAGGCGACGGGTGAGCGACGCACCCCTGGCTCTCACCACCGGCGGCGTAGAGCGCCCGAAGAAGGTGATGCCCCTCGGCATGGCTCTGCTGGTGAGCGGCGGCACGATGTTCTTCGGCACCCTCATCGCCGCCTACCTCCGCCTGCGCACCTCCGGCGGGGATTGGCCGCCGGAGGGCGTCGTCTACGACGAGTACCTCGGCAACATGCTGGTGCTGACGATGCTCCTGTCGGTACTGCCCATCGAGTGGGCCTGCAGCGCCCAGCGCCGCAACCTCCGCAACCAGACCGCCACCGCCCTCGGAGTGGCCATCGGCCTCGGCGTCGCCTTTCTGAACCTGCTCTCCTACAGCGCCGGCCGGGTCGAGTTCGACGCCGCCAGCCACCCCTACGGCCTGGTGGTCACGGCCATGTGCATGCTGCTGGGGCTCGCCGTCGGCGCCGCCGTGTTCCTGGTCACCCTGACACTGTTCCGGGTGGCCGCCCGCCAGCTCACCGTCACGACCGACCACCTGCGTACCACCGCGTTGTACTGGCATTTCACCGTCGGGGCATCCGTGGCTGTCTGGTACGTCGTCGTGGTGCTGAAGTAGGAGTGGGAGCCCGGTGCTGAACCTCGTCTCCAAGCTGCTCTTCACGCTCAGCGCCCTGGGGGTCGTCTCGGCCATCGCCTACGGCCTGGCCGTGGACGAGCGTTCCGGTGTGGCCATCTTCCTCTTCCTGGCTCTCGCCGCCACCGTCGCCGGCGTGGCCACCTCGGGGTACGCCGTACCTGATCTGGCGCCCGTGCTACCCGATGACGCCCCCCCTCCCCAGCGCCGAGCCACAACCGTCGGTGTAGCTCCGCGCGGCAGCGTGTGGCCGCTGGTCGCGGCCGGCGCCCTCACCGCTCTGGCTGTGGGCTCCGCCCTTGGAGCCGCGGGCGTGTTGGTCGGTGTGATCGCCGTGGTGGCTGCCAGCGGCGGCTGGTTCTCCAAGGTCTGGAGCGAGGATCCCACATGGATCCCCAAGGTCAAGGAGCGGGTCTCGTCCCGCCTGCTGGTGCCGGTGGGCCTGCCCGTCGCCACCTTCCTCCTCGCCGCCTTCATCGCCATCTCCCTGTCCCGGGTCCTGCTGGCCACATCCAAGGACCTCGCCGCCGTGATCGCCATCGTGGTCGGAGTCGTCACCCTCGCCGTGTGCTCGTGGATGGCGGCGCGGCCCAGCCTGCCGTCCTCGGTCGTGGTGTCGGTGGGGGTCCTGGCCGCCGTCTCCATCCTGGGTGCCGGTATCGGCGGGGCCGTGGCCGGAGAGCGCCACTTCGAGGAGCACGGTGCCCACCACGACGAGGTCATCCACATCGTGGCCAAGGAGACGGCCTTCGACAAGAAGAAGATCACGGCCAAGGCCGGGGAGAAGGTCCACATCGAGTTCGAGAACCACGACGATCTGTTCCACAACGTCGCCGTCTACAGCGGCGAGGGGCCCACGTCCAAGCCCATCTTCAATGGTGAAGGATTCCCAGGGGAGGATTCCCGTGAGTACGAGTTCACGGCCCCGCCGCCCGGCAAGTACGTCTTCGTGTGCGACTTCCACATCAACATGACCGGTGAGCTCGTGAGCGTCGCCAGATGATGGGCCACCCGCGGCGCCGTCGCCTGACGGCTGCCACCGGACTGCTGGCCTTCCTCCTGGTGTCGGCCTGCGGGAAGGAGACCCTGCCCCAGAACACCCTGGACCCCCAGGGCCCCGAGGCCAGGAGGCTCGACGACCTGATCGACCCCGTGTTCCTCGTCGCCGGGGTGGTGTTCGTCCTGGTTCAGGGCCTCGTGCTGTACGTGGCCTTCCGGTACCGGCGGCGGTCCGAGGACGAGGCGCCGAAGCAGGTTCACGGCAACGTGAAGGCCGAGATCGGGTGGACCATCGCCCCTGCGGTCATCCTGCTGGTGATCGGCGTGTTCACCGTCTTCACGCTGTTCGACATAAGCGAGACTCCTGCCGGTCCCGGGGTGGTGAAGGTGAAGGTCACCGGCCACCAGTGGTGGTGGGAGTACGAGTACCCCGACCTCGACGTCGTCACCGCCAACGAGTTGCACATCCCCACCGGCCAGAAGATCGACGTGACCCTGCTGTCGGACGACGTCATCCACTCCTTCTGGCCGCCGAAGCTGGCCGGCAAGGTCGACGTGGTGCCCAACCGGGTGAACAAGATGGTCATCGAGGCCGACAAGCCTGGCGTGTACCACGGCCAGTGTGCCGAGTTCTGCGGGATATCGCACTCCAGGATGCGCCTGCAGGTCATCGCTCACACCCCGGCCGACTTCGAGCGCTGGGTCGCCTCCAACACCGCTTCGGCGATTGTCCCCGATCCCGAGGAGGACGAGGAGGCGGCGGCCGGCGCGGCCGCCTTCCGGGCCAAGGGTTGTGCCAGCTGCCACACCGTCAAGGGCTTCGCCGCCGGCGAGGTCGGCCCCGACCTCACCCACTTCGCCCAGCGGGACACCTTTGCCGGCGCCATGTTCAAGAACGACGAGCGCCACCTGCGGGCCTGGCTGCGTGATCCGCCGGCCGAGAAGCCCGGCTCTATCATGCCGGACCTCGATCTCACGGAAGAAGAGATCGACGACCTCATCGCCTACCTCGACACCCTGAAGTGACCTAGAGAGCGACCACCGGAGCAATCATGGCAACAGTCCTGGAACCGACCGTCACGCCCGTGCCGGTCGTCGTCGACCCCGGGGTGCTCAAGCGCCCGAAGAACCCCACGGGCGTGTGGTCGTGGATGACCACGGTCGACCACAAGCGCATCGGGATCCTGTACGGCGTCAGCGCCTTCGTCTTCTTCCTGCTGGGCGGGATCGAGGCCCTGCTCATCCGCCTCCAGCTGGCCCAGCCCAACGGCACGATCCTCAGCGCCGACGCCTACAACCAGGTCTTCACCATGCACGGCACCACCATGATCTTCCTGGTGGTCATGCCCATGTCGGCCGCCTTCTTCAACTATCTGGCACCGCTCCAGATCGGAGCACGAGACGTCGCCTTTCCCAGGCTGAACGCCTTCAGCTACTGGACGTTCCTGCTCGGCGGCATCTTCATCTACTCCAGCTTCATCTTCGGCGGGGCCCCCAACGGCGGTTGGTTCGGCTACGCCCCCCAGACCAGCATCACCTACTCGCCCGGGCACAACATCGACTACTGGGTCATCGGCCTGCTGATCCTCGGCATCGCATCCACCGTCGGTGCCGTGAACCTGATCGTGACCATCCTCAACATGCGGGCGCCGGGCATGACGCTGATGAAGATGCCCATCTTCACGTGGATGACGCTGATCTCCTCGTTCCTGATCCTCTTCGCCATGCCGGTCATCACGATCGCCCTGTTCCTGCTCATGTTCGACCGCAACTTCGGGTCCAACTTCTTCAACCCCGAGGCGGGCGGCAATCCGGTGCTGTGGCAGCACCTCTTCTGGCTCTTCGGCCACCCCGAGGTGTACATCCTGATCCTCCCGGCCATGGGCATGGTCTCGGAGATCCTTCCGACCTTCGCCCGCAAGCCGCTGTTCGGTTACCCGGTGATGGTCATCTCCGCGGTGGCCATCGGGTTCATGGGCTGGGGCGTGTGGGTCCACCACATGTTCGCCGTGGGACTGGGACCGGTGGCCATCTCGGCCTTCTCCATATCCACCATGTTCATCGCCGTCCCCACCGGGGTGAAGATCTTCAACTGGATCGGCACGCTCTGGGGCGGCTCTCTGAAACTCAACACTCCCATGATGTTCGCCATGGGCTTCGTGGCCATGTTCACCATCGGCGGGCTCTCCGGAGTGACACATGCGGTCGCGCCCCACGACCGCCAGCAGACGGACACTTACTACGTCGTGGCCCACTTCCACTACGTGCTCTTCGGTGGTGCCCTGTTCGGGATCATGGGCGGCATCTACTACTGGTGGCCCAAGATCTTCGGCTGGCTCCTGAGCGATCGCATCGGGAAGCTGAACTTCTGGACCTGGCTGATCGGGTTCAACATGACCTTCGCGCCCATGCACCTCCTCGGGCTCCAGGGAATGCCCAGGCGCATCGACACCTACGACGAGAGCCTGGGCCTAGACGCCCTGAACATGGTGGCCACCGTCGGGTCCTTCGTAATCGCCTTCTCCACCTGCGTCTTCATGTACAACGTCTGGCACTCGAAGAAGCACAAGGTGATGGCCGGCCCGGACCCCTGGGACGCCCGCACTCTGGAGTGGGCCACGGCGTCGCCGCCGCCGGCGTACAACTTCGCCGAGGAGCCGGTAGTGCACTCGGTGGACGACTTCTGGCACCAGAAGTACAGCGAGGACGACGAGGGCCGCCCCGTGCGGAGGGACTCCGGAACCGACCCGGCTGAGCACGATGGTGCCGCCGCCAACGGGAGCTCCGGCGACGAGCACGCTGACGAGGGCCATGGGATCCACCTGCCGTCGCCCAGCTACTACCCGCTCGTGGCCGCCTTCGGGATCTTCGTGCTGGGCTACGGGATGGTCTACGGGCGCGATGCCGGGGTGAACTACGTCGGTGCCGGCCTGGGCGCCCTCATCCTGTTCGTAGCCCTATACGCCTGGGGCATGGAACCATCGGCGGAGCCCCACGACCCTGACGACGACATCCCTCTTCTGCCCGACCCCGAGGAGGAGCCCGCTCTGGCTGCGGCCGGGGCCGCCGGCGCTCTGGGCGCTGCCCCCGAAGGCGACGGGGATGCGGCCGACTCGGCCGGTACCGAGGCCGAGGCCGACGCCGTTACCGAGGCCGGCACCGAGCCCGGCACCGACGCCGGCACCGAGCCCGGCACCGACGCCGGCACCGCGCCCGGCACCGAGCCCGGCACTGAGCCGGAGGGCACCTGAGGATGGCCACTACTCCCGCCACCGCCACCACCCCCGACATCTCCGCCCACACCGAGCACGGGCACGTCACCAACACGGGGTTGTCCAACGAGAAGCTGGCCATGTGGGCCTTCCTCGGCTCGGAGTGCCTGCTGTTCGGAGCCCTCATCTCGACGTACTTCCTCTACCGGGGAAAGAGCATCTCCGGGCCCACGCCCGAGGACATCTACGACATCCCCTACACCTCGGTCAGCTCGTTCGTGCTCCTCATGAGCTCGCTCACCATGGTCCTGGCGCTGGCGGCCATCCAGCGGGGTGACTACCGCCGCCTGCGGGTCTGGCTCATGGCCACCGCGCTGCTCGGGGCGAGCTTCATCGCCGGCCAGGTCTACGAGTTCACCTCGTTCATCCGGGAGGGGCTCACGATCAAGACGAACCTCTTCGGGAGCAGCTTCTTCGTGCTCACCGGCTTCCACGGCGTCCACGTCACGCTCGGGATCATCATGCTGCTCTCCCTGTGGAACCTGTCGTTACGGGGCAAGCTCACCCAGGACCGCTCCGAGGTGGTGGAGATCGCCGGGCTCTATTGGCACTTCGTGGACGTGGTCTGGATCGTCATCTTCACCGTCATCTACCTGATCCCCACCTAGCGAGGCGACTGATTGTCATGGCCGACGAGCACGGCGCCCACGGCGCCCATCCCACAGAAGCCCAGTACGTCAAGATCGCCCTGATCCTGGCGGCCGTCACGGCCGCCGAGGTCGGGCTCTACTACACCAAGTTCTCCGAGTCGCTCACCAACACGATCCTCATCGTCATGGCCGCGGTGAAGTTCATCATGGTGGCTGCGTACTTCATGCACCTCAAGTTCGACCACAAGATCCTTCGCCGCCTGTTCATCACCGGGTTCATCCTGGCCAGCTTCTGCTACTTCGGCTACCTGATGACGCTCGGCGTGTTCGTGTAGATGATGCTGGCGCACGCCGGAGTGTCCGCATGGGAGTGGCACGCCCACCCAGATGTGTGGACCCTGGTGGTGGTGCTGGCCGGCGCCTACTGGCTGGCCGTGAGACGGCTGGGGCCGGCCCGAGCGGCGCGGGGCGAGCCGGTGGTCACCCGGCGGCAGGTGACTTACTTCGGGCTTGGCCTTCTGGCTCTCTGGCTGCACTCCGACTGGCCCGTGCACGACATCGGCGAGCACTACCTGTTCAGCGTGCACATGTTCCAGCACATCGGCCTCACCCTGATCGCCGCGCCACTGCTGTTGATGGGCCTCCCCGGGTGGCTCGTCCGGTTCCTCCTGGGGCCCCGTCCCATGCGCTACGTGTTCAGTCGCATCGCCCGGCCCCTCCCTGCCGCCGTCCTGTTCAACACCGTCATCGTGTTGAGTCACTGGCCGGTGGTGGTCAACGGCTCGCTCGAGCACCACGGCGTGCACTTCGTCGTCCACGTGGTGCTGTTCACCTCGGCGCTGATCATGTGGTTCCCGGTCGTCAACCGCCTACCCGAGCTCCCGACGATGACCTACCCCTCGAGGATGCTCTACGTGTTCCTGCAGTCGGTGATCCCCACCGTGCCGGCCTCGTTCCTCACCTTCGGCGACGGCGTGCTCTACCGGTTCTACGCCGAGGTCCCCCGCCCGTTCTCCATGAGCGCCATCGAGGACCAGCAGGTGGCCGGGGCGCTGATGAAGGTCTACGCCGGAGCCCTGCTGTGGGGCGTGATCGTGTCCATGTTCTTCCGCTGGTACGCCAAGGAGGAGCAGGGCAAGGTCGACGACGTGCTCAGGTGGGAGGACGTCGACGCCGAGCTGCGCCGTACCGAGCACGTCGCTCCGTCCGAACCGCGGATCTCTCCCTGACGCAATCGCAGGATCGCGGCTGAGCGGCTCGGCTGCCGCTCTCTAGGGTTGCGGCGTGGTGGTCCTCAGCGTTCTCGACCAGTCGCCGGTGCCGAGCGGGTCCACGCCGGCCGATGCCCTGACGGAGACGGTGGCTCTGGCCGTCGAGGCGGAGCGTCTCGGATATCGCCGCTACTGGCTGGCCGAGCACCACGGCACACCTGGCCTGGCGGGCTCGGCGCCCGAGGTCATGGTCGCTCGGGTGGCGGCCGCGACATCGTCCATCCGCGTCGGGTCCGGCGGCGTCCTGCTCTCCCACTACAGCCCGCTCAAGGTGGCCGAGGTGTTCCGCGTCCTCCACGCGCTGTCCCCCGGGCGGATCGACCTCGGCATCGGGCGAGCGGCCGGAGCGTCGGAGAGAACCGCTGCCGCTCTGGGAACGGGAACAGAACCCGAAGGGCCCGAGCAGTTCGCCCGTCAGGTGGCGGACCTGATCGGGTTCCTCCAGGGCACCCTCGAGGAGGACCATCCGTTTCGGTCGGTACACGTCGCGCCCGAAAGCCCAGGCGGCCCCGAGGTGTGGCTCCTCGGCTCCAGCTCCGACGGGGCCGGCTGCGCCGCGGCCCTGGGTCTCTCACTGTGCTTCGCCCATTTCATAACTCCCGCCTACGGGCCGCAGATCGTGGCCAAGTACCGCCGCCACTTCGAGGCCTCCAACCCCGCGGGCCGGCCCCGCGCCAGTGTTGCCGTGTCCGCTCTCTGCGCCGACACCGACGCCGAGGCTCGACGTCTGGCCACCAGTCTGGATGTGTGGCGGTTGACGTCCCAGGTGGAGCGAGGCCCGCTCCCGTCGGTAGAGCAGGCGGAGGCTCGTCCTCTCACAGATACCGACCGGGCCCGCATTGCCCAGAACCGTGGCCGGATCCTGGTCGGAGATCCCGAGCGGGTCCGCAGGGAGCTGACGAAGATCGCCGAGGTTTTCGCTGTGGAGGAGCTGGTGGTGCTCACCATCTGCCACGACCCGAAGGCCCGCCGGCGTTCATACGAGCTGCTGGCCGAGGCTTTCGGGCTCACTCCCAGCGAAAGGTGACGGCGGCAGCCACGGGTGCGGCTACCGCCCAAAGAGCCAGCACGACCCACGCTCGGCCGGGTACGGACGCGGCCGGCGCCAGGGCGCCGTGGAGGGCGTCGGAGAGGGCGCCGGCCGGGAGAGCCCGGGCCACGGCCCGCAGTGCGTCCGGCAGGCGGCTGATGGGCACCACTATGCCGCCGAGGAGGAGCAGGACCAGGTACAGCCCGTTGGCTGCGGCCAGTGTCACCTCGGCCTTCAGCGCTCCGGCCATCAACATGCCAAGGCCGGCGAACCCCGCCGTCGCCAGAATGACGGCACCTAGCGCCAGCACGGCGTTGCCCTCTGCGTTCCATCCGAGCGCGAGGGCGACAGGGACCAGTACCGCCACCTGAACGGCCTCGACGGCCAGGACAGCCACCGTCTTGGCGGCCAGCAGCTCACCCCGGCGGAGCGGCGTCGAACCCAGCCGCTTGAGGACCAGGTACTGGCGTTCGAACCCGGTGGCGATGCCGAGCCCAACCATGGCCGTGGACATCACGGCAAGGGCCAAGATGCCGGGGGCGAGGAAATCGACCGGATCCTCGGTCCCGGTGGGAAGCACGTCGACGAGAGAGAAGAAGACCAGCAGGAGCACGGGTATTCCGAGGGCCAGCAGCACCGACTCTCCACGGCGCAACGTCATTCTCACCTCGGCCCGGGCCTGAGCGGTGACCCGGCTCAACGCCGGGCCTCACGCCGATGCCGGCCCCGGCGCCGGGGGGCCCGCTCCGTCTCCGCCGCGCTGGGCTGCCCGGTGAGGCGGAGGAAGACGTCCTCGAGGGTGTGGCGCCCGGCCCGCAGGTCGCCGAGCGGCACGTCGTGCTCGGCCAGCCATCCTGTGACAGAGGCAACCATGGACGGCGTCGCCTCCGCCTCCACCACGTACTCGCCGGGCCGATCCTCCTTGACGGCGGCCCCCACTGCTGTCCCGAGAGCGGCGGAGTCGAGGCCGGGAGGCGCGGCGAAGCGGAGCTCTCGGCCGCCGCCGGCGGACATCAACTCGGCCGGCGTGCCGGTGGCCACCACCTTTCCGTGGTCGAGGATCACGATGGCGTCGGCCAGGCGCTCCGCTTCCTCGAGCTCGTGGGTGGTGAGGACGACACAGACGCCACCGTCCCGAAGATCCCGTATGACCTGGCGGATGGCCAGGCGGCCGGCGGGGTCGACGCCGGCGGTGGGCTCGTCGAGAAAGGCGACCGTCGGCCGGCCCACCAGGGCGAGGGCCAAGGACAGCCGTTGTTGCTCGCCGCCTGATAGGCGCCGCCAGGGTGTGCGGTCCACCTCGTCGAGACCGAGCCGGGAAAGGAGCGCCGCCGGATCCTCCGGGGCCTCGTAATAGGCGGCGAACAGCCGCAGCGCCTCAGCCGGGCCCATGCTGGGATAGACGCCTCCGCGCTGCAGCATCACTCCGATCCGGGGCATGAGGGAGCTCCGGTCCCGGATCGGGTCTAGCCCGAGCACCCGGACCTGGCCAGCAGTGGGCCGCCGGTAGCCCTCCAGCGTCTCGACGGTGCTCGTCTTGCCCGCCCCATTCGGCCCCAGGAGGGCCAGTACCTGGCCGGCACCGGCGGAGAACGTCACGCCGGCGACGGCGGGCGCCTCTCCGTAGCGGACCACCAGGTCGCGCACCTCGATGGCGGCCATCGGGCGAGACGCTACCGTCGAGCATCCCATGATCGACATTCGCCTCGTACGCAACGATCCCGCCGCCGTGAAGAGGGCCCTGGCCCGCAAGAAGGTCGACGGGACGGAGGTCGATCTCATGGTCCGTCTCGACGAGCGCCACCGCGAGCTGAGCTCACTCCGCGACGACCTGCGGGCCCGCGTCAGGTCCATCTCGAAGCAGGTGGGGCTGGCCAAGAGGGTCGGCGACGAGGCTTCCGCCGAGAACCTGGCCCTCGAGAGCCGCCGCCTCGGGGGGGACGAGAGCGCGCTGGACGGCGATCTGGCCGAGGTCGAGGCCGCCTTGCGGGAGATGCTGTTGCGGGTCCCCAACCTGCCCGCACCCGATGCGCCGGATGGTGCCTCCCCGGAGGACAACGTCGTGCTGCGGGTGGAGAACCACGATCCAGCGGCTTTTGGCGACCACCAGCGCGTTCCCCACTGGGACATCGGAACGCAGCTGGGGATCCTCGACCTGGAACGGGCAGCCAAGATCTCAGGGTCGATGTTCGCCATGTACCGGGGGCTGGGCGCCACCCTGGCCCGGGCGCTGTGCCAGCTGGCCCTCGACCACAATGCCGACGCCTTCGAGGAGATCCGCCCGCCCACCCTGGTGCGCAGCGACACCCTCACCGCCACCGGGCAGTTGCCGAAGTTCGCCGACGACGCCTATCTCATCGAGCGCGACGACCTGTGGGCGATACCGACGGCCGAGGTCCCCCTCACGTCGCTGGCCCGCGACGAGATCCTCGACGAGGCCGACCTCCCCACCCGCCTGATGGCTTACACGCCCTGCTACCGCCGGGAGGCGGGCTCGGCCGGTCGCGACACCCGCGGGCTACTCCGGCTCCACGAGTTCGACAAGGTGGAGATCCTCGCCTACACGACGCCGGCGCAGGCGGCCGAGGTCCATGCCGACCTGCTGAGCCGGGCCGAGGCGCTCCTCGTGGTGCTCGGCCTGCCCTACCGGGTGCTGGACATCTGCACGGGCGACATGGGCCAGTCCCACGCCCGGGCCTTCGACCTCGAGGTCTACGCCCCCGGCTGCGACCAGTGGCTGGAGGTCTCGTCGGTGTCGTGGTTCAGCGACTACCAGGCCCGCCGGGCCAACATCCGGTACCGTCCGGCGGCGGAGAAGGGAACGGCCTTCGTCCACACCCTCAACGGCTCCGCTCTCGCCGTTCCCCGGGTGTGGGCCGCCCTCGTGGAGATCCACCGCCAGCCCGACGGGTCGGTGGTGCTCCCCGAGGCACTGCACCCGTACCTGCGGGGCCACCGGCTCATTCCGGCGTCTTGACGCGGCGGCGTATCCTTCGGCTCCATGCCGAGCGAGATCCACGGCACCGTCGAGGAGCTCCTCGCTCGTGCCGGCCAGCGCTACACGCCCGTGCGGAGGGCGACGGTGGACGCCCTCTCCAGCGCGGCCCGGCCACTCACCATCGTCGAGATCATCGCCGCGGCCAGGGCGCAGCTGGCCCAGAGCTCGGTGTACCGCACCCTCGCCGTTCTGGAGGAGGTCGGGGTGGTGCACCGGCTCACCGGCCCGCCCGGCTTCGCCCGCTACGAGCTGGACGAATCGCTCACCGAGCACCACCACCACCTCGTCTGCACGAGCTGCGGGACGGTCGAGGACCTGCCGGCGTCCACCCGGCTGGAGAAGACGGTTGCGCTGGCGGCGGCAGAGGTGGCCGCGGGATCCGGTTTCACGCTCCAGGGTCATCGCCTCGATCTGGTGGGCATTTGCGCAAGTTGCGAGTGAGAATCGCTCTCATATATCCTCGTCAGCAATCCTCCGGAGGCACCCGCCATTCCGCCCGTTCTCGAAGCTGAAGCCGTGTCCTTCGCCTTCGGGCAGGAGGCAGTGGTCGACCGGGTCGACCTGGTTGTCGGGCCCGGTGAGTTCGTCGCCCTCGTGGGCCCCAACGGCTCAGGCAAGTCGACCCTTCTCCGCTGCCTGCTCGGCCTTCTCGAGCCCACCGCCGGCGCCGTTCGTCTCTTCGGGGAGTCGCCGCGCGGCCTGCGCGACCGTTGGCGGCTGGGCTACGTGCCGCAGCGCCCTGCACTGGCGCGTGACCTGCCGGCCACGGTGGAGGAGGTCGTCGCCGCCGGCAGGCTCGCTCGTACCGGTTGGAGGCGGCGGTTCCGGGCCGGCGACCGTGAGGAGATAGAGCACGCCATGGAGTCGGTGGCCCTGCTTGACCTGCGGGGCAAGCGGGTCAGCGAGCTCTCCGGGGGCCAGCAGCAGCGGGCGTTCATCGCCAAGGCCCTGGCCGGCCAGCCCGACCTGCTCGTGCTGGACGAGCCGGTGGCGGGCATCGACGCCGAGTCCCAGCACCGGTTCCGCGACTCCCTGACCCACCTGGTCGAGGAGCACCAGTCGGCCGTATTGCTGGTGTCCCACGAGCTGGGCGCGGTGGCCGAGGACCTGGACCGTGTCGTGGTCCTGCGCCACGGCGCCGTGTACTTCGACGGGCCGCCGGCGGAGCTGGCCGCCACGGGAGTCAGCCTGGGCGTGCACCGGGAGGACCTGCCCCTGTGGCTCGAGGGTCTCGTGATCCCCACCGACCACCGCCACTGATGCTGCCCCTGCCCTATCCCTTCGACCGGGAGTACATGCAACTGGCCCTGGTGAGCGGTATCGCCATGGGTGCCTCGGCGCCGCTGGTGGGTGCGTTCCTCGTCCAGAAGCGCCTGTCCCTCATGGGCGATGGCATCGGTCATCTGGCTTTTGCGGGTGTGGCCGCGGGCCTGTTGCTGGATGTGTGGCCGGTGGCCACGGCCCTGGCCGTCGCCGTGGTGGGGGCACTGGCCATCGAGCGCCTACGCGGCCGGGGCCGGATCTCCGGGGACCTCGCCTTGGCCCTGTTCTTCTACGGCGGCATCGCCGGCGGCGTCGTCCTGGCCGGCGCGTCCAACCGCTTCGACGCCACCGTGCTGTCGTACCTGTTCGGGTCGATCCTCACCGTGTCGGTCGTGGACACCTGGACCGTCGTCGCCCTCGGTCTGGCCGTGCTGGCCACCATGGCCCTGATCGGCCGAGCGCTGTTCGCCGTGGTGCTCGACGAGGAGTCGGCCCGGGTGGCCGGCCTGCCGGTGGACGGCCTCAACGCGGCGTTGGCCGTCGTGGTGGCCGTGACCATCGTGGCCGCCATGCGGGTGGTCGGGATCCTCCTGGTGGCCGCCCTGATGGTGCTGCCGGTGGCCAGCGCGCAGGTCCTCGGCCGCTCCTTCCGGGCCACCGTCGGACTGGCCATGGGGATGGGCGTGGCGGCCAGCGTCACCGGCCTCGGAGTGGCCCGCCAGTGGGGGCTTCCGCCCGGAGGCACCATCGTGCTGGTGGCGGCCGGCGCCTTCGGTGTCGTCTCCCTCGTCGCCGACCGCGTCCTGCGCCGGGCTGGGCGGGCGCCATCGAGCCGGAGTGTTCCCGGAACGTCGCGGTGACTCGATAGCGTCGAGAGGATGACGCTGGCGCAGACGCTCTTCGCCATCGCCCTTGGTGGCGTCACCATGCTCGTGACCGGCTTCGCCCTCTACGTCCTCTCGTCCACCGTGTGGGCCGGCCGCTGGTTCAGGGGCCGCGGCTCAGGGCCGAAGCGGTGAGCCGCAGCCCTGGCACCGTCTACCGGGGCCGTTCCGGGCAGTGGGCCTTCGTCGCTCACCGGATAACGGGGTTCCTCGTCTTCTTCTTCCTGCTCCTGCACATCGTGGACGTGTCGCTGGTGTCCCGCCCCCGCCTCTACGACGAGGTCCACGAGCTCTACGGCAACGTCCTGCTCCGTCTCTTCGAGGTGGGGCTCCTGGGGGCCCTCGTGTTCCACTCGCTCAATGGCTTGCGCATCGTGATGATCGACTTCTTTCCCGGCAGCATCCGCAACGAGAAGCGGGTCCTCTCGGGGGTGGTGGCCTCGACCGCTCTCCTCACCGCCGCCGGCGGCTGGATCATCATGAAGCCCTTCGTCGAGGGCCGGCTCCTCTGATGGCGGTCCGTGTCCTCGAGCCCGGCCCGCGCGGCGGCCGGCGCCTCGAGCGCCGGCCCCGCCAGGGCTACGAAGCCTGGTCCTGGGTGTTCATGCGGCTGAGCGGCCTGGTGCTCCTGTTCCTCGCCCTCACCCACTTCGCCATCACCCACATCGTCAACGACGTGGTCGACACCGACGCCGCCTTCGTGGGACGGCGCTGGTCGAACCCCCTGTGGCGGATCTTCGACTGGGCCCTGCTGGCCCTGGCCCTTTCGCACGGGCTCAACGGGCTCCGCTGGATAATCGACGACTACGTGCACACGCCGGCCCGCCGGCGAGCCACCAAGATCGTCCTCTACTCGTTGTCCCTGGGCCTGTTCGCCTACGGCACCTTCACCATCGTGAGCTTCTCCGCCCCGTGAGCACCATCCAGCTGCGCGAGCCGATCAAGTCGGCCCTGGCCGCAGAGCTGGAGGCAGCCCGCCAGCGGTCGCTTCTCATCCTCGATGCCGTCGATGAGGACGACCAGCGCCGCCAGCACTCGCCGCTCATGGCGCCGCTGGTGTGGGACCTGGCCCATGTCGGGAACTACGAGGACCAGTGGCTGCTCAGGGCCGTCGGCCACCAAGGAGTGCGGCCCGCGATAGACGACCTCTACGACGCGTTCCGCCACCCGCGGGCGAGCCGGCCGGCACTGCCCCTGCTGGGGCCACGTGAGGCCCGTACCTACGTCGCCGAGGTGCGGCAGCGTGCCCTCGAGACGCTGGACCGGATCGATCTGGACGGGGAGCGGCCGCTGTTGCGAGATGGGTTCGTGTACGGCCTGGTCGCCCAGCACGAGCACCAGCACGACGAGACGATGCTGGCCACCCGCCAACTGATGGGCGAGCTGGCCCGGCCCTTGGATGGGGTGAAGCCGGCGCCGGCTGGGCATCGTCGTGAGGGCGGCGAGACGGAGGTGTTCGTGCCCGCTGGCACGTACGTGGTCGGCACCGACCTCGACCCCTGGGCCTACGACAACGAAAGGCCGGCCCACGATGTCGACCTGTCACCGTTCTGGATCGACACGACGCCCGTGACGTGCGGCGCCTACAGCGAGTTCATCGCGGCCGGCGGTTACGACCAGCGCCGGTGGTGGGCCCCCGAGGGATGGTCATGGCGCCAGGAGGCCGGGCTGGTGCATCCGCAGTTCTGGCTTCGGGAGGGCGGCGGGAGTTGGAGCGTCCTTCGCTTCGGCCGGCGCCGAGACGTGAAGCCGGACGAGCCGGTCCAGCACGTCTGCTGGTACGAGGCCGACGCCTATGCCCGATGGCGCGGCGCGCGCCTTCCCTCCGAAGCCGAATGGGAGGTGGCGGCGTCGATCGGCAGCGATGGCACGAAGCGGCGGTTCCCGTGGGGGGACGCCGAGCCCACCGAGGCCCTGGCCAACCTCGGGCAGCGCCACGATGGTCCCGCGCCGGCGGGTGCCTATCCCCAGGGAGCAAGTGGCAGAGGATGCCTGCAGATGGTGGGCGATGTCTGGGAGTGGACCTCGTCGGTCTTCACCGCCTACCCCGGCTTCAGCTCCTTCCCCTACCGGGAGTACTCCGAGGTCTTCTTCGACAGTGGTTACAAGGTCCTGCGTGGAGGGTGCTGGGCCACCTCGCCGCTGTCCGCCCGCTGCACCTTCCGGAACTGGGACCACCCCATCCGCCGCCAGATCTTCAGCGGCTTCCGCTGCGCGCGCGACGCTTGATGCTGTGAGCGGCAAGCCGGTCGGCGAACCTCGGCGGTCGACGCATCGGGCCATTTGATGTGCCGGCTGCTCGCCTATCTCGGTCCTACCGTGACGCTGGAGGAGCTGCTCGTCACCCCGCCGCACTCTTTGCTGCGCCAGTGCTGGGCGCCGCGGTCTCAGGTGAGCGGCGTGGTCAACGCCGACGGGTTCGGCGTGGGCTGGTACGACCACCGCCGGCGGCCCGAGCCGGCGCGCTACCGGTCCACGCTCCCGATGTGGGCCGACCGTTCCTTCGCCAGCCTGGCCGGGCTCGTGTCCTCCACCGCCGTTCTCGCTGCCGTGCGCAGCGCCACTCCGCCCCTGCCTACGGAAGAGAGCGGCACACCGCCGTTCACCGCCGGCCCCTGGTTGTTCGCGCACAACGGCGCCGTGACGGGGTTCAGGGACGGTGCGGGGGCCCGCCTGCGCCGCCTTCTCTCGGAGCGCCGGGAGGCTGCCATCGAGGGGTCGAGCGACAGCGAGCTGCTGTTCGCCCTAACGCTGGACGAGCTCGATGCCGGAGCCCGGCCGGCCGAGGCGCTGTCCACCGTTGTGGCCACGGTGTCGGCCAAGGCCGGCGGGACCCTGAACCTCGTGCTCACCGACGGCAGCTCCATCTGGGCCACCGCGTGCGGTGATTCCATGGTCGTGCGCACAACTCCGGATTCGGTGTTCGTGGCCTCCGAGCCGTTCGACGACGGGACAGACTGGAAGGCCATCCCGGACGGCGCGGTGATCTCCGCCGTTGCCGGTCAGGTTGACTCGAGCCCACGGTGACTACATCTCCGCACATCGAGGTCCACCTCACGGCCGAGGACCTGGCGGCCGCCCTCCGGAGCGACGTGCGGGCCGGGCTGGGGTCGCGCCCTCGGGAGTTGCCGCCGAAGTGGTTCTACGACGAACGGGGCTGCGCACTGTTCGAAGAGATCACCCGGCTGCCCGAGTACTACCCCACCCGGCGGGAACGGGAGATCCTCGCACGGGAGGCCGATGAGATCGTCCGCCTCACGGGAGCGGACACCCTCGTCGAGGTCGGCTCCGGGACCTCCGAGAAGACCCGGGTCCTCCTCGACGCCATGTCCTTCGTCGGCAGCCTGAAGCGCATCGTCCTGTTCGACGTGAGCGAACCGACCATCCGTACTGCGGCCGCCGCCCTGGCCGTGGAGTACCCCCAGGCGGAGATCAACGGAGTCGTCGGGGACTTCGAGCGTCACCTGCAGCACCTTCCGCCCGGAGGCCGGCGCCTGGTGGCGTTCCTGGGGGGCACCATCGGCAACCTGGGCCCGGTGGAGAGGAAGTGGTTGCTCGGAGAACTGGCGGGAGGAATGGCGCCGGGCGACGCGCTGCTCCTGGGCACCGATCTGGTCAAGGACCCGGCCCGTCTCGAGGCGGCCTACGACGACGCGGCCGGCGTGACCGCGGCCTTCAACAGCAACGTCCTCGAGGTTCTCAACCGGGAGCTGGGCGCCGACTTCGACGTGGAGCAGTTCGCCCACGAGGCTCGCTTCGACGAGGACAAGGAGTGGATGGACATCCGGCTCCGGGCGCTGTCCCCACAAGTGGTCGACATCGCCGCGCTCGGGATGGTGCTCGAACTCGACGCCGGCGAGTCGATCCGAACCGAGATCAGCAGCAAGTTCCGGCGCCCGGTCGTGCAGGCGGAACTGGCCGCCGCCGGTCTGGATCTGGCGAGATGGTGGACGGACCAGGCCGGCGACTACGCCGTCTCCCTGTCCCTTCCTGCAGCCCGCTAGCTAGCGGAAGGTGCGCCGGCGCCTGACGACCCGGCGGGTCGTGGTCTCCGGCTGGCGGTACCCGTCGTCGTACACGACCTCCTCCACCACATCGGGGCTGCGATCGACCACGACGTCACGGTCGTACCGAACCCGCCGGCGGGGGCCGGCGCTCCAGGTTCCGGCCGCCACCACGAGCACCATGAGAACGACGAGCAGCACGAAGAAAGCGATCATGTATGGGACCTTTCCCTCCCGCAGAGTGGTCGAAACGGGTCAGAGGGTGGTTTGCCGGCCCCCGGGAACGGGGACTGTCCCTAACAGCCGCCTAGAAGAAGGAGCGCCCTCGTGTACATCGGAGTGGGAACCCTCATCCTCATCATCATCCTGATCCTCCTGCTCACCTAGCCGTCGGTCTTCCGGCGGAGAGTCGGCCGCGTCGAGATCCAAAGCGGGAGAGGTCTCGGCTCGCCGGTCGTCGATTACGGAAGCGATCCGACCGGCTGCTGCATCGACATCCTCGTGCTCCCAAACCCTGAGGACGGTCCACCCCTCGCTGGCGAGACTGGCGTTCACGAGACGGTCCCGGTCGAGGTTCGCGTGGAGCTTCGGCAACCAGTACTCGGGGTTGCGCTTGGGCGTGTTCGCGTGCTCGGCGCATCGATGCCAGAAGCACCCGTCGACGAACACGGCAACCTTCCAGCGGGTGAAGACGAGGTCCGGCTTCACCCGGACGCCTCCGGCACGGACCAGGTGGTCCTTGCGGAAGCGAAGCCCTCGCTGGTGAAGGGCGGACCGGATCATCACCTCGGGCTTCGTGTTCGTCCGGCGGTTGGCCTGACCGATCTTCGTGGCCGCGGCATTTACGGGTTCGGGGTAGGGCACCCGGAGCCCTCGGCCCAGGTTCACGGTCGTGAATCGGGCGGGCTGCGCCCCGTCGCCCGCACCGGGGGGCTCATGCGGCCGGGAAGTTGTCACACCTGTTGGGTCTACTTGCGCCATGCGATCCGTTCACGGCGAGCGGCGAGAGGCCGGGGTCCAGTCGAGCTTGTTCGGTTGGCCGGGGGTCCGCGTCCACCGTTCCCCTGCCGACGACACTGGTGTCGTGCCCATCGGCTCGGTCGTCTCTCTGTTTTCGGGGGCCGGCGGCCTCGATCTTGGAGTCGAGGCCGCAGGCTTTTCCACCGTCGCCGCCGTCGAGTGGGACGAAGACGCGGCCGACACGATGGAGAAGAACGCGGCGCGGTTCTTCCCGAACCTCGGAGGCGTGGTCCGGGCCGACCTCTATCCGCTGGCCGCCGGCTCCGGGCAGGGCGCGACGACCAGGGACATCCTGCGCGCTGGTGGCCTCACCCTTCGTAACCGGCCGGAGCTGCTGATCGGCGGTCCGCCCTGCGTCGCCTTCTCGAAGTCCGGGTTCTGGCTCGGCTGGAAGCGGAACGGCGGCGACCCGGCCGCGAGCCTTCTGCAGGCGTACACGCGGGTGCTGGCTGAAGCGCGGCCGCGCTACTTCATCCTCGAGAACGTCTACGCCCTCACCTTCGACAACAAGGCGAGCCGACCCGCCTTCACGCGCCTGCTCAGCGAGATCGAAGCCGCCGGCTACAGGTTCCACTGGAAGGTCCTGAACGCGGCCGACTACGGCGTGCCGCAAGCACGACCTCGCCTCTTCATCGTCGGGTGCCGCAGGGGCGACAAGCTCCCTGAGCTCCCCCCGCCCACCCACCACGGAAGTTGGGAACGGCGGCGATCGGGCGAAGGAGGAGGGCTCCCGCACATGACGAGCGGCGAGGCCCTGCATGACCTGATCACCACGCCAGAACCCGAGGAGGTCGTGCGCGGGCGATGGGGGCACCTCCTGCCCAAGATCCCGCCGGGCGAGAACTACCTCTACTTCACCGAGGTACGAGGACACCCGGAGCCGATCTTCGAGTGGCGGTCCCGCTACTGGTCCTTCCTTCTGAAGCTCGACCCGAACAAGCCGTCACCGACGATCCAGGCCCAGCCGGGCCCGAACGTCGGACCCTTCCATTGGGACAACCGGCGACTTCGCGTTCCCGAGCTTCGGCGGCTCTTCACGTTCCCGGATGACTTCGAGCTCGTCGGGCGCAGGGCCTCCGTTCAGGCCCAGATGGGTAACTCGGTGCCGCCGCTGCTAGCCGAACAGGTCGCTAGCGGCATCGCGGCGTGCATGTAGCCGGGCTGGATGGCTGAGCTCGCTGGACGCACGTACGTTCCGAAGCTCTACCGCATCAACTCACGGCGTCGGCCCGTCGTCGATCTGCTCCGACAGGCGGTAGAGGAGAGCGGCGGCCGTGTCGTCTACTGCTCCTTTCCCGGTGCGATGTCTGCTCCGATGTTCCTGGGTGCCGAGGACCAGGACGGCCATCGCTATGGGATGCTCCTGTACCCCTTCACGACGACTCGCCGCACGATCAGGAACCGGTCCGGGGTCGAGCACCGGTTCCAGTTTCGGTTCGGGGATCCGGTCCGCCATCGACGGGAGCCAAATCCCCTCGGCCACGACCCGGCCGGCGTCGACGTGACGCTCGTCCTTGCTGTCGATCCCGAACGGGACCTCATCGTCGGTCTCGACCCGCTCGTCTACACCGAGCTCCCTATCGGCATCTCCGGCTACTACCGAGACGAGCACGAGGACGCCGTTGCCCACATCGGATGGTCCGCGTGGGCCAAGGAGAAGGACAAGCCACGAGGCCAAGGCCAACGCGATTGGGAAGGTCTCGAATCGATGGTCGGTCTTCGGCCGCATCGGTTCCTCGACTACGTCCGGTTCGAGGCGCTGGCGACCAGTCTGGGCCTCGACACCGCGCTGCGGGTCAGCCTCGCCGAGAAGTTCAAGGCTGGACGCGTCAGCCGGCACGCGCTCGAACGACTGTTCGGCATCGACGCCGCAACCATCCTCGACATCGTCGACTCGAACTTCCGGCTTGGTGTTGCCGTTCGCGGGAGCGTCGCCGAGCACCACCTCGGACGCCTCCTCGCGAACGAGTCGGACGTCGCTGCCTTCGAAACCATCGACGGGGACGGCAAGCCCGACTTCCTGATCACGCTGCGCGACGGGCGGCAGCTGACGATCGAGTGCAAGAACGCCTTGCGGGAGACCTACAAGAGCGGTGACGCCAAGGTCGAGACGCAGAAGACCCGTGACTCCGGAGCCGGCCGCAAGTACACGTTCGACTCGTTCGACATCGTGGCCGCGTGCATGTTCTCCGTGACCGGACGATGGACGTTCCGGTTCAAGCCGAGTCGCGAGCTCGTTCCGTGGGCGCAGGACCCTTCACGTATCGGAGCGATCCAACGCATCGACGCCACCTGGTCAACATCGCTTGGCGACGCGATTCGACAGCAGTGACGCCACACCACCCGCACCGGCCGGGAACGTTCACGACCGCTAAATGCAGCCCGTAGCCGATGGCCGCGGCAGGTCTGGCCAGTAGCGTCGGTGGTCCAGGGGCCGCTGGCGCAATGGTAGCGCGACGGACTTTTAATCCGCAGGTTCCGGGTTCGAGCCCCGGGCGGCCCACGCACCGAGGCGAGACTTGGCCGGCGCCGGCGGAAACTACAGTCGCAGCCATGGACGACGAACTGGTGCGGGGGCGGCTCGAGGAAGAACAGGACCGGCTCGCCGCCCTGCGTGACCAGTACGAGGCCGAGGGTCTGACCTCCGAATCGGAGGACGCCAGCTTGTCCGAGCTGTCCTCGTTGCACCAGCACCAGGCCGACATCGGGACCGAGACCTTCAACCGTGAACGGGACCTGTCGATCCTGGAGCGGGTGGAGGGCGAGCTGGCCGACGTGGAACACGCCCTGAAGCGCCTGGACAACGGCTCCTACGGCTCCTGCGAGGCCTGCGGCAAGCCGATAGGCGACGCCCGTCTCGAAGCCATGCCCGCCGCCCGCTTCTGCCTCGAGGACCAGGCGCTGGCCGAGCGCGAGGCACGCCAGGCCAGCGAGCAGACGTAGTCGGTGCGGAAGGGAGCGGTCGCCGCCGGCGTCGGCGTCCTCGCCGGCGTGAGCTTCGCCGGTTTCCGCGGATCGAGGATCTTCCGCAACCCCGAACGGCGCGCCCGCTGGGAGCGCCAGATGAGGGTGTGGCGGCTCACCACCCGGCGCGGCCTCCACTTCGCCCAGGTCAAGGTCCGGGGGCGCCGGGCCACCGAGGAGGAGCGGGCCCGGCTCGAGGAGCAGTTCGCCATCCGCTCCGCCGAGGACGTGGCCAAGGTGCTCGGCGGCATGAAGGGCGCCATCATGAAGGCGGGCCAGATGCTGTCGTTCATCGCCGACGGCCTGCCCGAGGAGGCCAAGGCGGCGCTGGCCACCCTGCAGGCCGACGTGCCGCCGATGGCGCCGAGCCTGGCTGAGGGCGTCATCCGCAAGGAGCTGGGCGCCGACCCCGAGAAGCTCTTCCTCGACTGGGACCCCATCCCCGTGGCCGCGGCGTCCATCGGCCAGGTCCACAGGGCGGTCATGCCCGACGGTCGTCTGGTGGCCGTGAAGGTCCAGTACCCGGGCGTCGACAAGGCCATCCAGAGCGACCTCGACAACGCCGAGTTCCTCTACAACGTCTTCGCCCAGTTCGCCTTGAAGAACCTCGAGGTGAAGGCCCTGGTCGACGAGCTCCGGGAGCGGATGGCCGACGAGCTCGACTACCGCCACGAGGCCGGTTGTCAGAGCGAGTTCGCCAACCGGTACGCCGGCCACCCCTTCATCCGCGTCCCTCGCGTGGTCCCCGAGCGAAGTGCCCGCAGGGTCATAACCAGCGAGTGGGTGGAGGGCATGCGCTGGGAGGAGTTCCTGGCGTCCGCCGACCAGGCCACCAAGGACCGGGCCGGCGAGGTGATAATGCGCTTCGCCCAGGGATCGATCCATCTCCACAACGTGTTCAACGGCGACCCTCATCCGGGTAACTACCGCTTCCACGAGGACGGCTCCGTCACGTTTCTCGACTTCGGGCTCGTGAAGAAGTGGTCGGCGGGGGAGTTCGACCGTCTCGGGCCGGTGCTGGACGCGGTGCTGGCCGAGGACCCCGAACGGCTGGTGAAGACATCGGTCGAGGCCAACTTTCTCGCCCCGAACCACGGGTTCGACCCGGAGTTCGTGTTCGAGTACGTGAGAGGCCCCTACGAGCCCTACCTGAACGAGCGCTTCACCTACACCAGGGAGTGGACGGGCAAGGCCCTCCAGACCGTGGTGGACATGCAGGGCCGGTACGGCGAGCTCATCAAGAAGCTGAACATGCCCACCTCCTACGTGATCCTCGACCGGGTGGTCTGGGGGGTCAGCGCACTGCTCAGTCGGCTCGAGGCGACCAACAACTGGCGGGGGATCCTGGCCGAATACCGGGAGGGGGCGCCGCCGTGCACGGAGCTCGGACGGCTCGAAGCAGAATGGCGACAGTCCGTACCGGCAGGGCGGTAACCCGCTACTTCCGGAAGTACCTGGTCGCTCCCCGGTACGCCCGGGAGCAGCGGATCACCCTGACCACCTCCGACGGGGTGCGCCTGAACGCCTGGAAGCTGCAGGGCCCGCCCGACGCCTTCTGCACGGTGGTGCTGGTCCACGGCTTCGTCAACTGGTCGCGGGCGCCGCGGGTCCACGCCTTTGCCCACCTCCTGGCCCAACGGGCCCACGTGGTGGTGCCTGATCTGCGAGGTCACGGCGAGTCGGGCGGGTTGTGCTCGATGGGCCGGCACGAGCCGCTCGACGTGGCTGCCGCGGTGGCGGCCGCGCCGGCCGGCCTTCCGGTGGTGACCGTGGGCATGAGCCTCGGTGGCGCGGCGGTGCTGTTGCACGCCGGCAGCGCCGGTGGGGTGGCGGGCACGGTGGCGATCAGCGCCCCCGCCTGGGGGCAGGTGGACCGGGAGGGCTCCACCAGGGTGCGCCGGTGGGTCAGTGGTCCGGGTGGGAGGGTGTTCCTGGCCAAGGTCCTGCGCACCAGGGTCGCGGTGGACTGCGAGTTCCTGCCCGAGGCCAAGGAGGTGGTGGCGGCCATCGCCCCCGCCTTCACCATCGTGGCCCACGATCCCGACGACTGGTACTTCGGCCCCGAGCACGCCGAGGCGATCTACGGTTGGGCCAACGAGCCCAAGGCGCTCTGGTGGTACGAGGGGTCCGGCCACGGCACCGACCTGCTCACTCCCGAGCTCGCCGACCGCCTGCTGACCGAGCTCGCCACCCGGGTCACTCGTCCGTTTCCAGACCCTTCGCCATGAGAAAGCCGCGAGCCCGCTCGGTCTTCGGGTAACGGCCCACCAGCGCCCAGAACGAGGGCCCGTGGCCGGCTACTCGGAGGTGGGCCAGCTCGTGGACGATCACGTAGTCGACCACCCAGGCGGGATAGCCGGCAAGGCGGGACGAGATGCGGATGGAGCCGTCGGCCGGGGTGCAGGACCCCCAGCGCCACTCCTGGTTGTCGACCCACCGGATGGATTGCGGCATGTCGAGCCCGTGGCGCCGGGCCAGCGCCAGCGCCCGCTCGTTGAGATCGATGCCCGCCGAAGAAGTCCGGCGCTCCATGCGCCGCACCATGTCGGCGACGAAACGCTCCTCGTCGGCCTTGGTCATGGTGGCGGGGATGGACACCCGGAGCACGTCGCCCACCGTGCGCGCCTGCACGGTTCGCCGGCGCCGGGTACTGCGGACCACTTCGACCTTCATCGGAGACATGCGGCAAAGGTAGCCAGGGGGTGTGACGGCATCCGCGGATCAGGGCGCGGATCAGAGCGGGGCGATGGCCTCTTCGTCGAGCTCGACAACCTCCGGCAGGGACATCACCTTGTCCGCCCGCAGGGCGCCCGCCGTGTCGGGCTCGCGCCAGAACCAGCGGCCGCACAGGTTGGCGGGCGTGCAGGAGGGGACGGCGAGATGGCGCTCCAGGGCCCGGATGGCGCCGCCATGGGTGACGACCAGCACCAGCTCGGCCGGGCGGGCACAGAGGCGCTCCAGCGCCGGCAGCACCCGCGCCACCAGAGAAGCATCGTCCTCCCCACCCGGCGGGCGGGTGAGACGGCCTTCTCGCCAGGCCCTCAGGTCGTCGGGCCATCGGGCGGCGATCTCCTCGCTGGTGCAGCCGCTCCAATCGCCCACGTCGCGCTCCCGGAGGGCCGGATCCACATCCACCTCCCCCAGTACCAGCTCGGCGGCGATGATCTCCGCCGTGCGCCGCGACCGCTGGAGATCGGACGAAGCCACGCCTGACAAAGGCGGTGCGGCGCCGGCCAGCCAGGCTGCGGCACGCCGGGCCTGTTGCTCCCCCAGGTGGGAGAGCGGGGGGTCGGCCATGCCCTGCCACCGGTGTTCGGCGTTCCAGGTGGACTGGCCGTGGCGGAGCAAGAGCAGGCGGGCCACGACCGCCAGTCAACTACCTTCGCCGCCATGGGGTTGGCGAGTTCGAAGCTGGGCACCCGCTATGGCGAGCTGATCGAGGAGCTCGACGCCGAGCGGGCGCGGGCGTACGCCGCCGCCACCAACGACGGCAACGACGCCTACCGCTCGGGCAAGCTCGTGCCGCCGGTGTTCGGTGTGGTCCCGACCTGGGCCGCCCTGGGGCTGGCCCTCTCCGACATGGTCCCGCCCGAAGCGACCATGAGGATCGTCCACGGCGAGCAGGACATGCACTTCCTCCGCCCGCTCGTGGCCGGGATGACCCTGGCCACGACGGCTGAGGCCTACAGCATCCGGCCGGCCGCCTCCGCCAGCCGGTACACGGTAAAGCTCACCAGCACCGACGGGTCGAGCGGCGACCCGGTCCTCGAGCAGTACGTCACCATGGTCGTCCGCGACCTGCCGGGGAGCGAGAAAGGTGGCCCGGAGAAGCCCGATCACCGCTTTCCCTCCGGCGCCCGCAGCCGCCCCGTTGGCATCCGGTCGATCCATGTGGACGACGATCAGACCTTCCGCTACCGCGAGGCGTCGGGCGACGAGATGGCGATCCACGTCGACGAGGAAGTGGCTCGCGGTGTGGGACTGCCTGGCATCATCGTCCACGGCCTCTGCACGATGGCGATGACGGGGCAAGCGGTGATCGACACCGTCGCCGGCGGAGATCCCTCGCGGCTCCTCCGCCTCGCCGTGCGCTTCTCGGACTTCGTACTTCCCGGCGAGGACCTCCTCACCACCGTCTACGACGCCGGCGCCGACGACACCACAGGGCGCCACGTCTATGCCTTCGAGGCCCACAGCAACGGCCGCAGGTGCATAACCCACGGTCGCGCCGAGGTCGCGGCCTAGTGCCGTGGCCGGTAACGTTCGCCTGCGTATCGGCGAGCCAGGGGCGCCGCTCGCAAGGCCGCAGGACGAAGGCATAGCCGTGCCCTACGTCAAGGACGAGAACGCCGCGAGCGACGTCATCTGGCCGGCGAGACGTGGCAGACGTTGCCGGTCAGGGCACTAGTCCCTGAGGGGACCGAGCCATGGCCATCCTCCGACTGTTCGCCGCGGCCCGGGAGGCTGCCGGCACCGGACGGGATCTCATCGACGGGTCGACGGTCGGCGATGTCCTCGCCGTGGCCCGGGACCGTTACGGCGATGCCTTCGCCACGGTGCTGGCCGGCAGCCGGGTCTGGTTGAACGGCCAGCCGGCGGCACCGGAGGACCTGGTCGTCGAGAACGACGAGGTTGCGGTCCTGCCCCCGGTCTCCGGCGGGTGCTAGCCATGGCCGATCGTGTGAACCGGCTGGCTCTGGCCAACTGGCCGCGTTGGGCCCAACCCCCTCGTTATCCCTCGTACGGCCCCCACGTCCGCCTCGGCCTGGCGTGGGCGGCCGCGACCATGCTCGCCACCATCGCGGGAGCGGTGGCGCTGGCGCTGGTCATGGCGCCGGTCGCCGCCCTGGCCGCGGCGCAGGCGGCGAGATCGTGGCGCCGCCGCCGGCGCCGCGCCGCGGCACCGGTGAGTGCCGGCGGGGCCGGCCTCATGGTCATCGCCGCGATCTTCGGACTTCCCGCCGTCGCCATCGTCGCCGTCCTGGTGGCCGGCCTGCTGGTCGTCCCGCGGCTGATCGGCGCACGGTCGCGGGGCCAGGCCGATTCAGTTCTGACCGGTGGTATCGCCCTGGCCTGGGGTCTGGCCGGCGCCGCGCCCGTGCTGCTGCGCGGTGACGGCTTCATCCCGGTGTTCGTCCTGCTCAGCTTGGTCCACGTCTACGACGCCAGCGCCTACGTGGTCGGTACGGGAGCCGACGGGCCATGGGAGGGCCCCGCGGCTGGCGTGGTCAGCATCGCCGCCGTGACCCTGGCCGTGGCCGCCGTCCTGTCGCCACCGTTCCGGGGCGCCAGTCCGTGGCTGTTCGGGTTGCTCGCTGCCGCGCTGACGCCGCTGGGCCAGATCGCCGCCAGCGAGCTGGTGGGCGACCGGCGTGCCCGTGTTCCCGTGGTTCGCCGGCTCGACTCGCTCCTGGTGGTGGGACCGGTGTGGGCCCTGGCCGCCGCCTTCACCCTGAACTAGAAGGGAACTGAGAATGAACTAGAAGAGGATCTCCCAGAAGAGGATGAAGAAGCCCCACAGGACGAAGCCGGCGATGATCGTGTTCTTGTGGGTCTCGAGATAGGCCTTGGTGGGGCCGGGGCCGGTGCCGCCGATGCGGCCCGTGCCGTTCAGCTCGATGAGGGCCAGCACCAGGACGGTGACGAGCCAGTACAGCGCCCGCTCCCCGCCTTTCGGCTGCAACTCGTAGACGCCGGCCAGATGGCTGGTGAAGCCCATGAAGAACAGCATGGGGATCGAGAGCAGCGTGTTGGTCCGTGAAGCCAGCAACGCTTTTCGCCCGGCCCCGGCCGCCGCCGGATCAGGCTGCCCGCCAGCGACCACCTGCTGAGCCGAGGCCATCACGACCTGCTGGTTGGGCCAGATGACCATCCAGACGTTGGCGAACATGATCAGGGCCATCAGGATCCCGGTGGCGATGCTCATCCCGAGGGAGGTCTTGAAGTAGTCGCCGCCGGACAGGTTCTCCTGGAACCCGAGGATCATGATCCCGGTGAGGACCGTGAGCACCGCTGCGTACCGGAACCACCACAGCGCCCGGGGCGCCAGCTTGGTGGCCATCTCCGTCCGCGAGGCGGCATCGAACTGGGCGAGCGAAGGCACCTGAACGAAGTTGAAGTAGTAGAGCAACCCGACCCATGTCACGCCGGCGAGGTAGTGCCCCCACCGCGACAGCATCTCCCCGCCCGTCTGGGTGAAGATCTCCATCGCCTACTCCTTTGTCTTCCAGAACACCTCGGCGACCTCGTCGATCAGGGCTAGCAGCTTGTCGGCCACCGCGGGATCGGTGGACTGCTTGGCCGCACCGGCGGCCTTGGTGGCGTTCCAGAAGAGCTCGTGGAGCTCCGGGAACTGCTCGAGGTGCGGGGGCTTGAAGTAGTCGGTCCACAGCACCCAGAGATGGTGCTTGACCAGGTCGGCTCGCTCCTCCTTGATGAGGATGGCCCGCTGGCGGAAGGTCTCGTCGTCCGAAGCGTGGTACTTGTCGAGGATGCCCTTTATGGACTGGGCCTCGATGCGAGCCTGCGCGGGGTCGTACACCCCACAGGGGAGGTCGCAGTGAGCCGAGACGGGAAGGGGCGGTCGGGCCCGATCCACCAGGGCGAAGAGGCGGGACAGCATCGGCATGGAAGTGCTCCTCCTTCTCGGGGGACGGGGCGCCGGATGGCGGCCCGGCAGGTGATCCTGGTTACCGTAGTCACTGCGCTGGCGGCCGTCTTCACGTTCCTCCGCCGCGTGGAGGTCCACGGGGACAGCATGCTGCCGACCCTGCGGGCCGGCGACCGCCTGCTGGTGTTCCGCACCGACCGTGCCCGCCCCGGCCGGCTGGTGGTGGTGCTCGACCCGAGACGGCCCGGCCACCCGTTGGTGAAGCGGGTGTCCGGGGTGCAGGACGCCAAGGCCTTCGTCGTGGGTGACAACCCCGGGTCCAGCACCGACAGCGCCGTGTTCGGGGCCGTCGACATCGAGGGCCGCGTGCTGTACCGGTACCACCCCGAGCACCGCAGGGGACGGGTCTCCTGAGGGTGCGGGTACCATCGTGGCCATGGGTGACGCGCCTACGGACCTCGACCGGCTTCTTGCCCCGGACTTCTTGGAGGGCCTCGACGACCTGCCCATGGAGGATCTGCGCACCCGAAAGGGAACGTGCGAGCACGCCGAGGGCGAGCTTTCCTACCTCCGGCGCCTCGTGCAGGGCCGCCTCGACATAATCAACGCCGAGCTGAGGCGTCGTGAGGGAGGCGAGAACGGCGGCCTGGCCGAGCTCGTCGACAGCCTCCCGGAGATCCTGTCCGAAGGTGGTCGTGGTGCGGCCACGGGCCGTCGTCCCACCGAGATGGCCGCGGACGCCAACTACCGCCTCATCACGGCCGAGCTCGACCGCATCATCGACGTCGACAGAGTGGCCACGCTGCCGACGATGGGCCCCGACGAGGTGGCCGACATCGCTGCCGCCCTCGTCGATCTCGAGCAGCGGATCTCTTCGCAGCGCCGTGCCCTTCACGAGTGCCTGGACACAGTGCAGGGCGAGATCATTCGCCGCTACAAGTCCGGCGAGGCCACGGTCGACAGCCTGCTGCCCTCCGAGTCCTGAGCTTCCGACAACCTGCTGTGCACCGGCTCGCGGTCGTCTCCATGCACACGTCGCCGCTGGCTCAGCCCGGCACCGGCGACGGTGGAGGCATGAACGTCTACGTGCGCCAGCTTGCCTCCGCTCTCGCCCGCAGCGGCGTCGAATGCGACGTCTACACCCGGGCCTGCTCGCCGGCGCAGGTAGCGGTCGCCGCCGTCGAGCCCGGATTCCGTGTTCACCACGTGGCCGCCGGGCCGCTCGGTCCGGTGCCCAAGGAGGAGCTGCGGGGCCTGGTGGGCGAGTTCACCGAGGGCGTGCTGGCCCGGCTGTCCGGGAGCTACGCGGCCGATGCCATCCACGCCAACTACTGGCTGTCGGGGCTGGCCGGCCATGCCCTCAAGCACGAGCTCAACGTCCCGCTGGTATCCACGTTCCACACCCTTGCCCGGGTCAAGGCCGAGGGTGACGAGGACCCGGTCAGCCGGGCGCTGGCCGAAGCGGACGTCATGGCGTGCTCCGACGCCGTGCTGGCCTCGTGCTCGGTGGAGGCTTCGCAGATCGAGGCGCTCTACGGCGTCGACAGGGGCAGGATCGAGGTCGTGGCCCCGGGCGTGGACCACGCCTTCTTCTCTCCTGGTCACCGCCCGCAGGCGCGCCGGGCCCTGAGCCTCCCCGCCGGCCCGATGCTCTTGTTCGTCGGTCGCATCCAGGCCCTGAAAGGCGTGGACGTGGCCGTGAGGACACTGGCGGAGCTCGCCGCCGGCTCCGGGCGGGTGGCCGGGCAGGCCTTCCTCGTGGTCGTCGGTGGCCCCAGCGGCACCGATGGCCTGGCCGAGATCGCCCGCGTCCGCCGTCTGGTGACCGAGCTCGGGCTGGTGGGACGCGTCCGCTTCGTCGACCCCCAACCGCACGAGCTGCTCTCTACGTACTACCGCGCCGCCGATCTCTGCCTGGTGCCGAGCCGCTCGGAGTCGTTCGGGCTCGTCGCCCTGGAGGCGGCCGCCTGTGGCACTCCGGTGGTGGCTGCCGCCGTCGGCGGGCTTCGCACCCTCCTGGCCCACGGCACCACAGGGTTCCTCGTCGAGAACCGCGATCCCGTCGCTTTCGCCGCCTTTGCCCGTGAGGTCCTGGAGGACCCGGCGAGGGCAGCCGCCATGTCAACTGCCGCGGCGGCCGGCGCCCGCCGCTACACCTGGTCACTCGCCGCCCGGCAGCTTCGCCTGCTGTGCTCCCGCCTCACCGCCCGCTCTCTCGTGGCCTGTCGCTGAGACCAGGCCGCCGGCTCTTGTCCGGGACGGGCAAGGCGGCTACCGTGAGCCTCGCTGTGGCCCGAGGGGCGGAACGGCGGCATTCGTTCGGGGAAGTGCGAATGGCGTTGCGAGGTTCCTCGGGCCGCGGCGCGTCCGCCCGGGTCTCCGCCGGCGGGGCGGGGCCGCCGCGTGGGTGCTTGCGCCACATGGCTCTCCCTCAGTAGCGTCCAAGCGGCCGTCCAGGCGCTTCCGGGTGGGAAGCCTGGCCCTGCCTCCAATGCCGAGAACACACCGACCGTCTTTCGCAGGCCTGGTCCTGATCCTCGTGCTCGCCTTGTCGGGCCCTGCCCTGGCGGGCGAGTCACTGAGCAGCGCGCGCCAGAAGCGTGAGGCCGCTCGCCAGAAGCGAGCCCAACTGGCCACCCAGCTCAATGCCCTCAGGGCATCCGACTCGCAGCTGACGGCGGCGGTGAAGGTGTTGAACAACCAGGTACGGGCCCAGCAGGCCAGCGCCGATACGGCCCGGCAGGCGGTCCAGGCCGCCCTCAGCGCCGTGGCCGATGCCGAGGGCCGTATCGCCACCACCGAAAAAGAGGTGGTCACGCTGCGGACGGCGGTGGTCAACCGAGCCGTCTCCGCCTACGTGCGACCCGAACGCACCAGCTTCGCCGACATCATCGGCGCCAGGGACCTGGGTGAGGCCGGCCGGCGCAGCTCGATGCTCGCCCAGGTCACCAACCGGGACAGGGACGTGCTCGACCGGCTCAGGTCGCTCCGCCAGGACCTGGACGAGGAGCAGGTGAAAGCGGCGCAGGCCCGGGACCTGGCGGCCGAGAGGCGCAAGGCCGTCCTGGCCCGGCTGTCGGAGCTCCAGGTGGCGCGGATGCAGAAGCAGCGTCTCTCCGACGCCCTGGAGGCACGGATCCGCCAGTACCAGGCGGAGGCCGACGAGGTCGCCCGCCAGGAGTCGGGTCTCACCGCCCTGATCCGCTCCAAGGAACGGGCGGTCATCGACCCCGGCGCCGACGGCCGCATCTCAGGAGCGGGACTGGGGTGGCCCCTCCGCGGGAACGTCACATCCGGTTTCGGGCCCCGCTGGGGCCGTCTCCACGCCGGCCTCGACATCGGCGCCGGCCGCGGTACGCCCATCCGGGCGGCCAAGGCCGGCGAAGTGATCTTCGCGGGGTCCTACAGCGGCTACGGCAACACCGTCATCATCAACCACGGAGGCGGCTTCACCACCCTCTACGCCCACCAGAGCCGGATCGGTGCGCGGGATGGAGCTTCGGTCTCCCAGGGCGAGGTCATCGGCTTCGTGGGCTCCACCGGCCACTCCACAGGGCCCCACCTGCACTTCGAGACGAGGGTCAACGGTTCGCCCCAGAACCCCCGGCGCTACCTTCCCTGAGTGGTCGTGAGGGCGGCGGGGCGGTGACCGTCCGGCTCGTGGTCATGGGCGGCGGAAGGATGGGCGAGGCCCTGGTCTCGGGCCTCCTGCGGGCGGGATGGGCGGCCCCTCGGGAGCTGGCCGTGGTGGAGAGGCTCGAGGAGCGGCGCCGCCGGCTCGAAGACTTGCTGCCGGGCGTGACCGTGGTCGACGCGCCTCCCGCCGCCACCGGCACGGTCATCGCCGTGAAGCCGGGAGACGTCGGCGAGGCGTGCCGCCAGGTGGCCGCCGCCGGTGTGGTCCAGGCCCTTTCCATAGCGGCCGGGGTGCGGCTCTCCGCCCTCCAGGGGTGGCTGGGCGACGAAGTGCGGGTGGTGCGGGCCATGCCCAACACGCCGGCCCTCATCGGCCAGGGCGCCGCCGCCATCTCGGCCGGGCCCACGGCGGGCCCCGACGACCTCGAATGGGCCGAGGGCGTCCTCTCGGCGGTGGGCACAGTGGCGCGGGTGCCGGAGCACCTCCTGGACGCCGTCACCGGCCTCTCGGGTTCGGGGCCGGCGTACCTCTACCTCGTGGCCGAGGCCCTCATCGACGCCGGCGTCCTGGCCGGCCTGCCTCGCGAGACGAGCGTGGCCCTGGTGGTCCAGACCCTTGTCGGGTCCTCACGGATGCTGGCCGAGTCCGGCGAGGGGCCGGAGGCCCTGCGGGCCGCCGTCACCTCCCCGGGGGGAACCACCGCCGCCGGTCTGCGGGCCCTGGAGGAGCGGGCGGTGCGGGGCGCCTTCCTGGAAGCGGTGCAGGCGGCCACCGAGCGGTCCCGACAGCTCGGCGCCTGATCCGGCGCTCCGGCTAGAGGCCCGGAAAAAGTCCCACTTCCCACATCGCCCCCATTGGCGTACAGTGGCCCCAGGCGGAGAGGGGTGATTCCACTGGCAAGGGAAGAACATGCAAAGGCCAAGTTCCTCACGGTGGCCGAGGTGGCTGAGGTCCTCCGCGTGTCGAACATGACGGTGTACCGCCTCATCACGGCTGGTGATCTCCCCGCCGTGCGGGTGGGCAAGTCGTACCGGCTCCGGGAGGACGACGTCGACAAGTACCTCGGCGACCGCTACACCGAGGCCGGCTAGACGCCAAACCGGTAGCGTCCGTCGGGCATGACGAGGCGCTACGACACCGTCTCCTTCCTGTCCGACTTCGGTCTGGAGGACGAGTTCGTCGGCGTCGTCCGATCGGTGATCCGCTCCGCGGCACCACACGTGACAGTCATCGACATCACCCACGGGGTGCCCGCCCACGACGTTCGGGCAGGGAGCCTCGCCCTGGTGCGGAGCGTGCAGTACCTCGCTCCGGGTGTGGTTCTCGCCGTCGTCGACCCCGGCGTCGGGACCGACCGCCGGGCTGTCGCCGTGGAGGTGGGTGCCGCCGGTGAGGGCGTCTTCGTGGGCCCCGACAACGGGCTGCTGGCCGGCGCCGTGGCCATGGTCGGCGGCGCCACCCGCGCCGTCGAGCTCACCGACACCAGGTTCCACCTGGAGGCACCCGGAGCGACCTTCGCCGGGAGGGACGTGTTCGCTCCGGTGGTCGCGCACCTGTGCAACGGCGGCGACCTGTTCGAGCTGGGCCCGCCGATCGACCCGATCACGCTGCGGCCCGGGCTACTGCCCCTGACGCGCTCCGAGGACGGAAAGCTCCTGAGCGAGGTCCTCTGGGTGGACCACTTCGGCAACGCGCAGCTGAACGTCGACCCCGGCGACCTCGCCGCGATGGGCGACCGCATCTCCCTCCGGTGGGGGACGGGGCAGGTCCGAACCGGCCGGCTGGCCGGCAACTACGCCGAGCTGAAGGCCGGAGAGGTGGGGCTGGTGGTCGACTCCTACGGGCTGGTGTCGGTCGCCCTCGACCGGATGTCGGCGGCCGAGGAGCTCAAGCTGCGGCCGGGCGACGCCGTCAGCCTCGAGGCCGCCTCGTGAGACGGGGGACCACCATCGCCCTCGTGCTGCTCCTGGCGTTGATCCTGGGCGCGGCCCTGGTGCAGTTCCTGATCCTGGCCGGCTGAGAGGGCCGCAGACTCCGTCCCCAGGGCGAGGGGAGCCGGAAGGCCTGAGTGGAGTCGCCGCCTGTCGGTGGTGGCGAGGAGGAAGCCGGCGAACAGCAGCGTGATGCCGAGCACGAGGGCGACGGCGAAGCCGGTCATCTCGTCCAGCACCGAGTTGAACAGCCCGCTGGCGCCGCTCACGAGCACGCCGGCGGCGATGGTGAGGTTGGCCAGCACGAGCCGGCCGGTCGCCACCCGCACCGCGCTCCACACGGCACCGGCCAGCACGACCAGGGCGCCGGCCCCCGAGGCCACTGCGGCCAGGATGCGGGGGAGCGGCCCGAAGACGTCGGAGCCCTGGGTCAGCTCCGCCGCCGGCACCGGCCCGGTCAAGGGCGCCACGGCCACCACACCGGCCGAGAAGGCGCAGAAGACGGTGACGGCGAGGGCGACCCGGTCACCCACCCTGGGCCCGGCCAACAGGTAGATCGTGCCGACGGCCAGGAAGGGCACGTTGGCGATGGCCCCGAAGAGGTAGAAGAGCCGGAAGGTCGGCCCGTTCCACCCGAGCGACGCGCCGGTGGCGAGAGCGATGGCACCGAGGCAGAACATGACCAGGGCCACACTCCAGGCCAGCTCGTGGCGCCGTCGCCCGGCCAGCCACCTCTCGAAGGTGGACATGGCGAAGGCGAGCGATATGAGCGCCGCGGCCGCGGCCAGGGCGGTGTGCAGCATCACCCGCAGCGTACGGTTTGGCGCGGTGGCGCCAGCGGCGCCCCGTTCTCAGCGGCGCCTCGCTCTCAGTCGGGGGGTGGCGGCACGAGGACCTCGAACCACACCCGCTTGCCAACGGGCAGGCTCGTCACCCCCCATTCCTCGGCCAGAGCCTCCACGAGTATCAGGCCCCGCCCGCCGGGGTCCTCGTCGCTGGGGATCCTGGGCTCGGGCGCCAGAGGGGACGAGTCGTCCACCTCGATCCTTACCCGATCGCCGGAGTAGCGGACGACGACGGTGAACGAGGAGCGGGCATGGCGCACGGCATTGGTCGTCAGCTCGCTCGTCAGGAGCTCGATGGCCCCGCCGGTGATCTCCGGCATGCGCCAGCTCCGCAGCACGCCGCTGACGAAGCGCCGGGCCTTTCCGGAGCTCGAAGGATGCACCGGCAACTTGATCCGGGCTTCCCGCGGCGGCAACGGGCGCCGGCCACGAACACCTTCCTGCTCCTCCCTCGGCCGATGCCTGAGCGAGATGGTGTCCTCGGCGGAACCGGTGGCCTGCAGGAGGCGGAGAGACGGGTTCTGGGTGGCATCGTCCGGTACCCGTACCACGAGAACGGCGACGTCGTCGTGGGCCGTGCCACCGGCGAAAGCGAGGCATTCCTGCACCAGCCGCCCGGCCATGGTCTCGGCCTGCTCACCGGCGCTGTCGAGCAACAGGGTGTGCAGCCGCTCCTCCCCGAACATCTGGCCGTCGGGGCGCCTGGCCTCGGTGATGCCGTCGGTGCACAGGACAAGGGCGTCACCCGGGCCCAGACCCACCAGGTCGTCCGAGAGCAAGGGGTCGTCGAAGAGCCCGATGAGGCTTCCGGCGTGGCCTCGAACGTCGAGCCAGCCGGCCCGGCGGACGACTATCGGGCGGGGATGGCCGCCAGAGGCGAGCGTGACCCAGGCACCGCAACGGTCGAGCTCGAGCCGGCCGTAGACCACGCTGCAGAAGCGGCCGTCCGCCTCGGGCTCGGCCAGAACGGCGGCGTTCAGCTCCTGGAGCACGGCGGACGGCTCCGGGTGGTGAACGGCGGCGGCCCGCAGCGTGTAGCGGGTCAGGGCGGTCAGGGCCGCGGCGGCCGCTCCCTTGCCGCACACGTCGCCGATGACCAGTCCCCATTCGTTGGTCCCGAGCCGGAACACGTCGTAGAAGTCCCCGCCCACGGCCACGTTGCGGTCGGCCGGGCGGTAACGGGTGGCGACCTCCATGCCCGGGACCTCCGGCGGCCTCGGAGGTAGCAGGCTGGCCTGGAGGGTGATGGCCAGCTCACGAAGCTCAGCCTGGGTGCGCATCTGCTCGGTGACGTCACGGAAGTACCAGGCGTACCCGAGGTACTCGCCGTCCCCGTCGGGGTCGTAGAGCGGTGCCCCGTAGCGGTCGAGTACCCGGCCGTCGGCAAGCAGGACCTGGTCACGGCACGCGACCCTCTCGGCATAGACGTAGCGGACCGTCGCGACGAAGTCCTGAGGATCGGCGACGCGTGCCAGGGCAGCTTCGATTGCCACCTCGTCGTCCCGCGTCTCGATGACCGCCTCGGGGAAGCCCCATAGCTCGGCGAAGCGGCGGTTGGTCGCCACCATCTTCCCGTCCGGCGAGACCACGAGCATGCCGTCGGGACTGGCCTCGGCCTGGGCCACAGCCATGGCCAGCTGGGCCCGCACGTCGTCCTGGAGCAACCGGAGGGTGCTCGACTTGCCCCGGGCGAGGCCGAAGTCGTACATGTGCGGCAAGGGTACAGCCGCCTGACAGGAGCCGGGTCTCGAGGGCCGGCCCGGGCGCTGGTGCCTTTGTGAAGGGCAGCACGAGCCCATACCATGCGGAGATGGCCGACCGCGCTCCCCGGCGTGTCCCGGAGGCGACGGTGGCCCGCCTGCCGCTCTACCTGCGCAGCCTGCTCGAGGTGGCCGAGGCCACGATCGGCACCATCTCCTCGGAGCGCCTGGCGGAGATGGCCGGTGTGAACGCGGCCAAGGTCCGCAAGGATCTCTCCTATCTCGGCTCCTACGGCACCCGTGGGGTCGGCTACGACGTCCAATACCTGCTGTACCAGATCAGCCGGGAGCTGGGCCTCACCCAGGACTGGCCGGTGGCCATCGTCGGGCTCGGGAACCTCGGCCGGGCGCTGGCCAACTACCGGGGCTTTCTCGCCCGCGGCTTCCACGTGGCGGCCCTGGTCGACTCCGACGACGACAAGGTCGGCACCTTCGTCGGCGACCTCGAGGTCGAGCACATCGACGACATGAAGGCCATCGCCGCGAGGCACGGGGTGGCGATAGGCATAATCGCCACGCCGGCCGCCGTGGCCCAGGAGGTCGCCGACCTCCTGGTCGAGGCCGGCGTCAGCTCCATCCTCAACTTCGCTCCGGTGGTCCTGAACGTGCCGCCGCACGTGTCGCTGCGCAAGGTGGACCTGTCCATCGAGCTGCAGATCCTGTCCTTCTACCAGCAGCGCCAGGCCGGATCGGTATCCGGGGACGTTCCTCTGCCCCTGGCCGTCACCGGGGAGAACGGCGCCTCAGCTCCCGGCGAACGGCTGGCCCCGATCTGATGCCGCTGCCGGCGCCGCAGTACCCGGTCAACCTCGTCCTGGCGGGACGGCGTTGCCTGGTGGTGGGAGGCGGCGGCGTGGCCGCCCACAAGGTTGCCGGGCTGGTCGCCTGCGGCGCCGCCGTCCACGTGGTCTCGCCCGAGGTGGTCCCGGCTCTGGCCGAACGGGCCGATGTCACCATCGAGCGCCGGGCCTACCGGCGCGGAGAGGTGGCCGGGTACCGCCTTGCCGTCGCCGCCACCGGCGAGCCCGCCGTCAACGCCGCCGTCCTCGCCGACGGCGAGGAAGCCGGTGTCTGGGTGAACGCGGCCGACGACATCGAGAACTGCTCGTTCACGCTGCCCGCCGTGGTGCGCCGCGGGCCGGTGATGGTCGCCGTCTCCACCGGGGGCCACAGTCCCGCCCTGGCCCGCTGGCTGAAGGAGAGGGTGTCGGCGTGCCTGGGGCCGGAGTACGAGGTCCTGGCCGAGATGCTGTCGGCCGAGAGGGATGAGATCCGGGCTTCCGGGCGTTCCACCGAGGGGCTGAATTGGCAGAAGGCCCTGGAATCGGACATGCTCGATCTCATCAGGGCCGGACAGGTCCGAGAAGCCAAGGAGCGCCTGCAGGCGTGTCTGTCGTCGTCGTAGGTCTGAACCACCGCACCGTACCCCTCGAGATCCTCGAGGGGGTGACGGTGAACGATGCCGCCCTCCCCAAAGCCCTGGCCTCCCTGGGGTCCCGGGAGAACCTGAGCGAGATCGTTCTCCTGTCCACGTGCATGCGCACCGAGGCCTACGTAGTGGCCGAGCGCTACCACTCCGCTCTGGCCGAAGTACGTGACTTCTTCGCCGACATCAGCTCCATACCGGCCGAGCGGTTCTCCGACCACCTCTACTCGTACTACGAGGACAACGTCGGCGCTCATCTGTTCCGCGTGGCGTCCGGCCTGGACTCCGCCGTCGTCGGCGAGAGTGAGATCCTCGGGCAGGTCCGCAGCGCCTGGGAGCGGGCCGCGGCCGAGGGGTCGGCCGGACCGGTGCTCGGCGCGCTGTTCCGCCACGCCCTGGAGGTGGGCAAGCGGGCCCGGACCGAGACGGCCATCGGACGGGGCACCACGTCGGTGTCGCAGGCCGCGGTGGAGATGGCGGCCCAGAGGCTGGGCACGCTCGACGGCCGGCGGGTGCTGGTCCTCGGGGCCGGCGACATGGGCGAGGGCATGACCGTGGCCCTCGCCGGCGCCCCGAACGTGGGTGAGCTGACCGTGGCCAACCGCACCTGGGCCAAGGCCGTGGCACTGGCCGAGCGGGCCGGCGGGCGCCCGGTGCCCTTCGCCGACCTGCGCCCCGCGCTAGAGCAGGCCGATGTCCTCCTCACCTCCACGGGGGCGCCGTCGGTGCTGTTGAGTGCGGAGGACCTGGCGCCGGTCATGGCCGCTCGACCGGAGCGGCCTCTCCTCGTGGTGGACATCGCCGTGCCCCGGGACGTGGAGGCAGGGGTGGCCGACCTGCCTGGGGTCACGCTCCTCGACATGGACGATCTGAAGGCTTTCGCCGAGGCCGGGTTGGCCGGGCGGCGACGCGAGGTGGCGGGCGTCGAGGCCATCGTCAGCGACGAGGTCGAGCGCTACCGCGCCACATCCACGGCCCGGCAGCTGGCTCCCCTCGTCGTGTCCCTGCGCCAGCGCGGTGAGCAGCTACGGGCCGCGGAGCTCGAGCGTTTCCGCTCCCGCCTCGGCGACCTGGACGAGAGCCAGCTCGACGCGGTGGACGGCCTGACGAAGGCTCTGCTCGCCAAGCTGCTGCACGAGCCCACGGTGCGCCTGAAGGACGCCGCCGGCACGCCGCGGGGCGACCGGCTGGCCGAGGCCCTCCGGGCCCTTTTCGATCTTCCGTAGTGCCGCCCCGCGGAACCACTGACATGGCGTCCGCACTTCGACCGGGCTGGACATAGTGCCGGCGCCCGTGCTCCGGGCTGCCACCCGGGGGAGCGAGCTGGCCCTGTGGCAGACGAGCCACGTGGCATCACTGATGACCGCGGCGTCGGGGGTGACCGTCGAACAGGTCGTGGTGGAGACGGCCGGCGACCTCCGCCAGGACGTCCACATCTGGGAGATCGGAGGCCGGGGCGTCTTCGTAAAGGAGGTCCAGACCGCCGTGTTGCAGGGCCGGGCCGACTTCGCCGTGCATTCCGCCAAGGACCTCCCGTCATCGCCCACGCCCGGTCTCGTGCTCGCCGCGGTACCCGCCCGCGCCGACGCCCGCGACGCTCTCCTCGGAGCGACCCTGGAGGGCCTGCCCATCGGGGGGCTGGTGGCGACGGGTTCGGTGCGGCGGCGGGCGCAACTGGCGTCGCTCCGCCCCGATCTCACCTTCACCGGCCTGCGCGGCAACATCGGGACCAGGTTGGCGAAGGCGAGCGGCTACGCCGGCATCGTGATGGCCGCCGCCGCCCTCGACCGCCTCGGCCACTCCGAGCGTGTCGCCGAGCTGCTCGACTCCTCCCTGATGGTCCCCCAGGTCGGTCAGGGTGCTCTCGCCGTGGAGGCCCGGGAGGACGATCTGGAGGTGTTGGGCCTCCTGGAGGCCGTGCAGGACGGTCCCTCCCGGCTCGCCGTCGACGCCGAACGGGCCTACCTGGCCGAGATCGGGGGTGGTTGCGACCTTCCGGTAGGCGCATACGCACGGCTGGACGCCAGCGGCCGTCTGCGCATGGACGCCGTCCTGGCCAGCCTCGACGGCCGTGTCGTCCTGCGGGCCTCGGGCACTACCACCGTCGGTGACGGCGCCGGCCACGACCTCGGGCGGCCCCTGGCCCGTCGCCTGCTCGACGAGTCCGGCGGCGCCTGGCTCCTCGAAAGCCTCCGGGGCCTGGCGTGACGCCGCCCACCCCCCGACGTTCCGAGTACATAAGGGGCTTTTTCGGCCCGCCATGTACTCGGAAGCGGATGGCGTGACCGTCTACCTGGTGGGCGCAGGACCGGGCGATCCCGGGCTGCTCACGGTGCGGGGTGCCGAGTTGCTCGCCAGGGCCGACGTGGTGGTGCACGACCGGCTGGCCGAGGGGCAGTTGCTGGACCTCGCTCCGGCCGGCGCCGAACGGATCGACGTGGGCAAGCAGCCGGGCCGGCCGGTGGCCCAGGAGCACGTCAACCATCTGCTGGTGGAAAAGGGCCAGGCCGGGCTGGAGGTGGTCCGTTTGAAGGGAGGCGATCCGTTCGTCTTCGGCCGGGGTGGAGAGGAGGCGTTGGCCCTGCTCGAGGCCGGCATCCCCTTCGAGGTGGTACCGGGTGTCACGTCGGCCGTGGCCGTACCCGCCTACGCCGGGGTGCCACTCACCCACCGGGGTCTGTCGACATCGTTCACCGTGGTCACCGGCCACGGGCGCCCCCGGGAGGGCAGCGCCCATCTCGATCAGGGCCCGAACTGGGAGGCGCTGGCCGCGGCGGGCGGGACGATCGTCGTGCTGATGGGCGTGTCGGAACGGCCGGAGTACGCGACCCGTCTGCAGGCCGGCGGGCTCCCCGCCTCCACACCGGTGGTCTGTGTCCACTGGGGCACGAGGCCCCAGCAGCACACCGTCCGGACCACGCTGGCCGAGCTGCCGGGGGTCGACCTCGAGCCACCGGCGACGATCGTCATCGGCGAGGTGGCGGGGCTGGAGCTGTCGTGGTTCGAGCGCCGCCCGCTGTTCGGCCGCCGGGTGGTGGTGACCCGCCCCCGCGAGCAGGCACCGGCGCTGGTGAGTGCTCTGCGCACTAGAGGCGCCGAGGTCGTCGAGGTGCCGGCCATCGCCATCGAGGGCCCGGCCGACGGTGGCGCCGCCTTGGCCGCGGCCGCGGCCGGGCTCGCCTCCTACGACTGGGTCGTCTTCACCTCGGCCAATGCCGTGGACCGCCTACTCGCTCTGGTCCACGACGCCCGATCCTTCGGCGGCGCCCGCATAGCCGCCATCGGCACGTCAACCGCGGCCGCGCTGGGAAAGGCCGGCGTCGTCCCCGACCTGGTACCCGAGCACTTCGTAGCCGAGTCGCTCCTCGCCGCCTTCCCGCCGGCCGCAGCAGGAGCCCGTGTGCTCCTGGCTCGTGCCGCGGTGGGCCGCGACGTGTTCCCCGAGGGGCTTCGGGCCGCCGGTTACGCGGTGGACGTGGTTGAGGCCTACCGCACCGAGCCGGGCCACCCGACCCCGGAAGCGCTGGCCGCAGCCGCCGACGCCGACGCCATCGCCTTCACCTCGTCGTCCACAGTCACGGAGTACCTGGCCGTCGCCGGCAGCGACGCCGTGCCCCCGGTAGTGGCCTGCATCGGTCCGGTCACCGCGGCCACGGCACGGGAACACGGGCTCGACGTCACTGTCGAGGCCGAAGTGCACACCATCGACGGTCTCGTTCAAGCCTTGGAGGAGTACTTCAGAAGACCTTGAGGCTCCAGACGAGGCCGGCGAAAGCCACGAACAGCGAAGTGTTGGCGAACACGATGGACTTCATCTGGCTGGTGAGCGCAGTGTTGATCTCGCCCCGGAAGGCAGCCAGCAGCTCGAAGCGCACGAGCTCGATGTCCTTGTGGAGATCCAGCTTCATGAAGCCCATCTCCTGGCGAAGCGAGGTCAGGTCCTGCTTGAGCACACCCACGTCCTGCTTGAGCACACCCACGTCCTGCTTCAGCGCACCCACGTCCTGCTTGAGCACACCCACGTCCTGCTTCAGCGCACCCAGGTCCTGACGGACGGCCGCCACCTCCTGCTTTACGCCGGCCACGTCCTGAGTAGTGGCGACGTCGGTGCCGACTGGCGGGGTCATCTCCATGAACGTCGTCGCCGGCTCGGGGCCGAGCACCTCCTGAAGCTTCACGTACAGCTCGTGCCTTGATCGCTCGTCGACAGCCATTGCTCCTCCTGTTGTCGGGTTACTTGGAGGGAGCTGTGGCTCCGATACCGGACCACGATACATCGAGACGTACTCTGGGACGGTGGCCTTCCCCGCCCGCCGGCTGAGGCGCCTGCGCCGTACGCCGGCTCTGCGCCGGCTGGTCGCGGAGACGCGATTGGGCATCGACGACCTGGTAGCGCCGCTGTTCGTGCGTGAGGGGATGGCCGAGCCTCGGCCCATCCCCTCGCTCCCCGGTGTCGTCCAGCACACCCGAGAGTCACTGGTGAAAGAGGTGCGGGAGCTGGCCGAGCTGGGAGTGCCCGGCGTACTTCTCTTCGGCGTACCCGACTCCGCCACCAAGGACCCCAGCGGCAGTGCGGCCTGGGCAGCCGACGGAATCGTCCAGCTGGCCCTGCGGGATCTTCGTGACGAGGTCGGCGACGCCGTGGTGCTCATGGCCGACCTGTGCCTCGACCCCTACACCGATCACGGCCACTGCGGCGTTCTCGACGATCACGGCCAGCCCGACAACGACGCCACCCTCGAGCTCTACGCAGAGGTGGCCCTGGCCCAGGCCGAGGCCGGCGCCGACGTGGTCGCTCCCAGCGGGATGATGGACGGCCAGGTCGCCGCCATCCGGGCCGCGCTGGACGGCGGCGGGCACGAGCAGGCGGCCATCCTGGCCTATTCAGCCAAGTACGCCTCGTCCCTGTACGGCCCGTTCCGGGATGCGGTCGACACCATGATCACCGGCGGAGGCGACCGGCGGGCCTACCAGCAGGACTTCCGGAACGGCCGTGAGGCCCTGGCCGAGGTGGCCGAGGATGTCGCCGAGGGCGCCGACATGGTCATGGTCAAGCCGGCCCTCGCATACCTCGACGTGATCGCCGCCGTACGGGCCGCCGTCGACGTTCCCGTCTCCGCCTTCCACGTGAGCGGCGAGTACGCCATGGTCAAGGCCGCGGCCGAGCTGGGTTGGCTGGACGGACCAGCGGTGGCCCTCGAGCACATGGTCGCCATCAAGCGGGCCGGCGCCGACATCGTCGTCACCTACCTGGCCCGGGAGCTGGCCGAGTCGCTCTGAGCCGCGCAGGTAACACCTGGTGCAGAAACCTTCGAACAGAGGCGGTTCTTGCCACCAGAACGGTCCAGCGCCGGCGGTGCGGTAATTACGATCCGCAGGACCGATGAGCTCTGACCTCTGGAAGCGGGCCTGCGAAGCGATCCCCGGCGGCGTGAGCTCTCCAGTGCGCGCCTTCGGTTCGGTGGGCGGCACGCCCTACTTCGTGAGGCGGGCCGAGGGCGCGTACGTGTGGGACGAAGACGGGCGGCGCTACCTCGACTACGTCCAGTCCTACGGCGCGTCGATCCTCGGCCACGCCCATCCGGAAGTGGTCGAAGCGGTGCAGAAGGCGACGGCCAACGGCATGACCTACGGCGCCCCCACCGAGCGGGAGGTGCTGCTGGCCGAGACCATCCGCGACCGGGTCGAGGGCTGCGACATGGTCCGCCTCGTCTCCACCGGCACCGAGGCCACCATGACGGCGGTGCGTGTCGCCCGTGGGTTCACCGGCCGATCGCGGATCGTCAAGTTCGCCGGTTGCTACCACGGCCACAGCGACGGCCTGCTCGCCGCAGCGGGCAGCGGCGTAGCCACACTCGGCCTACCGGGCTCCGCCGGCGTTCCCGAAGAAGCCGTGGCCCAGACCCTCGTCGTGCCCTACAACCAGGTGCCCGCCATCGACACCGACGTGGCCTGCGTCATCGTCGAGCCGGTGGCCGCCAACATGGGCCTCGTTCCCCCAGCTCCCGGGTTCCTCGACGGCCTCCGCGCCGCATGTGACCAAGCAGGCGCGCTGCTGATATTCGACGAGGTGATCACCGGCTTCCGCGTAGGCCCCGGAGGCGCATCTCCCATCCTCGGCGTGCGCCCCGACCTCTGGTGCTTCGGCAAGATCATCGGCGGCGGCCTCCCACTCGCCGCGCTGGCCGGCCGCAGGGACGTCATGGAGGTCCTCGCTCCCCTCGGCCCCGTGTACCAGGCCGGCACCCTCTCCGGGAACCCGCTGGCAACAGCGGCCGGCCTCACCGTCCTGAGCCTCCTGGACGATCCCGCCTACACCATGCTCTCCGGCCGGGCCGCCGAGTTGGCCCGCCTCCTCACCGACGTCTTCACCGAAGCCGGCGTCCCCGCCCAGATCCCGGTGTTCGGCACCCTGCTCGGCCTCTTCTTCTCCGAGAAGGCGGTCACCAACTACGACCAGGCCAAGGCAGCCTGCGGCAACGGCATGTACGCCCCCTTCTTCCGCTCCATGCTCGACCGCGGCGTAGCCCTGGCGCCAGGCCCCTACGAGGTCCTGTTCCCCAGCCTGGCCCACACCCGCGACGACATCGAACGCACCGCCGACGTAGCCCGCGCCGCCCTCGCCTCTATGCCAACCTGAGCGTCAGCGGGCAGGGGCGAGCCTCGCGATAGCCGCCACGGCCTTGTACGCCGCCTCGGCAGGGCCCAGCTCGTCCGGCCGCAAGAGGTTGGCCATGATGCGGAGGATCCACTCCATCAGAGTGCGGGACCGCATCCCGGTGCTCACCAGGGCCCGCATGAGCTGGGGGTGGCCGATGATCTTCACGAACACCCGGGCCACCTTGAAGTACAGCTCGTACTCGGCCGCCACCTGCCGGGAGTAACCCTGCAAGGCGTTCGCGTCACCGCTCTCCAGTGCCGTTCCCACCGCCCCCGCCGCCATTCGCCCCGTCTCGTAGGCGTAACAGATGCCCTCGCCGTTGAAGGGGTTGATGGCGCCGCTGGCGTCACCGATGACGAGATGGCTCGGCCCCGCGCTGGGGTTCACCGAGAAAGCCATGGGGAGCTTGCCCCCGGTGGGTGCCCCGCACGAGGTCTCGGGCCGGATGTCCCACGAGGCCGGCGCCGTCTCGGCGAACGAGGCCATGAGGTGGCTGGTGTTCACGTCCTTCCACTTCTTGAACGTCGAGAGCAGCCCGATGCCCACGTTGATGCGGCCGTCGCCGACCGGGAAGATCCAGCCGTACCCGGGCAGGTTGTTGCCGTCACGGTCACGGAGGTCGAGGTGGCTCTCGATCCAGGGCTCGTCGTGGCGAGGCGAGGTGTAGTAGCCGCGGATCGCCATCCCGAGCGGGTAGGCGCGGTCGCGGCTGGTGCCGAGAGCCCGCCCGAAGCGGGAGTTGGCGCCGTCGGCCACGACCACGTACCTGGCCGTGACCTCTTCGGTGGCGCCGGTGCCCTTGCGCTTCAGTACCGCCCCGGTGACCCGCTCACCGTCGGTCAGGGGAGCAACGGCCTCGGTCTCCTGCCACACCGTGGCGCCGGCCTTCTGGGCCCGCTCGGCCACCAGCGCGTCGAGGTCCTTGCGGGTGACGACGTAGCCGTAGTTGGGGAAGTCGGGATGCTCGGGCCACTCGAGCTCCAGGGTGCGCCCGAAGGCGATGGACCGCAGCCCGTCGAAGCGGTGATGGCCGGCCAGCTCGTCGGACATGCCCATGTCGTGGAGCTGTTTGACCGAGCGCGGGGTCAGCCCGTCCCCGCAGGTCTTCTCCCGGGGGTAGCGCTTCTTCTCCACCACGGCCACGTCGTGGCCGGCCTGGGCCAGCCAGTAGGCGCACGACGCTCCCGACGGCCCGCCCCCGACGACCAGGACGTCGTGGGCGGGAGCGGTCACAGCCTCTCGCGCTCGTAGGCCACCACGGCCTTGATCTCCTCGTCGGCGAGGCCGGGATAGCCGGGCATGATGCCCTTGGCCGGCCCTCGCTGGCCCCCTTCCCGGTCAGGGTCGCCGTAGGGCTGGCCCTTCATCGGGCCGGACCCGGACTTGATCCACTCCTCGTGGTCGGCCTCGTCGGGGAAGGTGAGGGCGGCCTCACCCTCGGCCAGGGGAGGCCCGGTGCCACCCTCGCCTGCTGCACCGTGGCACGAGGCGCAGCCCTGGGCGCGGTACACCTGCTCGCCGAGGACCAGTGGGTCGAGCACCTCCTCGTGGCCCCGCTCACCGAAGGCCCCGAGGTAGAGGAAGCCCCAGAAGGGGAGCAGGAGGAGCACCGGCATGACCCACATGGGCACCCGGGTGCGGGCGATGGCCTCGGCGGCGATGTAGGACGGGTGCACCGGCTCCTCGACCGGGGCGGGCGGCGCCGACGGAGCGGCCGGCGCCGGCACGGAGGCGCCTCCGGCAGCAGGGGCGGACGCCGCCTCCGAGACCGCGGGAACGCCTCCCTCGGCGGGGGCGGGGGCCTCGCCGCCCTCGGAGCCGCCGTCCAAGCCGAGCGCGGCTCGGCGCTCTCGTGACCGGCGAAGGAGGTGTTCGGGTACTTCGGGCACCGCCGGGACTGTAGTGGCGCGTGGCCAGGCGGCACCAGGCAAGAAACCGGCCATCTGGGGCACCTCGGCCCGATGTGGAGTCGGGAAACAGCGCGTGGTAGAACCGAACCGTGGTTCCCGCGGTGGGGGCGCTGTGCCCTCTCCGCTAGAATGTGAGCGGTTTCACGAGTAGTGGAAGAGAGTGGATGGTCGCCTTCCTGGTATCACTGATCATCACGTTTGCGATGTGCGGCATCATCCTGCTCGTGGGGCAGCGGCGGGCTCCGGGCACCCCTCTCACCTGGGGTGAGGCGTTCGTGGCGGGCACGTTCATGTTCACCCTCATGCTCATGATGTACGGGGTCGTCCCGAACCAGTGGCTGGCCTGGTCCGACAACGAGCTGGGCTGGCGCAGCGACTCCCTGGGCATCCCCACGCCCTTCGGCCGCCTCTTCGAGGACGGGCTCCGCTTCGGCGGCCGGGGCCAGATCATCATCACCGCCCAGGTCGTGCGGGACATAATCGCCTCCGTCATCTACATCGTGTTCTTCGCCGGCCAGATCGTGGGCTGGCTGTGGTGGCAGAAGAAGCGGGGCCGGAAGCCCGTCACCGCCGCCGGGGAGATCAAGACCTCCGCCTTCGGGCGACCGCTGGCACGACTCACCAGAAAGGCCTGAGAGGAGCAGCCATGGCGAAGACCGATGCAAATCCCCCGATGCCCTCGTTCCCTGGCGAGTACGTGCTCACCGAGGTCGAGCCCTCGGCCCTGTCGATGTCCGTCAAGCCCAAGCAGTTCCTCCACATCGACCAGTCCGAGTGCATCATGTGCGAGGGCTGCGTGGACATCTGCCCGTGGAAGTGCATCCACATGCTCTCCACCGAGACCATCACCGACGCCACCAACACGGAGCAGCCGGGCCTCGATCCCGACGACCACGTGGTGTTCGTCGTGGACGAGGATGTCTGCACCCGCTGCGGGCTCTGTGTCGACCGCTGCCCGACCGGCGTGATCATCATGGGCAAGGCCGGCGTGGGTGCCCGTGACGGCGACCGCCACCAGCGTGACAACAAGCACGGGTACTCCTACGGGATGCGGTTCTAAGGGCTAGGGGGACCAGACCCAGATGGCCAAGCGCCTGGCAGCAAGAGAGCACTTCTCCAAGAAGATGGCCGAGCGGATGGAGTCGATCCAGGGCTCACAGATCTGGGGGTCGATCTTCCGCCCCGGGTCCATCTTCCGCAAGGGCTACACCGACAGCCCCAGGAACCGGTCGTACGTGATCATGAACTCGGTGATGTACCACCTTCACCCGGTGAAGGTGAAGCGCCACGCCGTGAAGGTGAGCTACACCCTCTGCCTCGGCGGGCTCTCGTTCTTCCTGTTCATGCTCCTCACCGTCACCGGCATCTTCCTGATGTTCTTCTACCGGCCGACCTCGGCCAACGCCTGGAACGACATCCAGACCCTCCACACCTCAGTGGCCTTCGGGCTCCTCGTGCGCAACATGCACCGCTGGGCCGCCCATCTGATGGTGCTGTCCGTGTTCCTCCACATGGCCCGCGTCTTCTACCACGGCGCCTACAAGCCGCCTCGGGAGTTCAACTGGGTGATCGGCGTGATGCTGCTCACCCTCACCCTGCTGCTGTCGTTCACGGGCTACCTGCTGCCGTGGGACCAGCTCGCGCTATGGGCGGTGACGGTGGGCACGAACATGATGGGCTACACGCCGGTGTTCGGGAACCAGGTCCGGTTCGTGCTGCTCGGTGGCGTGGAGATCGGCACCGACACCCTCTTGCGATGGTACGTACTGCACGTGCTCATGCTGCCGTTCGTCATCGTCATCTTCATGGCCGTGCACTTCTGGCGGGTCCGCAAGGACGGCGGGATCTCCGGGCCGCTGTAGGAACGATGAACCCGCGTCTGACGACAGCACCTGCCCCAACCCTGAGAGCCTGCGGAGGCAGCCATGGCTGAGGTACCCGAACACCTCCTGCGCCGTTCCCAGGAACGTCGCGCCTTCCTCGCCGGCCAGGGTGGCGCGGCGCCGCCCGGCGGCGGTGGCGGGGGCGGTGGCGGGGGCGACGCTCCGTCGGACGACCCCGACAAGATCCCCGCCGGCCTGCTCCAGAGCAGCGGGGGTGGTGGTCAGAGCGGTGGGGGTACGGCCACGGCCACGGCTCCCGTCGCCACCGGCGCAGCTGCCTCGGCCGGCGCCCAGGCGCCGGCGGCCGGGATGGTCGGCCCCGCCGGCCACACCCAGCGCCTGCTCACCGTCGTCAAAGCCGGCTCGATCCAGGACGTCAAGGCCACGCCCACCGACAAGGTGCACGTCTGGCCCCACCTCCTCATCGGCGAGTTCATCGCCACCCTGGCCATGACCGCCTTCGTCTTCGTGTTCTCCGCCTTCGTCAACGCGCCGCTGCTGGGAATGGCCAACCCCAACCTCACGCCGAACCCCTCGAAGGCGCCGTGGTACTTCCTCGGCCTTCAGGAGCTGCTCACCATGTTCCACCCGATGGTCGCCGGCGTCACCATCCCGGGCATGGGGCTGTTCGTGCTCGGCGCCGCCGGCTTCATCGACAAGAACCCCAACAGCAAGCCCGAGGACCGCAAGTTCGCCATCGCCCTCATGACGCTCTTCCTGATGTTCTGGGCCACCCTCGTCATCATCGGATCGTTCTTCCGGGGCGAGGGCTTCAACTTCATCCTCCCCTGGCACCAGGGCGTTCACGAGATCTTCGATCTGTGATCTTCGCCCTCACTCGCTCGCTTCGCTCGCTCCGTTCGGCCGATCTCGATCGTGCTCCTGCCACCCGGCGGAGCCGGGCGGCCTCCGCTGTTTCCTGTTTCCGGCATCCGGAGGGGCCGCCTTCGGCGGCGGCAGCGGCCGCCGGGTTGGCTGGGCAGCAGCCTTGGGGGCCGCTTTCAGCGGCGTCAGTGGCCGCCGCCGTGGGAGGAACAGCCCATGTCCTCTAGTGCCATCGTCGTCATCGGCGTGCTCGCCGTCATCGGGCTGGGGGCGCTGTTTGTTTTCACAACGTCGTCGCGGCGGGACCGGGCCGCGGCTCTCGGCAAGGCTGAGAGTGGCAGCACTGATGCTGCGGCGGGGCCTTCGGGGCGGGCGGTGGAGCGGTCGGCGGAGGCGGAGCGGGAGACTGGTGGGGGTCTCACCGTTGCGCCTACTTCGGCGCCGCCGGCCCTGCGGGCGCCTATGGACCCGGAGACGCTCGGGGTCACCCGGCGGCAGTTCCTCAATCGGAGCATCGTCAACTTCTTCGGGCTCGGGCTGGCTGGGTTCGGTGCCGCGTCCATCGGGTTCCTGTGGCCGACGCTCTCGGGCGGGTTCGGGTCGAAGATCAAGGCGGGGAAGCTCGACGAGATCGTCTCGGAGATCAACGCCACCAAGGTGCCCTACTACCTGGCTTCGGCCCGCACCTGGATCAGCACCTACCCCGCCTCGGCCTTACCGAAGGCCGAGGCGGCCTACAGCGGTGCCGTGCTCGAGGGCATGAAGGAGGGCGTGGTCGCGCTTTACCAGAAGTGCGTCCACCTGGGCTGCCGGGTGCCATGGTGCAAGAGCGCCCAGTGGTTCGAGTGCCCCTGTCACGGCTCGCGGTACAACCGCGTGGGGGAGAAGAAAGGCGGTCCCGCGCCGCGTGGCCTCGACCGCTTCGGTGTGGAGATCGACGGCGGCTTCATCATGGTGGACACCAAGGAGGTCATCCAGGGCCCGCCCATCGGCGTGAACACCACAGGCCAGGAGGCCGAGGGGCCCCACTGCGCATGAGCGACGTCTCGCTCGTCCTGGCCGTCAGCGCCCAGCAGAAGCTGGCCGCGATCACGGTCATCCTCCTCCTCATCGGGTGGATGGCGTACATCGCCGCCCACCTGCGCCGGCCCGAGAGGCCGCCGGTCGGGTCCGAGATCGAGCTGGCGCCGAACCGCAAGCCTTACTTCGACGACGAGGGGCTCGAGGGGCCACGGCTCGATCGTGCCCTGATGGCCGCCCTCGTCCTCATGGTCATCGTGGCCGTGGGCCTGCCGGTGTACTGGGCCAACGAGCCCAGCCGCCAGGCCGGCGCCGAAACGGGCTTCGACAACCGCGCCGCAAAGCGGGGCTTCGTCCTCTTCCAGCCGGCTGAATCGCCGGTGCCCGCCGGCAACATCGGGAAGTTCGGGTGCGGGGGCTGTCACGGCACCGAAGGGCAGGGCGGCGCCGCCACCTACTCGCTGGCCGACCCGCTCAACGCCGAGAACCCGCCCCGCCAGGTGCAGTGGGCGGCGCCGCCGCTCGACACCGTGGCGCTCACCTACACGAGGGACCAGCTGAAGGCCGTCCTCGTCTACGGGCGGCTCAACACGCCGATGCCGCCATGGGGCGTGCTCGGTGGCGGCCCCATGAACGACCAGCAGATCACCGACCTCATCGCCTACCTCGAGAGCATCGCCATCGACACCGAGGAAGCCCAGAAGCGGGCCCTCGAGAACTTCGGGACCGACGGGCCGAAGTTGTTCGACGGCTTCTGCGCCCGTTGCCACACCAAGGGTTGGTCCTACGGGGAGCCGGAGACGCCGGCGGGCGGGGCCTTCGGGCCTGCCCTCACCACCGGCGCCACGCTCCGGCAGTTCCCCAACGTCGCCGACCACGTCGAGTTCATCAGCGAGGGTGCGCCCGGCGACCCCGGCACCGCCTACGGCGAGAACTACGGAGAGCGGGGTGTCCTCGGCTACGAGGGTGGCGGAATGCCCTCCTTCTCGAAGGTGCTGACGCCCGAGCAGATCGAGGCCATCGTCGCATACGAACGGACCCTGTGATGGAGACCCTGTTCGCCGCCCTGAGCTGGGACCCCCAGATCCGGGGGGCGTCGATCGTGCTGGCGGGGATCTTCGTCCTCATCGGGAGCGTCTATCTGCTGCTGGCCACCAACCTGGGGGCCCGGATCGGCTTCCTGGTGGCCGTGGCCGGCCTGGCCGGGTGGATGGCGGTGATGGGTGCGGTGTGGATGGTGTTCGGGATCGGCCTGAAGGGTTCCGACCCCGAGTGGCGGGTCCTCGAGGTGGTGGCGGGTGAGGTGGCCCAGGCCGCGGAGGAGGCGGCGCTTGGTTTCCCGAAGGACTGGGAGCCCCTCCCGCCCGGAGACGCCCTGTTGGCCGACGCCCAGGCCGCGGCCGACCGGGTCCTGGCTCCCGCCGCGGCGGAGGAGCCGGCTCACGGCGAGGAGGCCGGAGGCGCGGTAGAGGAGGAGGAGTTCGAGTCCCCCTTCAAGAAGACCGAGGACTACGTGCTGCTCGACGGCTACCGGAAAGGAGGGGAGGATTACTTCTTCACCCTGCGCCACCGGCCTCATTACGCCATGATCCGGGTGAAGCCGTCCTTCTTCGAGACGGCCGTTCCGGGCATCAAGCCCCAGCCCGACCTGACCGCCCCCACCACCTCGGTCATCATGATCCGCGATCTCGGCAACCTCCGGTTCCCGCCTTTCCTGTTCATGCTGGCCTCCTCGATCATCTTCGGCGTGACCTGCTACGCACTCCATCAACGGGATCGGGAGATCATGCGCCAGCGGGCCGAGGCGGCGGTGGCGTAGCCTCAGCGCGGAGGAGGCCCACTTGAGCGAGTACCTGCCCATTCTGACCATGCTGGTGCTGGCCCTCGTCTTCGCGGCCGGGTCCTTCCTGGCGTCGGCGCTTCTCGCCCCGCGGAAGCCGACGGCGGCCAAGTCGGCCCCCTACGAGTGCGGGATCGTGCCCGACAAGGAGCCAGCCGAGCGTTTCCCGGTGCGCTTCTACCTGGTGGCCATGATCTTCATCATCTTCGACATCGAGATCATCTTCCTCTATCCCTGGGCCGTGATCTTCCGCCAGCTCGAGTTGTTCGGCCTCATCGAGATGGTCGTGTTCGCCGTGGCCGTGTTCGTCTCCTTCGTGTACCTCATCAGCAACGGGGCCCTCGACTGGGGCCCGGCGAAACCGGCACGTACGAGTGGTCCTCCGGAGGACGTTCGCACCAGTTCCTCGACCATCCGCCGCATCAACCGCACCGGTCAGACGGTCGAGGCGGCATAGCCGGATGGGGCTCGAGTCGCTCAACCACAACTTCCTCACCGGCACTCTCGAAGAGGTGGTGAAGTGGGCCCGCCAGAACAGCCTGTGGCCGGCCACCTTCGGCCTCGCCTGCTGCGCCATCGAGATGATGGCCACCGGCGCCTCGAACTTCGACATCGCCCGGTTCGGGATGGAGGTGTTCCGGTCCTCCCCCCGCCAGGCCGACCTCATGATCGTGGCCGGCCGGGTGAGCCAGAAGATGGCACCGGTGCTGCGCCAGGTCTACGACCAGATGATGGAGCCCAAGTGGGTCATCTCCATGGGAGTGTGCGCCTCCTCCGGCGGGATGTTCAACAACTACGCCATCGTCCAGGGCGTGGACCAGATCGTGCCGGTCGACGTCTACGCCCCCGGCTGCCCGCCAGGGCCGGAGACGCTCCTGCACTCGATCATCACCCTGCACGACAAGATCCGCACCGGCGAGATCACCCGCCGTCCGGGGGGCGTGCCTCTGGTGATCGGGCAGCCGGCGTGAGCGAGGCGGCTCCAGAGGGCGAGGTCGAAGAGGAGACCCCTCCCCCGGAGACGCTGCACGGGGCTCTCGTCGCCTGGTCGCACGGCCAGCAGGTGATCCACCCTGAACGTGCCTCCTACTTCACGGTGGTGGAGACCCTCTACGAGGAGGGCTTCAACCTGTGCAGCGACCTCTGCGCCGTCGACTACCTGACCCACTTCGAGCGGGCCGTCCCCGATGGTGTGCGACCGGAACGGTTCGAGGTGGTGGTCAACCTCACGTCCCTGCCCCAGCACAGGCGCCTGCGGATCCGTGTGCAGGTCCCCGAAGCTGACCCCGTTGTCGCCTCGCTCTTCTCCCTCCACCCCGGCACCGAGGCCATGGAGCGGGAGGCCTTCGATCTCATGGGTGTCCGCTTCGAGGGCCACCCCGACCTCACGAGGATCATGATGCCCGAGGACTGGGAGGGGCACCCCTTGCGCAAGGACTATTCCGTCGGGCGGGTGCCGGTGCAGTTCAAGGCTGCTCCGCTCGGGAGGTGAGCAGATGACCTCGATCGGCCACAACATGGCTGAGACCTCCGAGGGCGCCCAGGAGATGGGCGCCCGCAGTGGCACGGACGCGGCCGAGCTGCTGCGCGAGGAGGGCTCCGTCCTTCGCCTTCCGGAGGGGGCGGCGCTCGACCCGGGCGACTACAACCTCGAGTCGGTCGACGAGGACGACACCATGATCATCAACATGGGGCCTCAGCACCCGTCGACCCACGGAGTCCTGCGGGTGATGCTGGAGCTGCAGGGGGAGACGGTGCTGCGCTCGAAGCCGGTCATCGGCTACCTGCACACCGGCATCGAGAAGACCCAGGAAGAGCTCATGTACATCCAGGGGTCCAGCAACGTGACGCGCATGGACTACCTGGCCAACTTCTTCAACGAGAGCGTGTTCTCCCTGACGGTGGAGGCGCTTCTCGACGTCGAGGTCCCGCCGCGTGCCACGTGGATCCGCATGCTGCTGATGGAGCTGAACCGGGTGTCCTCTCACCTGCTGTTCATGGCGACCAACGGCATGGACGTGGGGGCCATCTCGATGATGCTGTACGGCTGGCGCGAGCGCGAGACGATCCTGGCCTTCTTCGAGAAGGTGACAGGCTTGCGGATGAACCACAACTTCATCCGGCCCGGTGGTGTCGCCGCCGACCTGCCCGACGGTTGGCGCGAGGACGTGCTGGCCATCTGCGACGGCATTCCGCCCCGCCTGGAGGAGTACGACACCCTGATCACCGGGCAGCCGATCTTCCAGCAACGCACCCAGGGAGTCGGCGTCATCACCGCCGAGCAGGCCATCGCGCTGTCGGCTACCGGGCCCATCCTGCGGGCCACCGGGACGCCATGGGACATCAGGCGGGACCTGCCCTACCTGTTCTACGACCAGCTGGAGTTCAACGTCGTGGTCGGCACGTACGGCGACGCCTTCGACCGCTACGCCGTGCGCCTCAACGAGATGCGCGAGTCTCTGCACATCGTGCGCCAGATCGTGGAGCTCATGCCCCGTGGGGACTACCGGGTGCAGGACAAGAAGGTGACGCCGCCGCCCCGGGCCCGCATCGACGAGTCCATGGAGGCGCTCATCCACCACTTCAAGCTCTTCACCGAGGGCTTCAAGGTCCCCGAGGGCGAGGTCTACGTGGCCGTGGAGTCCCCCCGGGGTGAGCTCGGCGGGTACCTGGTGGCGGACGGCTCGGCCAAGCCCTACCGGTTCCACATGCGCGACCCGTCCTTCGCCAACCTCCAGAGCCTGCCCGTCATGCTGAAGGGCGGCATGGTGGCCGACGCCGTGGCCGTGATCTCCTCCATCGACCCGGTGATGGGCGGGGTCGACCGGTGAGGCTGAACGCCGAGAACGTCCAGCGGGCCAAGGAGCTCATCTCCCTCTATCCGGTACCACGGTCGGCCCTCATCCCCATCCTGCACGTGGCCCAGGAGCAGAACGGCTGGCTGACTCCGGAGGCCATCTCCCACGTGGCCGAGCTGCTCGACCTCACCCCGGCCGAGGTGTACGGAACAGCCAGCTTCTACGACATGTTCTTCACCGAGCCGGTGGGGCGCCACCTGGTGTCGATCTGCACCAACATCGCCTGCCTCCTGAACGGGGGCTACGAGCTGCTCGACCATGCCGAGCGGAAGCTCGGGATCAAAGCCGGCACCACCACCGAGGACGGCGAGTTCACCCTCGAAGAAGTGGAGTGCCTGGCCCTGTGCGGCGCCGCCCCGTGCCTCACCGTCAACTGGCGCTTCTTCGGCCCCGTGACTCGAGAGCGGTTCGACAAGCTGGTCGGCTACCTGCGGGACGGCGAGCTGGCTCATCAGGTCCCGCCCCACGGCACCCTGTGCCGGGTGCGACGATCCGTCGGTCTCCCCGCCACCGAGTCGGAAGGAGAGGCCTGATGCCCCTCACCGACGCCAAGCCCATCGTCACCCGCAGGGTCGCGATCCCCGACTCGTGGACGCTGAAGAGCTACCTGGAGAACGGCGGGTACGTCGGGCTCCGCAAGGCCCTCACCATGGAACCCGAGGCCATCACCCAGGAGGTGCTCACCTCCAACCTGCTCGGCCGTGGTGGCGCCGGCTTCGAGGCCGGCAAGAAGTGGTCGATGCTCCGCAAGGCGCAGCCCGTGTACCTCGTGGTCAACGGCGACGAGAGCGAACCGGCCACCTTCAAGGACCACATGCTGCTGGAGACCGACCCCCACCAGATCATCGAGGGGGTCTTGATCTGTGCCTACGCCGTGGGGGCGGCACAAGCGTTCATCTACGTCCGCGGCGAGTTTGCCCTCGGGCTCGAGCGGATGACCGAAGCCCTGAACGAGGCCTACGGGCACGGGGCGGTCGGCCGGAACATCTTCGGGTCGGGGTTCTCCGTGGACGTGGTCATCCATCCCGGCGCCGGCGCCTACATCTGCGGCGAGGAGACCGCCCTCATCGAGAGCCTGGAGGGCAAGAGAGGCTTTCCCCGCATCAAGCCCCCGTTCTTCCCGGCCGCCATCGGGCTCTACGGGGCCCCCACCGTCGTCAACAACGTCGAGACCATGTCCAACCTGCCCTGGATCGTCGAGAACGGCGGGGCCGCCTTCGCCGCTCTGGGGATCGGCCGTTCCACGGGCACCCGGATCTTCTCGCTGTCGGGCCATGTCAACCGGCCCGGCAACTACGAGGTGGAGATGGCCAAGGTCACCTTCCGCGACCTCATCGAGGACGCTCAGCTGGGCGGCGGCATACGGAACGGCAACCAGTTGAAGGCCTTCATCCCGGGGGGGGTCTCGGCGCCGTGGTTCTCGCCCGACCAGGTCGACATGGCCCTCGACCAGGACGCGGTGGGCAAGGCCGGCTCCATGCTCGGCTCCGGATCGGTGGTGGTCATGGACGAGACCACCTGCGCGGTGCGGGCCGTGTGGCGCATCACCCGGTTCTTCCACCGTGAATCGTGCGGCCAGTGCACACCCTGCCGCGAGGGGAGCGGGTGGCTGGAGAAGATCATGCGGCGCATCGAGCAGGGCGCGGGGCGGGACGAGGACCTCGAGCTGCTGCTCGACGTTTGCGACAACATCGCCCCCGGCCTCGGCTGGCCGCCCCAGCAGACCACGATCTGCGTGCTCGGTCCTTCCATCCCCTCGTCCATCAAGTCCGGCGTGAACATGTTCCGCGACGAGTTCCTCACCCATGTGAAAGAGGGGGCCTGCCCGTATGGCTGACACCGCCAGCCAGACCGAGACGGTCACCATCAACGTCGACGGCAAGCCCATGCCTGCCAAGCCGGGCGAGATGGTGATCGCCGCGGCGGAGCGGGGTGGCGTCTACATCCCCAGGTTCTGTTACCACCCCCGGCTCCGCCCGGTCGGCATGTGCCGGATGTGCCTCGTGGAGGTCAAGGGGCCCCGGGGCTTCGCCCTGGCCCCCGCCTGTTTCATCCCGGTGGCTGACGGCCAGGAGGTGATCACCGCCTCGGACAAGGTGAAGAAGGCCCAGGACGGCGTGCTCGAGTTCCTGCTCGTCAACCACCCCCTCGACTGCCCGGTCTGCGACAAGGGAGGCGAATGCCCGCTCCAGGACCAAACGCTGGCCTACGGCCCCGGAGAGACGCGCTTCGTGGAGGAGAAGCGTCACTGGGCCAAGCCCATCGCCCTCTCGGACCTGGTGTCCCTCGACCGGGAGCGCTGCATCCAGTGCGACCGCTGCACCCGCTTCGCCGACGAGGTGGCCGGTGATCCCCTCATCGAGTTCAAGGGCCGGGGCGACCACATCGAGGTGGCCACCTTCCCCGACCAGCCGTTCGCGTCCTACTTCTCCGGCAACACCGTTCAGATCTGCCCGGTGGGCGCCCTGCTGTCGAAGCCATACCGCTTCAAGGCGCGCCCCTGGGACCTGGAGCAGGTCGAGAGCACGTGCACCATGTGCAGCGTCGGCTGCCGCATAGCCGTGCAGTCGTCGGGCCCCGAGCTGACCCGCTACATCGGCCTCGACAGCGACCCGGTGAACCACGGCTGGTTGTGCGACAAGGGCCGTTACAGCTACTCGTACGTCAACTCCCCGGAAAGGCTGTCGCGCCCGCTGGTGCGCAAGAACGACGAGCTGGTGGAGGCGTCGTGGGGAGAGGCCCTGGAAGCCGCGGCCCGCGGGCTGGAGGGTGCTCGCTCCGTCCACGGCGCCGCCTCCCTGGCCGTGCTCGGCGGCGCCCGGCTGGCCAACGAGGACGCCTACGTGTGGGCCAAGCTGGCCAAGGGCGTGCTCGGCACCGACAACGTCGACGCCCAGCTCGGCGACGGCCTCCCCGCCGACGTCGTGCTCGGCCTCCCGCGGGCCACCATCGACGATGCCTGCTCGGCGCCCGCGGTGATCCTCCTCGCCCCGGACCTCAAGGAAGAGCTGCCCGTTCTCTACCTGCGCCTGCGGGCCGCGGCCCTCGAGGCCGGCGTGCCCTTCGTCGAGCTGACGCCACGGCGCACCGGGATGTCGCGGCACTGCAAGGCCAGCCTCACCTACCGGCCGGGAGAGGCGGCGGCGCTGGCCCGGGCGCTGGTCGAGGGATCCCCCACCGAGGTGGCCGGCGTTCCTGCCGGGTCCATCGCCGCCGCCGCCGAGCTGCTGAGGGTCGAGGGCGCGGTGGTCGTGCTGGGGCGGCCGTCGCTGGCCGAGCCGGCCGAGTCCGTCACCGCCGCCGCGGCGATCCTGGCCGCCGGTCTGCCCGGATGCCGCTTCCTTCCCGCCCTGCGGCGCGCCAATGTGATGGGCGCGCTCGACATGGGGCTGGCGCCGGGCGTGCTCCCCGGTCGCGTGGCTCTGGATGCGGGAAGGGAGTGGTTCGCCGAGGCCTGGGGCGGCGTCCCCGAGGGCCGTGGGCTCGACGCCACCGGCATCCTCGCCGCGACCGCCGAGGGCCGCATCCAGGGGCTGGTGCTGCTGGGGGCCGACCCGCTGTCCGACCACCCCGACCGCCACCTCGCCCGCGCCGCCCTGTCCGCCGCCGGCTTCGTGGTCGCGGTGGACACCTTCCTCACCGCCTCGTCCGGGCAGGCCGACGTGGTGCTGCCCGCCGCCGCCTTCGCCGAGCGCCCCGGCACCACCACCAACCTCGAGGGTCGGATCACCCGGCTCGGGCAGAAGATCGTCCCTCCCGGCGTGGCCTGGCCCGACTGGATGATCGCCGCCGAGCTGGCCTTCCACCTCGAGGCCGACCTCGGCGTCGAGAGCATCGAGGACATCTGGAGCGAGGTGGAGCGGCTGGCGCCGTCGCATCGCGGCATCAGCCCGTCGCTCCTGGCCGACCGCCGGCACCGCGACGGGGTCGTGGCGCCGCTGGCCGCCGATGTGCCGTCCGATCTGGCGCCGCCCCCCGAGGCCGCCACCGCCAGCGGCGCCGGGGCCACGACCGCCGCGGTGCCCGCCGGGGTCGACCCGATGTCCACGCCCGGAGTAGACGCCGTGGAGACCCAGGGGCTGCCGGCGACGGACGTCGCCCAGGCCGGCACCGCGCCGTCGGGCGGCATCGATCCGGGAGTCGAAGGTGACGAGGCGGCGGAGGCGGCGCAAGCCCCGCTCTCCACCCCGCCGCCGACGCTCGCATGGCCGGCCGACCAGGCCCAGCCCCCGTTGCCGCCGCTCGACGGCTACTCGCTCCGGCTGGTGACCGGGCGCACCCTCTACGACAGCGGCACCCTGGCCCAGCGCACGCCGGCGCTGGCTCCTCTCGCCCCGGCGCCCACCTTGCGGGCCAACCCCTACGACCTGGAGCGGCTCGGCAGGGGACAGGGCGGCCAGGTACGCGTCCGGTCCAACCGCGGCACCTTCCTCGCCGAAGCCGTTCCCGACAACGGGGTACCGCGTGGTTCGGTGTGGCTGCCGTTCGACTCCGGTGCCGGCGAGGTCAGTGCCGGCGAGGTGATCGAAGCGGGTGTGCCGGTCACCGATCTACGGGTGGAGACGCCGTGATAGTCGCCGGGGACCCGCTGTTCCGGGGCGGGGTCGACGGTGCGGTGGTCCTCATCGTCCTGGTCAAGACCGGCGTGGCCTTCGTGGCCCTGATGGTCTCGGTGCTGTTCATGGTGTGGTTCGAGCGCAAGCTCGTGTCCGACATGCAGAACCGGATCGGCCCCAACCGGGCCGGCCCGTGGGGGATGCTGCAGACCCTGGCCGACGGGATCAAGCTCTTCTTCAAGGAGGACCTGTTGCCGGACGAGGCCGACCGGCGGGTCTTCCGCCTGGCGCCGTACCTGTCGATCGTGCCCGCCTTCCTCGCCTTCGCCATCGTCCCCCTCGGCGGCACCGTCACCATCGCCGGGCGGGAGACGCGCCTCCAGCTGGCCGATCCGCCGGTGGGCATCCTGTTCCTGTTGGCCATGTCGTCGGTCGCCGTCTACGGAGTGATGCTGGCGGGCTGGTCGTCGGGGTCGAAGTACCCGCTCCTGGGATCGGTGCGGGCGTCGGCCCAGATGGTCTCCTACGAAGCCGCCCTCGGCCTCTCGGTCGCCGCCGTGGTGCTGGTCACCGGTTCCCTCCTCACCAGCGACATCGTGTCGGAGCAGTCGAGCTCGATCGTCGACTGGAACCTGTTCCGCCTGGGGTTTCTGCCGTTCGGCATCTTCCTGCTCGCGGCCACCGCCGAGCTGAACCGGCCCCCCTTCGACCTCGTCGAGGCCGAGCAGGAGCTGGTGGGCGGCTTCCACACCGAGTACTCCTCTTTGCGGTTCGCCCTCTTCTTCCTGGCCGAGTTCATGAGCACGGTCACCATGTCGGCCGTCGTGGTGACCCTCTTCCTCGGCGGGCCGAGCGGCCCCGGCCCCGACAGCGGCTTCCCAGGGGCCTTCCTCCCGGTCTTCTGGTTCCTCGCCAAGCTGATGATCTTCCTGTTCATGTACGTCTGGCTGCGGGCCACGCTGCCGCGCCTGCGCTACGACCAGCTGATGGACCTCGGCTGGAAGAAGCTGATCCCCCTTTCGCTGTTCTGGCTCCTCGTGCTCGCCGCCATGATCCTCGACCGCCGTTACGGCTTCGTCGTCTTCGCCGGCGGCATCGTCCTCGGCCTGGTGCTGCTCAGGGCCGTGAGGGTGGGACAGAGCACGACCGACGACGCCGCCTCGGCGGCGGCCGCACTGCGAGAGGCAGGCTGATCCGATGGGTTATCTCGACGGGTTCAAGGTCACCTTCAAGACCCTGTTCGACGACCGGGTCACCACCCAGTACCCCGAGGAGAAACGGCCCAAGCCGGAGCGGCTCCACGGCCGTCACGTGCTCAACCGCTACGAGGACGGGATGGAGAAGTGCATCGGCTGCGAGCTGTGCGCCGGCGTGTGCCCCGCCCGCTGCATCTACGTCCGGGGAGCCGACAATCCGCCGGACGCTCCAGTCTCGCCCGGTGAGCGCTTCGGGTTCGTCTACGAGATCAACTACCTCCGCTGCATCCACTGCGACCTCTGCGTGGAGGCCTGCCCCACGGAGGCCATCACCGAAGGAAAGCTGTTCGAGTTCTCCTTCACCAACCGCCAGGACGCCATCTACACCAAGGAGGAGCTGGTGGTCGACGACGACGGCCGGCCCCGCCATCAGCCCTGGGAGGATTGGCGGGACGGGGAGGACGTCCACACCTCGGCATGGGTGCGGGCCACCGCGCCGTCCGGGGCGGCGGAGTTCGAGGGACGGGTGCAGTGGTCCGGGGAGCTCGGCTACGGCGTGCGCCCACCCGAAGCCGGCCAGTCCCTCGACCAGCGTCCCGACGAGGAGAAGCCGCTTTGACAAGGGCTCCCGCCGGACGGCTCGGCTAGCCTCCGCGCTCGTGCTGGCCGCCACCAAGGTCGACATCGCCGTGTTCGGCGCTTCGGCCGCGATAGTCCTGGCCGGAGCTATCGGCGTGGTGATCTCGGCCAACCCGGTTCACGCCGCACTGGCGCTGGTGATGACTCTTTTCGGCATCGCCGTGCTGTTCGTCGCCCAGGAGGCGCACTTCCTGGCTGCCGTCCAGGTGATCGTCTATGCCGGCGCCATCGTCGTGCTGTTCCTCTTCGTGATCATGCTCCTGGGCGTGGACCGCAGGGAGAACGTCGCCCAGGAGCAGCTACGCGGGCAGCGGCCCATCGCCTTCCTGCTGGGCATCATCACCATCGCCGAGCTCGTCCTTCTCACCCGGGGGACCGGCTGGGTCACGGGGGCACAGTCCGTCACCGGCCCGGCCAGTGGCGCCGGCACGAACGTCGAGAAGCTGGCCACGTCGCTGTTCACCAGGTACCTGCTGGCCTTCGAGGTCACATCTGTGCTGCTGGTGATCGCCGTGGTCGGAGCCGTGGTGCTGGCGCGCCGACCGCCGCCCGAACCCACCGACGACGAGGACGCCATCGACTCTCCGGCCGAGGTCCCTGCCCCGGAGGAGGTGCCGATCCCATGAGCGGCCGCGGCGCCGGGTCATGAGCATCGACGGGGCCTGGTACCTCACCCTGGCGGCGGTGCTGTTCACCATCGGCGGCGTCGGTCTCCTCGTACGCCGCAACGTGCTGGTGATGTTCATGTGCGTTGAGCTGATGCTCAACGCCGTGAACCTCACGTTCGTCACCTTCGCCCGCATGCTCGACGACATAGGCGGGCAGGCCCTGGTCTTCTTCGTCCTGGTCGTGGCCGCAGCCGAGGTCGTGGTCGGCCTCGGGATCATCGTGTCCATCTTCCGGCGCCGGGGCGGCACCACCGCCGACGACCTCCACCTCCTCAAGGGATAGCTCGCCCGGCTTGCTCGACATCGCCTATCTCATCCCCGCACTGCCCCTCGCCGGCTTCGTCGTGCTCGTCTGCCTCGGGCGCCGTGCCGGTGACCCGGGCGCCGGCTGGGTGGCCACCTCCGCCATCGGCCTCGCCTTCGTCTGCAGTTTTCTCACCTTCGTCCAGCTCGTGGGCGAGGACGAGCACGCCCGTTCCGTCTCCAAGCCCATCTTCACCTGGATCAGGGCGGGCGGCTTCGAGGTCGAGGCCGGGCTGCTCATAGACCCCCTCTCGGTCACCATGGCCCTGTTCGTCACCGGTGTGGGCACGTTGATCCACCTCTACTCCATCGGCTACATGAAGGGCGACGAGCGCTACCCCCGCTTCTTCGTGTACCTGAACCTGTTCGCCTTCTCGATGCTCGTGCTCGTGCTGGGGGACAGCTTCCTGCTCACGTTCCTCGGCTGGGAGGGTGTGGGGGCCTGCTCCTACCTCCTGGTCTCGTTCTGGTTCGAGCGGAGCTCGGCCGCCACCGCCGGAAAGAAGGCCTTCGTGGTCAACCGGGTGGGCGACTTCGGCTTCATGATCGCCATGTTCCTGATCTTCGCCACCTTCGGCACCCTCGACTACAACGGCGTCCTCTCCCGGGTTGATGTGCTCACGGCCACCACGGCCACCGCCATCGCCCTGCTGCTGTTCGTCGGTGCCTGCGGCAAGTCGGCGCAGCTGCCGCTCTTCGTATGGCTCCCCGACGCCATGGAGGGGCCCACTCCGGTGTCGGCCCTCATCCACGCCGCCACCATGGTGACCGCCGGTGTCTACCTCATGGCCCGGGTGAGCCCTATCCTCGCCCTCTCGGAGGACGCCCTGACCGTTATCGCCGTGGTCGGGGTGGCCACTTCTTTCTTCGCCGCCACCGTCGCCTGCGCCCAGAACGACATCAAGCGGGTGCTGGCCTACTCCACCGTCTCCCAGCTCGGCTTCATGTTCCTGGCCGTCGGTTCGGGGGCCTACGTGGCCGCCGTGTTCCACATGGTCACCCACGCCTTCTTCAAGGCCCTCCTCTTCCTCGGGGCCGGCTCCGTCATCCACGGGCTCCACGACCAGCAGGACATGAAGCACATGGGCGCCCTCCGCCGGCTCATGCCGGTCACCGCCGTCACCTTCATCATCGGCTGGCTGGCCATCGCCGGCGTGCCGCCCTTCGCCGGCTTCTGGTCCAAGGACGACATCCTCCTGGCCGCCTACGACAAGAGCCCGCTGCTGTGGGGCGCCGGGCTGATCACCGCCCTTCTCACCGCCTACTACATGAGCCGCCAGGTCTTCCTCGTCTTCTACGGGGGCGAGCGCTGGAAGAACGCGCCCGCGGCTGACGCCGGCGCCCATGCCGGCGGGCACGGCGGTGGCGCTCCTCACGAGGGCCCGTGGGTCATGACCCTTCCCCTCGTGGTGCTGGCGGGCCTTGCCGCCGTGGGCGGGTTGATCAACCTGCCCTTCGGCGAGTGGGCCCGCCTCGAGCACTGGCTGGAGCCCGTGTTCGGTGACAGCCTCCGCCACGTGGTGGCCACCTCGGCCCACAAGCAGGCGCTGGCCGCAGCGGCCGGCGGCGCCGCCCTCGTCGGGATCGTCATCGCCTACAGCATCTTCGTCCGGGGCCGGCGCACCACCGCCTTTGAACCGCCGATCCTGCAACGGGCCTGGGGCGTCGACGCCCTCTACTCGGCCCTCATCGAGAAGCCCGGCCATGCCCTGTCGAGCTTCGCCGCCCGCGTCGTGGACGCGAGGATCATCGACGGCGCCGTCAACGGGGTGGCTTCGGTGGTCCGCTCCGGCGGTGGCCAGCTGCGCAAGGTGCAGACGGGCTACGTCCGCAACTACGCCCTCGGCGTCGCCGTGGGCGCCGCCGTGCTCCTCGGCCTCGTCGTGGTACGCACAGGGGCCTGACGGTGGCATCCGACTTCCCCATCCTCACGCTGATCGTGACGCTGCCGGTGGCGGCCGCCGTCCTTGTCGCCCTGCTCCCCCGCAGGCGCGAAGACCTCATCCGGGCTGTCGGGCTGGTGGCGAGCCTGGCTGTCGGGGTCCTCACCGTGGTGCTGGCCGTCGACTTCGAAGTGGGCGTGGCCGGCTACCAGTTCCTGAGCGAGCACACCTGGATCGAGGACTTCGGCGTCTCCTGGATCCTCGGCGTGGACGGCATTTCCCTGTTCCTCGTCGTGCTGTCGGGCGTGCTGTTCCCCATCGCCCTCTACGGGCCCAAGGTCCACAAGGACCTGAAGTCCTACGTGGCCTGGATGCTCGTGCTCGAGGCCGGTTGCCTCGGCTCGTTCCTGTCCCTGGACCTCTTCCTGTTCTTCCTGTTCTTCGAGATCACCCTCGTCCCGATGTACTTCATCATCGGAGGCTGGGGCTACGAGAACCGTGTCTACGCGTCCGTGAAGTTCTTCCTGTACACCCTGTTCGGGTCGGCTTTCATGCTCGTGGGGATGCTGGCGCTGGTCTACCTCTCGGCCAAGGGCCAGGCACCGGTCACCTTCGACATCCGGGAGCTGGCTGAGCGGGGCGCGGTCACGGGAGACACGGCCCGGTGGATCTTCCTCGCCTTCATGGCCGCCTTCGCCGTGAAGGTCCCGCTGTTCCCTGTCCACACCTGGCTGCCGGACGCCCACACCGAAGCCCCCACGGCTGGCTCGGTGATCCTGGCCGGCGTGCTGCTCAAGCTCGGCACCTACGGGATCGTGCGCTTCGGGCTGACCCTGTTCCCCCAGGCCGCCGTCGACCTGGCGCCACTGCTGCTCACTCTGGCCGTCATCGGGATCATCTACGGGGCGCTGGTGGCCACGGTGCAGAAGGACCTCAAGAGGCTGGTCGCCTACTCGTCGGTGGCCCACCTCGGCTTCATCGTGCTGGGCACCTTCGCCTTCACCAACCAGGGGCTCTCCGGTGGCGTGCTGCAGATGGTCAACCACGGCCTGTCCACCGGCGCCCTGTTCCTGCTCGTCGGCATGATCTACGAGCGCCGCCACACCCGCCAGATCGCCGAGCTGAACGGCCTCCAGAAGTCCATGCCGCTGCTGGCCGCCGTGTTCACGGTCGTGATGATGTCCTCCATCGGCCTGCCGGGACTCAACGGCTTCGTCGGCGAGTTCCTGATCCTCGTCGGCACCTTCGCCACCCACCGCTGGTGGGCCGTCGTGGCCACCGGCGGGGTCATCCTGGCTGCGCTGTACCTGCTGTGGGCCTACCAGCGGGTCTTCCACGGGACGCCCACGGGCGAGAACATCGGCCTTCCCGACATGAGCCGCCGGGAGAAGACGGTCATGGCCCCGCTGGTGGTGCTCATCGTCTTCCTGGGCGTCTACCCCAAGCCGGTGCTCGATCGCATCGACCCCTCGGTGGCCCGCCTCATCGACCACGTCGAGTCCCGCACCGACTACCGCCAGCCTCCCGTGGCCGCCGACCTCGAGGGCAACCTGCGGGCCGCCGAGCGGGGTATCGCCCGCCAGCGCGCCGCTCGTGAAGCCGAGGCCGAGTCGGAGCCCGAGGCCAACAACGGTGGCGCGCCCGAAGAAGAAGAAGAAGGCGGCCACTGATGATCCGTTCCATGCTCGCTCAGGTCGGCGGCGGCAACCAGGCCCCCCTCGAGATACCCGAGGTGGAGTACTCGGCCATGGCGCCGGCACTCATCCTCATCGGTGGGGCGCTCGTCCTCCTGGTGTGGGTCTCGGTGGTCCGCCGCCGCCCGCCGTGGCTGTGGGCCGCTTTCACTCTCATCACCGGCGCCGCCTCGATGGCCGCGTCGCTGTGGCTGTGGTTCGACGTACGGGACGAGGGCGCCCGCCGGGCCGTGGCCGACTCCCTGGTCATCGACGGTTTCTCGGTGTTCTTCTTCGTCCTCGTCTCCGTCACGGTGATCCTGGGCACGCTGCTCGGCGAGGGTTACCTCCGCCGGGAGGGCTTCGGGGGCCCCGAGTTCTACGTCCTGATGCTGCTGTCCGCCTCCGGGGGGATGTTCATGGCCGCGGCCAACGACCTCATCGTCGTGTTCCTCGGGCTGGAGATCCTCTCCATCGCCCTGTACGTCCTCGCCGGCTTCCACGGCCGGCGCCTCGAGTCGCGCGAGGCGGCCATGAAGTACTTCGTGCTCGGCGCCTTCTCTTCGGCGCTGTTCCTCTACGGCATCGCCCTGGTCTACGGAGCCACCGGGTCCACGAACCTGGTGAGCATCGCCCAGTACCTGGCCGGCAACGTCGCCCTCAACAACGGCGTGTTGCTGGCCGGCATGGCCCTGCTACTGGTCGGCCTGGGGTTCAAGGTGGCGGTCGTCCCGTTCCACACATGGACGCCAGACGTGTACCAGGGAGCACCGTCGCCGGTCACCGGGTTCATGGCCGCGGCGGCCAAGGCCGCCGGCTTCGCCGCCCTGCTCAGGATCTTCTTCTCCACCTTCTCCACCCTGCGCCTCGACTGGCAGCCGGTGGTGTGGGGGCTGGCCGTCATCACTCTTCTCGTCGGGTCGGTGCTGGCCGTGGTGCAGACCGACATCAAGCGCATGCTCGCCTACTCGTCGATCAGCCATGCCGGGTACGTGCTCATCGGCCTGCAGGCCGGCACGACCAACGGCATCGCCGGCTCGTTGTTCTACCTCCTCGCCTACACCTTCCTGGTCATCGGCAGCTTCGCCATCGTCACCGTTGTCGGCCGCCGGGGTGACGCCGCCCACTCGCTCGACACCTACCGGGGGCTGGCGGCGCGCCGGCCCGCTCTGGCCATCGCCTTCGCCGTCCTCCTGCTCGCCCAGGCGGGAGTGCCGTTCACCACCGGCTTCCTGGCCAAGTTCTACGTCATCTCCGCGGCGGTGGAGGCAGAGTCCTACGCCCTCGCCCTCATCGGGATGCTCTCAGCCGTGGTGGCCGCCTTCTTCTACCTCCGGGTCACCGTGCTCATGTACATGACGCCGGCCGCCGCCGACGAGGCCGGCCCGGGTGAGACGGCCGTGGCGGTGCCGCCCCGCCTGCGCCTTCCGGCCACCACCGGCATCGCCGTGGCCGTGGCGGTCGCCTTCACCGTGGCTTTCGGCCTTCTTCCTTCGCCCATGATCCACTTCGCCCGCCAGGCCACGCTGCTCTGACCTCAGATGGTGGGAGCGCGAGCGTCCTCACCGGGTAGCGGTGGAAGTTCGTTCCGTGGTTGTCGAGGGTCAGCCCTCAACCGTGTGCTGGACGATGTTCGACCGCGGGGACAGGTTGGCGGCGGCGTCGACCGAGGTGATGGCGAAGTAATAGGTGTTGCCGGGAGTCAGGCCGTCCACCGTGTAGGAGCCGTCGTTATCGGTGGCCGTGGACACCGTGGTCCATGCACTCCCGGACGGGCGCATCATCACCTGGATACCCGCCACGCCGCGCCGGTCGACGGCCCGACTCCAGGACAGCTCGGCGTAGCCTGGCCCGGCCCCGGCCACCCCCAGATCGCGAGTGCGGTACGGCGGGGATACGTCGGGAGTGGCCGTGTGGTCGATGAACTCCACGTAGCTGGCCGCCAGGTTCCAGTTCCCGGCCAGATAGGACCCTTCCGGCGGGTGCGGGTGCAGGTAATCGTCGTGGCCACAGTCGATGGCGTGCCACTCCAGGCAGTCGCTGTTCACGTCGAAGGCCGAGGAGTTCGGCCCGCCGTCGTTGTAACACATAGTGTCAGAATACTGCGTACAATGGTGATAGCGGCCGGTGGAGTTGGGGGCCGTGGGTTGGACGAAGCCGAGGGTGTGGATCGCCTCGTGCAGGAACGTCCCGCCGGTGGCGCCGGGCAGGGTCACTGTCCCGTACGGCGCTTCCTCCGTCACGTCCGAGCACTCGCACCACATCATTGCGTAATCCGGGCCGATGTTGTTCGGGTTGTTGACACCGGGGGTGGAGTCGTCGGCGATCGTCCCGGTCGCGACCTGGCCCCCGTCACAGTTGTCCACCGTCTCGGGCTGAGCCCGGCAGCCTTCGAAGAACACGAGGTACTTGTGTTCCGGACGGTCGAAACCCAGAGCGGCCAGATCGGCGCGGATGGTGTCACGGTCGGAGCCCGCTCGCGGCGTGGCCAGGACCACGGAGGCGACGTTGACGTCTCCGTCGTCGTTGCACTTGACGCGCAAGCGGGCGCCGACAGTCGTGCTGAGGCTCTGCACCTCGGCGTTGAGATTGCCACTGGCGGCCCGGACCGCGGTTCGAATGGCCGGAGCGATCTCCTCGTAACGGTCTATCTGCATGTCCGAGGGGCGGGCGTAGATGGTCGAGAAGCGCTTCTCGCCGTCGGGGGCGCAGACGATCTGATCGACTCCGTAGCCCGTCTGGAAGCTGTAGCGCCTCGTCGCTTCCCGATGAACGCTGCCGTGGCCCTCGTCGGGCCCGGCGGCCGTTCGTTGAACGGGGCTGACGACGCCGAGGGCCAGTACTGCGCCCACACCGGCAACTGCCGCCGTCCAGCCGCTGGCGCGAGACCTGCCGCGCCTCTGCTCTGACCTCGAGAACATGATGCCTCCCCAGCGGAGCGCGCCCCCTCGGGCGCTTGCAGGGAGAAGAAAAGCACATAAGTGTTCCGTGCGTCAAGTTGTCCGGTTCGTCAGGTTCGGGCGACCGTGGTCTCGGGTTCGACTCTCTTGGTAGGCCGCTTCTCCTCTGCCGGCGACGGGGGTTCGGTGGCGCCGCGCCGCCACCGCTGACGGGCCCTCAGGACCCACCGCTCCATGACTTCCGGCGGGACGAAGGCGATGTACAGCACGTACATGGCGATGCTGAAGAAGCCAAGCGACATCACGACATCGATGGAGAGATGAAGGGCGACCCCCAGGCCCAGCACCCACGGCCGTAGCACCCGGTTCCACACCAGGAACACCAGCGCCAGTTCCACGGCCAGCGTTCCCCAGGTGGCCAGGTTCATGATGAACAGGTTGTCGGTGACGGCTTCGGGAACCCTCAACCGCTGCGTGGTGCCGTTCCGCAGCGCGTAGGCGACCGCCGTTCCGTTGCTCCATGTCTCGCCTCGCGCCTTGTCCCACACCGTGGCCAGGTAGATCACGCTCAGCTGGATCTGGACGAGCCGAAGCCCCCACAGGGCCCGTTCCGGGAACTCCCAGAACGCCTCTCGGTGCTTGCGCCAGCGATCGACCGACAGGGCCACGCCCGCCGGTGTGAGCATCAGGTACAGGCCGAGGATCCGCAGGAGCCCGTCGCCGGCGTTGTCGATGTAGGGATTGCGGCGCTGGAACGAGATCAGGGCCACGAAGGTCACCACTGCCGCCAGCCTCGTCCGGTAGCCGACGGTGAGGCAGACGGCGCCGGCGAGGAACGCCAGGTAGAGCCCGATCATCGCGGTCTGCGAGTCGGCGAGTTGAAAGAGGCCGACGTCCCAGGCCCGATCCGGTTGCTCCGCCAAGATGCCGTCCGGGGAGAAGAAGTCGTTGAGGTCGGGCCTGAGCGAGATGGCCCAGGCCAGGATGACCAGCCCGTAGGCGATGCGGAACACGGCGAGCGTCGCCGTCGAGCCGGGGCGGAACCAGAAGCGGTCCCACGCCTCCAGGGCCCGATTGACCCCCGAGCGGCTGGTTGCCAAGATGCCGGCGGTCATCGTGGCGGCGCTGACGACTTGAACTCGAGGGTGTAGTAGGTGTTGCTCCGCCAGCGTGACCGCTGGTCTGTCCCTGGGGCGGGAGTGGCCAGCCTCTGACGGATGAACTGCACCCTGACCACCCTGGCACCCTCACGGCCGTGTTCCCTGGCGATCCACCGGGCCAGAGGCCTCCACAGGACGGCGCGGTCGTTCCTCGACTGGGCCGCGTCGGAGAGCTTTCGCCACCGGTAGTACCGGTAGGCCGACAGGCCCTTGCCGCCCTTGGGTGGCCGCCAGGCTTCGCTGGTGCCGTCGGCGTAATCGATGCGGGCCAGGAACTCGCGGGTGGACCGCGGCGGGTTCGGTGCGAACACCCCCCAGTTCTGCCTGAGGCCGGTGGAGCTCAGGATGGGCCTGAACACCTTCATCTGCGTGTCCCTGGTGTGCGAGGGGGGCAGGTTCACGACCAGCACCGCGCACAGCACCACCGTGAGCACGACGCTGAGGAGGACTCGCCCCCACCTGGTGGACTCCAGTTTCTCTTGCATCGCGCCCTCCCGGGTTGCCTACCGGCAGATGGTAGATGTGCTGGCGGACAACGAGAAGAGGGAGGGGCCGACGGCCCCTCCCTCTTCTACGTTTGCGGTGCTGCTGATTGCCTACTTCCTCTTGGCGGAGGCTCGCTTGTCCTCAGGCGTCGGGTCCCGAGGGGTACCGAAGCCGCAGTCCGGCGGGTCGTCCGGGTCACCGGGGGACGGCTCGGGGCAGCCGTCGTCGTCGTTCCCGTCGTCGAAGCCGTCGTCGGCGCCGTCGTCAGCACCGTCGTCAGCACCACCATCGTTGCTGCCACCTGGCGGGAACGGTGGCTTGGGGTTGCCGAAGCCGCAGTCCGGAGGCGAGACCTCGTCGCCGGGCGAGTTGTCCGGGCAGCTCCCGTCGTCGTCACCGTCGTCGGCACCGTCGTCGGTACCGTCGTCGGCGTCGTCATCGCCGCCACCCGGCGGGAACGGGGGCTTGGGGTTGCCGTTGCCGCAGTCCGGAGGCGACACCGCGCCGCCGGGTGAGTTGTCGGGGCACGTCCCGTCATCGACATCCTCGTCAACGTCGACGTCGACGTCCGTGTCCATGTCGGTGTCGACGTCGACGTCGGTGTCGGTGTCAACGTCGACGTCAGTGTCCGTGTCAACGTCGACGTCGGTGTCCGTGTCCGTGTCCGTGTCGACGTCGGTGTCGGTGTCGGTGTCGGTGTCGGTGTCGGTGTCGGTGTCGGTGTCGCCGTCGCCGTCGGCGTCGAGACGATTTCCATCGTCGTCGTCGTCGTTGTTGTGGTCGCC
>DATLOM010000055.1:0-69086 GCA_035536185.1 Acidimicrobiales bacterium | reverse complement strand
CCCAAGTGTGCCCGTTGGGGTCGGTGACCTCGGTGATGTCGCCGGGATGGTCAGGGTCGCCGTAGGTGAGGGTGACGGTGCGGGACTGGGTGGCGGAGATCGGCGTGGTGGAGGACACCAGGTTGGCGGCGGCGTCGTAGGTGTAGGTGGTGGTGACGCCGCCGGGGTCGGTGCTCGAGGTGACCTCCCGGCGCGGACCATGGACGTATGTCATCGACCGTGCGAGTTCGTCGTTGATCGACTCGATGTTGCCGGCGGTGTCGTAGGTGTAGGTGGTGGTGTTGCCGTTGCCGTCGGTGGCGGTGAGGCGGGCGAAGGTGGCGTCGTCGTGGGTGAAGGTCCGGGTGGCCTCGTCGACGGTGCCGGCGCCTTTGGTGATGGCGACGAGCTTGTCGGCGGAGAACGTCATGATCTCCTGGTTGCCGCGCCGGTCGGTCACCACGGTCTGGAACTCCTCATAGGCGAAGGTGGTGGACTGGTTTAGCGCGTCGCTCTGTCCGATGACCCGGCCTTGGGGGTCGTAGGTGTTGGTCACCGTCCCCCCGCGGGGGTCGGTCATCGTGAGCAGGCGATGATCGCCGTAGGTGAAGACCGTCGTGTTGCCGGCCACGTCGTCGACCGAGGTGAGGTCGCCGTTGGTGTCGTAGGTGTAGGTGACGGCCCGGCCAAGCGGGTCGGTCACCGAGCTGATCCGCCCCGCGGTGTCATGCACGAACGTGAGCTCGCGGCCGCTGCTGTCGGTCATCGTCTCGAGGAGCCCGCCCGCGTCGTAGCCGAACGTGGTCCGGTAGCCGTTGAGGTCCTCGATCGCCCTGAGCGTGCCGGCGGCGTCGAAGTCGAAGCGTTCCCGCGAGAGCCGCTCGAACCGGTAGGAGCCGTCCGCGTTGCCTGTCAAGGTGGCGAACACCCGTGGCGGAGCGCTGTACCCGCCGCCCGCCGCCGGCCGGAACGTGACCGTCGAGCCGTTCTCCTGGGACACCGTGCGCGATCCGTCACCGGCGACGGCGAGGCGCATCGTCGCGTTCGATGTCCACCCGAAACCGAACGGGCTGTCCTCGGCCGCCGCATCCGAGTTGTAGGTGCGGGCCACGCCAAGCCCGGGGCCCCGCCCCTCGATCTCGACATCTGTGAAGGTGTGCCAGAAGTTGCCGGTCGCGCAGTTGACCGGCTCCGCTCGGTGGCAGTCCTGCTGGTACGGCGTCGCGACGTTGCCGCCACCGCGCCGCTGCTCGGGCGGGACGCGGGTGCCGCCGCCGCGGGTGAGGATGTACGGGAAGCCCTTGTTCCCGTTGGCGTCGGTGTAGGTGCCGCTCGTGGCGTTCACGGCGATGGCGATCGGCGCGAACTCGCTGTTCCAGGTGTCGAACGCCTCGTGCACCGAGCAACCCCATCCGCCCAGATCCGCCTCGGTCACCCCGTCGAGGGCTTCGGACTCGGCAACGATCTTGATGGTGTTCGAACAGGGGACGCCACGCACGGTGAACCCGCCGCCGACGGCGTTGAGGAGCGGGACCGGCGTGTTCGCGGGGGCGTTGTCGTAATACTCGCTGAGCACGACCAGCAGGCCGGTTCGGCCGCTGCCCGAGCTGGTGGCGTAGCGGACACCCTGCCGTAGGAACTTGGCACCGCCCTGACCGGCATGCCCAGCGGGGTCACTGCCGAAGATCACCACCCGGCCATCGACCGCTGGGCCCCACACGGCGGTCGTCGACTGCGCTGCCGCGACCTGCGACAGGGTGCCGTCGGGGTCGCCGAGGATGATCGCCTTGTACGACGCGAAGTCCTCCTTCGTCATCGAGGTCCACGTCGCGTCGCTGACAAGGTCAACCGCGAAGCCGAGCGCCACGGCCTCTTGCGCCTCGGTGCTCGAGGTGCCACCGATGACGGTGTTGGCCAGGATCAAGACGCGCTCCTGCGCGGTGATCGACAGCTTTCCTGAACCGCCACCGACGCTCGTGTCCTCCTCGACCCTCGGCGGATCCTCATGCCCGTGCCCGTCGTGGGCGACCGCGGTGTTGGCGGAGGGAACAGCGACCACGCCTGCGGCGACCAGCGTGATCACAATCGAGGTCCGGCAGACACGCCCGAGCCTGCCTCGCCGACGAGGGCGACTCGAACGGACGCCCGACGCGATGACAGTCATCACGGCCACTGCCGTGCTACGGCGTCGTCGTAGCGGCTTTGGTGCCGGGGTGACGGGGACGCGATGGTCGGACATATCGTGCTCTCTTCCGTTCATGTCGCGCCGCCGGCTCAGAGCCAGGTGACCGAGGCCGAGTTGGACGCCGCCCGGATGTCCGGTGGCGGGTAATCGCTAGAGGGACCAGAGATGACGGCCACGTAGTTCTTTGAAGCCGCGCCCGGCTCGACCACCGCGGTTGAGCAGACTTGACCTGAGGCGCACACTGCAACACGCCGCCCCAATGTCTGGTCATACACCTGGATGACCAGACCCGTCCCGTCGACACCTTGGCTGGCCGTGGCGACGAGTGTCGCCGGGCTTCCCGAGGTGGTGACGGGTGGGTTCGCGAGCAGCGCGATCTGCCACAAGTTCGTGTTGGTTCCCGTTCCCCAGGTGACGGTGACGGTGTTGGACAGTGCCTGCGCGCCCGGCGGGGGGACCTCGCTGCTCGGCGGGGCGATGAACGCTGCGTAGGTGTGCGACTCTGGCAGGAGCTGCGACACCGGGGCCGAACACGTCGCGCCGGTGGTGCACCAGGCGACGATCTCATCGGCGGTGAGGTCCGCGATGGCGATGGCGAGCGAGGTGCCGGTCACGCTGTGGCTTGCCGTGGCGCTGAGCGTGGTGGAACTCCCGATCTGGAGCTGGGTCGTACCCGCCGTGAGCCCCACGGTCCACTGGCTGGTCCAACTCAAGGAGATGGCTCCTGAGGACGCCTGCATGTTCAAAGGCGGCGAGGTCGCACTGGGATCAGAGACGTAGGCCCCGAAGCTGCGGGTCGTGGGCGTGGAGTAGGCGACGGAGGCCGTGCAGGTGGATCCGGCGCTGCAGCTGGCCAGGAGGCTCCCGCTCGTCTCGTCGAACACCGAGATCACGAACCCGCTGGAGTTGACATCGAAGTTTGCCGTGGCGGTGAGGGCTGCGCTGGTGCCGGTGTTCGGGCTGGTGGTGCTGGGCTGTAGCTGCACGACCCACTGGTTGGTCCAGGTCACCGTTGTCGCCGGCGTGGACGCGGCGATCTGGGGGGGCGGCGGCGTGCTCGAGGCCGCCGCCACGTACGCCCGGTAGAGGTGGGTGGAAGCGGTGGTGTGCTGCACCGTGGCCTGGCACGACGTGCCCGTAGGGCAGGAGCCAACCAGGGCACCAGTGGTGGAGTCGAACACCGAGATCGAATAAGACGATCCTGAGACCGATCGGTTGGTGGTTGCAGTGAGCACTGACTTCCCGCCCGTCGTCGGGCTCGTGGTCGAAACCGACAGGGTGACCGACCATTGAGACCAGTCGACCGCGGCGTCGAACAACGCCCAGCCCGCGGTCGTCAAACCGGCACCGACCGCCGCGTCGAGAAAGCCGAGGCCGATACGCTTGGCCGGAGCGGGCGAACCCGAGTGCAGTACCGACCCTCGCTCGACGCCGAACCCGATCGTTCGCTGGCTGTTGTAGGCGAACTGCAGGTACTGCAGCGAAGAAGACACAACCGTGGCCGTGTCGGCTGACACCAACGTCTCGGCGCAACAGAGGATGTTCGAGACCGTATAGACGCCGCCCTGGTTGAGCCCGGCAGCCAGGGGGGTGTCGTTCGTCATCACCCGGACATCGCGGCTGGACTCCAGATACGCGGTGGGGGAGCCGTTCACCAGCCCCCAGTCGTCCCAGACGAAGCCCTCGAGCACAATCGCGGGGACCGCCCGGCTGGCGTACTTTGAAGCGAGGGTGGCCGAGCTGACCGACTCGGCGATGACGACCAGATCGTAGGCGCCGGCGGCTTCGGGTGCCTCATCGCTGATCTTGGTGACGGAGAACCCATGGTTGGTCTGGAGTCGCGCCGCCACCGCCGCGTCACCTGCCGTCAAGGCCGCCGCATCGCCGACGACCAACAGCGCGACGCCTCCTGCCGCCGATGCCGACAGAACGCCCAAGCCTGTGATGGCCGGGAGCAGGCTTGCCAGAACCGCAACAAGGGTGAGAGCCCGCAGCGGGTACCGACGCGCCTGCCGAAGCCCTGCCAGACTCCGGCCACTACAACGCCACCGTGTTAGTTGGTTCACTTGCTTCTCTCGATCTTTGAGATTCGATCAGTGAAGGCCGAATAGAACAAAAAACACATTGCGGCAAAAGGCCCCATCCGCCCCCGGCTTCCTGCTTGGAGGCAACTTTCAAGATGCACACCAACTTTGTCAAGGGAAAGATCGTCCGTGGTCAGAACGGCGCCCCGTTGTCGTCCTGGCGTGGCCCAGCTGAGACGGGGGGCCCTGGTTCGAGAAGTCGGGGCTCCTGCCCTCTGACTGCATGGTGAGCACGACGCTCTCCTTACCTCGCCGCTTATGCCGCGATACGGGTGCACAAGTTGGTGAGGCTTTGCAAGCGTCTCTGCCCATCCCACCGGTTCCCACTGGCGTTCCCCCCTTTGAAGAATTTTGACGGTACAGGTCAGGTATCACTCTGTCAACGGTGGTTATCTTTTCTTCGTCTGAACCCTTGTACGCGGGCCGTCGGTGGCTAGACGGGCCGAGGCGGTTGAGCACTGGGGCGGCGAGTGACCGCCCGCCTCGTCCTGCGTGGCGGGCAGCACGTGCGGCCGCACACTGCGCCAATCCGAAGGTGGGAGGTCTGCTAGTCCCGAAAGGCCACAGCTGTGAGCCGCCCTCGATGACCTGCGCATCGAGCGGCCGAGATATGGTGCGCAGCAACGCGGTCAGCCCAAGAAGACCGATTTCTTCGAGAAGAACTGGGAGGTGAGGAAATGCTCCAAGGAAAGACCGTGGTCGCCCTGGGTGAGCGCGACGGAGTCTCCGGGCCCGCCATCGCCGCCTGCGCCGAAGCGGCCGGGGCCACCGTGGCGTTCACCGCGACGGAGTGCTTCGTCTGAACGGCGTCCGGTGCCATGGACCTGCGCAGCCAGGAGGCGATCCTCCGGCTGGCGGAGTCCCACGGTCGTGACGGTTTGGTGGTGATCATCGGTGCTCCCGATCCCGAGAGCGCAGGAATGGCCGCCGAGACCGTCAGGATCGGGGATCCCACATATGCAGGCCCATTGGCCGGGACCCAGTTGGGTCTCGATGTCTTCCACGTCCTCCACGGGGACGTTCAGGCCGACGTGCCGCCCGAGGTGTGGGACAGCCAGATCGGCGTCATGGCCGACATCCTCGACGGCGACGGCATAAACGCGGCCATCGAGGAGATCCGCTCCCGCCCGGTAGACGGCTGAGCCGGCACCGGTGGAGTGGCTCGACGGCGTGGCCGACGCCCTCGGCGTCCCCCGCCTCGAGCCGGCAGAGATAGAGAGGCTCCTGGACCTGGCCAGGGTCGTGGCTCATGGCACCGAGCGCCGGAATGCCCCGCTGGCCACCTTCCTCGTCGGCCGGGCTGCAGGCGCCGGAATGGACCTCGACGGCGCCGGCGCGGTGGTCGAGGGCGCCGTGGTCAGCCCGGGAGGAAGCTGAGGCGCACGGTGCGGGTGGGGTTGTCCTGGTTGAGGTCGACCAGGACCGGGCTCTGCCAGGTGCCGAGGACGGGCCGGCCCCCGGTGACCGGGAGGCACAAGGAAGGCGATATCAGGACCGGCAAGAGGTGATCGGCGCCGTGGCCGGGAGAGCCGTGGCTGTGGCGATAGCGGTCGTCGCGGGGCATGAGGCGCTGGAGCAGATCGGCCAGGTCCGGCTCCGAGCCCGACCCGAGCTCCATCAGGGCGAGACCGGCGGTGGCGTGGGGGGCGAAGACGTTCAACAGCCCGTCCCCCCGTTCCTGGCAGAACGAGCGGATCTCCATGGTCAGGTCGGTGACGGGCCGGGTGCCGGTGTTGATGGTGAGCTCTACGTGATCCACGGTCAGACCGGCGGCTCGGGGTCGTACTGGATGAAGCGGCGGACCTCGCGTGCCCGCTCCTCGGAGTGGAGGCGGCGGACCAGGTGAAGGGCCATGTCGATGCCCGCGGACACGCCGGAAGCGGTGACCACGTCACCGTCGTCGACGAAACGATCCTCACGCCGCACGTCGATGTCGGTGCCCCGGGCGGCCAGGTCGTCCAGCGACGCCCAGTAGCTGGTCGCCGGCCGGCCGTCGAGCACGCCCACGTCGGCCAGGAGCAGTGACCCCGTGCACACGCTGGCCAGGATCACCTCGTCGGCCGCCGCGGCCCGGCGCACCCGCTCCCGGATCCCCTCGTCGTCGAACAAGGACCACACGCCGGGGCCGCCGGGCCAGATGAGAAGGTCGTAGGCCGGCGCCTCCTCCCAGGTGTAGTCGGCGAGTACCCGGGCACCCTGGGAACAGGTGATGGCGTCGTGGGTGGCGGCAACGGTGAACACCCGCACATCGTCCCCCGGCCACTGCCGCGACCATCCCGACAGCACCTCCCACGGCCCCACCCAGTCCAGCTCCTCGACGCCGGGGAACAGCGCGATCGCAATGTTCGCCCCGGTCACTGGCTAGTGCTCCGTCGCTGATATGGCCTGGGTGCATCGGCGAGCCAGCGGTGTCATCTGGCAAGGCGCGACGACGAAGGAATCCTCTTGCCGGCTTTCGAGGAGGAGAAACGCAGCCAGGGGCATCGCTGGCCGGCGAGGCAGCAGGTGATATCGGCGACGGTGCACTAGAACGCTGCCATGAGCGAGCGCGACCCCGAGGCGGAGACCGAACGAGAGGTGCGGGAGGAGGCGGCCGCAGCGGAGGATGACCCGGTCACCCGGCGTGAGGGTATGGAGCAGGATCTCATGGCCGAAGGAGAATCGGAGGCCGGCGAGGAGCTCGGCGACGAGTCGCCATAGAGAAGAGCGGTACCAGGCCTCAGCGTTCCGGGCCGCCCGACTCCACCGGACGGCCGGCTGCGAACCATCCCTTGGTGCCCTCGGCCACCGACACCGTGTCCCAACCTCCCCGGTTGAGGGCGCCGACGGCGGCCAGGCTTCGGCTGCCTGACGCGCAGATCACGTACACGCGCTCGTTCCGGGGGATCTCGTTGGAGCGGGCCGAAAGCTCCGACAGAGGCATGTGGATGGCACCGGGCACGTGCATGTCCTCGTACTCCTCCGGCAGGCGGACGTCGATGAGCACGGCCCCCCGGCCCAGTGCCTCGGCCAGCTCGTCCAGTCCCACCTCCGGCGGGCCGGCGCCCGGCTGAGAGTTGGCGTTCATCTGAGCAAGCTACCCGGTGGGGTTCGCACCCCGGCCCTGGCCCGAGCGCAACAGACCCAGGGCGACGGCCCGCTCCATGGCCTGCTGGCGCCCGGCCACACCGAGCTTGGCATAGATGTGGGCCAGGTGGGTCTTGACCGTCGCCGGTGTCACGAAGAGCACCTCGGCGATCTCCCGGTTCGAGCGGCCCTCGGCCAGGCGGAAGAGGACCTCGAGCTCCTTGCGGGTCAAGGCACTGCCCGCCTCGGATGATGTGTCCTTGGCCTCGCGATCGGGGTTGAGACCACCCACCAGGAGAGAGACCAGCGGCGCCGCCACCACCCGCTCGCCCTTGGTCACCCGGCGGATGGCCGCGGCCAGCTCGGCCGGGTGGACGGAGCGCACCAGGAAGCCGTCCACCCCGGCGGCGGCGAGAAGGGCCAGCTCCTCGCGGTCCACCTGCTCGAGCAGGACGACCACCCGCGGTGGAACCGCCAGGGCCTTGGCCCGCCGCGCCGCCTCCGTCGGCGGCAGGTCGCCGTGGGCCCCGAGCAACAGGTAACCGGCCTGGCGTACCTTGACCTGGCGCACGCCTTCCTCGCCGGCGCCCGTCTGGGCGACCACGGAGATCTCCGCCGAGTGCAGCGCCTGGACCATGCCCACCCTCACCAGGGGCCACTCGTCGACGACCACGGCGGTGCTCGGGCCGGGGCCGTCCATCGGCCAACTGTAGGAGGGCCTGGACCGCCGCAAGCTGACTTCCCGGTCGTTGACTAGCCAATCAGGGCCACGGGTGAGACGAAGATCGCCCGGTCGGCCGATGTGCGGCGGCGCGGCTTTCGCCGACATTTGTCCCCATGCAAGGGGCGACAGTCGACACGGACCAGAAGGCACGGGAAGAGCAACTCGTGCGGGAGCATCTCAACCTGGTGGACAGCGCCGTCCACCACCTGGCGGGACGGCTCCCACGCCACATCGCCCGGGACGAGCTGCTCTCGGCGGCGATGGCGGGGCTGGCGCAGGCCGCTCGGGCCTTCGATCCGGGACGCCACACCAACTTCAGCCACTACGCGTCGGCCCGTATCCGGGGCGCGCTGCTCGACGAGCTCCGCAACCGCGACTGGGCCACCCGCTCGGTCCGGTCGAAGGCTCGCCGGATGCAGTCGGCCACCGAGGAGCTGACGGCGGGCCTGGGCCGCGCCCCCACGACGGCCGAGCTGGCGGAGAACATGGGCGTCACCGTGCAAGCGGTCGGCGCCCTGTCCAACGACGTCCACCGCTCGGTGGTGTTGAACTACGACTCGGTCGTCGCCGAGGGCGGCGGTGAGTGGCTCCTGCCGGCCGACGAGCAGAGCCCCGATGTGGTGCTGCTCGAGCGTGAGCAGGAGGCCTATCTGTTCGATGCCGTGGCCGCCCTGCCCGACAGGCTGCGCCACGTGGTGCTCGGCTCCTTCTTCGAAGAGCGGTCGGTGCAGCAGCTGGCCGTCGAGCTGGGCGTGAGCCCGTCGCGCATCTCCCAGATGCGGGCCGAGGCCATGATCCTGCTCAAGGACGGCATCACCTCGCAGATGGAGCCGGAGCAGGCGCCGGTGAGCACGGGCAGCCGCCGTGTCGCCCGCCGCACCAGCGCCTACCGCGCCGCCGTGGCCGGCGGCTCGGACTTCAAGTCCCGCATCACCGCCTCGTCCCGGCCGCTGGCCTACCAGGTCCCCGCCGACCTCGACGTGGCCCGCTCGGCCTGAGCCGGGCTCATCCGGGCCCCAACATCTCGGGCAATGGCTCGGCGTGGACGATGGTGAGCCTCCGGGTGGCCCGGGTCAGGGCGACGTAGAGAGAGCGAAGGCCCTGGGCGGAGCCCGAGACGATCGCTGCCGGCTCCACCACCACGACCGAGTCGAACTCGAGGCCCTTCACCGTCGACACCGGGATCAGCGTCACTGGGGCCTCTATGCCCTGGCGGTCGGCTCGTGAGAAGGGCACGCCCTTGGCCTCGAGCGCGGCGGCCAGGTCCTCCAGGAGAGACGGCATGGTCACGACGGCGACGGTCCCACCGTCCACCTCCGTGGTCTCGTCGTGGGCCAGGGCGGCGACCCGCTCGGCCAGCTCGTCGGAACGTGCCTTGACGATCACTGGTGCCTCTCCTGTGGAGCGAACCGACCTCGGTGGCTTCAAGTGGGGAGCGGCCACGGCCAGCACCTTCGCGGCGAAGTCCATGATCTCGGCCGGGGTTCGGTAGTTGACGCTGAGCTCGGTGTAGTGGCCTGGCCGGCGCCGAGGTAGATGGGCCACGATCTCGTCCCAACCCGAAGGTGCCCGGGCGCCGGTGGCCTGGGCGACATCACCCACCACCGTCATGGACCCCGAGATGGAGCGCCGGCCGAGCATGCGCAGCTGCATGGGCGTGAGGTCCTGGGCCTCGTCCACCACGATGTGGCCGTAGGAGCGGATCTCCTCGGCCGCCTGGCGTGCCCGGCTGCGGGTGCGGGCGCCGAGCAGGACGCGGGCCTCGTCGAGCAGCGGCAGGTCCTCCGCCGTCCAGGGGATGTCGGCCAGCGTGTAACTGCGGGGACGGTGGAGAGCAGCCAGCTCGGCGTCGCTCAGGATGCCCCGCCCCGCCAGGCGGAGAAGCGGCTTGGCCCCGTAGAGGTCGTGGAGCAGCTCCTCGGGGATCAGGAGCGGCCACATGCGATCGAGGGCATCGGTGACTGAGGGAAGGCGGCGGAGCCGCCACCACAGCTCGGCCTGGCTCAGGCCGCCTTCGGCCACCTCGGGGGCCGTCGGCTCGTCGTCCTCGCCGGGGCCGTCGTCGTTCCCGCCGGCCCGCTGGTCGACCCAGAGGCCCGTGCGCCGCCGGCGCTCGGATGCCCGCTGGTACTCCTCGTGCAGATGCCGGGCCACCAGCGCCTCCACGTGCCGGCGACGCACGTTGTGAGCTCCCGGCCGGCGCCGGGCCGAGGCCACGATCGCCTCGGACTGGCGGGCTCCGAGCTCCAGCGAGAACCCCTCGAAGCCCACCTGCACCGATTGCTTCAGCGGCCGCTGGCGGTCCTTGACCGCCCGGGCCAGCACCTTGGCCATGCGCGCATCTCCCTTGGCCCGGGCCGCCACATCGGTGTCGACCGCACGGGCACGGACGCCCGGGACCAGGCCGGCGATGGTGGAGAGGGCGACGCCGCTCTCCCCCAGGGACGGGAGCACCTGTCCGATGTAGCGCAGGAAGACCGGGTTCGGGCCGATCAGGAGCACTCCCTGTCGCTCCAGGGGGAAGCGGTAGGTGTAGAGCAGATAGGCGGCGCGGTGTAGGGCAACCGCCGTCTTGCCGGTTCCCGGTCCCCCCTGCACCACCAGCACGCCGGCCAGGTCGGCCCTGATGATCTCGTCCTGCTCACGCTGGACCGTCGCCACGATGTCGCGCATCCGGCCCGACCTCGACCGCTCCAGGGCGCTGAGCAGGGCACCGCTCCCCGCCACCGCCAGCTCGTCGCCACCCTCGCCGAACACCTCGTCCTCGATGCCGAGAAGCCGGCGTCCCTCGGTGGCGAAGTGCCGGCGCCGGGACAGGCCCATCGGGTGCACGCCCGTGGCCCGGTAGAACGGCTCGGCCACCGGCGCCCGCCAGTCGACCACCAGCGGCTCCTGGTCCTCGCTGGAGACGGCCAGCCGCCCGATGTGGAAGGCCTCACCGTCCGCCCGGTCGATGCGCCCGAAGCACAACGACTCGGAACCGAGCTCGAGTTGCTCGAGCCGGTGCAGGGTCGTGCGCACGAGGACGTCGCGCTCGGCCACCGACTGCGGTGTCCCGCCCCGCTGGAGGAATATGGCGTCCAACAGGTCGCTGGCGCTGGCGCGCAGGGCGGCAACGCGCTCGTAGGCTCTGTCGATGTGGGCCTGCTCGGACGGCAGGTCAGGGTGTGAGGACAAGCATTCCCCTCGAAAGCGGGAGGTGCGATTCTACGGTGCCCGGCCCTAACGTCGGCGACCATGCCGCCGCCGGCCGACGCCCCCTTTCTCCGCGCCTGCCGGCGTCAACCCACACCGGTGGTCCCTGTGTGGTTCATGCGCCAGGCCGGCAGGTCGCTGCCTGAGTACCGAGCCGTGCGGGGCACGGGCAACATCCTCGACGCCATCCGCCAGCCCGACCTGGCCACCGAGATAACCCTGCAACCTGTCCGCCGGTACGGCGTCGACGCCGCCATCCTCTACTCCGACATCGTCGTCCCGGTGGCGGCCATCGGCTTTGGAGTCGAGGTCGTGCCGGGTGTGGGACCGGTCGTGCAGGAGCCGTTCAGGAGCAAGGCCGACCTGGCACGGCTGCGCCCGCTCGAGCCGGAGGAGGACGCGCCCTACGTCCTCGAGACAGTTCGGGCCGTGGTGGCCGAGACCGACGTGCCCCTGATCGGCTTCGCCGGCGCGCCCTTCACCGTGGCCAGCTACCTCATCGAGGGCAGGGGCACGCGGACGTACTCGCTGACCAAGACGCTCATGCGGGAGGACCCGGCGACGTGGCACTCGCTGCTCGACGCCCTGGCCGACCTCGCCGTGTCGTCACTGCGCTCACAGGTCGCCGCTGGCGCCGCGGCCGTGCAGCTCTTCGACAGTTGGGCCGGAGCCCTGTCGCCCGACGACTACGTGCGCTTCGCCCTCCCCGCCACCCGTCGCATCTTCGACGCCCTTTCGGATCTCGACGTGCCCCGCGTCCATTTCGGTGTCGGCACCGGTGAGCTGCTGGGCCTGATGGCCGGCGCCGGCGCCGACGTGGTGGGTGTGGACTGGCGGGTGCCCCTCGATGCCGCTCGACAGCGGGTGGGGCCGGACAAGACCCTGCAGGGCAACCTCGACCCCTCCGTCTGTCTCGCCCCTGTAGAGGTCGTGGAGGTCGAGGTGGCCAAGGTGCTGCAGGCCGGCGGTGGCACGGGGCACGTGTTCAACCTGGGACACGGCGTTCTGCCTCAAACCGATCCCGGGATGCTGCAACGGGTGGTCGACCAGGTGCACGCGTACGAGATCGTCAGTGGGTGAGGCGGCGACTATCGGCGTCCTCGTCATGGCGTACGGCTCGCCGGCCTCGCCCGCCGACATCGAGGCCTATTACACCCATGTGAGGCGGGGGCGGCCGCCGCCGCCGCAGCTGCTGGACGACCTGGAACGCCGGTACGACGCCATCGGCGGCATGTCTCCCCTGATGGCACGCACCAGCGCCCAGGTCGAGGCCCTGCAGGCGGCGCTGGGCCCCGGCCACCTCGCCGTGCTCGGGCAAAAGCATGCCGCGCCCTTTCTCGAGGATGGGGTCGCCCGGCTCGCCGGGGAAGGGGTGGGCCGGATCGTGGGCCTGGTCCTGGCCCCCCACGCGTCGGTGCTCAGCACGGGTGAGTACCACTCCCGCGCCGCGGCGGCCGCCGGCGCCGCGGGTGTCGCCTACGCAGCCGTGGAGCCCTGGTACGACCACCCCGCACTGGTCGAGATCCTGAGTGAGCGGGTGACGCAGGCTGCGGCCCGCTTCCCCGCCGGTACCAGGTTCGAGACCCTCGTCACCGCACATTCGCTCCCCCTCCGGGCCCTGGAGCTGGATGAGCCGTCCTATCCGGAGCAACTCCGCCGGACCGGCGAGGCGGTGGCCGCCCGGGCCGGATTGGGGCCTCGCTGGCGCATCGCCTGGCAGAGCGCCGGCCGCACGGCCGACCCGTGGATCGGCCCCGACATCCTCGATGTCATCAGAAGCCTTCCCGCCGAGGGCGTGGAGGCTGTGGTCGTGTGCCCGGCGGGGTTCGCCTCCGACCATCTGGAGGTGCTCTACGACGTCGACATCGAGGCTCGCCGTGTCGCGACCGAGGCCGGTCTGCTGCTCGAGCGCACGGGCTCGCTCAACGACGATCCCCGCTTCATCTCGCTGCTGGCCTCCCTCGTCGGGGCGACCACCGGCGGCGCCAGGAGTTGACAGCCACCCCGGTCACGGTCGTCGGCGGCGGCATCACGGGAATGGCCGCGGCATGGGAGCTGGTCAACAGAGGCGCGGCAGTGACGCTGGTCGAGTCGTCGTCACGGCTGGGCGGCAAGATCGTCGGCGGGCAGATCGGTGGCCGGTGGGTCGACCTCGGCCCGGACGCCTTTCTCGCCCGGTTACCCGATGCCGTGCAGCTGTGCCAGGAGCTGGGCCTGGGCAGGGAGCTGGTCGGTGCCGCCACCGAGTCGGCTTCTCTCTGGTCCGGGGGCCGGCTGCGGCGGCTCCCTCGGGGGACCGTGCTGGGGGTGCCCGCCGGGCTCCGCGGGTTGCGGGCGGTGGCCGGTTCGGGGATCTTGTCGCCCGCCGGCGTGGCCAGGGCGGCGCTGGACCTGGTCCTGCCCCGTCGCGACCTGGGGAAGGACCCGAGTGTCGGCGATCTGGTGACGGCCCGCCTCGGGCGGCAGGTCCACGACCGGCTGGTGGGCCCGCTGGTCGGCGGGATCCATGCCGGCGCCACGGGCCGTCTCAGTGCCGTGGCCGTGACTCCGCAGCTGGTGGCGGCGGCCGGCGCCCACCGCAGCCTCGTGGTCGGCCTTCGCCGGCAGCGGGAGGCGGCGGCGCGGTCGTCCTCAGCGGGCAATCCGGCGGCGCGGGCGGCGACGTTCGTCTCCATCTTCGGGGGAATGAGCCGGCTGGTGACCCGCCTGGAGGAGGAACTTCGGGCCGCGGGCGTGGTGATCGAGCTGGGCACGCCGATCGACCGCCTTCCTGCCGGGAGAGGCATCACCATCCTCACCACCCCGGCCCCCGTTACCTCAGCCCTGCTGGCCGAGGTGTCTCCCACCGCGGCAACCGAGCTCGCCCAGATCGAGCACGCCTCGGTGGTGCTGACCATCATGCGCTATCCGCTGAGCGCCTTTCCCGGGGGGACGGCCCCGAACGGGAGTGGCTTTCTCGTGCCGAGACGGGAGGGGCTCCTGATGACGGCCTGCTCGTTCGCATCTTCGAAGTGGCCTCACTGGGGCGCGCCGAGTGAGGTGGTGCTGAGGGTGTCGGCCGGCCGTTGGGGCGACGAACGGGCCATGGACTTCGGCGACGCCGAACTCGTCGCCCGCCTCCACCGTGAGCTGGCCAGGGCGCTCGGCCTGCGGGGCGAACCGCTGGAGACCCGGGTCACCCGGTGGCCGGCAGCCTTTCCCCAGTACACGCCGGGCCATCTCGCCCGGGTCGAGCACATCGAAGCCGCCCTGGCTTCGGACTGCCCCGAGGTCCTCGCCACCGGCGCCGCCTTCCGCGGCGTCGGCATCCCCGCCTGCATCGCTCAGGGGCGCGCCGCCGCTCGGCGCGCCCTGGGCCCCTGAACTACCTCTCTTCTAGCGACCTACCAGCCGAGGTTGGCTGTAGCGCTCTTGATCCCACGGCTACGCCAACCGACGTTGGCGGTGCCCATGCTCAAGGAAGGACCGGCGTCGCCGCTCACTTGAGCACCCATGAGCTCCTGGCGCCGGGCGAAGGCTTCACGACCCATTTCCAGCAGCTCGTTGGCCAACTCGACGTTGGCCTTGGGGAAGACGACGTTCTCTTCCCGGTCGAGGTGCTTGGTCAGCGCGGAGCGCAGCATGCGCATCGTGCGTTCCAGGGCGGGATCGCCTGGGTCCATGTCCTCGACGGCGGCGATGATCTCTTCGAGCTGGGCGTGCTCGTCCTCCGACTCGTCGATCAGGCGCGCGTCTACGGCGTCACGGACAGCCGGATAGAAGATCTCCTCCTCGATGGTGCTGTGCATCTTCAGCTCGTCGCACACCATGAGAGCCAGGTCGAGCCGGTAGGGGCTCTGCTCGTAGTTGGTCAGCAGGCGCTTGACCCGAAGGTGGTCATCGACCAGCACCTTGGTGATATCGGCCATCCGCAATCTCCTTCTCGTCCAGGTCGCCACTCACGACCGGGTTCAGTCTACGCCTCACTAAGTGTTCTGGTCTAGTAGCGTCTCCAACGCGTCTCTTCCCCAGCGCCCTCCGCACTTCCTGCCGATGCTGGCGGGCGGGAACGGCATCCCCACTGATCCCGCGGCGTACCAGTTGGAGCCGAAGTTCGACGGGCAACGCATCATCCTCACCGTCGCCGACGGCCTCGTCGGCCTCAACAACCGCGCCGGCCGGGACGCCACGGCTGTTTATCCGGAGCTGTCGGGGGTGGGAGCCTCCTTGGGCGGAAGGCCGGTAGTGCTCGACGGGGAGGTCGTAGCGCCAGATGACCAAGGCTCGCACAGCTTTCAGCGCCTCCAGCGCCGCATGCACGTGGCCCGGCCGGCGGCGAGGCTCCTGTCCGAGGTACCTGTCGTCTTCTTCGCCTTCGACGTCCTGTGGCTCGACGGCCAACTGCTGACGGGCCTCCCCCAGCACGAGCGCCGGCAGGTCCTCCGGTCCCTGGAGCTGCGGGGGCCGGCCTGGCAGACGGCACCGGTGGTGGATGCCACACCGGAGGAGCTGGTGGCCGCCTGCAACGACCTCGGCCTGGAGGGCTTCATGGCCAAGCGCCTGGACGCTTCCTATCTGCCCGGCCGCCGGTCCCCGGCATGGCGGAAGATCAAGTGCGGCCGGCGCCGGGAGCTCATCGTCGGCGGATGGTCGCCGGGGAAGGGGTCGCGGACCTCGAGCATCGGCTCCCTCGCCGTCGGGTGTTACGACGTGGCGCCTGAAACAGCTGCCGGACGGGGCGAGCCGGCGCGCCTGATCTACGCCGGCCAGGTGGGCTCCGGCCTCACCGAGGACATGATCGGCGCCCTCCGGGACCTGTTCGCCAAGACGGCCATCGCATCCAGCCCCTTCGCCACGACCCGCCTGCCCCCCGGTCTTTCCTTCGTCCAGCCCTTGCTCGTCGTGGAGGTGGCCTACAGCGAGGTGACCGATATGGGAACCCTGCGGCAGCCTTCGTTCAAGGGCCTGCGGACCGACCTCGACCCGATGACAGTGGTGGCTGACGAGGAGATCGCGACGCGCTCGTGCCCACCCACCTCGTCGCCCGCCTGGTAGGTATCGGGCAGCGGAGGGAACAATGGGCTCATGGCCAGGTCGATTTGGGGTGGTGCCATCAGCTTCGGGCTGGTGAACGTGCCGGTGAAGCTGTTCACCGCGGTGCGCAAGAAGGACGTGCGGTTCCACCAGCTCCACTCCAAGGACGGGGCTCGAATCCAGCAGAAGCGGGTGTGCAGCGCCGACGGCGAGGAGGTGCCGTACGAGGAGCTGGTCAAGGGCTACGAGATCTCCAAGGACCAGTACGTCGTGATCGATCCCGAGGAGCTCGAGGAGCTGGACCCGGAGAGCACCCACACCATCGACATCGAGGACTTCGTGGACCTCGACCAGATCGACCCGCTGTTCTTCGACTCGTCCTATTACGTGGTACCCGACGAGCGGGGCTCCAAGCCCTACCGGCTGCTGCTCGAGGCCATGCGGGACGCCAACAAGGTCGGCATCGCCAAGGTCGTCATGCGCACCAAGCAGTACCTCGTGGCCGTGCGCCCGGTGGGTGAGGCGCTGGTGATGTCCACCATGAACTTCGCCGACGAGGTCGTGCCCCAGGAGGAGCTGGAGGGGCTACCCGGCGCCGACAAGTCCTCGACGGTGAGCGACCGGGAGCTGAAGATGGCCCAGCAGCTGATCGACTCGCTGTCCACCGGCTTCGATCCCACCAAGTACCACGACACCTACCGTGAGCAGGTCCTGGACCTGGTGGAGCGCAAGGCCGAGGGCCAGGAGATCGTCGCCCAGCCCGCCGCCGAGCGGCCCACCCCGGTGGTCGACCTCATGGCCGCCCTGGAGGCTTCTCTGGCCGCGGCCAAGGGCAAGCAGAAGGCCTCTTGAGGCGTTGACCCCGCCGGCGTCGACGGCGACCAAGGTGAGTGTGGGCGGACGGGAGCTCAGCCTCTCCAACCTCGACAAGGTTCTCTATCCTCAGGCCGGGTTCACCAAGGGCGAGGTGATCGGCTACTACCAGGCCATCGCGCCGGCCCTACTCCCCCACCTGACCGGCCGCCCGCTCACCCTCAAGCGCTACCCAAACGGGGTGGAGGGGCAGTTCTTCTACGAGAAGCGCTGCCCGTCGCACCGTCCACCGTGGATGCCCACGGCATCGGTGTGGAGCGACCGCAACAAGGGCGAGGTCAACTACTGCGTGGTCGACGAGCTGGCCGCTCTGGTGTGGGTGGCCAACACGGCCTCCTTGGAGCTGCACCCTTCGCTGTCGAGGGCCGTCGACATCAAGCGGCCCACCATGGTGGTGTTCGACCTCGATCCCGGCGCGCCGGCCACCATCGTGGAGTGCTGCTCGATCGGGTTGCGCCTCCGAGAGCTCTTCTCGCAGATGGGCCTGGAGAGCTTTGCCAAGACTTCCGGCTCCAAAGGCCTCCAGTTGTACGTGCCCCTCAACACTCCGGTCGGCTACGACGGGAGCCCGGGCACGAAGGGGTTCGCCCTGGCCGTGGCCCAGCTGTTCGAGAAGCGCTTCCCCGGCGAGGTGGTGTCCAGCATGAAGAAGGACCTGCGCCCCGGCAAGGTGCTCATCGACTGGAGCCAGAACGACGAGCACAAGACGACGGTGTCGGTGTACTCGCTCCGGGCCCGGCCCCGGCCTTCGGTGTCAGCGCCGGTGACGTGGGACGAGGTGGCCGGTTGCGCCGAGGGCCAGGACCCGGACCGCCTGGTTTTCGAGGCCGGCGAGGTGGTCGAGCGGGTCGAGCGGGTGGGCGACCTGTTCGCGCCGCTGAACGAGCTGGAGCAGGCCCTCCCCGCCCTTGCGAGCACATAGCGGGCAGAATCGGCCCGGCATGTACTCGAAACTCGGGGGGGCGGCGCTCGGCGGCGTCCTGGTCGCGCTGTCGCTACCCCCCTGGGGTTGGTGGCCGCTGGCCTTCGTGGGGATCAGCGTCCTCTCGCTGCTGCTCCGGGAGCAGCCGGTGTGGCGGCGGTTCCGGGCAGGCTTTGCCTTCGGCCTGGGGATGTTCATCGTGGGCCTGTGGTGGATGGGCGAGTTCAACATCGCCGGCGCGTGCCTGGCCGTCGTCGTGGAGGCGCTGTTCATGGGGATTGCCGGGGCCGTCTGCCCTCCCGGCCGCGGCAGGACGTTCGGGTTTCCCGCGGCACTCGTGCTGGCCGAGGCGCTGCGCCGGGTCGTGCCCTTCGGAGGGCTGCCACTGGCGGGCATCGCTCTCGGCCAGGTGGGCGGTCCCCTGGCCGGCGCGGCCCGACTTGGCGGCGAGCTGCTGCTCGTGGCGCTGGTCGGCATCGGCGGAGTGGCCGTGGCCGAGCTGGTCGGCTTGGACCGGCGGGACCAGGACGCGGAGCCCGCCGGCGGCGATCGACCGATGGCGCGTGAGCAGGATGGCGAGGCCGCCCAACCGGTCCCCTCCGGTGAGCGTGTGCCGGCGGGGGCGGTCGGCGAACCTGGCCGGTCGAACGGCCCTGGCCCGGGCGTGCCCATCAAGCGGATTCCCCATCTGTGGCCGCGCCCGGGAGTGGCCGTCGCCCTCGTCGCTGGTGTTGCTCTCGCCGGCGCGGCGGCGCCGGACGGGTCGGCCGGAGAATCGATCGACGTGGGCGCCGTACAGGGTGGCGGGCCGCGTGGCTTTCGTGGAGTGGACACCGACACAGGAGTCGTCTTCGGCGCCCAGGTGGCGGCCAGCGAGCGGCTTCGCCCTCCGCTCGACCTGGTCCTGTGGCCTGAGGACGTGATCGACGTCGACCGCCCTATCGGCAGCACTCCCGAGGCCGAGCGGGTGGGCCTCGTGGCCCGGCGGGTCGGCGCACCGGTGGTGGCCGGGGTGGTGGAGGACGCCGGCGCCACCCGCTTCCGCAACGCCACCGTGGTGTGGTCAGCCGCCGGCACCATCACCGACCGCTACGACAAGGTCCACCGGGTCCCCTTCGGGGAGTACGTCCCGTGGCGGGGCCTGGTCGATCGCTTCGCCGACCTCTCCGTCATTCCCCGTGACGCCATCGCCGGCCGCGGCCCGGGCGTGGTGTCCACTTCTGCCGGCGAGATGGGGGTGCTGATCTCCTCCGAGGTCTTCTTCGCCGGCCGGGCCCGCGCCGCCACCGGCGCCGGCGGCAGCGTCCTCTTGGTGCCGACCAACGCGGCGTCCTTCAGCACCACCCAGGTGCCGACCCAGGAGGTGGCCGCCGCCCGCCTACGGGCGATCGAGTCAGGCCGCGCCGTGGTCCAGGCCGCCCCCACCGGCTACAGCGCCTTCATCGACCACCGCGGCCGGGTATTGGCCCGCAGCACCCTCGGCCGGCGCCAGGTCCTCCAGCGCCCCGTCACTCTGCGATCCGGGCAGACCATCTACCACCGGACCGGCGAATGGCCTCTGCTGGCACTCGTCGCCATCGCTCTTGCCGGCGGTTGGTGGGCTCGGCCGCAGCAGGAACTTAGACACCTTCCATGAGATAGCGGGTCCGCCATGAGATATCCTCCTAGTCATGAAGAAGGTTCAGATATCCAAGGGTGGTCAGATCTCCATTCCTGCGTCCATCCGCCGGCGTTGGCAGAGCAGCGTTGTGGTCATCGAGGACCGAGGCGATGAGATCGTGGTCCGGCCGCTCCCCCCGGACCCGATTGCCGCTGCCCGCGGATCCCTACGCTCGCCACACGCGGCGGAGACAGATCGTCGCGTTTTGCGTTCCGAGGAAGCCAGCAGGAAGCGTTGACCGTTCTCGACGCCTTCGCCGTCATCGCGTTTCTTGCCGGCGAGGCAGCCGCGGGCGACGTCGAGACCCTGCTGCGGAGCGCAGACGACCGCAGCCGGTTGAGCACCGTCAACATGATCGAGACCATCGATGTCCTCGTCCGAATGAGACAGCACTCCCTCGAGGACGTTCACCAGCGCCTGGACTGGCTCCGCGCCGAGGGTCTGTCGCTGGAGTTGCTGGATCCGGAAGCGGCGGCGGTGGCCGGCACGTTGCGGGCAGCCCATTACCGGCGCCGGACTTGCGAGGTCTCCCTGGCCGACTGCGCCGCGCTGGCCACCGCCCTGGCCTTCGGCGACGCGCTGGCCACCGCCGACCCGGGCCTTGCCGCTATAGCCCGAACGGAAGGAGTAGAGGTGGTCGCCCTCCCCGACTCACAGGGCCGCCGGCCGTAACTTCGGGAGGGGAGGGCGGCAAACGACCGGCTGCGCGAGACTGGCGGGACGGGAGCTCGGACGGACCGGGCTGAGAGGGACCCTGCGGGGCCGACCGGGACCTGATCCGGGTAATGCCGGCGGAGGGAGTCACACCAATGGCCACGCAAGCCGAATCCCAGGGAACAGCGGCGCGTCGGAAGATCTACCTGGACGGCGCCGGCGGGATCAGGGTGCCGTTCACCGAGGTACGCCTGGCGCCGTCTCCTGCAGCCGCCGGCCCCGTACCCAACGAGCCGGTCCGCCTCTACGACACGAGCGGGCCCGGCTCCGACCCGGAGAGGGGCCTGCCGCCCCTGCGGGCGGAGTGGATCGCCGCCCGGGGGGACGTAGAGACCTATCCCGGCCGGCCGGCCCAGGCGAGGGACGATGGGCGCTCCGCCGCCGCCGGCCGCGTGGCCGAGACCTGGGGCGGCGAGCGCCGCCCGCCCCTGCGGGCCAAGCCGGGCAGGAACGTCTCGCAGATGCACTACGCCCGGGCCGGGACGGTGACCCCGGAGATGGAGTTCGTGGCGCTGCGCGAGGGGCTGGAGCCGGAGCTCGTCCGCGAAGAGGTGGCGCGGGGAAGGGCCATCATCCCGGCCAACGTCAACCATCCCGAGTCCGAGCCCATGGCCATCGGGCGCAACTTCCTCGTCAAGGTGAACGCCAACATCGGCAACTCGGCCGTCACGTCCTCGGTGGCCGAGGAGGTGGAGAAGCTCACCTGGTCCACCCGGTGGGGCGCCGACACCGTGATGGACCTCTCCACCGGCCGCGACATCCACACCACCCGCGAGTGGGTCATCCGCAACTCTCCCGTCCCGATCGGAACGGTTCCCATCTACCAGGCCCTCGAGAAGGTGGACGGGCAGGCCGCGGACCTGACCTGGGAGGTCTTCCGGGACACCCTCGTGGAGCAGGCAGAGCAGGGCGTCGACTACTTCACCATCCACGCCGGCGTGCTGCTGCGCTATGTGCCGCTCACGGCCAAGCGGGTCACCGGCATCGTCAGCCGCGGTGGGTCGATCATGGCGGCGTGGTGCCTGGCCCACCATCAGGAGAACTTCCTCTACACCCACTTCGAGGACATCTGCGAGATCATGGCCGCCTACGACGTGGCCTTCTCCCTGGGGGATGGCCTGCGGCCCGGCTCCATCGCCGACGCCAACGACGAGGCCCAGTTCGCCGAGCTGCACACTCTCGGGGAGCTCACCGAGATCGCCTGGCGCCACGAGGTCCAGGTGATGATCGAGGGACCGGGCCACGTGCCGCTGCACAAGATCAAGGAGAACGTCGACCTCCAGATGGAGGTCTGCCACGAGGCGCCCTTCTACACCCTCGGGCCGCTGACCATCGACGTAGCTCCCGGCTACGACCACATCACGTCGGCCATCGGCGCCGCGGTGATCGGCATGCACGGCACGGCCATGCTCTGTTACGTCACGCCCAAGGAGCACCTGGGCCTACCCGACCGGGACGACGTCAAACAGGGCGTGATCGCCTACAAGATCGCCGCCCACGCCGCCGATCTGGCCAAGGGACACCCCGGCGCCCAGGCCTGGGACGACGCCCTCTCCAAAGCCCGCTTCGAGTTCCGGTGGAACGACCAGTTCGAGCTGGCCATGGACCCGGAGACGGCCCGGGCGTACCACGACGAGACCCTCCCGGCCGAGCCGGCCAAGACGGCCCACTTCTGCTCGATGTGCGGCCCCAAGTTCTGCTCCATGCGCATCAGCCAGGGCATCCGTGACTACGCGGCGTCCCACGGTGTCTCGGACGACGAAGCCGTCTTCATCGGGATGAAGGAGAAGTCGGCCGAGTTCGTGGACCAGGGCGCCGCGGTCTACCTCGCCCCGTAGTCCTGCCCGACGCCCGCCAGTGCCCCCGCTGCGAGCTCAAGTTTCAACACGACCGAGCTCGAATCCCACTGGGCCGAGGATCACGCTCCGGTCGAGGCCGGCGTGGAGCAAGAGGAGCATCCTGACGATGCCAGCACCTGAGAAGGCACGATGGCGGAGTACCTGGCCCGGCTACCGGGACCAACCAACGCCGCTACAGCGGCGCGATGAGTCCGTGCGTCCTCGTACGTTGTAGAAAAGACGAACAACAGACCGAGCCCGCGGTGCGCGATGGGAGGCAGCAATCCCGATGAGCACCATGACCCACTACTACCAAAGGAGGACCTGATGGCCTTTCGTCCCTACCTCTTCTTCGGCGGCAACTGCCGGGAGGCGTTCACCCGTTACCAGGAGATCTTCGGCGGCGAGCTGACGGTCATGGCGCTGAAGGACGCTCCCGGCGCTGACCCGCCGGCAGGCAAGGAGAACCTCGTCATCCACGCCGCCCTCACCATCGGTGATGACCTGCTGATGGCGTCCGACGACCCCATGAGCGAGGACTTCTCCGTCCAGGGAATGATGGTCAGCTACGACGCCAGCGGTGTCGACGACGCCAAGCGGGTCTTCGAAGCGCTGGCCGAGGGTGGCACGGTGACCCAGAAGCTCGAACCGACCTTCTTCTCGCCCGCCTTCGGCATGTGCGCAGATCGGTTCGGCACGCCGTGGATGGTCATCGCGGCCGAGGAGCAGCCCTCCGGCTGACGTGGCGGCCACGCAGCCGGCGAGGGCCCGAGCGAGCAGGCAGGCCTACGTGCGTGTGGCCGTCGCGAGGAAGAGGGGGTAGTCGCGCCCGTCCCGAACGATCTGGTGGCATCGCTGGAAAGAGACGTTGGTGAAGCCGGCTCTGCCCAGGTCGTCGGCCAGGGCATCGTGATCGAAGCCATGGTGGCCGTCGAAGCCATCCCCGTGGAACGTTCCGTCCTCTTCGTCCAGGTCGACGATGGCCAGGTGACCTCCCTCGGCCAGCAGCGTGGCGAAGTTCGACAACACGGGCTCCATCTGCGGGAGGTGGTGCAGAGCCAGGACCGTGACAATGAGGTCGAAGCGCTCCTCCGACGCGGGCAGCGGCGCCGCCGCGAGATCTAGATCCCAGACTCGCGCGTCGGCGATCAAACCTGCTGCGACCTTGTCCGCCATCACCTTGCGCATGCCCGCCGAGGTGTCCACCAGCGTGATCGGACCGGCCGAGTCACGCAGCGCCTGCGACACAAGGCCGGTCCCGGCGCCGTACTCGAGGAGCCGGACCGACGAGTCGAGTGGGACCGCGTCGCGAATGGCACCGGCGACCACCGCGGCACGCTCGACGTGGGCAGGATCGTCGTCCCAGGTGGCGGCTTTCTCATCGAACTTGTTCACGGGGTTCATGCCGACATTGTTGACCGAGCGACCACCCTTGTGCTGTCGGCACGAACTGCCGGCCTCCGGCGATGTGGGACGGCGCGGGTTGTGTATCGCTCCGCTCAGGCGACGACTTCGTTCTCCAGCATGGCCTGCAAGTCATCGTCATCGGTGACGAACACCCTGTTGAAGAAGAGGAACTTCACGATCCAGAGAATTCCGAAGGTGAGGATCACGGTCACGTTCACGATCAGTGCCTGACCCACCCGAGCATCGGTGAAGTTCCGGGCGTGGCTTTCGGCGTAGTCGGCCGAGAAGGTCGACATGACCAGGCCGAGGAAGGCCAGCGACCAGAACGGGAGGAGCTCTTTCAGGAAGTGGGAACGGCCCCGCTTGCCCCAGGCCCAGGTGCGGTTCAGGTAATACGACGGGATCCCGGCGATGCAGCAGGCCATGATGTTGGCCGACTTCGCCGTCCAGTGAAGACCGACCTGGAGAGTGAACAGCGTGACCTGGTTCACCGCCACCGAGACCACCGACACCAGCATGTAGCGAACGGCCTTCTGGCCGCCCGGCGTGCGCACGCGGTCGCGCAGCGCGCCGATGGTCAGGGCCATGACGGCGAGCCTACCGGGATGCGTTTACGCGCCCATGGCGTGGTAACCACCGTCGACGTGGAGGATCTCGCCGGTGGTGGCGGGGAACCAGTCGGACAACAAGGCCACGCACGCCTTGGCCACAGGCTCGGTGTCACCCACGTCCCAACCGAGCGGGGCCCGGGCCGCCCACGCCGCCTCGAAGGCGTCGAAGCCGGGGATACCGCGGGCAGCCACGGTGCGCTGTGGGCCGGCGGCGACCAGGTTGACCCGGATCTTCTGGGAGCCCAGGTCGCGGGCGAGGTAGCGGGCGCACGATTCCAGCGCCGCCTTGGCCACGCCCATCCAGTCGTAGGAGGGCCAGGCCTGGCGGGCGTCGAAGTCGAGACCGACGATCGAGCCGCTGCCGTTCTTCTGCATCAACGGGAGCGCCATCTCGGCCAGCGCCTTGAGCGAGTAGGCCGACACGTGGATCGCCGTCGCCACGTCATCCCACTGTGCCCGCATGATGTCGCCACCCAGGCAGGCCTCGGGTGCGAAACCGATGGCGTGCACCACCCCGTCCAACCCTCCCCAGCGCTGTTCGAGCTGGCTACCCAGGCGGGTCAGGTGGTCCGGATCGGTGACGTCGAGCTCGAGAACATCGGGCGGTTCCGGGAGCCTGCGGGCGCTGCGCAGGGTGAGGTTCATGGGCCGGCCGAACGATGTCAGGACGATCTGCGCCCCCTGCTCCTGGGCCAGCCGGGCCACGGCGAAGGCCAGCGATGCCTCGGTGAGCACTCCGGTGACGAGGATTCGCTTTCCCTCGAGCAGCATCAGAGCGGGGTGTTCGAGTGACGGCGGTCGGGCAGGGTCTCCCGCTTGGAGGCCAGGGCGGCAAAGGCGGCGGCCACGACCCTGCGGGTGGACGCCGGCTCGATCACGTCGTCGAGGAAGCCGCGCTCGGCGGCCATCACCGGCGAGCAGAACTTGGCCGAGTACTCCGCCTCGAGGCCGGCGCGCTCGGCGGCACCCGGCTTGCGCTTCCCGTGCAGCACCTGCACGGCACCGGCCGCTCCCATCACCGCCACCTCGGCCGTGGGCCAGGCAAAGCAGGCGTCGCTGCCGAGGCCCTTGGAGTCCATGACGATGTAGGCCCCCCCGTAGGCCTTGCGCAGGGCGACGGAGACCCGCGGCACGGTGGCCGCGGCGTAGGCGTGCACCAGCTGCGCGCCATGGCGGATCATCCCCCGCCACTCGATGTCCTTGCCGGGCTGGAAGCCGGGCGTGTCGACGAGGGTCAGCAGGGGGATGTTGAAGGCGTCGCACACCTGGACGAAGCGGGCCGCCTTGCGTGAACCGTCGATGTCGAGGGTGCCGGCCATGACGGAGGGCTGGTTGGCCACGACGCCTACCGGCTGCCCGGCCACCGTGGCCAGGCCGGTCACCACGTTCGGGGCGTGCAGCGCCCGCACCTCGAGGAACGAGCTGTCGTCGGTGACGTCGGCGATGACGGAGCGGATGTCGTAGGAGACAGAGGCCTCGTCGGGAACGGCGGCGGCGGCCGCCTCGCAGTCCCGGTCGACGGGATCGTCGCTCCACTGGGCCGGCGGCAGCTCGCCGTTGTTGGACGGGAAGTAGGAGAGAAGGTCGAGAGCGACATCCAACGCCGCCGCCTCGTCGGGAGCAGTGGCCCAGGCCACGCCGGTGCGGCTGGCGTGGATGGCGGCCGCGCCGAGGGAGGCGTGATCCACTTCGGCGCCGGTGAAGCGGCGAACGGCGTTGGGGCCGCTCACATAGGAGAAGGCCGACGAGGTCATCACCACGATGTCGGCCAGACCCAGCATGAGCGCCGGCCCGGCCAGGCAGGGCCCGGTGACGACGATGGCGACGGGCACGACGCCCGACGCCGCCACCAGGGCCCGGGCCACACGTCCCCATGCGTGGAGCGACGCGACACCATGGGAGATGTCGGCACCCGAGCTGGCCACCGTTCCGAGCACCGGCACGCCCAGTTCGGCGGCGGCCAGCACGAGGCGCTCCAGGGTGTCGCCTTCAGCGGGCCCGATGGCCCCCCGATGCTCGCCGCCCTCGAGGTGGAAGCGGGCGATGGTGCGCCCGTCCAGCTCGGTGATCTCGGCGGTGGCGGCAGACGCCCGGCGGGCAGCCAGCAGAAGTGTCATCGGCGGCCGAACCGGGCGTTCGAGGTGGCACCCCCGCGCCGCTCCGGTGACCGTGACCCAACTGGGAGCTCGGGGTGCTTCGGTGACCCGAATAGCGTGGGACTGGCCCTCACTCCGGGAGGCCGGAAACGACCAGGGTGGCGTTGTGGCCTCCGAAGCCGAAGGAGTTCGACAGCACGGGGCCGCTCACCTCACGCGGCGAGCCGGCGACGATGTCGACGGTGATGGCGGGATCGGTGCGATCGTGGTTGGCCGTGGGGGGCACGAGGCCGGCGGCGGAGGACAGCACGGCGGCGACGGCCTCCACCGCGCCGGCGGCGCCGATGCAGTGGCCGGTGACGCCCTTGGTGGAGGTCACGGGAGGCGCCGAGCCGGCGAAGGCCTTGACGACGGCCTCGGCCTCGGCCGCGTCGTTGAGCGGGGTCGAGGTCCCGTGGGAGTTCACGTGGCCGATGTCGGCCGGCGCCAGCCCGGCGTCCTCCAGGGCCAGCTCCATGCACGCCACCGCCCCGCTGCCGTCGGGAGTGGGGGCGGTGATGTGGTGGGCGTCGGAGTTACGCCCGTAGCCGAGGATCTCGCCGTATATGCGGGCCCCGCGGGCCTCGGCCCGGTCCCAACGCTCCAGCACCAGAAAGGCGGCGCCTTCGCCCATGACGAAGCCGTCACGGTCGGGGTCGAACGGGCGTGACGCACCGGCGGGGTCGTCCGATCTGTTCGAGAGCGCTCCCATGCGGGCGAACGAGGCCAGGGCGATCGGAGTGATGGCGGCCTCGGCCCCGCCGGCCATGACCACGTCTGCGGAGCCCTCGTGGATCAGCCGGGTGGCCTCGCCGATGGCGTGGGTGCCGGCGGCACAGGCGGTGGTGACGCAGAAGTTGGGCCCTTTCCAGCCGTGGCGCATGGCTATGAGGGCGGCGGTGGCGTTCGACATCATCATCGGCACCAGAAAGGGGCTGACCCGGGAAGGGCCCTTGGCGAAGAGGATCTTCTCCTCCTCTTCCTGGGTCCAGAGCCCACCCACGCCGGTGCCGGCCACCACGGCGCAGCGCCCGGGGTCGGCTCCGAGATCACCGGCATCGGCCAGGGCGTCGGTGGCGGCGGCGAACCCGAGCTGGCTCACGCGGTCGGCCCGGCGGGCCTCCTTGTGGCCGAGGTAGGCGCCGGCATCGAAGTCGTGGACCTCGCAGGCGAAGGCCACCGGCAGGTCCGACGCGTCGAAGCGGCTGATGGGCGCGGCCGTGGGACGGCCCTCGAGGAGAGTGGCCCAGAAGGAGGCCACGTCGTTCCCGGCCGGCGTCTTGACGCCCATGCCCGTGATGGCGATCCGGGGACGGCCCCGGTGGTCCGTGGGGGCGGATCCCATGGCTCAGGTGCCCACGGCGAGCTTGCCCATGACGACGTCGACGGCCTCGCTCACCGTCTTGATCTCGCCCAGCTCGTCCTCGGGGATGGTGATCTCGAAACGCTCCTCGAGGGCCATCACCAGCTCCACCAGGTCGAGGCTGTCGGCGTCGAGGTCGTCCTTGAAGCTGGCCTCCTCCACGACGACGTCGGGCGACACGCCCAGCACCTCGACGGCGGCTTCCTTCAGTGACTCCAGTACCTGTGTCCGTTCCATGATCATGATCCTTTCATCGATTCGATCGGTTTAGTGACCCATACCCAGACCGCCGTCCACGGGGACGACGGCGCCGGTGACGTAGGCGGCGGGTTCAGAGCAGAGGAAGGCGATGACGGCGCCTACCTCGTCGGGCGTGCCCATCCGGCCCAGGGGAACCTGGGCGCAGAACTCGGCCCGCCGTTGCTCGGAGAGTGCGTCGGTCATCGCCGAGGCGATAGGGCCCGGCATCACCACGTTGCAGGTTATGTTCCGTGCCGCCAGCTCGCGGGCGATGGAGCGGGAGAAGCCCACCAGACCCGCCTTGGCCGCCGCGTAGTTGGCCTGCCCGGCGGACCCGGACAGAGCGGTGACCGAGCCCATGTTCACGATGCGGCCCCACCTGCTCCTGACCATTCCCGGAACGGCCCGGCGGGTGACGTAGAAGGCGCCGTCGAGGCTCGTGGAGATCACCCTGCGCCACTGCTCGTCCGACATGCGCATGAGCAGCCCGTCGGCGTTCACGCCGGCGTTGTTCACCAGGACGGCCACCGGGCCGAGGGACTCCTCCACCTCGGCGTAGGCGGATTCCACGGCGGCCACGTCGGTGACGTCGATCTGCACGGCCATGCCGTCGATCCCCGCGGCTGCCTTCTCGGCGCTCTCGCGGTCCTTCCCGTAACCCACGGCGACCCGGTACCCACCAGCGGCCAGAGCGGCGGCCGTGGCCCGGCCGATGGCACCGGACCCACCAGTGACGAACGCTACCCGTTCGATACCCTCTCCCCGGCCGGGGCCCCAACCCCCGCCTCCTCGCCGAAGCGGGGCCCCATCCCCGCCGGCACCGTCGCTGCCCACAGGCTTGCTGCCTGCGGCGTCGCTCACGATCGGGCCTGCCAGCGCAGCACGGCGCTGGCCCACGTCATGCCCGCACCGAACCCGGACAGCAGCACGATGTCGCCGTCCTTCAGCCGGCCCTCCTCGGAGGCCTCGGCCAGCGCCATCGGGATCGACGCCGCCGAGGTGTTGCCGTACCGGTCGATGTTGATGGCGGTGCGCTCGGCACCGATCCCCAGGCGCGTCCCACAGGCCTCGATGATGCGGATGTTGGCCTGGTGGGGGACGAACAGGCTCACGTCGGCCGGCGTGAGCCCGGCCCGCTCGAGGGTCACGGCCGCCGACTCCACCACGATGCGCACGGCCCGGCGGAAGACCTCCCGGCCCTCCATCTCGATGAAGCGCCCACCCACCGGGATCTCCAGCAGCGAGGCCACCGATCCGTCACAGCCGAGATCCCAGGAGAGGAGGCCGCCGCCGGGCGACGACGACGGGGTGAGGACGGCGGCGCCGGCCCCGTCGCCGAACAGGATCCGGGTACCCCGGTCTTGGGGGTCGGTGATGCGCGTGAGCGTCTCGGCTCCGATCACCAGAGCGGGCTGGCCCGGCGCCATGCCCGCCGCGGCCACCAGGCCGTAGACGAAGCCCGAGCAGGCGGCGGCGAGATCGAAGGCGCCGCAGTTCAGCCCGAGGGCGTCCTGGACCAGTGCCGCGGTGGCCGGCATCGCCTGCACCGGGGTGCAGGTGGCCACCACCAGGAGGCCGATGTCGGCCGGCGAGATGTTGGCGTCCTTGATCGCCGCCGCGCCGGCGGCCACGGCCAGGGTGGCGGTGTCCTCGCCGGGCGCGGCAACGCGGCGCTCCCGGATCCCGGTGCGCTCGACGATCCACTCGTCGCTGGTGTCGAGGACGGCCTCGAGATCGGCGTTGGTCAGCCTCTCCTGCGGCACGGAGGTGCCGAGGCCGGCAATGGCAAGACCCACGTACGGCCCTTATACGACCCGGAGCCAGGCGACCGGCTGTCCTTCCCGGACCCGCTCCCCGGGGTGGGCCAGCATGCCCATGAGGAAGCCGGTGAAGGCGCTCTTGACCGGCAGGGCCTTCCCGCTCGCCTTCACCACCCCCACGACCTGGCCCTCGGTGACCAGCTGGCCCTCCGCCTCTGTCGCCGTCTCACCCTCCGGTGTGGTGGGCTCGAAGACGCCGAGCGCCGGGGCGAGGATGACACGCTCCGGGACGCGTAGCTCTTCGCCGTGGACCATGGTGAGCGGGCTCAAGAGAAAACCTCCGACTTGGTGGGTACGAACTCGATGCTGCGTACTGCTGTCTCGGGCGCGATCCGCCGGGCCAGCCCGGCGAGGGTGGTGCCGGGCCCGACTTCGACGAGCTCGGAGGCGCCCAGGGCGACGAGGGTCGCCACGGACTGGCTCCAACGCACCGGCCGCACGAGGTGGTCGGCGAGGCGCACCGGCCAGTCTTCGCCGTCGGTGACGGGCTGACCGTCGCCGTTCGAGACCACCGGGGCGGCCGGATCGCTGAATACGACCGACTTCAGGTCGACTTCGAAGGCGGCCTTGGCGTCGCCCATCAGTGGCGTGTGAAAAGCCCCGCCGACCGGCAACTTCGAGGTCCGGCGGACGCCGATGGCCCCCGCCCCGTCGAGGGCGGCGTCGACGCCGGCAGGGGTACCGGCGATCACGACCTGCCCCGGCGCGTTCTCGTTGGCCACCCAGCATTCGCCGCCGGCGGCGTCACAGCATTCCTGGGCCTGCTCGACAGTGGCCCCGAGGAGGGCGGCCATGGCCCCGGGCCGGCGCTCGGCGGCCTCCTGGGTGTGGCGGGCCCTCGCATCGGCCAGGCGGATACCGTCCTCGAAGCCGAGGCTCCCGGAGGTGATGAGCGCGGTGATCTGGCCCAGGGAGTGTCCTGCGAAGCCCACAGGGACGTCGAGCGTCGGCGCCACAGCCTCCCACGCCATCAGCGACGAGAGAAGGACGGTCAGCTGGGCGTTGTCGGTGCGGTCCAGAGCGGCGGCGGGATCGAGCAGCAGATCGGAGACCGGGCGGCCGAGCACGGCCTCGGCCCGCTCCACCACGGACCAGGCGGGATGATCGCGCCACTGCTCACCGAGGCAGGGTCGCTGGGCGCCCTGCCCGGGGAACATCACACCGATCTTTTGGCCTCGCACGCGACATCCCCTCACCGTTGGTCACGGTCCCCTCTCCGACTCCCCGTTTCGACGGATGGTTACACGTCCGTGGACATCCAGCGCATGATGACTGAAGCTGGTGGAGGGCGAGACCGAGCGCCCGGGCACCGAAGCCGAGCAGGAGGCGTTCCGGCGGGAGGTGGCCAACCGACGCCTGGAAGTCGTCTTCCGCGGGTAGACCGGGGCCTGTGGCACGTGCGAGGGCGGCTGCGGTCATCCTGAGCATGCTGGCTGCCTCCTGCGGGGGCTCCGACGACGGAGGGGAGAGCTCGGCCTCGACCACCACCACGGCGGCGGCGGCCACGACCGGCACCACGGTGCCGACGCCCACGACGACGCTGCCGGCGTCGACCTCGAGCACCGCGCCCACCACCACACGGCGGTCGGCGTCGCCGCCGGCGCCGGCCACGGCGCCGGCCCCCACCACGACGGCGGCGCCGGGCCGGCTGGTCGCCCGCTTCGACAGCGCCGGCACGGCCTTCCAGGTCACCGAGGTGGCCACCGGCCTGAGGACGGTGTGGGCTTTGGCGTGGGACCCGGCCGGCTCGCTCTGGTACACCGAGCGGGGCGGCCGGCTCACCAGGCTCGGGGACCGCCCCCAGGACGTCGCCGGCGTCGAGCAGTCGGGCGAGGCCGGGCTGATGGGCCTGGAGATCGACGACCGCGGCAGGCGCTTCGTCATGTACACCGGAGCCGACGACAACCGGATCGTCCGGCTGGAGGCGGACGGCTCGCAGAAGGTGCTGGTCTCCGGTATCGCCAAGGCGGTGATCCACGACGGTGGTCGCCTGCGGATCGGCCGCGACGCGATGCTCTACGCCGCCACCGGCGACGCCGGGCAGCCGGCGCGGGCCCAGGACCCTGGCAGCCTGAACGGCAAGGTGCTGCGTGTCGACCCTGAAGCCGGTGCCGCCACGGTGTTCAGCAGCGGCCACCGCAACGTCCAGGGCCTGTGCAACGCCCCTGACGGGCGTCTCCTGGCCACCGAGCACGGCCCCGACCGTGGTGACGAGATCAACGTCCTGACCCCAGGCTTCAACGGAGGCTGGCCGGACGACGTCGGCAACGGCATCAAGAACTACACACCGACGATCGCCCCCGCCGGGTGCGACGTCTACACGGATGACCTGATCCCCTCCTGGAAGGGATCGATGTTGTTCGTCACCCTGAAGGGCCGCAGCCTGCACCGCCTCACGTTCCGTTCCGACGGCTCGGTCGCCTCCGACGAGGTGCTCCTGGATGGCGTCTTCGGCCGCCTGCGTGATGTCCGCACCGGGCCCGACGGCGCCGTCTACCTGGCCACCTCCAACCGTGACGGCCGGGGGAACCCGGGCGCCGGCGACGACCGGATCCTGCGGGTCGCGCCGGCTGGCTGAGCGGACGGCGTTCCTCCGAAGGCCGTCCCTCCCGGTAGAAAGGTTGTCCATGTCGCCTCATCCGCCGAGGAATCGGCTCGCTGCACCCGCCCTGGCACTGGTCGGTTGCCTGGCCCTGGGAGCCTGTGCCGACGGCGAGGAATCGGCCACGAGAGACCCGGCGACGACAACGACAACGGCCGCGTCGACGACCACCACGGCGCCGGCCGTACCCGTCCCCCCACCGGATACCGCAGCGACCACCACGACCAGGCCACGCACGACCACGACCAGCGCCGCCCGAACCGTCGGCGGCCCCGCTGACCCCGCCTCCGCCGCCGAAGTGCTCGCCCGGACCGAGACGGCCATCCGCGACCCCGGCACTCCCGAGAGCCGGATGCAGGCGCTGGGTGAGGAGCAGCAGGTCGCCTACCGGCGGGTCGTGGAGCACCCGGAGTGGCTGGAGCAGGTGGTGGCCGGGGTGCCGAGAGCCCTGCAGTCCACCGTGCGGGCCAACGTCGGCGCCGGTGCGGAGCTACGGGCTCTCACCAAGCCCCGCACCGAGCTCCCACCGTGGAAGATCGTCGCGCCGGCGCCGGCCCCGGAGCTACTCGGCTACTACAAGGCGGCCGAGGCCGAGATCGGCGTCCCCTGGCAGTACCTGGCCGCCATCCACCTGGTGGAGACACGGATGGGCCGCATCCGGGGCACCAGCACGGCGGGTGCGCAGGGGCCGATGCAGTTCCTGCCCTCCACCTGGTCGCAGTACGGCAACGGCGGGGACATCAACTCCAACCGGGACGCCATCTTCGCCGCCGCCCGCCTGCTCGACCGCAACGGGGCGCCGGAGAACATGGGCAACGCCTTGTTCAACTACAACCGCAGCCAGCGCTACGTCAACGCCGTGACGGCATACGCCGAGCAGATGCGGGGCGACGAGCGGGCCTACTTCGGCTACTACCACTGGCAGGTCTTCTACCGCCTGGTGGAGGGTGACCGCCTGCTGCCGGTGGGCTACTCCGCCTGACGAGCCCTGCGAACGCGTCACTACCCGGCACGATGGCCGGGTAGTGACTGTCGCCGAGGGGTAAGGGGGGCAGGCCCCTCGTGACACGACCTATTCGGTAACTGTGGTGGTGGTGGGGCCGTGGCCGGCGGACCTGCCGGCGTCGGCCTTGCCATGCTTGGCCACCTTGTCGAAGGCCCGCCGGTTGGGGTGGTTCCCGCGATGGTCCGCACCGGACTGGCCGGACTGGCCGTTGTTGACGGCGGTGCCGGGATCTTCTGAGCTCTTGGCCTTGCCCTGCTCGCCGTGCTCCTCGCCTGACTTGCCGGCGGTGGCGGGCTTGTTGGCGTTGTCCTCACCGGCGGGCTTGGGTGCATGCACCGGCTTGCCGCACTCGGACTGGGCAGCCGCCGTCTTCTGCTCCTCGGTGACGCCCGGGGTCTTGGCCACGCTGCTGACGTACTGGCCGTGGTTGCCGGTGAAGCCGGCGGGGCAGCCGACCGTGGAGCGGGTGACGCCATGGGTGCCGGCAGGCTGGCCGGCCGCCTTGGCCGCCTTCCGCTCGGCCTTGGCCGCCTGAGCGGCCGTCTTGGCCGCCTGAGCGGCCGCCTTGGCCTCGGGGGTCTGCTCGTCCTCGTCGACCTCCGCGACCTTGGCCTCCTCGTCCTTGTCCTTGTCGTGGTCCGGGTGGTCCACCGCGCCGAGGGTGACGGTGGCCAGGACCGTCTTGGCCACTTCGCTGGCCGCGTCGGGGACACCGGGGGCCGCGGCAGCGAGACCCATCCCGCCGAGAAGCGAGCCGGCGAGCAGAGAGCCCGCCATCAGCGGACGAAGCCGGCTGCGACCGGCGGCCACGGGGACCGAGGCCATCAGCGAGCGGTGCGACGCCATGACCTCGGGATCGATGGGCTGGTCGCCCAGAGCGTGGAGGCGGCGGGTGATGGGATCATGCTCGTTGAGTTCCATTGAGCTGGTAAGCGCCGGCAGCGGCCCTGGGGATACGGGCAGGCGAGGAAAACCTGCGAATTTCTCGGCCTCAGCCGGAGTCGAGGGCCCGTTCCAGCGCCTCGAGAGCCCGGCGCTGCATGGCCTTCACCGCTCCCACCCGCCGGCGGGTGATGCGGGCCACGTCCTCCAGCGGCAGGTCTCCGACGAAGCGCAGCACGACCACCTCCCGCTGGTCGGGAGTCAGGGCGGCCAGGGCCGCGAGCAGCTCCGGGTCCAGTTTCTGGCCTGTCTCCGCCGTCGGCCGCTCCGGGAGCGGCGACGAATCGACGGAAGGTCTCCTGGAGGCGGCGCGGCGGGCGTCGAGGAGCCGATTGTGGGCGATGGAGAAGACCCACCGCCGGAGGGCGGCGTCGTCACCTCGGAACTTCCTCCAGTCCCGTGCCACCTGCAGGAACACCTCCCCCAGGATGTCCTCGGGGTCAGGGGCTCGCTGCGACCGGAGGTAGCCCAGAACCGCGGGCGCGAAGGCGCGATAGGCGTCGCCGGCGTTGTCCACGCCCTAGCTCTCGTCGATCGAGGTCGGGCTGCTGACCGGTGAGTGGCTCAGGAGACGGTCTTCCGGGCGACGCGGTGCCGCCGCGTCACCTGCGCCGGACCTCTGTCAGCACGCCACCGGCGGCGATGAGGGCGCTCAGTACCGAGGAGACGACCAGAGGGCTGGGCCCACCCCCGGACGACTTGGTCGGCTTGGCCGGCTTCGCCGCGGCCGCGCCGGCGGCCTCACCGGATCCGTCCTCGCCGTCGTCGGGGGATGCCGTCGTCGGGGGCAGGACCGGGATCCCCGGATCGGGTGGCGCCTCCACGATCGCCGCCGCCGCCTGGTTGACCGACTGGGTACTCACCCGCAGTGGAGCCCGTGGAGCGGGTTCCCGGCCAACGCGGCTCGACCTGATGACTTCGAGGACTTGGCGGGCCCGCGCCGCCTGGGACCCGGCGGGCGCGGCACCGGAGGGGGAACCCGAAGGAGAATCGCCGGTCAACGAGGAGAAGGGGCCCGACGAAAGCACCTGGGTATCCGATCCCCCGGTGCCACCAGAGGTCGTGGTGTCGGGAGAAGAGGTTCCCGAAGTAGTGGTCCCGGACGTGGTCGGCGCCGGCCCAGAGGCCGTGGTCGGGGAGGTCCCGGAGGGGGTGCCGGTGGTCGACGTCGAGCCCGGTGTCGTCGTCGTGGTGGTCTTGTCCGTCGTCGTGGTCGACGGCGCCCTGGTCGTGGTGGTCGTGGGGGCCCGTGTGGTGGTCGTGGTCGCCGGCTCCGTGGTCGTGGTCGTGGGCGCCTCCGTTGTCGGGGGGGGCGGCTCCGTCGTGGTCGTCGGCGGGTCGGTGGTCGTGGTGGTGGGCTCGGTCGTGGGGGGCACCGTCGTCGCCGTGGTGGTGTTGGTGGTGTGGCTCGGCTTGTGGTGCGACCAGGCCGGGCTCGCTGCGATGACGACCATCAGGAAAGCCCCGGAGCCGGCTGCCGCAACCCGCAAGGTGCGGCGTGTAGATCGCCAGTGCATTACCCCAGGGCTCCTCGGGACGTTCGGGTGCGAAGGATGATGCCCGGACGGCCTCTCGGAAAAACCTCCGCCGGACGGGGTGATCATAATGGCTCAGCTGTCGGCGGCGGCCCGCCGCCAGACGTTCGTGTCCCTCGGCTCGAAGCCGAGGCGCCGGTACAGCCGGTTGGCCGCTTCACGGGTGGGGCGGGACGTCAGGTCCACTGTGCGCGCCCCCCTGTCGGCGGCGATGGCCAGGGCACTCCGGGTGAGGGCCTCCCCCACCCCCCGCCCGCGTGCGTCCTCGTCCACCACCACGTCCTCGATCCAGGCCCTCACGCCGGTGGGAATGCGGAAGACCACGAGCGTGAGGGTCCCGACGATGCGGCCATCGGGGCCCCGGGCCACGAGCAGATGGGTCCCGGGGGCCTCGACCATCTCGGCCAGCTCCGTCCTTCCCGCCGGGGGGGACGAACGCGAGAGCTGAGGGACCAGGCGAGCGAACGCCTCCACCAGCTCGTCGTCCACCGAGAGCGCCTCGGTGACGGTGATCACTCGACGTCGGGGACGGGCTGGGGCGGGGGCGGGCCGACGTAGAGCGCGCTGGGCCGCATGATGCGGTTGTCGGCGGCCTGCTCGAGGATGTTGGCGCACCAGCCGATCGTGCGGCTCGATGCGAACGTGGGCGTGAACAGCTCACGGGGCAGCCCGCAGCGGTCCATCACCACACCGGCGTAGAACTCCACGTTGGCGTACAGGTTGCGCCCCGGCTTGAGCTCGGCCAGCACCTCGACCACGGTGCGCTCGACCTGCTTCGCGAACTCGACGTTGTGGCCTCCCAACCGCTCGGCCACTCCCCGGAGCATGACGGAGCGGGGATCGTCGGTCTTGTACACGCGGTGCCCGAAGCCCATGATCCGTGCGCCGCTGTCGACGGCGCGGCGGATCCAGTCTTCGGCGTTGTCGGGGGTGCCGATGGCGTCGAGCATGTCGAGAGCCCGGCTCGGCGCGCCGCCGTGCAGTGGACCGGACAAGGCGCCGAGGGCGGCCACCACCGCCGATCCCAGATCGGCACCCGTGGAGGTCACGACCCTGGCCGTGAAGGTCGACGCGTTGAACCCGTGGTCGATGGTGGAGATCTGGTACTGCTCGACGGCCCGGGCGTAGACGGGATCGGGGACCTCCCCCGTGAGCATGTAGAGGAAGTTGGCGGAGTAGCCCAGATCGGGGTGGGGATCGACGGGCTCGAGGCCCTGGCGCAGGCGGTGCAAGGCCATGATGAGCACAGGGACCACGGCGCAGACCCGGAGGGCGTCGACCCGCAGGCGGGGGGGATCGACATCGAGGCTGGGCTGCATGTCGAGGGCCTGGGCGACCGCCGACAGCGCGGTGCGCAAGGCATCGAGGGGGCCCGGGTCCTTGCCCGACCGGGCGATCACCGGGAGCATCGCCTTCACCTCTTCGGGCACCGCCTGGAGGGGCTTCACCTCCTGGAGGAGCTCCTGGCGCTGAGCGGCGGTGGGAAGCTCCCCCTGGAACAGCAGGTACCACACGTCCTCCAGCGAGCGCTTCTCGGCCAGCTCGACCGCGTCGTACTGGCGGTAGTGGTAGAAGCCCTCCAGGCCCCGCACGTCGCCCACGGCCGTCTCGGCCACGACGAGCCCCTCGAGCCCCCTGGGGGCGACGGTCTGGCTGGGGTGGCCCATCGGCTGGATCTGCGCGATGCGCACCAGGTCGCGCATGGTGACGATGCCGATGAGGGTGCCGTCCCTGACCACAGGGATGTGGCGATAGCCCTTCTCGGCCAGAGTCGCCCACGCGTCGATGACCTCGACTTGGGGCTCCACGGTGTAAGGGTTACCGGTCATCCACTCGGTGACCTTCACCGACGAGGCGTCGGTGCCGGCCGAGGCGGCCAGGCGCACGAGGTCCCGCTCGGTGAGGATCCCCACCGGGCGCCCGTCGTCGACCACCACGACCGAGCCGACGTGGTGCTCCTCCATCCGGGCGGCAGCGGCGGCGACCGTCTCCGAGGGGCCGGCGGTGACCACCGGCCTGCTCATGATGTCTTCGACGGTGCGCGTCGCCACGGGTTTGACTCCCACCTGGTTGCCTGTGCCCCTTGTCGAGTGTAGTGGGGGCATGCGGACCCGAGGCCTGTCCGTAATGGTGACGGGGGCCTCGTCGGGGATCGGGCGGGAAACCGCGACTGCTCTGGCCCGCGGCGGCGCCCACGTCTGGGCCGTTGCCCGCAGCGGCGATCTCCTCGACGATCTCGCCGGCGACCAGAAGGGGATCACCGCGCTGGTGGGCGACCTGACCACTGAAGCCGACCGCGCCGCGGTGGTCGATGCCGCCGGGCCGATCGACGTCCTGGTCAACAACGCCGGCATCGGTTGGCTGGGCCGCGTGGAGGAGATGCCGGCCGCTGAGGTGCGCCTGCTGTTCGAGTTGAACGTGCTCGCCCTCATCGACCTGACGCAGCGGGTGGTCCCGGGCATGCTGGCCCGCCGGCGTGGTCACGTCGTCAACGTGGCTTCGGTCGCCTCCTGGGTGGCCATGCCTCCGCTCACGGTCTACGCAGCCACCAAGTTCGCGGTGCAGGGGTTCAGCGACGGGCTCCGACGCGAGCTCTCCGGCCGCGGAGTCTCGGTGGCGACCATCAACCCCGGGCCCGTTGCGACCCGCTTCGGGCCCCGGGCCCAGGCCGAGGATCGGGCCAGCGAGGACCTCGGTGACGGGCTGATGGCGGGGGTTCCGCCGAGCTTGGTGGCCCGGGCCGTCGTGCGTTCGCTGCGCAGGGCCGGATGGCCGGGTTACGCCACCATCGCCGTGCCCCGCATCGTCGGCGCCAGCCGTCTCGGCGCGGTGCCGGGGCTGCGGTGGGCCGTCGACGCGGCGGCGCTGGCCAGCCGGCGGCCCGAGCTGTACCGCCGGTTCGGCCAGCCCTCGTAGTCAATCCACAGCTCCTCGCTCGGGCGGCGGCGCCACGACCTCCACCTCCTCGGTGGAGTCGCTGCGATAGCGGGCGAACTGCGGCAGGAGCCATGCCGTCACGGCCACGCCGGCCACACAGGCCAGTCCTCCCGACACCACCGAGAAGCGGGGCCCGGCGAGGGCGGCCACGGCACCGGCCTCGGCATCTCCCAGCCTCGGCCCCCCGGTGACCACGGCGATGTGAAGAGCCGACAGGCGGCCGCGAAGGGAGTCGGGGACACTTAGCTGCAGGATGGTGTTGCGGAAGACGGCGGAGATGACGTCGGCGGCGCCGGCCAGCGCCAGCAGGGCCAGGCCGAGCGGCAACCACGAACTGAGCCCGAAGGCGGCGATGGCCAGGCCCCACACAGTGACCGCCACCAGCACGGCCCTGCCCTGGTGCTCGACCCGCGAGACCCACCCCGTCAACAGGGACCCGACCAGGGCACCGGCACCAGGCGCGGCGTAGAGCAGCCCCACCGCCTGGGCGCCGCCTCCGTAGAGACCGGTGCCGAGGGCCGGGAACAGGGCCCGGGGCATCCCGAAGACCATGGCGTCCAGGTCTATGGCGAAGGTCCCGACCAGCACGGGTCTCTCGCGAAGGAACCGGAAGCCCTCGGCCACCGAGGACGCGCTGGCCCGAGTCCCGCCGCCCTCAGGTGGAAGGGCACGCATCCGGGTGACGGCGAGGAAGGCGACGGCGAAGGTGGCGACGTCGATCCAGTACACGGTGGCCAGGCCGAAGCCGGCCAGGAGCAGGCCCGCCAGCGCCGGGCCGAGCAGGAAGCCCACCTGGTACTGCACCTGCCACAGGGCGTACGCAGCAGGCAGGGACTGGCGCCTGAGCAGGCCCGGGATGGCCGCGTTGCGGGCCGGCTTGTCGATCCCCGAGAACCCGGCGGCCAGGGCGGGGAGCACGTACAACGGCCACAGCGCCGGCCGGTCCAGCGAGGCGTTCACGGCCAGCCCGATGGTGACGACACCGAGGACGACCTGCATCCAGAGGAGGAGGCGCCGGCGGTCGGTGCTGTCGGCCATGGCGCCGCCGATGAGCGAGCCCACGATCAGCGGCACGAGTTGGGCCAGGCTGACCAGACCGACCTGCAATGACGATCCGGTGATCAGGAAGACCTGGAAGGGGACGGCGACCACGGTGAGCTGGCTGCCGAAGAACGACACGATCTGGCCGGCGAACAGGATGCGGAAGTCGCGGGACTCACGCAGTGGCGTGAGGTCGATCAGCAAGCGGCGCCGTGCTGCTGTCACCCGCCGAGGTTAGGGACCCGCCGCCCGGCTCCTGGCCCTGGCGGAGGCCGGCTCAGCTGGCCGACGGCACCGCCCGTTCCGGGGCACCGTCCGCCCTGGAGGACGAAGGAAGCACCGGCTCCTGGTCGGGACGCTGGGGGCGAACTCCCGCCCGCAGGGCCAGGCCCACTGCCTCCAGGCTGGAGTGCACCTCGAGTTTGGCCAGCAGGTTCCGGATGTGGGTCCGCACGGTGTTGGGGGACAGGAAGAGCTTCGTCCCGATCGTCGCCTTCGTCATGCCACTGACCAGGCACTCGAGGACCTCCCATTCCCGGCTGGAGAGTGAGGCGAGGCGGGCCTCTGCTTCGTTGCGGGGGTCCGAGGGGTGCAGCAGCCGGCCCAGCACCGGGCCCAGCAGGCGCTGCGGGATCCAGTTCTCCCCCCTCACCGCCGCCCTCACGGCCAGGAGCAGCTCTTCGAACGACGCGTCCTTGCTCACGTAGGCGAGCGCGCCGGCACGAAGGGCCTCGATGACGACATCGGCCCCGTCGTGGCAGCTGAGGACCACGATGGCGATCTCCGGTCGGTCCTTGTGGACGCGCGACAAGAGCTCGATGCCACTCTCCTGGTCCAGCTCCAGGTCCACGAGGAGCACGTCGACCTGCTCGGCGTCGAGGAGCTTCTCGGTGCCGGCCGAGGACACGGCGTGGCCGACCACCACGAGGTCCGGCTCGGACTGGAGCAGCTGGCCCACGGCCTCGGCGAAAACCTGGTGATCGTCGGCGAGAAGGACGCTCACCACGCCACGATTGTACGCCTGCTGCAGGGGCCTCAGCCTCCTTTCTTCGCGGTACCGTGGCTACGGGTCCTGCGGGGGTCAGGGTAGCTTCACCACAACGGCCAATTAGTTTTGCCACACACCGTCACAATCAGGTGGCTTTTAGGGCCATGAGTGGTTATGATCGCCACGCGCCGGGTTTACGTAGACGGTGTGATGGGCAGATGCAGCGACAGCCAGAAGGCAACTCGTCGGTAAGAGACTGACGCGGTTGCAGGAGTTGGGGCGGTTCACCAGTTGGGGCAGTTCGAGGTGAGGGGCAGTGCGAGTGAGGGGCAGTTCGGCAGTTGGGCGCGGGAAGCGCTCCCGAACAAGGAACGTGGCTGGGTGACCAGGACAACAGACAAGATGAGGTTCGGTCGGGAAGGTGGCCTCTTCTCGGCACCTTTGCAGACGTCGCCCCGCGGGGTCGCCCACGACCTGCGCCAGCCGCTGGCGGCGATCGGTGCCCTCGTCGCCACCGCCGATCGCCAACCCGACGTCCCGGAGCCGGTGCAACGGTGCCTGTCGAAGATCAGGGACCAGGTCGAGGAGCTGAACCGGCTCTGCCGCCGCATCGTCGATCCCCAGGGGCACCCGTGGGCCCGCGTCGCTGTCCACGACCTTGTCGCGTCGGTCGCCGAATCGGCCGAGTTGGCCGCAGGACGGCCGGTGACCGCGGCGGCGGTGAAGGCCTTCGTCGACGGCGACGCCGTCGACCTGCGCAGGGCTGTGCTCAACCTGCTGGACAACGCCTGCAGGGCGACGGGCCCGAACGGTCAGGTGTGCCTACGGGTCACGACGGCCGAGGACCACGTCCGCCTGGAAGTGCACGACGACGGCCCCGGCTTCGGGTACGGGAGCCCGGGGAGCGCGTCGCTCGGGCTCGACATCGCCGATGGGGTGGCCGCTGAGCACGGGGGGCATCTGGAGATCGGCGAGTCCGATCTCGGAGGTGCCGCCGTCACCCTCGTGCTGCCCACCGCTCCCGGCCGAGACGGCGCTGAGCCCGCCGTCCGCGGCCGTCTCATGGCCCAAACGACATGGTCGGACAAACGAGATGTGAAGGACGACAAATGCGCATCGTGATCTGCGACAGCCACCGGATCTTCGCCGACACCCTCGGAATGGTGCTCAAGAACGACGGCCATCAGGTGGTGGCCTGCACCTTCACGCACGCCGAGGGATCGTCGGCCGTCGTGATGCACAAGCCCCACCTCTGCATCACCGAGATGGACTTCCCGGAGGGCGACGGCGCCGAGGCCATCGCCACCGCCCACGCGTCCTCCCCCAGCACCCGCATAGTCGTTCTCAGCGGCTCGAGATCTCTGGGTGCCGCCCAGCGGGCCAAGCAGGCCGGAGCGACCGCCTTCCTGAGCAAGCGCAGGACCCTGTCCGACATCCTGTCCAAGCTGAACGAGGTGGGCGCCGGCGCCGGCGCCGTCTTCGACGGGATCACGAACGGGAACGGGAACGGGCACGGCAACGGCAGCGGCAGCGGGCGCTCCGGCGGCAACGGAGAGTACGCGGTCACATCCCCCAGGGACGCCCTGTGCTTCCTCACGGCGCGGGAGAGGGAGGTGCTGGAGCGGCTCGTCCAGGGCCAGGACACCGCCACCCTGGCCCGGGAGATGGGTGTCCGGTACTCCACCACGCGCACCCACATCCAGAACCTGCTCTGCAAGCTGGGAGTCCACTCCAAGCTGGAGGCCGTGGCGCTGGCGACCACGCTGCTGGCGCCTCCGTCGGCGTGGTCGGAACCGCGGGCGATGTCGAACGCCGGCTAGACGGGGAGCTGCTCGGGGTCTATGTCCCGCCGGGCTGGCATCGGGGGCACCACCACACGGGGCGGGGCTCGTCGCCGATCGTGGCCACCTCGATCGAGGCCTGGCACCGGGCACAAGGGCGCCCGCTCCGCCCGTAGACCTGGGGCCCGCTGACCCCGCGGCCGAATTCCCGGCCGAACCCCCGTGCCGGTTCGAGATTGGCCCGCATGAGCCGCGAGGCCGTGATGACCAGCTCGTCCAGCTCGTCGTCGGTGATCTCGGATCGGGCCGTCCACGGATGGGCCCGCCGGGCGAACAGCGCCTCGCACCTGTAGATGTTGCCGATGCCGGAGACGACCTGTTGGTCCAGTAGAAGCACGCTTATGGGCGTGTCGGGAGACCGTTCGGAGGCCCGCCGGCGCACCTCGTCCAGGTCCAGGGGATCCACCAGGACATCGGGGCCCAGCGACGAGAGCGAGGGATGCCGGCTCTCCTCGCCCGGCCCCAGCAGCTCCACGACCGGCGCCTCGAAGCAGACGGCCAGCCGATTCCCGGTCTCGAGGACCAGCCGGGCCTGCCAGCCCGGCTTCCGCCACCTCTCCCCCTGGCTGTAGACGTGCCACGAGCCGGTCATCCGCATGTGCGTGTGCACGACCTCGCCGGAGGAGAGGCGGATGAGCAGGTGCTTGGCCCTCGCCTCCACGGCATCCACCGTCTGGCCCACCAGTCGCTCGGGCGGGACCCGCGCCCTTTGCGAACGGGCCGCGGTGATCTCCCGCCCTCCGATCCACTGCCGCAACGATCGTGCGGCACGGAAGATGGTGTCCCCCTCAGGCATAGCGGGTCATGCCTCTCGGGGTGGGGACGAAGCCGGCGGCGACGAGGGCGGGCTCGAGCTCGGGGTCCACATGGCCGACGGTCAGGCGGGCGGCGCGGGCGGCCAGGGCGGCGATGGCGGGCTCCTCCCACGTCCCGTCGTAGGGGCGGAGAGCGACGAGGCGCTTCTCTCCCCGCTCGGCGTAGAGGCTCGGCATCCCCTCGACCAACACGACATGGGCTCCGGCCACCCGCTTGAGCCCGGCGACAGGCCACGGCAGGCAGAGCCCGAACGGGTTGGCGGGGTCGGTGGCGGCGAGCACCAACCCTGCCGTCCTGAGTGACGAGACCGGCGCCCTGGCGCCGCCTTTTTCAGCGCGTTGGAGCAGGGGTGCCTCGTCACGGGCGGCCCGCAGGCGGTCCACGGCTCCCGGCAGCGCGAACTGGGCGCCGCCGAGGCCGGCAATGAAGTACCCCCGGCGGGCCCGCCCCCCCTCCTCCATGGCCCTCAGCACGGGGTAGATGCCGGCGAAACCGCCCGGCACCCCCTCGCCGCGCACCGCCTCCCGGGTGAGAACCCCGTGACGGTCGAGCAGCGCGGCGGCCAAGGCCGCGGCCGCCTCGGTAGGGGTGGCCCCGCCTTCGTCGTCACGATCGACGAGGGACCAGCGCCCCTGGGCTTTCGGTGGGCCGAGCACGCCCAGGTGGCCCAGGCGGGGCCGGGACCGGCCTCCGGCGCCCCCTCCTCCGCGGCCCTTCCCGCGCCCTCTGCGACGAGCACCCGAGGCAAGCGCCCGCACCGGCGCGAAGGAGTCGTTGGTGACCTCGCCGGCCCAGACCAGGTCCCACAACGACTCCAGGGTGCCGGCATCGTCGTGAGCAGGCCCGACCAGGTCACGGAAGAAGCAGGCGCCCCGCCGGCCCAGCATCTCCCGGAGCCGGTCGTGCTCCTCGCAATCGGGGTGGTCCCCCGCCGGCAGGGCACGGATGACCGGGCTCCCCCGCAGCAGCAGCACCACCTTGCCGTCGGACCTCCCCAGGGGACCGGCGCCCAGCCACATCACCTCGCCGGCGACGAGGAGCTCGTCGAGCAGCTGGGGTGAGTACCCCCGGACCCGAGAAGCCAGCACGTCGCTCTCGAGCACGCTGGCCGGGATGGCCAGGCCCTGCAGCTGTCCGACCACCTCGAAGGTGCGGTCGAGGCCGCCACGGGCGACCCCGACGCCGTGCCAGGCGGGCAGGAAGCGCACCAGCGTCTCCGCCGCCACTGGCTCGACCTCCCGGCGCAGCGCGGCCAGCGAACGCTGGCGCAGCACCCGCAGGACCTCGCCGTCGCACCACTCACGCTCGGTGCCGTCGGGGCGGAAGTCACCGTGGACGAGGGTTCCCGCGGCGGCGAGCCGGACCAGGACGGTCTCGATCAGATCGACCGGGACTCCGAAGCGGGCGCCCGGCTCGGCCGGTGTGAAGGGCCCGTGGGTGCGGGCCCAACGGCGCACCAGCTGGTCGAGGGCGTCCGGCACCGGCTCGAGGAAGGCGTCGGGCACTCCCGCCGGCGGTGACACTCCGAGGGCGTCGCGGTAGCGACCGGCGTCCTCGGCGCCGATGAGGCGGGCTTCGCCGGCGATGCGTACCTCCACCGCCCGCCGGTCCCGGCGTAGGTCACCGGCGTAGGAACGGTCGCAGCGGGCGTCGAGCTCGGCCTCCGACAGGTCGCCCAGGCGGCGCAGCAGATCGGATGCGGCGTCGGTCGAACGGGCCCAGCGACGTTCGTCGAGGGCCTGGAGGTCGGCCTCCAGGTCGGCCAGGGCGGTGGGGTCGATCAGCTCACGAAGCTCGTCCGAGCCGACCAGCTCGGCCAGCATGCGCCGGTCCAACGTGAGCGCCTGGGCCCGGCGCTCGGCCAGGGGCGCATCTCCCTCGTACATGAAGGAGGCCACGTAGGAGAAGGCGAGGGACGATGCGAACGGTGACGGCAGCGCGGTGTCCACCGAGGCCACCCGGAGCCTGCGCGATCGGATGTCGGTCATGATCGAGACGAGGGCGGGCAGGTCGAACACGTCCCGGAGGCACTCCCGGTAAGTCTCGAGCAGGATCGGGAACTCGCCATAGCCCGAGGCCACGCAGAGCAGGTCGGCCGCCTTCTGGCGCTGCTGCCACAGCGGCGTCCTCGAGCCTGGGCGGCGGCGGGGCAGCAGCAGTGCCCTCGCCGAGTTCTCCCTGAAGCGGGAGGCGAACAGGGCCGAGGAGCCGACCTGGGAGACCACCAGCTCCTCGACCTCCTCGGGGTCGAGGAGGACCGACTCGACCGGTGGAGCGTCGTCGGCCTCCGGCAGGCGCACCACGATCCCGTCGTCGGACCAGATGGCCTGGACCTCCACTCCGAACCGGTCGCGGATGCGGGCCTCGATGGCCAGGGCCCAGGGGGCGTGCACCCGGGCACCGAAGGTCGACAGCACGCACACCCGCCAGTCGCCGAGCTCGTCCCGGAAGCGCTCCACCACGAGCTGGCGATCGGTGGGGAGGACGCCGCCGGTGGCCTCACGCTCCTCGTCCAGATAGGCCCGCAGGTTGCGCACGGCCAGCGGGTCGAGCCCGCACTCGGCGGCCAGGCGCTCATCGGGCCACTCGTCCACCTCGCCGAGGAAGGCCCCGATGGCCCTGCCGAGCTCGTAGGGCCGGCCGATCTGGTCGCCGTGCCAGAACGGCATCTTGCCCGGCTGGCCCGGCGCCGGCGTCACCAGCACGCGGTCGCGGGTGATGTCCTCGATGCGCCAGGTGGTGGCGCCCAACAGGAAGGTCTCGCCCGGGCGGCTCTCGTAGACGAACTCCTCGTCCAGCTCACCCACCCTGGTACCGTCCGGGCCGGGCGTGTAGACACCGAACAGCCCGCGGTCGGGGATGGTGCCGCCGCTGGTGACGGCGAGCATGCGGGCCCCCGGGCGGGCTCGCACCGTCCCGGCGGCGCGGTCCCAGACGATGCGGGGGCGGAGCTCGGCGAACTGGTCCGACGGGTACCGGCCGGCCAGCATGTCGAGCACGCCCTCGAGGGCCGCCCGGGTGAGGGCGGCGAAAGGATGGGCGCCGGCGACCACCTCGGCCAGCGCGTCCACGGTGAGCTCCTCCACCGCCACCATGGCCACGACCTGCTGGGCCAGCACGTCGAGGGGGTTGCGGGGCACCACCGTCTCCTCGATGAGCCCCTCCCGCATCCTGGCCGCCACCACCGATGCCACCAGCAGATCACCCCGGAACTTGGGGAACATGCGGCCCTTGGAGGGCTGGCCCACGCCGTGGCCGGCGCGGCCCACCCGCTGCAGCCCGCTGGCGACCGAAGACGGTGCCTCGACCTGCACGACCAGGTCGATGGCACCCATGTCGATCCCGAGCTCGAGCGAGGACGTGGCGACAAGAGCGGGCAGCTTCCCCGCCTTGAGCGCGTCCTCGATCTCCAGGCGCTGCTCCCGGGCGATCGAGCCGTGGTGGGCGCGGACCAGCTCCTCCCCGGCCAGCTCGTTCAGCCGGGCCGACAGGCGCTCGGCCAGACGGCGGGAGTTGACGAAGACCAGGGTCGAGGTGTGGGCCCGGATGAGGTCGAGCAGGACGGGGTGGACCGAAGGCCAGATCGACGTTCGGGTCTCGGGGTCGCCGGCGGCCGGCCCGGAGAGGACGGGTAGCTCGTCGCCACCAGGCCCGAGGCGCACAATGGGCTTGCCCAGCTCGGCCATGTCCTCCACGGGCACGACGATGCGCAGGTCCAGCGACTTGCGGGTGCCGGCGTCCACCACGGTCACCGGGCGGAACTGGCCGGTGGCGACGTCACGCCCGCCGAGGAAACGGGCCAGCTCGTCGAGCGGGCGCTGGGTCGCCGACAGGCCGATCCACTGAGGCGATCCGCGCCCCGACTGCCGGACCAGGCACTCGAGCCGCTCCAGCGACAGGGCCAGGTGGGTCCCCCGCTTGGTGGCGGCCACGGCGTGGACCTCGTCCACGATGACCAGCTCCACCGACGCCAGCACCGATCGGGCCGCTGACGTCAGGATGAGGTACAGCGATTCGGGCGTGGTGATGAGGATGTCCGGCGGGTGCCGGGCGATGTCCCGCCGGTCTCGAGCCGGGGTGTCTCCGGTCCGGGTGGCGACCTTCACCGCTGTCGGCTGCCAACCGACCCGCTCCGCCTCCAGGGCGATCCCCGCCAGCGGGGCCCGCAGGTTGCGCTCGACGTCGTAGGTCAGGGCCTTGAGGGGCGACACGTAGAGCACCCGGCAACGGGACGCCTCGTCGGTGGGGGTAGGGGAGGTGAGGAGGCGGTCGAGAGCCCAGAGGAAGGCGGCGAGGGTCTTCCCGGACCCTGTCGGCGCCAGCACCAGGGCCGAGCGGCCCTGGCTGATGGCCTCCCACCCCTGCTCCTGGGCTGGCGTGGGCGCCTCGAAGGTCGAGCGGAACCAGGCCCTGGTGACAGGGGAGAACCGGTCGAGCGCGATCACCCTCCAAGGCTACGGCGGCATGGCCGGCGGGTAGCTTCGGGGAATGGACGCGGTGCGCTGGGACGACCGGCCCCAGGTGGGCCCGGCGGTGCTGATCGCCGCCTTCGAGGGCTGGAACGACGCCGGCGACGCCGCGTCGGTGGCCGCTCGGTTCCTGGCCGCGTCCTGGGATGCCCGGCGGTTCGGGTCCATCGACCCGGAGGAGTTCTACGACTTCACCTCCACCCGCCCGCAGGTCAGGCTGCGCGAGGGGGTCACCCGCGAGGTCGTCTGGCCCGAGGGGGAGCTGTGGGTGGCCAAGCCCCCGGGCTCACCTCGACCGGTGATCTTCCTCCATGCGACCGAGCCCCAACTGCGCTGGCGCACCTACACCGAGGCCCTCGTCGAGGTGGCCAGGGTGCTCGAGGTGGACCTGGCCGTCACCCTCGGCGCCCTGCTGGCCGACGTGCCTCACACTCATCCCGTGCGGGTGACCGGCACCGCGGCCGACGCCGAGCTCGTGGCCCGGCTCGGCCTTCAGCACTCCCGCTACGAAGGCCCCACGGGCATCGTCGGGGTGCTCCAGGACGCCTTCGGGAGGGCCGGCATCCCTTCGGCCTCGCTGTGGGCCACCGTCCCCCACTACCTCTCGGCCACACCTTCGCCGCGGGCGGCGCTGGCCCTGGTGGAGAGGGTGGGTGAGCTCTTCGGGACCCCGACCACCACAATCGAGCTGGAGGTGGCGGCCGCCGCCTACGACCGCCAGGTCGACGAGGTGGTCGAGGACGACGACGACCTCGCCGCCTACGTGCGCCAGCTGGAGGACAACCTGGCCGACGAGGACCGGCTGGTCGACGGCGAGGGTGGCGCCGGCCAGCTGGCCTGGCCGCCGCCCACCGGAAGCTTGGCCGCCGAGGCCGAGCGCTTCCTGCGCGAGCAACCGCCGGACTGAGGCGCCGACGCCATACCTCCTCGATCACGACTACAGGCCGTTACTCCTCTTGATGTTCGGCGTAGCGGGCAGCCATCAAGCCGCTTGTATCACCTCGCCTGGGCAAACAGCCAGATAGCAGTTCTCTGGCCGATCTCGGCACGTCCGGGTCCCGAGACCTGAAGAGCCGCGTCCGTGGATCTGTGCACTGGCTCTCCGAAGGGTCTACTATCCACGCCAGCGGGTCACCGATGGCGAGTTCCACCCTGCCGCCGGCAAGCGGGCGCGCCCCCGGCAGCCGCCCCCCGAGTCGGGCCAGATGCCCCGGGCCGAGTATCTGCCAGGGGTAGGCGTCGAAGACGAACTCGTCGCACAAGGGGGTGATGCTCCCGGATTGCTCGCCCCCGAGCCAAGTGTCCCACTCCGTCATGGGATCGGGCCCGCCAAGCAGGCCCGAGCAGGTGGCATGGATGCTGATGAACGCCAAGCCGAGATCGGCGGCAAAAGGGCGAGCGAGGTCCTTGAGCTGCTCCACCAGTTCCACCAGCTCGGCGTCCGTGGTGGAGGGGCCGCCAGCGCCCACGATGACATTGGGCGCCTCGCTGTAGAAGTTGGCCCCCGTCGACCTCACCCGGGTTTGGGGGTCGCCGGCCATGACGTGGCAGCGACTGGCCCGGCGCCGGCGGCACTGCTCGAAGAACCCGACCACGCCCCCGACCGTGAGCTGGAACTGAGTCGACACGATGGCCGCCCAAACTGTGTCGTCGGGCTGAAGTCCACTGCTCGCCCAGTCCCAGGCTGCTTCTACCCACTCGAGCGGGGCCTGCGCCCACTGGCGATGGACATGGGGGGCGGGTGGATAAAGGGTGAGAGTCACGCCACGGGGTGCTTCGGCGAACTCGTACATCGGTCCGGCTTTGGTCGCCGTGGCGATGCGGGCTCGGTCCACCCCGGCGGCCTCGAGGTGGCGAACCACGATGTCGGGGATGGTACGCAACAGCTCGTAGGGCGTCCCCCCGCCGTCGATGATGACAAGGGGCCCGCTGCCCGCCGGCATGACCGGCGAGATCGACTTCGGACCGTTGCGATCGCCCGGGCTAAGCCCATAGGCGGACTGCCAGCCACCGTCCAGCGCCCCAATCTCGCCTCGGGCGCGCTCCAGGGCATCGGCCGCCATCACCGGATCCGGCGCGTCCTGCACCTGGATCACGATGCTGCCGGGGTCTTCCTTCATCCGGCTCAGGAGGGCTCGGTCCACCTTGATTGCCACGACACCCCTTCCTTTTGACTCGGCCCAACCGGCCGCGCCACGGCCACAGGTCGAACCCCGACGATGAAGCTTTTAGCGCGTCGGCTGGCACGCGTCATCGGGCGGGCGGGCCCCACAGCCCGTCGGCACGATGAGCGGCGATGCGATCTGGGGACGAACAAGTGCGGTGATCAGGGGCGCACGCCGTAGCCGGCCAGGACGTCTGCGGCGTTGGGGAAGACTGATCGGGCGGCGTCCACGAGGTCGGCGGGGCGGGCCACGCGGTAGGAGTTGCGGGCCACGTAGACCCGGAGAGCGCAGTCGACCAGGTCGGGATCGCCCAGCGCGGCGAGAGCCTGGGCCCCCTGGACGTAGACGCTGCGGTAGTAGACGGACTGGCGGGGCTCCCAGAAGGTCATGGGCTCCCCGAGGCGGTTACGGCCGGCGGCGGGGATGGCTCGTGAACGGAACGAGGCGAGGGTGTTCTCCAGGCGGGCCTCGGCGTAACTGGCCAGGCCCTCGTCCAGCCAGGGGTCGCGGCCCTGGTTGTTGCCGACCAGCCCGTAGAACCACATGTGGGCGACCTCGTGGGGGGTGGTCCGGGTCATCGTGCCCGGGCCCTGGAAGACGTGCATGGGGTACTCGATCCCGCCACTGAGGGCAGGAGTGATCGTCAGGCTGTAGGAGGGCCAGGGGTAGGGGCCGTAGCGGCGGCCGAGATCCTCCAGCGAGCGGGTGACGCGGGAGAGGTACGCCGCCGGTGACTCCCCGATGCCGGCGTGCACGCCGACGGTCACCTGGACGGGCTGGGGGGCATTGACGGTGGCCGTGGCCGTGGTGAAGCGGCCGACGGTGAGGGCGAAATCCGGCACCGCGCTCGCCGTCCACCGGCCGGCGCCCGAGGATGTGCCGGTGGCCAGGACGTCCAGGCCGGCGGGGACGCTGACGGTGGCGTCGAAGTCGGCGGTGATGGCCGCCGACGCCTCGGCGAAGCCGCCGGTGGCGGGCTCGACGGCCCACCCGAAACCGGGCTCCCATGCCAGGATCGGGAAGAAGGAGCCCAGGCGGATGGCGTCGCCGCTCCGGGAGATGCGGTCCTCGGCCGCGCCCGGCAGCGTGAGGCGCCAGGGAACGACGATGTCCAGCGGCTGGTTGGCGGCCAGCGTGCCGCCCGGTCGGGCGACCAACATCGTGGGCGTCTCCATCACCGCGTCCACTGCACGCCCGCCCACGGAGACGCCGCCCACGTCGAGGCGGGCACCGGCGCGGGCCGTGCGCGGCGCGTTGGCCCAGAGACGGAACACCAGACGGTCGGTGGGAAGGTCGGGGACGAAGCGGACGGCGACCTCGCCCTCCACCACGTTGCCCACCGGCTTGACGTCGACCTTCAACCGGTAGCGGGGCCGGTCGGGCCTCGGTGCCGCCCGAGGGGGAATGGCCGGGCAGCTGGCGGCGCCGGCCGGGGCAGGGGCTGGTGCCGCCGACCTTGCCGGCGGCGGCGCCGCCGTCGTGGCCGGCGCCGTGGTGGTGGACGGTGCCGGCGGAGGAGAAGTGGTCGTCGCCGTGGTGCCCGGCGGGGCCTTGGTGGTCGACGTGGTGACGCCGGCGGAGGATCGGCTGTCACTGTCGCCGTCGCCGGCACAGGCCCCGGCCAGCAGGGCGGCCAGGGCCAACCCGGTGAGGCTCCGGCGGAGGCTGCGGCGAAAAGGCATCAGCTGATCATCGTGCAGACCGGCCCGTACTGTTGCGCGCGTGGCCCCCCGGCTGGTCCCGACGTGCGTCTGGCGGATCAGCCCGGAGCTGGTCGTCGCTCTCGACGACCGCTTCGGCGAGCCTCTCGACGCCTACGTCAACGGCTCCCAGGTCTGGCTGCGTGACGACGGCCCCGGCGGGATCACCCTCGAGTGGCGGCTCCACCCGGTACCGGGGTTCCAGCGGCCGGCGGGGACCGGGACATATGACCTCTTCCCGGGTGTGGCCCTTGCCATTGCGCTGGGGCAGGCACCACCGGAGGCGCCCGAGGAGCTGTGGGAGGGCCTGGAGGCCTTCCCCGCCCATGGCGAGGAGACGGAGCCGTCCCTGCTGAGGGCATCGGCCGCCGAGGCCCTCGGTATCGCCCCCGATGGCGCCGGGCTGGTGGACCACGAGGTCATCGCCGCCGAGTGGGAGCGGAAGGCGGGGCGGGTGTCCATCGTCGCCGCCCTCCTCCGCCAGCTGGCTAGGTGACCGGGTCAGATGACCGGCGATTCCCGCCACGGCGGTTGACGGGGCAGGTCGAACAGCACCTCCACGGGCTCCCCCCGTATGGCGGCGAACGCCGACGGGGCCCATTGCTCGGCTCCCACCATCGGGCTGGGGAGCGCGTCCTCGGCGAACCAGCCGAGGTCGGCACACTCGAGTGGGTGGGCCTTCAGCTCGCCACCGGTGGGGCGGCAGTGGAACACCAGCGAGTACAGGGGGATCGAGGTGAAGCCCCGGCGCAAGCCGTCGAGCACGGCGATCAGCCGGATGGGTTCGACGGCGATGCCCGTCTCCTCCCACACCTCCTTCACCACCACCTCGGAAGCGGAATACCCCACGTCGGCCCAGCCCGTGGGGTACAGCCAAACGCCGGAGTCGCTTCGCTTGACCAGGAGCAACTCATTGGCCTCGTTGCCCACCACCGCCCCCACGGCGATCTTCGGTGTCACGTAGCCGGGGACCCCCTCGCCCACCGCCTCGAGCCACTCCTCGACCAGCACCTCGCTCTCCATCTCGTGCCCAGCCGATACCCGGATGTCGGCGGCCACCTTCATGACCTCCTCGAAACGCTCACGCTCGTAGAGGTTGACGGTGAAGCCGAGGGCGGTGCGGGCGATCCCCGACAGGGCCTCGCTCCAGCGGAGGAGGTCTTGGGCCGTCACCGCTCGCGCCGCGTCCTCAGCCATCGCTCCACACGGTAAGCGACGCGTCGTGGATTCTGGGGGACGAACTTTCAGTGGCGGGCGCGGGTGAGCTCGGCCAACACCGCCTTCTCGATCTCCGCCAGGTGCTCACCGTCGACGACCTTGGCGCCGGCGGCATCGGTCACGTAGAAGGCGTCGACCACCTCGTGGCCCAGAGTTGAGACCTTGGCCGAGCGCACGTCCAGGTCGCAGTCGGCCAGGGCGCGGGTGATCCGGTACAGCACGCCGATGCTGTCGGGCGCCCTCACCTCCACGACAGTCGCCACCGCCGAGGCGCCGTTGTCGAACGTCACCCTCGGCTCGGCAGGACCAGGTGCGCTGGGCCGGGAGCGGCCGGCATAGGCCCGGACCCGGTCGGCCAGCCGTGCCTCCAGCGACAGCCGGCCCATCAGGGCCCGCTCCACGTCGGCCCTCACCCTGGTCCAGTTGGGCGCCTTGGCGAAGGCGGGCTCGACCTCGAACACCTCGACGGCCATGGACTCCTCGCTGGCCGCGGCCGCCGTTCGCACGTCGAGCCCGTGCAGGGCCAGCGTTCCCGCCACCCGGCAGAACAGGCCCGGCCGGTCCGGGGCGACGACGGTGACGCGGTTGCCCTCGACCACGACCTCTACCAGGCCCCGGGCCATGGCGGCCCGGTGCTCGGGGCCTGGGAGCGCCGGCGTCTCGGGCGTGCGGTGGCCTTCGAGCCAGCGAGCGGTGCGGGCGACGAGATCGTCGACCAGGCCGGCCTTCCAGGGCCCCCAGGCCGAAGGGCCCGTGGCCAGGCCGTCGGCTTCGGTGAGCGCGGCCAGGAGCTCCAAGGTGTCCCGGTCGCCCACTGCTTCGGCCACCGCGGCGACGGTGGCGGGATCGTCGAGGTCGCGGCGGGTAGCGATGTCGGGCAGGAGGAGATGGTGGCGCACCAGGCTCACGAGGACCTCCACGTCGGCCGGCGGGAAGCCGAGCCGGGCGCCCATGCGCGCCATCATCTCCACGCCGACGTCCGTGTGGTCGCCGGGGTAGCCCTTGCCGATGTCGTGCAGCAGGGCGCCGACGAGGAGCAGGTCCGGGCGGGCGACACGGCGGGTCAGGGCCGCCGCATTGGCCGCGGCCTCACAGAGATGGCGGTCGACGGTGAAGCGGTGGTAGGCGTTGCGCTGAGGGCGGCTGCGCACCGCCTCCCATTCCGGGAGGATCCTCGTGAGGAGGCACCGCTGGTCGAGTGCCTCGAGCACGGGGATGGCGGCGCGGCCGGTGCCGAGCAGGGCGACCAGGGCGTTGCGGGCAGCCTCGGGCCACGGGTCGGGCAGAGCCGCCCCCTCCGTGGCCAGGCGGTCCAGCGCGCTCCGGGCCAGCCAGGTGCCCAGCTCGGCGGCGGCGGCGGCGGCCCGCAGTACGAGGGCGGGATCGCCGGCGGGGTCCGCGGTGGCGGCCAGCGCAACCTCGCCGTCGATCAACGCCAGCCCCGGGCCGACCGGGCGCTCGCCGCCGACGGACCGGCTCCGGCCAGCGGCCACGGGCGCCTTCACCCGGCGCCAGCCGTCGTCGCTGCACCAGGCGATGGTGCGGGCCGCGGCGGACACGGCGGCCATGAGGGCATCGGCGTCGGCATAGTCGAGCACCGCAGCCACGCGGTCCTGCTCCTGGAGCAGGAGGCGGTCCGAAGCCTTGCCGGTGGCCCGGTGCAGCTCGACCCGCACCCCCAGAAGTACGTCGTGGGGCTCGCTCAGGGTGTCGTTGCCGGCATCGAGCACCTCGGTGGCCAGGGCCGCGGCCCGGAGGGCGTGCACGTCCCGCAGTCCTCCCCGGCCCTCCTTCAGCTCCGGCTCGAGCAGGAAGGCGACCTCACCGAACTGGGCATGGCGCGCCTCCACCAGGTCGGCCAGCTCCGGCAGCCAGCGCTTTGCCCCCTTGCGCCACTGCTGACGGGCGCCGGCAGCGAGACCGGCGGCCAGCTCGGCGTCGCCGGCGACCATCCTGGCGTCGAGGAGCCCGAGGGCGGCCTTGAGGTCGGCACCGGCGACGGCCAGCGCCTCCTTGACCGTGCGCACGCTGTGGTCCAGGCCCACCCCGGCGTCCCAGATCGGGTACCAGAGCCGCTCGGCCACCTGCTGAATCCCCTTGCGGCCGCTGTGCACGAGCACGACGTCGAGGTCGCTGCCGGGGCACAGCTCGCCCCTGCCGTAACCGCCGACGGCGACCACGGCAACTCCGGGCTCGTCGCTGAGGATGCCCGTCAACCAGCGGTCGGCCAGCTCGGTGTAGGCGCGACAGAAGGCCCTTCCCACCGGGCCATCCTCGGCAACCAGCTGAGGCCGCTCAGAGAGCGTCGGAGCCCATCTCCCCGGTGCGTATCCGGGTGACGCTGTCGAGGTCCGAGACCCAGATCTTCCCGTCACCGATCTTGTCGGTGCGAGCCGCGGCGGAGATGGCCTCCACGACCCTGGCCACGTCGACGTCGTCGGACAGCACCTCGATCCTGACCTTGGGCACGAAGTCGACCGTGTACTCGGCACCGCGGTACACCTCGGTGTGCCCCCGTTGGCGCCCGAAGCCCTGCACCTCCGAGACGGTCATTCCCTGAACGTCCATGGCCTTCAGGGCGTTCTTGACGTCGTCCAGCTTGAACGGCTTGATGATGGCGGTGACGAGCTTCATCCGATCCTTCCCATCGAGCCGAGGTCGCCCAGGTTGTAGGCCGTCTCGGCGTGCTGTGTGGTGTCCAGTCCGGCCATCTCCTCGTCCTCCTTGACCCGTAGGCCGATCACGGCGTCCACCACCTTGGCGATGACGAAGGAGAGAACGCCGGAGAAGACGATGGTGGCGCCCACGGCAACGAGCTGGTCGCTGAGGAGGTCGGCGCCGCCGCCGAAGAACACGCCGTCGAACCCGAGAGCGTTGACCTTGGTGTCGGCGAAGAAGCCGAGCAGCAGCGAGCCGGCGATCCCGCCGACCAGGTGGACGCCGATGACGTCGAGGCTGTCGTCGTAGCCGAACTTGTACTTGAGCTGGATGGCGAGGAAGCAGACCACGCCGGCGATGAAGCCGATGACCAAGGGCGCCATACCACCGACGAAGCCGGCGCAGGGGGTGATGGCGACGAGGCCGGCGACGGCCCCGGAGGCGCCGCCGAGGGTGGTGGCCTTGCCGTCTTTGAGCTTCTCCACGATGAGCCAGCCGAGCATGCCGGCGGCGGCGGCCAGGTGGGTGTTCACCAGGGCCTGGGCGGCGAGGGCGTTGGCACCCAGCGCGGACCCGGCGTTGAAGCCGATCCAGCCGAACCAGAGGATCCCGGTCCCGAGGAGCGTGAGGGGCAGTGAGTGGGGCGGCATGGCCTCGCGGGGCCAGCCCTTGCGCTTGCCGAGAACGAGCACCACGGCGAGGGCGGCGATGCCGGCATTGATGTGGACGACGGTGCCGCCGGCGAAGTCGAGCGCTCCCCTCTTGAACAACCAGCCGGTGGGGCTGAAGACCCAATGGGCGACCGGCGAGTACACCAGCACCAGCCACAGGGCCAGGAAGGCGGCCCAGCCGGCGAACTTCATCCGGTCGGCGGTGGCACCGGTGATGAGGGCAGGCGTGATCACCGCGAACATCATCTGGTAGCCGGCGAAGGCGATGGGGGGGATGGTGAGGGCGAGGTCCACGTCGCCGGTCTTGACGTAGCCAGGAAGAGTGAGGGCGGCATCGCCCAGGTCCTTCAGCCCGGCGAAGTCGAAGTTGCCGATGAAGCCGCCCCCGTCACCGAAGGCGAGGCTGAAACCGACTGCTGCCCACAGCACGCTCACCAGGCCCAGGGAGAAGAAGTTCTGCATCAGCATGCCGAGCACGTTCTTGGAACGCACCATGCCGGCGTAGAAGAAGGCCAGCCCCGGCGTCATGAACAGCACGAGCGCCGCTGAGGTCAGTACCCACGCTGTGTTACCACTGTCGATCTCCATGGGACGACAGCATGACGAAAGGCTGTTTCCTGGCGATGACCCCATTGTTTCGAGCTGGTGAACAGGTGGGGCGTACAGCAGGCGTCCTCAGCCGGCGCCGGCCACGGCCCCCGCGACCTTGCGGGCGGCGACCAGCACGGGGTCCCACACCGGCGAGAACGGCGGCGCGTACGACAGGTCGAGGCCGGTCATCTCCTCCACGGTCATGCCCGCGCTGAGGGCGGTGGCCACCACGTCGATGCGCTTGGCCGCCCCCTCCTCGCCCACGAGCTGAGCCCCGAGCAGGCGGCCCGACCCTCTCTCGGCGAGCATCTTCACGACGATCTTTCCCGCGCCGGGGAAGTACCCGGCCCGGGTGCTGCTGGTGATGCGCACCGCCTCGTAGGCCAGGCCGGCCTCGGCCGCTTCCGCCTCGTTGAGGCCGGTGCGGGCCACTTCGGTGGCGCACACCTTGGTCACCGCCGTACCCACGACGCCGGGGAAGGTGGCGTAGCCCCCGCCGAGATTGATCCCCGCCACCCGCCCCTGCTTGTTGGCCACGGTGCCCAGGGCGACGTGCACCGGGCGGCGGGCGATCAGGTGGAACGACTCGCAGCAGTCGCCGGCCGCCCACACCCCTTCTGCGCTGGTCCGCTGGCGGGGGTCCACGGTTATTGCTCCCTTGTCCCCGGTGACGATGCCGGCGTCACGTGCCAGCTCCGTGTTCGGGACCACCCCCAGGCCGAGGACGACGAGCTGGGCCGGCAGGTCCCCGTCAGAGGTGTGGACGACGCCGGGAGAGAATCCGCTGACGTTCACCCCGGTACGCAGGTCGATGCCCATGCCCCGCATGGCCTGCCCGACCAGTGCCCCCATGTCCGGGTCCAGCGTGCGCATCACCTCGCCCGCCTGCTCCACCACGGTGACTGCCGCGCCCCTGCGGAGAAAGGCCTCGGCCATCTCCAGGCCTATGTACCCGCCGCCGACGACGGCCACGTGGTTCAGGTCAACCTGCTCGGCGTGGTCCAGCAGATGGGCGGCGTCCTCGAGCGTCTGCACCCCGTGGACCTGCTCGCCGTCGACGCCCGGGAGATCGGGGCGCATGGGAACGGCTCCGAGCCCGAGGTGCAGCACGTCGAAGCCGAGCCAGAAGGTCCGCCCGTGGCCGTGGTCGCGGACCTCGACCCGCCGGTCGTCGAGGTCGATGGCCATGACCTCGTGCCCGGTGCGCACGTCGATGCGGTACTCGTCACGGAACGTCTGGGGGCCCCGCACGACGAGCTCCTCCACGCCCTTCACCTCGCCGCCGACGACGTAGGGGATCCCGCAGGCCGAGTAGCTCGTCCAGCGACCCTTCTCCAAGGCGACGATCTCGAGGTCCGGCCGGCGGCGCCGGGCCTGCGAGGCGGCGGCCATGCCGCCGGCGTCACCACCCACGACCACGAGCCGCTCGGCCACGGCCGTACCATAGGAGCGTGGGGGTCAGGGCCGACTGCCGGCACTACGTCGAGCGCACCACCGCCGGCGGCGAGAAGGTGCAGCGCTGCCGGCTGGACGTATCCGACCTCGATCCCTTCGGCTGCCCCGAGGGATGCCTCTTCTTCGAGCCGCGCACCATCGCCGACGCCGGCTGGACGGTTGATCCGCGCAAGACGGAAGGCGGCTAACGGTCAGGTCAGGTCAGGCCAGCAGCTCGTGCAGGGTGCTGAAGAACTTCGACCGAGGGAGGACCTCGTCGCAGCCGGCGGCCGTGGCCGCGGCCAGAAGGTCCCGGTCCACGTGGCTGCCGAAGCCGATGGTCCGGACGTCGCTCAGCTCTGACAGGGCGTCCAGCGCTCCCGCTCGCGACAGGTCGACGACGACGAGGTCGGCGTCGGCTCCGGCCGCGGCCAGGTCCGCCGGGGTGCGCACGAACACCGCCTCTTTGGCCGCCGCCGCCACCTTCGAGCGGTCCATGAGATCGGGGACGTAGGCGGCGATCCTCGTCATGGGCGGGCGTCCTCCGTGCCCGCATGGCGGCGCTTGTGCTCCCACGCCTTGGCCGCTCCCCACATCAGCCCCAGCTCGCGCAGAGCCGGGTCCAGGTCGGCGAAGGACGCCGGCGTGAGGTCGTAGTCGTCGTCGGGAAAGCGCTCCTCGGCGAACGGGTCACGTTCCACCGGCGGTACGCCGGCCTGGCGCAGGACCTCGGTGGGATAGGAGACGGCACCGCGCACCAGGCTGAGCGGGTTGGCCCGCTGCTCGTCGATGTCGGCGGCGAGGAGCGAGCGGACCCTGCCGCCCACCTCGACCGCCGCGCCGGCACCGGCTTCACGGGCGGCCGCCATCACCGCCGGGTCCACGCTACCCCGGTAGGCCACCAGCACCTGCTCGACCGACCGCTCGACCCATCCGGGGAGCGCTCCGCAGATCCCGTCGGCCAGTGCTCGGGCCTGCTCCTCCAGATCCACCGGTCGCCACCGTAAGTCAGCGTAGGAGGGCGGGGGGGACCTCGTCGACGGCGCAGGTGAGGCGGATGGTGTCGCCCCTGACCTCGGCGTCGGCCGCGGTGCAGTTCATTAGGCCGTTGCGGGTGATGGGCACACTCAGGGCGGGCAGCGCCCCCATCTGGAGGACGAGCTCGCCGGCGACCACGGCGGCGCGGGCGGTGACGGTGCGGCCGGCGACGGTGAGGCGCACCTGGCCGTCCTCGATCGTGACCGGGAGCTTCAGCACCCGGCCCAGGCCCGCGGCGTCGAGCTCGACGGCGACGGTGCCGGCGTCGATCCTTTGGAGCCTCACCTTCCCGGAGAAGAGGGCGTCACGCTCCAGCCGGACACCACGCAGGTCCACCTCCACCGACCCGGAGAGCAGGTCGCTCAGAGTCGCCTGCTCCGCCCGCACCTCGACCGTGGAGACGTTGCCCGACACCAGGAGGCGGCCGAGGAACGGGAACGAAGAGATGCTGGCCTCGACCGAGCTGGCGCCGCGGGCCTCCGCCCGGGCTTTCTCCTCGAGCTTGTTCTCGGCGAACACCCGGGCCCCCTGGTCCACCGCGCCCAGGATGGTGAGCACTATCCCCAAGGCCAGGAGCTTGCGCACCCCGAGGCCGCCTCAGCCCTCGACGACGTCGCCCAGGAGGTCCACTTCCACTCCCAGCTGGCGCATCCAGGCGATGGCGGACTCGATGCTGTCGTGGCTCCCGCCGAGCTCGCACACGATCCAGCCGTAGGAGTCCTCCACCTTGGCCCGGCGGATGTTGGGCATCACGTCGAACTCCTTGACGACCCTGGCGATCACGGGCTCTTTGATCAGGTTCTCCGGGAACGTCAGCCGTACCCGCACCGCACTCACGAAGGTTCCTTCGGAAGAACGGCGCCGGCGGGGTTGGAGCCCCCGCTTCGGCGAGGAGGGCGGGGTTGGGCCCCCGCCCGGGGAGACAACACAGAGTTCAGGTTCCCTGAACGGAAGCCTTCGAGGTCGAGGGTGACGTAGCTGTAGCCGGCGGCCTTCACCGCGGCGACTATGTCCTCGCGGGCCTCGAAGGCCCGCGCCAGCTCGGGGCCGTCGATCTCCAGCCGGGCCAGGTCGCCGTAGTGGCGGACGCGAAGCTGACGGAAGCCGAGGGCCCGCAGGGCCGACTCTGCCCGGGCCACCGACTCCAGAACCCCGAGGCTCACCCGGGTCCCATAGGGCACCCGTGACGCCAGGCAGGCGGCAGCCGGCTTGTCCCAGGTGCGGAGGCCCAGTCGCTGCGACCACTCCCGTACGTCGGCCTTGGTGAAGCCTGCATCCACCAGAGGGAAGGCGGCGCCGGCCTCGGCCGCCGCCTCCTGACCGGGCCGGTGGTCTCCTAGGTCGTCGAGGTTGACGCCGAGCACGACGGTGGCAGCGGATCCTTCGGCGATCGGCGTAAGGACGGACATCAGCTCGGTCTTGCACCAGTAGCACCGCCGGCCGTCGTTGGCCGAGTAGTCGGGATTGGCCAGCTCGCGGGTGACAACCGCGCTCCAGTGAAGCCCCCACTCGCGGGCGAGCGCCCCGCAGTCCGCCTCCTCCTCCGGCGCCAGCGACGGCGAGACGGCGGTCACGGCGTGGGACGAGCCGGCCCCCAGCGTGTCGTGGGCCACCCACGCCAGGAAGGCGGAGTCGGCCCCACCACTGAAGGCGACAACCAGAGGTGACAGCTCCCGCAACCGCGCCCGCAGGCGGTCGAGGGTCGGCTTTTGCTTCGGGTCTCCGGAGCCCGAGACGGAGCCGGAGCCCGGATGAGAGCTGCCGGGGCGGTCCGCGGGGTGCGTGACGGCGGCGCCGGCGGCGCTCACACCAGGCCCGCGGCGGCCAGGACCTGCTCGACGGGCGCCACCATGCCGGTGAAGAACGGGCCGAACTCGGCGTAACGAGCCGACGCCTCGTCGAAGCGCATCGTGTAGACGACGTCCTTCAGGTCGTCGGGGTGGACGGCGAAGAGGCTCACGCCCCACTCGTAGTCGTCCACTCCGGTCGATCCCGTGATCAGTTGGAGCACCCGGCCCCGGAAGTTCCGCCCCGACTTGCCGTGGCCTCGCATGTGGGCCTCCCGCTCCTCGTACGGGAGCAGGTACCAGTTGTCGCCCTCGCCGGGCGCCCGCCGCTTCGACATCGGGTAGAAGCAGAACGCGTTCATGCCCTCGGGGGGCAAGTTGGGGTGGAGCCGGGCTGCGAGCATCTCCGCCGGCAGCCCCTTGGCGTACTCCGACACCTCGGTCAGGGACACGTACGACCACCCGACGTCCACACCGACCCCCTGGAGGTCGCTCTGCAGGGCCCGGAGGCGCCACAGGTCGGGGCCCAGGGCGAGGAAACCGAAGTCGGCCTTGTGGCCGAGCACGGCGAACGGCACCACCTGGTAGCCGTCGCCCTCGGCTCCTTTGACGGCGGCGACCACGGCCTGCGCGTCGGCGCCGGGCGCGGCCCGGCAGAACAGATGCAGCACGGCCCAACCCTCGGAGGGCGACAATGGCTCGGTCATCAGCAGGGCAGCGTAGGCCGCACCGGCACCGCTAGTCGGGGGCGGCGGGACGGGCACCGCCGTTGGCCTGGGGGGGCGGCTGGAACCTCTCGAAGTCCTCCGTCGATTCGTGGACGCTGGGGACCAGCTGGGGCTGCATGTCCACCACGAACCGCGGGAGGGGGACGTCCACCTTGCCGTGGGCGCCGTGGGCGGCGAGGGCCATGGCGTGGTAGCGCTCGGCTACGTCCCGGAACTCGTCGGTGTGGTAGGGGCGGCCGTCGACCAGAGGGCCCTGGGTGCCCTCGACGATGGCGACGACGTCGTCACCGGTGAGGGTCTTGTTCGCTTCGAGGGCATGAGCCACGGCCAGGACCAAATGGCGGTTCTCCTCCAGGAGCCTGTGGGTGCGCTCGAGCAGCTCGGCCAGCTTCTCCTCGATGCGCTCCCCCAGGCCGGTCTCGAGGAGCTCCTTCTCCTTGCCGTCCTTGCCCTTCGGACCGCCAGGGCGCCCGCCGCCGCCGATGCCGACCTCGTGGGTGACACCGTGTGACGCCACGGACCTGCCCATGCCCCAGTAGCCCTCCATGAGGGTGGCGACGGTGGTGGCGCTCTCCAGGTCCCCCGACACGCCCGAGGAGTTGTCACCCTCGAAGAAGAGCCGCTCCCCCGCCAGCGAGGCCAGGCTGACCATGATGTCGGCCTCGTACTCCGAGCGCCACCGGGTGAACTGGTCCTCGGGCGGGATGGAGGCCACCATCCCGAGGTAGGTGCCTCCCTTCTCGATGGTGGCGCTGTCGATGGTGAGGTGGCGGCGCACCTTTGCCGCGGTGACGGCATGACAGGCCTCGTGGACGGCCACGGCGTGGCGCTCCCGCTCGATGTACTCGACATCCTCGGGAGGCCCGAGGTCCTTGAGCTGCTTGGCCCGCATGACGTCCCGCCACGTGATGACCTCACGGCCGTTGCGGATGGCCTGGATCAAAGCCTCGTTCACCACGTCCTTGATGGTGGCGCCGGTGGCGTAGGGCGTGATGGTGGCCAGCTTGTCGATCTGCTCCGCGGTGAGAGTGTGGCGCACCTTGGAGAAGTAGCCCTCGTAGGTCTTGACCCGCCCCGGCTTGGACGGGTACCCCACCTTGTAGATGCGGTCGATGCGCCCGGGGCGGAGCAGGGCCTCGTCGAGGGCCTGGGGCATGTTCGTGGCCATCATCACGAGGATCCGGTACTTGGGCGGCGGCTTCGGTCGCATGCCGAGGGCCCGGCGGACGACGCGGTTCATGAAGCCCCGTGGCTTCTTCAACCCCGACAGCTCTGTCAGGAGGGCCTGGAGCATGCCTCCGCCGCCGGCGCCGCCCATCATGAAGAAGCCGTCGCGAAGGCGGCGGCCGGGCTCCGGGCCCGAACTGCCCGAGACCGCGCTGGCCGACAGCAACGTGCGAGCCGTGGCCGGATCGAGGTAGGAGAGCCCGTTGCACGGGGGGCTGGAGGACCACGCCGTGGCGCCGGTGGGCGCGGGAACAGGTCCCCGGGTGTTGAGAGAACGGCTGCCGAGCGAATCGGCCTCGTCGAAGAACACGATCACGCCGCCGTAGCGCACGGAGAGCTTGCGCAGCTTGCGGAAGACGCCCTTCACGGCGAGGGCGCCGAACCCGAACGAGGTCATCCCGCCGGGATCGACGAAGACGTAGGGCTTGCCGGTCTCGCCGGCCACCGCCTCGGCCATCAGCGTCTTGCCCGTGCCCGGTGGGCCCCACAGCAGGATGCCCGCCGGTACGTGGCCGCCCTTGGCCTCGATCTCCTCGGGGTTCTCTAGGAAGAGGATGTTCTCCTTGACCCGCTCGAGCACGTTGTCCTGGCCCCACACGTCGGTGAACCGGGTCTTGATGTCGTCAGGGAAATAGACCTCGATGCCCTGGCGCGCCGCGTACCAGGCCATCCCGACGAACTGGATGATGATGACGAAGAACAACAGCCCGAACTGGAACACCATGGGCAGGGCGCCCACGAGCTTGGCCGGCGCCTGGAACAGGGCCAGGACCGGCGAGGTGTCGAACAGCTTCCCCAGAGCGAAGGCCAGAGCGACGACGGTGATCGTCCAGCGCACCACCCGGGCCAGCCGGAACCGGGTCCAGGAGCTCATCCGCTCGGTGCGCCGGTCCAGGCCCCCGAAGACGCTGACGGTCCAGAACCGGTGCCACGCCGCCGAGTGCTCGCTTATGGCGTAGTGGACCTGGCGGACCACCTCGAGGGCGGCCAGCGCCAGCAGCCACGCGCCGTCGCGTGCCTGCTCGCGGAGGGCCTCTCGAAAGGGCAGGATCGGGTTGTCGGCCATGGCCGTCCAGACCAGGACCGACCAGAGGCCGATCAGCAGCACCAGGACCTTGATCCGGTCCCAGGGGCTGCTCGGCTTGCGGGTGAGCCTGTCCTCGTCGCGTTCGCGACTGCGGTACTCGGGCAGCCCAACCGGCATCAGGTCCTGCCCGGGCCGGCTTCCGCCCGCCTCTTGCTCTCCGTTGCTCGCCACGCTCACTTCTCCTTCACGGTCCATGAACTGATGACACTCTCGATGACATCCTCGTGCTGCTCATAGCAATCGACGTTGCAGGTGATGGCCAGGACGTGGGCCCGGCTGACCTTGCTGTCGACCAGGGCGATCTGCCGCCACTTGATCACGCCTCCCTCCTTGGTGCGCAGGTTCACCAGCAGCTCGTTCCCGTGATAGCTGTCCTGGTCGACCTCCCGGCTGCCGATCACCTCCACGTCACCGGCCTGGGCGGCCTCGGGCGACAGCGGGTCGAACGGCAGCAGCAGCGCCCGCAGGCTCGACTGGGAGAACGTGTCGCGCTCAGCGGGAGTGAGGCTGCGGACCTGGACGAGCCCAGTGGGATGGCTGGCGGCGGACAGCACGTTCTTCACCGACGGCTTCGGGGACCCGTCGAACCCGACCGACCAGCTGTTCTGCTTGAAGCTGGCCTTGGCCTCCTCCGAATCGTCGCTGTTCTGCAGCACCTGGTCCTCGTCGAAGATCTTCCAGTCCTGGGGGACCCGGAAGAACGTCTTGTCGGAAGAGCTCTTCACGTACCGGTACTCGGAAGATCCGCAGGAGGCGAGGGCGAGGGCTGCGACCATGATCAGGGTGGTGGTCGACGACGCCGCCCGGAGGGCGCCAGGGCCGAACTGCACGCCTCCAGGGTACCTGCGCCTGTTGCCATCCGGTTCCCGGGTTTCCCCTCGGGAAGCCCGGTCACTAAGAATGACCCGGTGCGGCAGCTTCTGCTTCCCGTGGCCGCAGCGGTCGCCCTGGTGCTCCCGGCCCCGGCTGGAGGTGCGGCCCGGCCCGTGCCGGTCGTGGTCCTGGAAGGGCGGGGCTTCGGCCACGGCGTCGGGATGGCCCAGGACGGGGCCTACTGGATGGGCCGCGGAGGGTCCTCCACGGCACAGATCCTGAACCAGTTCTACCCGGGTACCAAGATGGGCAGGAGCGGTGGCGAGGTGCGGGTGACCGTGCTGTCCTCGGCCAACCGGGAGATCGTCGTGGGGTTCCCCGGCGGCGGTGAGATCCGCGACGCCCGCGACGGCGGCCAGTCGCCCGGCTTCCCGGTCCGTCTGGGCGCCGGCAGCCAGGCCCGCCTCCGCTTCGACGGCCGCGCCTACAGCGTGGAGATCTTGGGAGGAGGGCGGCGGGCGTCGCTGGCGGGCTCCCAGGTCATGCTGGCCTCCAGCAGCCAACCGGCACCCGGCGCCAGCACCACCACCACCCTGCCCCTGATCGGAAACCCCGGCACCCTGCCGACCCCGACCACGCCCACCTCCACCCCTTTGACTCCACCGTCGGTGGCGCCGCCGCCAGCGCCCGCGCCGGCCCCGCCCGCGCCGCCGCCGTCACCGGCGGGCGCCAGGCCGAGCTCGGAGCGCGGCCTGTGGGCCGTACCGCCGGCCGGTGGCACGGTCCTGGTGCCGAGCCGCTCGCAGCGTTACCGCGGCATCGTCCAGGCCAGCGCCTCGGGCGGGCCCCTGCGGCTCGTCAATCACGTCGACGTCGAGCAGTACCTGAGGGGCATGGGCGAGGTCCGGGACCCGAGGTGGCCGGCGGCGTCGCTGAGGGCCCAGGCCATCGCCGCCCGCACCTACGCCCTTCGAGCCGTGGCCGGGGGAGGCGAGCTGTGCGACACGCAGCAGTGCCAGGTCTACCTCGGTTCCGACGCCGAGTACGCAGCCATGGACAAAGCCGTGAGCCAGACCCAGGGACAGGTGGTCATGGCGGGACGAAGTCTCGCCGCCACCGTCTACTCGGCCAACGGCGGCGGCTCCTCGGCCGCCACCGAGGAGGGCTTCGGCACGCCGGGTCGCGGCTATCCCTACCTGCGGCCGGCTCCGTACCCGACCCAGGACCCCTTCGCCTGGAACGTACGCGTAGCCCTGCGGGACCTCGGAGGGCGCCTGGGCTACCGGGGAACCGTCACGGCCGTGCGGGTGAGTGCCGCCGGCCCGTCGGGCCGGGCCCTGCAGGTGACCCTCGACGGCGCCAGCGGCCCCCGCAGCTTCGCTGGCCTGGAGTTCCGCAAGGCGCTGGCGCTGCGTTCGACCTTGTTCACGGCCCGGGTGGAGACGGCGTCCGTCGCCCCGCCTCCGCTGCCTCCACCTGATGGTGGGGCACACGTTCAGGCACTTCTCGACGGGGCGGCCCCGGACACCGCGGTCGCCGCCGGCACGAGCGCCGATGCATCCGGCGGTCCCGCCCCGAGCCCGAAGCGGTCGGCCGTCGCTCCCGTGGCTGCCCGCTCCACCAGCCCGGCGACCCGCATTGCTCTCGGCGCGGTGGCCTGGCTGATGCTGGTGGCGGTGGTCTCCGGATTGACCACCAACCGCCTCGGGCGGCGGCGAGCGCCACCAGGGGATGACCGGGTCTAGCCGCTCCGTCACACCAACTTTGTGAGCAGAAATCGTTGTATACCAACGTTTTTTGCTCACAAAGAAGGCCCCGGAGGTCACAGCATGTCCAAACCGAGAATGAGGTCCGTGCTCACTGGGAGCTTGGCGCCTTTCACCGCTCATGCAAAAGGCCCGGGGACGGATCCCCGGGCCCTTCGCAACTGCTCTACCGGGCCGAGGGCCCGGCTGACCTAGAAGTCGTCCATGCCCCCGCCACCGCCGCCGCCCATGGCCGGAGCCTTCTCTTCGGGCTTGTCGACGATGACCGCCTCGGTGGTGAGGAAGAGCGCAGCGATGGACGCGGCGTTCTGCAGGGCCGACCGGGTGACCTTGGCGGCGTCGATGACCCCGGCCTTGAACAGGTCCTCGTAGTCGCCGGTGGCGGCGTTGAGGCCGACCGGGCCCTCCAGGTTGCGCACCTTCTCGACCACTACGCCGCCTTCCATGCCGGCGTTGACGGCGATCTGCTTCAGGGGCTCCTCCACGGAGCGGGCCACGATTCGGGCGCCGGTGGCCTCGTCACCTTCGAGCTTCTCGGCCCTGTCGAGCACCCGGGCCTGGGCCCTCAGCAGGGCGACGCCGCCGCCGGGCACCACGCCCTCTTCGACGGCCGCCTTGGTGGTGGACACGGCGTCCTCGATGCGGTGCTTCTTCTCCTTGAGCTCCACCTCGGTGGCGGCACCGACCTTGATGACGGCCACACCACCGGAGAGCTTGGCCAGGCGCTCCTGGAGCTTCTCCTTGTCGTAGTCGGAGTCGCTGTTCTCGATCTCGGACTTGATCTGGACGATCCGGCCCTTGATGGCGGCTTCTGTGCCCTCACCCTCGACGATGGTGGTCTCGTCCTTGGTGATGGTGACCTTGCGGGCCCGGCCCAACAGGTCGAGGCTGATGTTCTCCAGCTTGAGGCCCACCTCCTCGGTGATGACCTGGCCACCGGTGAGGATGGCGATGTCCTGGAGCATGGCCTTGCGGCGCTCGCCGAAGCCGGGGGCCTTGACGGCGGCCGACTTGAACGTGCCGCGGATCTTGTTGACCACGAGGGTGGCCAGCGCCTCGCCGTCGACGTCCTCGGCGATGATCACCAGCGGGCGGGCCGACTGCATGACCTTCTCGAGGATGGGCAGCATGTCGCGGACGGCGCTGATCTTCGAGGAGACGAGCAGCACGTAGGCGTCCTCGAGGACGACCTCCATCCGCTCGGGGTCGGTGACGAAGTAGGGCGAGATGTAGCCCTTGTCGAACCGCATGCCCTCGGTGAACTCGAGCTCCATGCCGAAGGTGTTGGACTCCTCGACGGTGACGACCCCGTCCTTGCCCACCTTGTCGATGGCGTCGGCGATGAGCTCGCCGATCTCGTAGTCGTTGTTGGCGGAGATCGAGGCGACCTGCGCGATCTGCGCCTTGTCCTCGACGTCCTTGCTCAGCTTGGTGAGGCTGGCGCTGGCGGCCTCGACGGCGGCCTCGATGCCCTTCTTGAGCGACATCGGGTTGGCGCCGGCGGCCACGTTGCGGAGGCCCTCCTTGACCATGGCCCACGCAAGGACGGTGGCGGTGGTGGTGCCATCACCGGCGACGTCGTCGGTCTTCTTGGCGACCTCCTTGACGAGCTCGGCACCGATCTTCTCGAACGGGTCCTCGAGCTCGATCTCCTTGGCGACCGAGACACCGTCCTTGGTGATGGTGGGGGCGCCCCACTTCTTCTCCAAGACGACGTTGCGGCCCTTCGGGCCGAGGGTGACGCGCACGGCGTCGGCGAGCTTGTTCATCCCCGCCTCGAGACCACGACGAGCTTCCTCGTCAAAGGCGATGATCTTGGCCATTCGGTGTCCTCCGTTGGACAGTCGTGAGCGTTAGCACTCGCAGTGAGCGACTGCTAAAGGTAGACCCTCACGCTGGCACTCGCAACTGGCGAGTGCTAACCGATGACCAGCGGGACCGCCGCGACCTCGCCGGGGTCCTGCTCCAGGCCGACGCCGCCTTGGAGCAGGAGGACCACGGTGTCGCCGGGGGCGGCGCCGCTCAGGTCGAGCTCCACGGTGAAGGGGGCCGGGTCGGCGAAGGAGCCACCCTGGGCGACCACGAGGTCGAGGGGCTCGCCGCTCTGGCCGGCGATGCGGGCCGACACCACGACGGTGCCCTCGAAGCCCCGGCCGCTGGCCTCGACGGTGAGCGGGCCCGCCGGCACCTCGTCGCC
>DATLOM010000054.1:0-4424 GCA_035536185.1 Acidimicrobiales bacterium | reverse complement strand
CTCGATGCGCCGGCGCAGCGCCGAGGACCCGCCCGCGTCGACCTGCATGGGCATGAGCCGGTCGGCGAACTCGACCACGTGGGTCTCGAGGCCGAGGCTGTGGAGGGCGTTGGCCGCCTCCAGCCCGAGCAGTCCCCCACCCACCACCGCGCCCGCCGTGCACCCCCGATCTCTCAGGCCGGCGGCATACGCCCTGATCGCCTCGAGGTCGTCGAGCGTCCGGTAGACGAAGCAGCCGGGGGCGTCGTTGCCCTTCAGCGGGGGAACGAAGGGGTACGAGCCGGTGGCCAGCACCAGGGCGTCGTAGGCGATGCGGACACCGTTGCGGGAGATGAGGGTCGCCTTCTCGGTATCGATCGACGCCACTGCGTCGCCGACGTGGACGGTGAGGCCGAAACGCTCGAAGAAACCGGGCTGCACCAGGGAGAGTTCGTCGGCCGACGTCCCGTTGAAGAACGAGCTGAGCCCCACCCGGTCATAGGCCAGGCGGCCTTCCTCGCAGAAGGTGACGATGTCCCACTCCGCCGTGGCTCCCCGGTCGAGGAGGACCTCGAGCAGCTTGTGGCCGACCATGCCGTTGCCGACCACGACCAGCGTGCGCCGGAGGGAGATCTCAAAGGAGTTCATGCCCCTGCTGCCTGGAAGCTCGGCAGGTCCCGGCCGGGCTCTCGACGCCACGATTTCTCGACCCGCACTGCGCACACGGAGGCGCCCGCGCCGGCGATGGCCAGGCAGGCGAAGCCGGGCGTGAAGCTCCCCATGGCGCTGGCCAGCGACCCGAGGCCGAAGGGAAGGACAAACCCACCCACGCCTCCGGCCGCCCCGACCAGGCCGGTGATCGATCCGATCCGGGCGGGGAACCGTTCCGGCACCAGCCCGAACACGGCCCCGTTGCCGACGCCCAGGCAGCCGATGGCGAGGAAGAGCAGGGCCACGGTCATGCCCAGGCCGGGGAGGAAGGCGAGGGCCACGCCGACCCCGCCCACCGCGGCGAGGATCCCGCTCAGGACGCGGGTGCCGCCGAAGCGGTCGGCCAAGGCGCCGCCCACCGGGCGCAGGAAGGAACCGGCGGCTGCGCACAACCCGGCGTAGCCGGCGGCGGTGACCTTGGCCAGGCCGAAGCGGTCGACGAAGAAGATGGGCAGGTACGACGCCAGCCCCACGAACCCGCCGAATGTGACTGCGTAGAAGGCGGAGAGCTTGCGGGCGTCAGCTTCCCCGAGGAGCCGGATCGAGGCCGTCAGGCGCGGGGGCTCCGAACCCACCGGCCGGGGCGGCTCCTTGGCCAGGATGGCGAACGCGACCCACGCCAGGCCGACCGGGATCATGGCCAGGGCGAACGTTCCGTGCCAGCCCACGTGCTCGGCGATCCGGGGGCCGGCCAGGGCGGTGATGATCGTGCCCGAGTTGCCGGCCCCGGCGATGCCGAGAGCCAGGCCCCGGTACTCGGGCGGGTACCAGTAGCCGGCCAGCGGCAGGGCGACGGCGAAGCTGGCTCCGGCCACGCCGAGGAGCAGGCCGATGCCCAGGACCTGGGCGTAGGTGCCGCCGGCGAAGGCGCCCCACAGCAGCGGCACGAAGGTGAGGCCCATGGTGGCCAGGCCCGTGCGCTTGATGCCCACCCGCTCGGCCAGGGTGCCGATCAACAGCCGGAAGAAGGCCCCTCCGAGGGGCGGGACGGCCACCATCAGGCCCTTCTGGAACGGGCTCAGCTGCAGGTCGGAGGCCACATAGGCCCCCAATCCGCCCAGGAGGACCCACACCATGAAGGAGACGTCGAAATGGATGAGGGCGGCGAACAGACTTCCCTTGTGTCCAGCCGCGCCGAAGCCCTTGGATCGCATGGGCCGAGTGTGCCGGTGGCCGGTGATCGTGGAGTTGCGGCCCGGTGAACCCCCGACGACAACCTTCTCTCACCGCCGGACGGAGGCGCGTGAGGCTCCCGTTACACCGGTACCAGGTCGACGTGGACGCCCGCCGTCGCCGCCAGACGGCGCAGGTCTTCCGGATCCGAGGTGAGGATCTCGTCCCCGTCGGCGGCGAGGAGCACGAGGGCGGCGTCGACGACGTCGGCCGTTCCCGACCGCCCGAGGAGGACGCCGGCTCCGCGGCCCAGGCGGTCGTCGAGTGCGATCACCTCGACGGCGGCCAGCAGCATGGCGAGGGGGGCCTGGCGGCCGGCTCCTCCCCGCCACACCTGGCCCACGACGCCGCCGTGGGTCAGGGGCGGCCGGCCGGCGAGCAGCTCGCGCTTGCACAGGGCGAGGACCTTCCGGTGGGAGCGTTCAACCGCGAGCAGGCCTCCGGCATCCAACACCAGGCTCAATGGTCTGGGCTCATTGGTCTGGGCTCATTGGTCTGGGCTCATTGGTCTGGGCTCATTGGTCCGGGGTCATGGCGGCACTTCCCCGCACCACGACGGCTCGCGCCCGCGCCCAACGGCTGGCGTCGAGCATCTCGTCGTCGGTGATCACGCCGTGCTCCGCCTCGTAGGCGCCGATGAGGGCGGCCATGGCCGCGAGCCGTGACTCGAGCTCCGCCTGGCGGCGCATGGCTTCGTTCACCCAGGCGCTCACACTGTCGGCTCGGCCGGCGGCGACAGCCTTGCGCGCGGCCGCCAGCTGCGCGGCATCAACCGAGGCCGTGAGGCGAACCTTTTCGTGCATATGATCATCATACGCAATGCCTACATCTCTCGTACCGGGTTCAGGCGGCGCCGCGGCCGCGGCAGGGGACCTGGAGGTGATGGAGAACGGCGGCGCAGCGGCGGGCGACGCTCGATCCGGACGCCCGTCTCACCTGGTCCAGGAGGGTGTCGACGTCGGCCCGCCAACTCATTGTCCAGCGAGAGAAGGAGCCGGCGTCGAGCCAGGCCGCGTCAGTCGGGGTGAGCATGTCATCCGGCCGGCGTCCGTCGACGACCATCCATCGGAGCTCGTCCCAGCCGCAGGCCCGCTCGAGAACGCGGGCGGCGGCGACCACGTCGACACCCTCGACATCGGGAAACTCCTGGGCCAGGAGCTGCAGGGCCGGGTGCAGGATCCGGGCCTCGGGCCAGGTGAGGCGGCGGCCCCGGTCGCCCGCCGCCACCACGATGTGATCGAGCCAGTTCGTGGCAAAGAGCACGCCCGTGGAATGGAGGGGCGGGGCGGCGGGCAGGTCGAGGGCGCGCTGGAGGCCATCGAGGGACAGGCCGTAGGCGGGCGGCTCCCGGAGCACCTCCTCGCCCATCCCCCTCCGGGCTACCACCGCGCCGGAACGGAGCACGATCGTCACCGCCGCCACCCGCTGGCGCCGGGTCGCCACGCTCGGGGCAGCATCGAGGTCATGGGCCCAACCACCAGCGGCGATGCCCAGCGCCAGCCACTCGTCCGGAGCTACGAAGCCGAGCAGGACGTCGGCCGGCGCATACCCCTCCAGGTCGCGGATGCCGACGTCCCACCCGTCGGCCGCGGGCGCGATGTAGAGCAGCACGCCGCCGCGCCCATCGGCGACGGACTCGAGAAAGGTGTCGGCTGTCTGGCCGGCGAAATGCAGAAGGGGATCGGGAGAACCGCCCTGCTGCGCCATTGCGTGCGCCATCGCATCACCCTTTGGTCGGGAGAACGAGAGGCCGTCGTCGGTGCGACGGCGAGGCGCCGGCTGTCCGGGCGGAGTCACTCTGCCGCGGCCAGCGGCGACGGTCAAGGGCTCCCGCCAGCGTGGACTCGTCTAGAAGCAGGACAGATTGTCTTCACGGCGCCGATATGCCACCCGTACGGCTCGTTCACTGGCTTCAGCGACAATTGACCATGACCGCAAGCCCGCTCGAGGGCTTCGTGGTCGGCATCACCGCCGACCGTCGGTGGGAGGAGCAAGCGGAACTCCTTCGCCGGCGAGGCGCAACTGTCGTCCACGGACCCTGTATGGACACCCTCTACCTGGCTGACGACGACGACCTCCGGCGCGCCACCCTCGACGTGATCGACCGTCCGCCCGACGTCGTGGTGGTGACCACCGGAATCGGAGTGCGGGCGTGGCTGGAGACGGCCGAGTCCTGGGGCGTGGGGCCCGGTCTGATGGCCGCCCTCGGGGAGGCCCGGATCCTGGCCCGGGGCCCGAAGGCCGCGGGCGTGGTCCTCGCCAGCGGACTCCAGGTGTGGGCCCGCTCGGAGACCGAGCAAATGGACGACGTGCTGGCCAAGCTCATGGCCGAAGGGGTCGAGGGGCAGCGCATCGCGTTCCAGGAGTACGGGATGGAGAGTCCGGAGTTCACCGCCTCCCTCGAAGCGGCGGGGGCGACGGTGGTGCGGGTGCCCGTCTACCGGTGGCGGTACCCGGCCGATATCAAGCCGGCCCTCACCATGGTCGAGGGCGCCCTGAACGGCCGGATCGACGCCATCACCTTCACCAGCGCACCCGCCGTCCGCAACCTGTTCCTGATC
>DATLOM010000053.1:0-11354 GCA_035536185.1 Acidimicrobiales bacterium | reverse complement strand
GTGCCAGCGGAGACCTGGAGGGCACCGGCCGGTGGACGTTCACGCAGGACGGCCCAGAGGTGGCTATCACCTATGACTGGCGCGTCCGGGCAACCAAGCCGCTCCTGCAGAGGCTTTCCTGGCTGCTCCGCCCGTTCTTCGCGGCCAACCACCTCTGGGCCATGAAGCAGGGTGAGAAGAGCCTCAAGCTTGAGCTGCGGCGCCGCCGCGCCACCAGCGCAGCGGAGCGGGCGAAGGTGCCTCCGCCGCCTCCGCCCACCTTCCGCCGCCTGCTCCGCGAACCCGTTGATGTCGAGCCAGGATCAGAAACGTGAGGATGAGCCCCAGCAAGAACACCATGCCGAGGCCGTAGGGGACCCGACTGGCGGTCGGTCCGTCAAAGTCACCACCTGCGCAGTCTTGAAGGTAGTTCCTGCAGGAAGCTCGCTAAACGACTGCGGGCAGCAGGAGTTCGGCGTGCGGAACGCCGAATGGCGTGGTGAACGGTTGCACAAAGCGTGGAACCTCGTGGTGTGTGTCGCCCCTCCGACACGAATCGAACGTCGCGTTCGCCATCAGAGCGGCAACGGGCCAAGCTGTGGGTGAGCGAAGGTGGCCACGTCCGTGGGCGCCGTGTCCGGAGGAATCGGGCGGCTACCCAACAAGAAAATGCCGGTACCGAGCGCATCTGAAGAACGCCGCTGGGGCAAACGAGGCCGGCGCTTCTGTTGCGTCATGTGCGGCGGGCTGCACCGATCGTCACTCGGCGCCGTCGGGTCGGTGCTTGAGGCCCGCCACTTATCTCTGCCGGATAGGCGTGCCTGCCAGGGTGGCGGAGATCAGGCGGTGGGTGCGCCCTGGGCCGGCGATAGGTGACGGTGAGGGAGTTCGGGATGGGCGTTGTTAGGGAGAACGCCCGCGACGGGCGTGACGAGAGTGTCGTCCCCTTTCAGGGCTGGTCGCGCCGCCCAAACCTCCCGAGCCGGAGCCCCTCGTTCCCGGCTCGAGGACGTAGGCTGCGATTCAATGCCTCGGTCGCAGGGCCGGTCGACTATCGCCGATGACGGCGTTCCCGTGATCGGCGGATCGCCGCTGCTTGGCGCCGCCAGGGATCTGCGCCGGGATCTGCTGGGCACGTTCGATCGAGCCATGCACGACCACGGCGGCGGGCCGGTCCGCTTCAGGGTCGGTCCGCCGAAAATCGGCTTTCTGGCGGAGGCGATCTTCGAACCGGAGGGAGCGCGTCAAGTACTGGCGACCGACGCCGCCAACTATGACAAGAACGTGCCGGCGCTCAAGGAGTTCCGGCGCTTCGTCGGTGACGGCCTGCTCACGAGCGATGGCGATCGCTGGCGGCGCGACCGCCGCATTGTGGCTCCCCTCTTCACCCGCAAACGCATTGGGACTTTCGTCGAGGCCATGGTCGGGTCGGCCGAACGCCTCGTGTCGTCATGGGCTTCGGTCGCCGCAGAAGGTGGGTCTGTCGACGTCTGTGAGCCGTCAATGGTGTACGCCCTGGAAGTGCTGGGCACGACGGTGTTCGGCGAGGACGTTCAGTCCGCCGAAGCGATCATTCGTTCCAGTGTGCCAGTGCTCAACGAGCGAGTGACCCGTACCGCCTTGTCGCCGGTTCGCCTGCCCTCCTGGTTGCCGACGCCTGCCAACCGCCGGGCCGAACGAGCACGCCGCGCAGTGTGGGACTTCGTCGAGACGCTGATCGCCCGGCGCCGTGCCGCGGCGGCCACCGGCCCGGTATCGGCGTCGCCCAGCGCCGCTTCGGGCGGCGACCTCCTGAGCCTCCTTCTTACCGCCGAGGACCCCGACACCGGCGCCCGCCTCGACGACGTTGCCGTACGCGATCAGGCCCTGATCTTTCTGCTGGCCGGACACGAAACCACCGGCGCCACCCTGGCCTTTGCCCTTCATCTCCTCGGCCGGCACCCGGATGTACAGCAGCGGGTGCGGGACGAGGTTCGACGGGTGGCGGCAAACCGGTGTATCGAGGCGGGCGACATCGCCCTCCTCTCCCACACCTCGCATGTGATCCAGGAGACCATGCGGCTCTATCCCGCGGGGCATACCCTGGTGCGCCGGTCTCGGGAAGCCAGCGCCTTCGGTGCTCATCGGATACCGGCGAAACGGATCGTGGCCATCAGCGTCTGGGCGATCCACCACAACCCTTCGGTGTGGCCGGACCCATACCGCTTCGACCCCGACCGCTTCTCCCCCCGTGAAGGGCCGGCGGACGACGGGAACGAGCAACCTCAGGTCTCTCGTTATGCTCATCTGCCCTTCGGCGGGGGTCCCCGAGGCTGCATCGGCCAATACCTGGCCATGGCCGAGATGATCGTGGCGGTCGCCACCATTGTGCGAGCCTTCGAGCTGGAGTCGCTGGTCGAATCTCCGAAGCTGGACGTCGGTGTCTCGCTGCTCCCCGCTGGCGCCCTGGCCTGCCGGCTCCGCCATCTGTAGCGACCCGACCAGCTGACTGAGAGATCGACGACGGCCGCCAGGACCACATGGAAGATCGCGTGCCCGCTCCGACGTCGATGTCGAACGGCGCCCCGATGGCGGGTGCAAGAACAACCCGAGGACGACCCCTCCAAAACAGGACGAAGCGTGTCGAGGTCAATGTCGAAAGTGGGGGTGAGCCGGTCGCGCACTCGAGAGGCCGCCGACCCGGAACGTGTGGGTGGGCTCGGGTCGTTCCGCTGACCTGCTTGGCCGTCTCGCCGACCATCTCGACCAGCAGGTCAACCCAAGTCGGAGCAGCTCGTCCTACTCCAGGCTGGCGCGTCCTCATCACGCATCCGCCGCCGGCCCGCCGGCCCGCCGCAGGCTGCAGAAACCGTGGACGCAGGTGAGTGTCTTGGCTATCCTTTCCGCCTGAGGGCGAAAGGGGCCTGGCACATGTCACCGCTTCGCAAGTGGCTCATCGCGGCGCTCGTCGGGCTCTTCGCCGCGGTGCCGGCGTGCGGCGACTCCGACGACTCAGAGGAGGAGGCGGCGACCACCACCTCGGCCCTCCGGGACCGGCTGGAGGAGCTCTCGGGGGCTGGCGTGTTCGTGGGCGGAGTGGCCTTTACCACCAACCTGGTGGCCATCCACTTCGACCGGAAGGACGAGGGGGCGCCGGGAATGCGGGTCTTCGTCACCGACGGCGTGCCCGACGGCAACGCCGAGTGGTTCGAGGGGCGAGCGTCGGACAACGCGTTCCGGTTCACGTCCACCAGCGGCAAGGCCACCATTGAGGGGACGATCGAGCAGTTCGAGACCAACGGCACCGTCACGCTGGCCGATGGCGAGAAGCGCAACTTCTTCACCCGCCCGGCCGGCGACGGCGCCGGCGTGTTCGAGATGACCATCGGGCCGGATGGGTCGTGGAACGGCACGTCCCTCGACGGTTCGAAGCTGAACGCCCGACAAACCGGTCTGTTCGTGGAAGGCGACGTCGTGTCCACTCGGGGCGAGCGCTATCCGTTCCGCCACAACGATCTGACTCGTCGGTTCGGGTACGCCCGCGAGGGCGGCACCTCGGGAACCTACCTCACCGTGGTCACCCGCCAGGCGACCGAGATCCAGGGCCGGGGCGGGGACGTCAGAGGCGGCCGTCCCGGGCCGGACGTCATCTCGCTGGACCTGAGCGCGGACGGCGAGCCGACGCCGGGCGTCTACCACGGGCGGGTGGCGGGCGCCACCGACCGCCTCAACTTCGAGATCGAGACCAAAGACGGCACGCGGACCCTGCGCAGTTACGTCTCCGACTCGGAGCCCGAGCCGGCGGGCGACATCGAGTGGTTCACGGGGTCGCTGACGGGCTCGACTTTCGACCTCACCTCCAAGATGCCTGGCGGCGCCCGCATCACCGGCACCGTGGCCGACGACGGCATCTCAGGCGAGCTGACCCTGCCCGACGGAAGGGCCCGGCGTTACTTCGCTGCTCCCAGCGGCCAGGGCGCCGGCATCTATACCGTCCAGGTCGACGCCGACCGGCATCACACCGGCACGTCCGCCCAGGGCGGCAGGCTGGACCTCGATTATGAGGACGGCACAGTGATGGGGACCCTCACTGATCCCGACGGCAAGGAGTACCCGATGCTGGGCGCCGACCTGGCCCACGCGTACCGGTTCGGCGAGGAGTACAGCAAGCCTGACACCTACCTGGCCTTCGTGGCACCCCGCGGCCGCTACGTCTACGGGAGGTCTGGAAACGTCCGCGGGGGGTCGGGCAGCACCAACATCATTGGGCTCGACAAGAAGTGCTGAGGGGCGGTCGTCGCTGACCCGGAGGGGCCGCCACAGGACAGGCTTGTCGCCAGGCGCGCTCGTTGTCGTGGTTCTTGCCGTGGTCGTGTGACCGGCGGGTGCTCGGGCCGCGGCTCGGACCAGGCGGACTCGGCCGCCTCGACCACCATGGTGGCCAAGGCCGACAAGGTCGCCCCGAGGTGGGAGGAGGTTGCCCGCTTCGGGGGCATCGGTAATCAGCGCACCCGCCCGTCGAGGTGGCATCGGGGGCCCTCCAGTGGCGGGCGGCCCTGCGCTGCACGGGCTCGGGCTCAGTGCGCGTCGGCCTCCCGGCGGCTGACGAGCCGCTGGTGGAGGCGACATGTCCCGCACGGCAGTTTGGGTTCTCGATCGACACGGGATCGAACGTGTGGACATCCAGGGGTCAGCGGCGTGGGAGCTGGTGATCGACCAGCAGCTCGTCACTCCGATCGCCGAGCCACCCCTGCCGGGCATGACTCCTCGCAACCGGCTGGCCTCCGGCCGCTTCTACGGGATCGAACAGGACGGCCAGGGCACCGTGACGCTCTACCGGCTTGCGGACGGACGCCGGGCCCTCCGGCTCGCCCCGTTCCGGGTCACTGCCAACACCGACCTCGTGGTCTGGGCCAGCGCCGCCGCTTCGCCTCGCACCAGCGAGGCGTCCTTCGAGGCGCCCCATGTCAAGGTGGCCGAGCTCAAAGCCACCGCCGGGACACAGAACTACCTCGTGCCCGACGATGTCGCTGGCCAGCCCCTCGCCTCAATTGTCATTTGGTGCGTACCCATCCGTGTCGCCTACGCCGCCGCCCCTCTCGACCGCTGACACGCCGGCCGCGCGGCTCGCCTTCCTCAGCTGCCGCGTGCCACCGCACGAAGGGCGTTATTGTCGGCGCCACGACAGCTGCGGTCATCGTCGGTGTCAGGCACGACGACCCCAGCCGCGGCCACTCAACCTGACCTGCCGCTCGACGCGTGTCAATCCCGACAGGACGCGCCGTAGTCACCCGGGATGGCGACGTTGGCCCCGCACCGAACCCGGCGCGGGCCTCCTCCATCTCTTATTGCACAATGGGGACGTCCGGCTGAAGGGCCGGGTTGCCGAGCTGCAGGATGGGCATGGAACTGACGCGTCAGATCGTGGATGCCTCCGCCGTTGCTAGGGCTCAGGCTGCGGGCAGGAGTAAGTGAACCGCACCGGGATCCGCGGAGGCTCCATCGCTTGGAAGGAGCATGGAGTCAATGGCATCTCAACACCCCGCACAGAAGAGGTACCCGCCAGAGCTGCGTGAGCGAGGCGTTTCGCATGGTGCTCGAGCTGATCGAGGCCCAGGGCGGTGAAAGCTACGGCGTGGTCACCAGAGTCGCCCGCCAGCTCGGCGTGGGCAGCGAGTCGTTGCGCAACTGGGTCCGCCAGGCCGAGATCGACGGCGGTGTCCGCTCAGGAACCGCCACCGAGGACAAGGCCCGGATCGCACAGCTGGAGAAGGACAACCGCGAGCTGCGGCGAGCTAACGAGATCCTCAAATCGGCGGCGGTTTTCTTCGGGGCGGAGCTCGACCGCCGACCGAGCAGGTGATCGCCTACATCGAGGCGCACCGGGAGGACTAAGGGGTCGAGCCGATCTGCGACGCGCTGCAGGTCGCCCCCTCCACCTACTACGCGGCCAAGACCCGCCCCCTCTGTCAGCGCCGGCGCCGAGACGCCGAGCTCAAGATCGAGATCGCCAGGGTCCACCAGGACAACTTCGGCGTCTATGGGGCTCGCAAGGTGTGGCGGGCCCTCAACCGGGAGGGCATCGTTGTTCCCCGCTGTCGGGTGGAGCGCCTCATGGCCTCCATGGGCCTGTGCGGACGGGTCAGAGGCAAGAAGTGCCGCACCACCAGGGCTGATCCCGCTGCTGCCCGTCCCGCTGACCTGGTCGATCGCCGCTTCCAGGCCGCCGCACCCAACCGTCTCTGGGTGGCCGACATCACCTACGTGGCCACCTGGTCGGGCTTCGCCTACGCGGCATTCATCATCGACGTGTTCTCCCGGCGCATCGTGGGCTGGCGGGTGGCCAACACTCTGCGGGCCGATCTGGCCCTCGACGCGCTGGAGATGGCCATCTGGTCTCGGGCCGGCGATCTCGATGGTCTGGTGCATCACAGCGACAGGGGCGTTCAAATATCTGTCCATTCGATACACCGAGCGCCTCGCCGACGAAGGGGCGGTCACCTCGGTGGGATCCAAGGGGCGATTCCTACGACAACGCCCTAGCGGAATCAGTCATCGGGCTGCACAAGTCCGAGCTCATCACCATGCGCGGGCCGTGGCGCACCGTTGACGACGTCGAGCTGGCCACCCTCACCTGGGTCGACTGGTGGTGACGAGGCCCCCGGAATCTGGTCCACCTTCTGTGAGAGTCCAACGCCCACCATGTGGGCATGGAGGACATGAGAAGATGAAGCGACACCGCCACACCCCCGAGCAGGTCGTCCGCAAGCTCCGTGAGGGCGAGCGCCTGCTCAACGACGCCAAGAGCCTCACGGAGGTGCTCCGCCACCTCGAGGTCAGCGAGGCCACCTGGAACCGGTGGCGCAACCAGTACGGAGGCATGAAGGCCCTAGAGGCCAAGCGCCTGCGAGAGCTGGAGCGAGAGAACGGCCGACTGAAGAAGATCGTGGCCGATCAGGCCCTCGATATCGACATGTTGAAGGAGCTGAACCCGGGGAAACTTTTGACCCCGGAGCGCCGTCGGCGGGCCGTGGTGGCCCTGCAGACGGGCTTCGGGGTCTCCGAGCGCCGAGCCTGCGTGGTGGTGGCCAACACCGCACCACCCAGAGGTGCCTTCGTCGTGGGCCCGGTGACGAGGAATCCTTCAACGGCCGTGCGCGAGACGAGCTGCTCAACGTCGAGGAGTTCGGCACCTTCGTCGGGGCCGCAAGTCCTCGTCGAGGCCTGGCGGATCGAGTACAACTGCTACCGGCCCTATTCGGCTCTTGCCGGGCTCACCCCCGACGAGGTCTATGCCCGATGGACCACCCCAACCCAACCAGCATCGCGTGGGAGCTGGACCAGTTACCGGGGTCCCGTCACATGCCGCTACGACGGCGCGGTCTTAGCGCACGAAAAGCCGGGGCTTACAATGCCAGACGATATGCCTGCTCAATGTCCGCTCCAGATGTCACGGTCGCAGATGGAGAAGGAGATCGTCGATGCACCGAAGCAGTGCATCGACGCCCACGGGCCGATCACCCGCCAGAACCTCTGGTCGGCGAACAAGCGGGTCCGGCCGGTCGGCAGCGATGAGTAGCGGCATCGCGCTCGTCCGCTTCGGCGACGGGACCGTCAAGGTCGCGAACTACCACGGGACATCGGACCTCCTCGTGCCCCGCCTCTTCGACAGCGCCATGGAAGCGACGGACGCTTACTTTGGGGGCCGCGATGGCTGGTCCGATCCCGAGGGCGAGGTCGAGGACGTGGTCGTGTACGTCGACTACGGCGGCTCGTTCTGGTTCGAGGCGAAGGCGACCCGGACCTCGGTGCTGCCCGAGTATTGCGACCCGCTCAACGCGAACTCCGAGGACCAGATGGGCCGGCGTGATCCAAGCCGCGTGCTCCTCGAGGTCCACGACGGCGAGCCGGACTGGGCGACGGAATGGTTTGGTCGCGGACTGATGTTGGGCTAGAACTCGCCACTCACTGAGGTCGAATCTGTCGCGAGCGCGAGCCGGAGGGCTTACCCGGGACCAGCAGCCCTCCAGGCGGTGACGATGTCCCCCAACTACCACAATCGGAAGTCAGGCCTCCGCCATAGCGGGTCTCGGTGACCACTAGAAAGAAGGTCTGGTTATAGCCGCGCCGGTAGGGGAGCAAGAATGGGGCGCGATACCGGCTGGACTGGCCTGGTGGCTGTTCGCGAAGGATCGGCACGTCCTGCTCTCGTCAGATGCCAAAGAGGTACACCACCGCATGGCGACCGAATGAGACCAACGGAACGATGACCCAACGGAGCGCGTATCGGCGCAAAGGTAATCCCGTTGGGAAGCTGAGTAGTTGTGCTTACACCACTGCCGAAGCTTCAGGCCGCAGGCAGGAGTAGGTTCGTCTCCGCCAGATCGAAGAACCGTTGCACAAAGCGTGGACCTCGTGTGTGTGTCGCCCCTCCGACGCGAACCGAACGACGTTCGGCCACTGCAGAGGCAGCGGCAAGGGCCGAGCTGTGGGTGAGCCTTATCGGGCGGCTACCCGACAAGAAACGGTGGCTACCGGGCGCATCCCACGAAATGTGACAGCAACGGTGGTGTCAGGCGTCTGGTTCTCCATGCCCGAGGTTCTGGCTCAGACCGGGCTTGACCTGGGCGCCCGGCTCCTCACTGTCGTGCCGGGCCAGGAGTCGCCCCAACTGCTGCTCGGATTCGGCGGAGAGGTTGGTCCATGCAACGTGCACGTCGCACATCTCCTCACCATGCGACTCCGCTTGCACAACGAGGGCCTTGACGACGGTGGGGAAGTCCCCACTGCCGGAGTCGATCCAGCACATCACGACGTCGCCGGTCGTCAGCTGCTCCGCGGCGCGCAACCGCGCGCCCCCCGGCGACAGGTTCACCGCCTCGAGCATCATCTCGTCATCGCCCCAGCCAAGGCGCTTGCATCGAACCGTGAACCGCACAGGTACCCGTCGCCACTGGCGGCGGGAGTCCTCTGTGCTCCGGAAGGTCTCCAAGGTAGTCATTGGACCTCCTGCTGATCCCGAAGGGGTGACACCCTAAACGAGGACGGCGCCAGGCAGACCCGGCTCGTTGCGGCGGTGACCATCCCGAAGAATAACTCGGGGAGCCTCGGCGACAAGCGTCCGGGCTTCGTTCGGCCTCCTCGACTTTGACCCCCGCGTCCGCCAGGCGGCGCAGCCGCGGTGACAGCGGCACCCACCGAGGGTTCGAGTGCGAGCTGCGACGGCAGCCGCACGACCGGCAGTCGACCGAGCCTGCTCCTACCGGTGGTGCGCGTGCCGCACCAGACGGATTACCTGGGCGGCGCAGGCCCGGGTGACCGAGCAGCGGTAGAATTTCGATGTGTCACTCCACGAACATCCTGAAGAACCGCATCTCCGGCTATTCGCGGTGGATGACGAACGCCTGTGGGAGTCGAGGCCACGCCTGACCCCTGAGCAGTTCGCCATGGAGGATGTCAGCGACGAAGAGTGGGACGCGTTCTACGCTTCGCTTGCTGAGGCGTGATTGAACGACGGAGAGCTGCTCACGTTGTCATTGACACCGATGTCGCCAGCTGGCTTCTCGATCCTCGACCATCAGCCCACGCCGAGGCTGCTCGTGGAGTCATCGGCACTCGAGCGCGGGTCGTATCGTTCGTGACAGTGACCGAACTGCGCTTTGGCGCCGTCCGAGCGGGGTGGGGTGAGCTTCGCCGGCACCGGCTGGAACGGTCGCTGGCGGACCTCGATGTCATCCAGACCGGCGAGAGCCTCATCAATGAATGTGCGCAGTTGCGTGCAGAAGCGAGTCGGATCGGTCATCCTCTATCCCAGAAGATCCACGAAGCGGACCGGTGGGTAGCGACCACGGCCGTCGTGCTGGGTCTGGAGCTCGTTGCCGGTGACGGCGTCCTTGAGGGGATCGTCGGCCTTGATCTTCATCGGATCCGTCCGTCCTGAGGTGGACCAGGCTCGCCAAGGTGTCAGGTCGAAGATCCGTTCTAGGGTCGAGCTAGAGTGCGGGGTGACACGGGGAACTCAGAGGGAGGTCGACAGTGACCGACAGCCCGAGACAGTCGCCGGACGCCGAGGCGTACGGGGCCGACCGCCTCGCTCTCTATCTTCTCGGAGCGACACAGGCAGCAGCGCTGGCGTGCGTTCCGTGGGTGGGCCGTGGGGACAAGGAGGCTGCTGACGGCGCTGCGGTCGCCGCCATGCGGGAAGTCCTCGGCAGTGTCCCGGGCAGGGGACGGGTGGTGATCGGCGAGGGCGAAAAGGACGACGCACCCATGCTGTACACCGGCGAGGAGGTCGGTGACGGCAACGGTCCTGCCTTCGAGCTGGCGATCGACCCGTTGGAGGGCACCGACTACTGCGCCAGCGGCCTCGACGGTGCCATCTCGATTCTGGCCGCCGGGCCGCCGGACTCCCTTTGGGCCACGTCGGGCTTCTACATGGACAAGCTGATCGTCGGCCCAGCCGCCAAAGGGATGATCGACGTCAACGCGCCGGTGGACCAGAACCTCGACCGTGTGGCGGAGGCTCTGGGCAAGGACGTGCGCGACCTCGTGGTGGTGGTCCTCGACAAGCCTCGCCATGAGGAGGTGATCGCCCACATCCGGGAGAAGGGGGCCGGTGTGCTGGCGGTACCGGCCGGCGACGTCATGGGCTCCCTTCGGGTGCTGCTGCCCGATGGCGGAGCGGACCTCGCCCTCGGAGTGGGTGGTACGCCCGAAGGAGTGATCACGGCCTGCGTGACTCGGCTCCTGGGCGGCGACATGCAGGCCAAGCTTGCCCCCCAAAGTGACGAGGAGCGGGCGGGCCTCGAAGCGGAGGAGAAAGAATTCGACCGGGTGCTGACGGTCAACGACCTGGTCAGCAGCGGGGACTGCCTCTTCATCGCCACCGGGATCACCTCCAACCCCCTCCTTCCAGCCCCCGAGCAGACGCCTTGGGGCTGGCGCACCCACTCGTTCGTCGTCACGCCTCGTCATCCCGGCCTCTTCGTGGAGGCTCTCCCCGGGCCAGGCGGTTCGCCCGGCAGCGGCACCGGGTAGACGGGTAGGGCGATGGCATGGCAACAGTCTGCGGGGCGACCGCGCAGGGCTCTGAGAAGATCCCACCCGAAACCAGCGACCAGAGGTAGGACATGACCGACAAGCAGGTGAAGATGCAGCGAGAAGGCGGGGAGGGCGTCCGACCCGTTCTCCTGGCGATAGCGGGAGACAGCGGCACAGGAAAAACGACCATCACCTCCGGGCTGGTCGAGGCTCTGGGCCGCGAGCGCATCACCTCCGTCGGGACCGATGACTACCACTGTTACGACCGCGAGGAACGCAAGGACAAGCCGTTCACGCCCCTGCACCCGGACTGCAACTACCTCGACATAATGCAGCAGCACCTCGAGCTTCTCGCC
>DATLOM010000052.1:0-66876 GCA_035536185.1 Acidimicrobiales bacterium | reverse complement strand
GCCGGCGACCTGCGGCCACACGCGGGCCCGCCCCCGCCGCCCGCCGGCGTCCCCCGGCGAGGGCGGCCCGCCCGTCGGCGTCCCCCGGCCGTCGCTCCGCCCATCCCGCCGGCACGGCCGGCCCCCGCCGCCGCCTCATCGGCGTCCTGGTCACGATGCTGATCGTCTTCGGCGGCCTGAGTGCCCGCCTCGTCCAGGTGCAGGGTTTCTCGGCCGACCGCTACACCGCCTTCGGCGAGTCGCAGCGCATCCGCACCGTCGACCTGCCCGCCGAGCGGGGGTCGCTGTTCGACCGCAACGGCCGCGACCTGGCCCTGAGCATCAGCCAGTCCACCGTCGTCGCCAACCCCCGACTGGTGAACGATCCTCTCGCCACGGCCGAGGCCCTGGCGCCGCTGCTGGACAGGCAGATCGCCACGCTCCAGGAGCTGCTGACCAAGGACCAGGCCTTCGTCTACCTCGCTCGCAAGGTCGACGACGGTGTAGCCGCCCAGGTCAAGGCCCTGCGGATCCCGGGTGTCAGTCTCGTCGAGGAGCCCGAGCGCTTCCTGCCGGCCGGCGACCTGGCCGCACCCGTCGTCGGTCGGGTGGGTACGGACAACAACGGGCTCGCCGGCCTGGAGCGCCAGTTCGAGGAGCAACTGGCCGGGCGGGCGGGCCAGACGGTGGTGGAGCGGGACCCGAAGGGGCGCGACATCCCCGGCGGCGTCCGCCGGCTGGCGTCGCCCGTCAAGGGAGACGATCTCGTCCTGACCATCGACCGCGCCCTTCAGTACGAGACGGAACGGGCCCTCGGCGCCCAGATCACCGAGTCGCGGGCCAAGGGCGGGATGGCGATAGTCATGCAGACCCGCACCGGCGAGGTGCTGGCGCTGGCCAACCTCTCCGCCGACCCCGCCGGTGGGCCACCGAGGCAGGCGACCAAGAACATGGCCGTCACCAACGTCTTCGAGCCCGGCTCGGTCAACAAGGTGATCACCATCTCGGGAGCCCTGGAGGAGGGGATCATCCACCCGGAGGACTCGCTGGTGGTCCCGAGCACGATCAAGGTCGCCGACCACGTGTTCTCGGAGCACGACCCTCATCCGGTGGAGAAGTGGTCCATCACCGAGATCGTGGCCAACTCCTCCAACGTCGGGTCGATCATGATCGGCCAGCAGCTGGGCAAGGAGAAGATCGACCGCTACATCCGTGCCTACGGCTTGGGCTCCAAGACCGGGCTCGGCTTCCCGGGGGAGTCGGCGGGGATCCTGCTCGACCCGAAGAAGTGGTCGGGAACGTCCATCGGCACCGTCGCCATCGGCCAGGGTCTCGCGGTTACCGGCATGCAGATGCTGGCCGCCTACAACACCGTCGCCAACGCCGGCACCTACGTGGCCCCGAAGCTGGTGAAGGCGACCGTGGACAGCGAGGGTCGCCGCCATCCCACGCCGCCGGCGGACCGCCGCCGGGTCGTGTCGGCCCGTACCGCCCAGCAGATGACGGCGATGCTCAACGAGGTCGTTCGCGTCGGCACCGGCACTTTGGGTGCGGTGGACGGCTACACCGTGGCCGGCAAGACGGGTACGGCCAGAAAGCCGATCGAGGGTGTCCGGGGCTACAAGGCCGGCGCCTACGTCTCCAGCTTCGCCGGGTTCGTCCCCTCCGAGCGCCCGGAGCTGAGCGCCATCGTGATCCTCGACGAGCCGACCCCGATCTTCGGCGGCCTGGTGGCCGCTCCCGTGTTCGCCGAGATCTCCCGTTATGCGCTGCGCCAGTTCCAGGTCCTGCCCCCACCGGTGGCGGCCCCGCCCCGGGCCGCGGCGGGAGTACCGAAGGCCTCGCCGGACAGTGCCAGGACCGTGGGTGAGGCGGGTGGCCTGCCTCCGCTTCCCGGCAACCTCCCGCAAGCGCGGGCCAGGCCGCCGGCAGCCACGACCGCCACCCCGGCTCCGGGCCCTCCAGACACCGCGCCGTAAGGTCGGCTGGTGCCCTCTCTGCCCTCCGCTCTGCGGGGCCGACCGCCGGCGCCGGCGCGCCTCGCGCGCCTCCTCGAGGACCTCTTCGTCCTGGAGGTTCACGGTGATCCGCAGGGAGTGGAGATCACGGGAGTGACCGCCGATTCACGATCGGCCGGGCCCGGAACGCTCTTCTGCTGCATACGAGGGACGGTGACGGACGGCCACGATCACGCCGCCGCCGCCGTCGCCTCCGGTGCGGTGGCGGTGATGTGTGACCGTCTCCTGGACCTGCCCCGGCCGGCGGTCCAGCTCGTGGTGGCCGATCCGAGGGTGGCGCTGGCCGTGGCCGCCGCCTCCTTCTTCGGTCACCCGTCCCGATCGCTGAGGGTGGCCGGCATCACCGGCACCAACGGGAAGACCACCACCACGTACCTGCTCCGATCGGTGCTGGAGGCCCACGGCTGGAGCACCGGGGTGATCGGCACCATCGGCGCCGAGCGCACCACGCCCGAGGCGCCGGTGCTGCAGGCCCGGCTGGCCGCGGAGCTGGAGGGCGGCCGCCGTGCGGTGGCCATCGAGGTGTCTTCCCACGGGCTGTCGCAGCACCGCACGGATGCCGTGCACTTCGCCGCCGTGGCCTTCACCAACCTGACCCAGGACCACCTCGACTACCACGGCGACATGGAGTCCTACTTCGCCACCAAGGCTTCCCTGTTCGACCCGGGCCGGGCCGAGGTGGGCGTGGTGAACGCCGACGACCCCTACGGGCAGCGACTCCTCCAGCGGGGCGGCCTGCGCCTGGTGCCGTACCGCCTGGCCGACGCCGCGCAGCTGTCGGTCGACCCCGCCACCGCGGCCAGCAGCTTCACCTGGGAGGGCCAACCGGTGCACCTGTCGCTGGGCGGCCCGTTCAACCTGGCCAACGCCCTCTGTGCCGCGACCATCGCCCGCGAGCTGGGTGTTCCCCCGCCGTCGGTGGCCGCCGGCCTCTCCTCGGCGGCGCCTGTACCCGGGCGCTTCGAGCGGGTCGACGCCGGCCAGCCGTTCACCATCGTCGTCGACTACGCCCACACCCCCGACGCTCTCGAGCAGTTGCTCACCACGGCGCGGCACATGACGGAGGCAACGGGCCCCCGCGGGCGGCTCGTCGTCGTGTTCGGCTGCGGTGGCGGGCGCGACCGCGCCAAGCGGCCCCTGATGGGGGAGGTGGCGGCCCGACTGGCCGACACCGCGGTGCTCACCTCCGACAACCCCCGCCACGAGGACCCGATCGCCATCATCGAAGACGTGCGCAGCGGGGTGGGCGCCGCCTTCGAGCCCGCCCTGTTGGTGCAGCCCGACCGCCGGACGGCGATAGAGGAAGCCGTAGCCGGTGCGAGGCCTGGTGACGTCGTCGTGGTGGCGGGCAAGGGCCACGAGACGGGCCAGACCATCGGCGACGAGACCCTTCCCTTCGACGACCGGGAGGTGGCACGTGACGCCGCCGCCGACTGGGCCGCCCCGTGATCGCCCTCCTGCTGGCTGGCGGTGTGTCCCTGGTGGTGTCTCTGGCCGCCACGCCGGTCTTCATTCGCTGGCTCCAGGCCCGCGGGATCGGCCAGCACATCCGTGAGGACGGGCCCCAGGGCCACATCACCAAGGCGGGGACACCCACCATGGGCGGTCTCATGATCGTCGTCGGCGCCCTCGCCGGCTACCTCGCCGGCCACGTCCGGGCGGAGACCATCTTCACGTGGGGCGGCCTCGCTGTCGCGTTCGCGGTGGCCGGTGCCGGCCTCGTCGGCCTCTTCGACGACTGGATCAAGGTGCGTCACCAGCGCAGCCTCGGCCTCAACAAGCGGGCCAAGATCGTCGGGCAGCTGGTAGTGGCGGGAGGCTTCGCCGTGCTGGCTCTCCAGCTGGCCGACGCCAAGACCAATCTGTCCTTCACCCGCTTCGACTCCACGGGGGTCGACCTGGGAACCGCGGGCTGGGTGATATGGGCGATGGTGGTCGTCATCGGCACGTCCAACGCGGTGAACCTCACGGACGGCCTCGACGGCCTGGCTGCCGGCTCCGCCACCTTCTCGTTCTCCGCCTTCGCCATCATCGCCTTCTGGCAGTTCCGCCACCTCCCTGTCTACGAGGTGGACCAGGCCCTCGATCTGGCCATCCTCGCCATCTCCATGACCGGAGCCTGCACCGGCTTCCTGTGGTGGAACGCCGCCCCGGCACGGATCTTCATGGGGGACACCGGCTCGCTGGCCATCGGCGCCGGCCTTGCCGCGCTGGCCCTGATGATGAACGTGCACCTGCTCCTTCCCGTCATCGGCGGCCTCTACGTGCTCGAGACCCTCTCGGTGATCGTCCAGGTGGCCAGCTTCCGGATCTTCCATCAACGGGTGTTCCGCATGGCCCCCATCCATCACCACTTCGAGATGGCCGGCTGGCCCGAGACGACGGTGATCGTCCGCTTCTGGATCCTGGCCGGCCTGTGCACGGCGCTGGCCATCGGGCTGTTCTACGCCGACTTCATCTCCCTCGGCGTCCTGGATTAGGTGTCATCCATGAGGAGCCGGGCGGTGATCGTGGGCATGGGCGTGACGGGACGCTCGGTGGCCCGGCACCTGCTCTCTGAGGGGTGGGAGGTGGTCGCGGTAGAGGACGGGCCGGCGGAGGGGGCAGCCAGGGAAGCGGCGGCGTCTGGTTTGGTTCTCGGGACCGAGGGCGATGTGGTCGGGGCCGATCTGGTCGTGCCGAGCCCCGGGGTACCGCCGCGGCACCCGGCGCTCGCCCGCGCCGCCGCTGCCGGTGTCCGCGTGGTGAGCGAGGTGGAGCTGGCGTGGCGCCTGGCCGGGAACCGCCGGATCGTCGCCGTCACCGGCACCAACGGCAAGACGACTGTGACCACGATGGTGGCGGCGATGCTGGTCCGCTCCGGTAGGACGGCGGTGGCCGCCGGCAACATCGGCCTGCCCCTCATCGACGCGGTGAGGGACGAGGTCGAGGTGGTGGTGGCCGAGGTGTCGTCGTTCCAGCTCCACTGGACCGAGGACTTCCGCCCCACCGTCGGCACCTGGTTGAACCTGGCCGAGGACCACCTGGACTGGCACCCGGACATGGCCCACTACCAGGCCGCCAAGGCCCGCATCTGGGCCCGCCAGCAGGGTGGCGACGTGGCCGTGGCCAATGGCGGCGACGAGGCCGTCATGGAGGTCGCCGTCACCGCACCGGGCCGCCTCGTCACCTTCGGCACCACCTCGTCCTGCGACTTCCGGGTCGAGAGCGGTGAGCTGCGGGGGCCCGAGGGCACGATCCTGCCTGTCGGCCAGCTGCGGCGCGCCCTGCCCCACGACGTCCTCAACGCCCTGGCGGCCACGGCCACGGCCACGGCGGCCGGCGCCGAGCTCGAGGCCTGCGCCGCCGTGCTGGCCGGATTCGAGGGGCTCCCCCATCGCGTGGCTCTGGTGGGCGAGGCTGGGGGCGTGCGTTGGTACGACGATTCGAAGGCGACCACCCCGGCGGCGGTCCTGGCCGCCCTGGAGGGGTTCGACTCGGCCGTGCTCATCGCCGGCGGCCGGAACAAGGGCCTCGACCTCGGCATCCTCCGCCAGGGCGCCCGCCACCTGCGTTCGGTGGTCGCCATCGGCGAGGCGGCCGAGGAGGTGGAGGCCGCGTTCGCCGGCGTGGTGCCCGTGACCACGGCCTCCTCCATGCGCGGTGCGGTGGCGTCGGCCGCGAAGGCGGCCCGCCCTGGGGACGCCGTGCTGCTCTCGCCGGCCTGCGCGTCGCAGGACTGGTACGCCAACTACGGCGAGCGCGGTGCCGACTTCAGTGACGAGGTCCAAAGGTTGCTCGCACGCTGATGGCGAGGACCACGGAGACGCCCGTCGAGCGTCACAAGGGCCCGCCCCCCGCGGCCGTGCTCGCCGCGGTCGTCGGGGTGCTGTGCCTCATCGGCCTGGTGATGGTGCTCAGCGCCTCGTCGGTGCTCGCCCTGCGGGAGTACGGCACGTCGTGGCTCTTCTTCGGGCGCCAGGTGCTGTGGCTGGTGGTCGGCGTGACCGCCCTCTTCTTCACGGCTCGGGTGGACTACCACCGCTGGCGCCGCCTGGCCCTGCCCATGCTGGGCTTGTCGATGGTCCTGCTCGGTCTCGTCCTCGTTCCCGGTGTGGGCATCACCGCCGGCGGGTCCACCCGCTGGCTCGGCACCTCGGGCTGGAGGATCCAGCCCTCGGAGCTGGCCAAGTTGGGTGTCCTCGTCTTCGTGGCCGACTACCTGGCCCGCGCCGGCCGCGGCTCGATCGACCGCGTCACCGTGCGGGTGGTGCTCGGGGTGTTCGGGCTCGTGGGCCTTCTCGTCATGCGCCAGCCCGACATGGGCACCACCCTCGTCATCGGTTGCATCGTGCTGGCGCTGCTCTACGTCTCGGGAACGGCTCTGCGGTCGATGGCCGCGCTGGTCGCCGGCGCCGCGGCGGTGGCCATGGTGGTGGGGATGGCCGAGCCGTACCGGCGAGCCCGCATGGTCTCGTTCCTGAACCCGTGGGCCGACGCCGGCAACACCGGCTATCAGGTGGTGCAGTCGCTGATCGGCCTCGGCAGCGGGAAGTGGAGCGGGGTGGGGGTCGGCGCCAGCCGGGCCAAGTGGGGGTTCCTGCCCAACGCCCACACCGACTTCATCTTCGCCATCATCGGCGAGGAGCTCGGTCTGATCGGCACCCTGTTCGTCCTCGCCCTGTTCGTCGCCTTCGCCATGCTCGGGGTGCGCACCGCGCTGCGGGCGCCGGATCGCTTCGGCACGTTGCTGGCGGCCGGGATCACGGCGTGGGTCATCGGGCAGGCCGTGATCAACATCGGCGCCGTCATCGGAGTGCTCCCGGTCACCGGGGTGCCCCTGCCCTTCGTCTCCTTCGGTGGCTCCTCGCTGGTCATCCTCCTGGCCTCGGTGGGGATGCTTCTCAACGTCGCCTCGCAGGAACGGAGGGAAGGGGTGGCGCCGGCCCAGGGGCGGGAACGGCGGCCGGCCTCCACCTCCCGCTGATGCCGGTACCGACCCGGGCCACCTGGGCCGTCATCGCCGGAGGTGGTACCGCCGGCCACGTGCTGCCGGCACTCGCCGTCGCCCAGGCCCTGGCCGCGAAGGGTCACGCGCCCGGCACGATCCACTTCGTGGGGTCGGCCCGGGGCATCGAGGCGAGGCTGGTGCCGGCGGCCGGCTTCGAGGTCACGTTGCTGCCGGGCCGGGGCATCGCCCGGCGCCTCACCCCGGCCAACGTCGCGGCGGCGGCCGGCATCGTCCGGGCGGTCGTGCGGGCCGTCGTCCTCGTGGCCCGCCGCCGGCCCCGGGTGATACTCGTGGTCGGCGGGTACGCCAGTGTCCCCTGTGCCGTCGCCGCGGCGGTTCTCAGGGTCCCGATGGTGGTGCACGAGCAGAACGCCGTACCCGGCCTGGCCAACCGCCTGGCCGGCCGCTTCGCCCGGGCCAGCGCCACATCCTTCGCCGGCACCCCGCTTCCCCGCGCCGTCACCACCGGCAACCCCGTGCGGCCCGAGGTGCTCGCCGTGGACCGCTCACCGGCGGGTAGGGCCGCGGCCAAGGCGGTGCTGGGGGTGCCGGTCGACCGCATGGTCGTGGCCGTGTTCGGTGGGTCCCTCGGGGCCCGGCGCATCAACGAGGCGGCCAAGGGGATGGCCGAGGCCTGGGCCGGCCGGGCCGACCTCACCGTGTACCACGTGGTCGGCAGCCGGGACTGGGCCAACTTCGAGCCCCCGGCTGCGGCCCGGGAGGAAGGTGGCCTCCTCCACCGCGTCGTCGAGTACGAGGAGCGCATGCCCCTGCTGATGGCCGCGGCCGACGTGGCCGTGTGCCGAGCGGGCGGGACCTCGGTCGCCGAGCTCGCCGCCGTCGGTCTCCCCGCTGTCTTCGTCCCTCTCCCCATCGCGCCCCATGACCACCAGACGGCCAACGCGTCGGCCCTGGTCGCCGCCGGCGCCGCCGTGATCGTTCCCGACGCCGAGCTGACGCCGGAGCGCCTGGTGGCCGAGGTCGGCCCGCTGCTCGACGACGCCGGCCGCCGGGAGGCCATGGGGGCCGCCGCCAGGGGCCTGGCCCGACCCGACGCCGCCGACCAGGTCGCCGCGCTCCTGGAACACCATGCCCGTGCCGGTTGACCTCACGGCGCCCCTGAGGGCCCATGTCGTGGGGATCGGCGGCGCCGGGATGAGCGCCATCGCCACTGTCCTGGCCGCCATGGGCCACACCGTCACGGGCAGCGATCTGAAGGACTCGCCGCCGCTGACCCGGCTGCGCGCTCTCGGCATAGGGATCTTCGTGGGCCACTCCGCTGGCAACGTCGGGGAGGTGGACCTCCTCACGTTCTCGACGGCGGTGCCGGCCACCAACCCGGAGGTGGTGGCGGCCAGGGGCCGGGGGATACCCGTCCTCCGCCGCTCCGAGGTGCTGGCCGCCATCGCCGCCACCCGCCGTACCGTGGCGGTGGCCGGCACCCACGGCAAGACCACCACCTCTTCCATGCTGGCCCTCGTGATGTCCGGCGCCGGGCTCCGTCCCTCGTTCGTCATCGGCGGCGAGCTGAACGAGATCGGCACCGGCGCGGTGTGGGACGAGGGGGAGTGGCTGGTCGTGGAGGCCGACGAGAGCGACGGGACCTTCCTCGAGCTGGCGCCGGAGGCGGCGGTGGTGACGAGCGTGGAGCCCGATCATCTCGACCATTACAGCGGGTTCGACGGGCTGGTCTCCTCCTTCGCCCGCTTCGTCGAGGCCACCCCCGGGGCCAAGGTGGTGTGCGCCGACGACCCCGCCGCTCTGGCCCTGGCCGGGGCGACCGGAGCCCTCACGTACGGGACCTCCGAGTCGGCCGACTACCGCATGGTCGACGTGGTGCGGGCCCGGAACCAGGTCAGGTTCCTCGTCGAGCGTGAGGGTGTCGACCTGGGCGAGATCGTCCTGCCCGTGCCCGGCCTGCACAACGCCCGCAACGCCTGCGCCGCCCTCGTCACCGGCCTCCTGCTGGGCGCGTCCTTCGCGGCCGGCGCCCGCGCCCTCGCCGGGTACGGGGGAGTGGCCCGGCGTTTCCAGTTCCGGGGCGAGAGGAACGGCGTGACCTTCGTCGACGATTACGCCCACCTCCCGGCAGAGGTGGAGGCAGCGCTGGCCGCGGCCCGGGACGGGAGCTGGCGCCGCGTGGTCTGCGTGTTCCAGCCCCACCGCTTCTCCCGCACCGAGGCCATCGGCCCGGACTTCGCCTCCTCCTTCTCGGCCGCCGACGTCCTCGTGGTCACCGACGTCTATCCGGCCGGGGAAGCACCCCGTCCGGGTGTCTCCGGAAAGACCGTGGTCGACGCCGTGCTCCAGGCCCACCCGTCGGCGCGGGTGGCCTACCTCCCCCGCCGCCAGGACTGCGCGCCCTACCTGGAGCGTGTGCTCCGTCCGGGCGACCTCTGCCTCACCCTCGGTGCCGGCGACCTGACCCTCCTGCCCGACGAGGTGTTCCGTGGCGCCTGAAGAGCAGGTCGAGGCGGCCCTGGACGTCCTGGGGGAGCGCGGCCGTGCCGGCTTCCCCCTCGGCCCCCTCACCACCTACAAGGTCGGTGGGCCGGCCGCGGTGGGGATCGAGGCGCACTCCGAAGCCGACCTCGAGCTGGCCGCCAGGGCGGTGGAGGTCAGTGGGCTACCGGTGCTCGTGGTGGGCAAAGGCTCGAACCTGCTGGTCGCCGACGGCGGCTTCCCCGGGCTGGCCGTCGTGGTCGGCGAGGGCTTCGCCACCATCGAGATCGACGCTGGCGCCGCCCGGGCCCGGGCCGGGGCCGGCACCGCGCTGCCGGTGCTCGCCCGCCGCACCGCCGCCGCCGGCCTCACCGGCCTCGAGTGGGCCGTGGGCGTGCCCGGCTCCGTCGGCGGCGCCGTACGGATGAACGCCGGCGGCCACGGGTCCGAGACCAGCGAGACACTCGTCGGCTTCCGCTTCGTGGACCTGGCCGGTGGCGAGGACGGAGAGTTCGGTGCCGAGCGTCTGGAGCTCCGCTACCGGCACTCCTCGGTGGCCGCGTCCCATGTAGTGGTGTGGGCCGAGTTCGCCCTCGGTCACGGGCGGCCGGAGGAGTGCGAAGCTCGGATCGCCGAGGTCGTGCGCTGGCGCCGCGAGCACCAGCCGGGAGGCCAGAACGCCGGCTCGGTGTTCACCAACCCTCCGGGGGACTCGGCCGGTCGCCTGGTCGAGGCGGCAAACCTCAAGGGCTTCCGCGTGGGATCCGCGCATGTTTCGGCCAAGCATGCCAACTTCGTACAGGCCGACGACGGCGGGACGGCCGCCGACGTGATCGCCGTGGTGCGGGAGGTGCGACGCCGAGTGGAGCAGGAGACAGGTGTGAGGTTGACCCCGGAGCTGCGCCTGGTCGGCTTCGGCGAGGAGCAGGTGTGAGCACGGGGAACCTGGCGCGGATCGATCCGCGGATCCGCCAGCGTCGGGCCCAAATCCGCCGGGAGGAGGGCCGCCGCCGGCTCCACGTGCTCGCCGCGTCGGTGGCCGTCGCCGGCGTGGTCGCCACTGGAGCCGGCCTCACCCGGTCGCCCGTGCTCGACGTCGACTACGTCGACGTGCGGGGAGCGGAGAGGACGCCGCGGGAGGCGGTGCTGCGGGCGACAGGGCTCAGCGGGCATCCACTGATGGTCGAGGTCCACACCGACCGCGTCGTCCGCCGGGCCGAGGCGTTGCCATGGGTCAAGGACGCAACGGCTCGCCGCCAGTGGCCGGGCACGGTCCGCATCGACATCACCGAGCGGGTTCCCACCGCGGTGGTCCCGGTGGAGAACGGCCGGCGCTGGGCCGTCGCCGACGTGACCGGCCGGATCCTCGACGTGGGGGAGACCAAGCCTGCTGGCCTCCCTGTCATCGGCAACGTGAGGGAGGTGGGCGCTCCCGGCTCCTCCATCGCCCTCGAGGCCGCCGCATCTCTCGACGTCGCCGCCAGGCTTCCCTCACGGCTTCGCCCGAGGGTGGCCGACGTGGCCACCCTCTCTGGGGGTGAGGTGGAGCTTCAACTGGCGCAGCCCGGGGGAGTGGTCCGCCTAGGGGTGGCCGAAGCTCTCGACCAGAAGTTCGCCGCCCTGGGGACCCTCTTGGACAAGGTCGACCTGGCCCAGGTCGAGGTGATCGACGTGCGCGTACCACGCGCGCCAGTGTTGACCCGCCGTTGACATTGTGGCTAAAGTTCGTTCAGTCGGGCCGAACCACCAAGTATATACCTCAACTTCACCCTGAGGGTTGATCATTCCGCCGCCCCCGACAGCGGCGCTCTACGAGGAGAACTCATGGCTGGCGCAGCCCAGAACTACATCGCCGTCATCAAGGTCGTGGGTATCGGTGGTGGTGGCGTCAACGCCGTCAACCGCATGATCGACGCCGGCCTCAAGGGCGTCGAGTTCATCGCCATCAACACCGACGCGCAAGCCCTGCTCATGAGCGACGCCGACGTCAAGCTCGACATCGGTCGGCAGCTCACCCGGGGGCTCGGTGCCGGCAGCGACCCCGAGGTCGGCAAGCAGGCGGCGGAGGAGCACCGGGACGAGATCGAAGAGGTGCTCAAGGGCTCCGACATGGTCTTCATCACCGCCGGCAAGGGGGGCGGCACCGGCACCGGCGGCGCTCCCGTGGTGGCCGAGGTGGCCAAGTCGCTCGGCGCGCTCACCATCGGCGTCGTCACCCGACCCTTCGCCTTCGAGGGCCGTCGCCGGGCCGTCCAGGCCGACGCCGGGATCCAGCGCCTGAAGGAGAAGGTCGACACCCTCATCATCATCCCCAACGACCGGTTGCTCACCGTCTCCAACGACAAGACCTCGATGGTCAACGCATTCAAGATGGCCGACGAGGTCCTGCTGCAGGGTGTGCAGGGCATCACCGACCTGATCACCACGCCTGGCCTGATCAACACCGACTTCGCCGACGTCAAGATGATCATGAGCAACGCCGGCACCGCCATCATGGGCATCGGCACCGCGTCGGGTGAAGGGCGGGCCATCAACGCGGCCCGGGCCGCCATCACCAGCCCGCTCCTCGAGGCCTCCATCGAGGGCGCCCGGGGAATCCTGCTCAACATCGCCGGTGGCAGCGACCTCGGCCTGTTCGAGGTCAACGAGGCGGCCGAGATCATCCACGGCGTGGCCCACGCCGACGCCAACATCATCTTCGGCAGCGTGATCGACGACTCCATGGGCGACGAGGTGCGGGTCACCGTCATCGCCGCCGGCTTCGACCGCTGGGAGGACGACCGTCCGTCGCGCCAGGACCGCGATTCGCGTGCCGGCGCCAACCTGGGGTTGCGGGACCGTCCCGATCCCTTCGCCATCGAGGCTGACGAAGACCTGGACCTCGGTGACGACGAGTTCGACGTTCCGTCGTTCCTGCGCTAGCGGCCCGGTCCTCGACGGCGCCGCCGTTCTGTGGACCGGTCGCACCGAAGGCGACATGGCCGCGGCACCGGACCGCCTTACCCCGCCCCCCGTCGAACGCCTACCCGGGCTGGCCGGCCGCCCCGTCGCCTGGCTCCACCAGGTCCACGGGGACGGTGTCGTTGTGGTGTCGCCGGAGCATCCGGCCCGCGGCCGCGGTGAGGACGGTGACGCTCTCGTGACCGCCGGTCCCGCCGCCTTGACCGTTCTCACCGCCGACTGCGCGCCGGTCGCCCTTTCCAGCTCCGAGGGCGTCGTGGCGGCCGTGCACGCCGGCTGGCGGGGCCTCGTCGCCGGTGTGGTCGGCGCCGCCGTGGAAGCGATGAGGGCCCTCGGCGCCACCCGGGTCCAGGCCGCCATCGGCCCCTGCATCCACTCCGAGTGCTACGAGTTCGGCGCCGCCGAGCTCCAGCGCGTCGTCGACCGTCTCGGCTCCGGCGTCCGGTCCGAGACCCCCGACGGCCGCCCGGCCCTCGATCTGCCGGGCGCCGTAGGTGCGGCCCTCGACGACGCCGGCGCCACCCTCGTCCACACTTCCGCCGACTGCTCGGCGTGCGCCGCCGACCGCTTCTTCTCCCACCGGGCGCGGGGCGGGCTCCAGCGCCAGGCCATGGTCGTATGGAAGCCGTAGCCGAGCGGGTGGCCGACGTCCGCCGCCGCATTGCTGCCGCGGGCGGCGACCCCGAGACGCTCACCCTGGTGGCCGTCACCAAGGGCTTCGGCCCTGAGCAGGTGGAGGCCGTGCGCGACGCCGGGGTCCACGACATCGGCGAGAACTACGCCCACGAGCTCCTGGCCAAGGCCGGCCAGTCCGGCGACGGCGCCCGCTGGCACTTCCTCGGCGCCATACAGCGCCGCAAGGTCCGGGCGCTGGCGCCCTTCGTCCACCTGTGGCAGTCCGTGGACCGGATCGTGGCCGGCCACGAGGTGGCCAGGCACGCCCCCGGGGCCGCGGTGCTCGTGCAGGTGAACGTGACCGGGAAACCAGGACGCCCCGGGTGCTCGTGGTCCGACGCCCCGGCCCTGGTGGACGGCCTGCGCTTGGCCGACCTCGACGTGCGGGGGCTGATGGCCGTCGGCTCCACCGCCGGCTCGCGGAACGAGTTCCGGCGCCTGGCTTCGCTGGGCACCTCGCTCGGGCTGGAGGAGATCTCCATGGGGATGTCCGGCGACCTCGAGGTGGCGGTCGAAGAGGGTTCCACCATGGTGCGGGTCGGGCGGGCGCTGTTCGGTCCGCGTCCGGGGGCGCGCGACCTGCGACGATATTCTCATCCACGAGGAGGCTGGTGATGGCTGGAATGGTCCGGCGGGCGATGGTCTATCTGGGCCTGGTCGACGACGACTTCGAGGAGTACGACGGCTATGAAGAGGCCCCGCAGCAGCACCCGCACCAACAGGCGCAGCCGCAGCCTCAGCCACAGGCGCGCCCGGCCCGCGCCTATGGGCCAGAGCCCTACGAGCCGGTCAGCGGGTCGAGCACCATCAGGACACTTCCGCGTGAGGCCCCGTCCCAGCACGAGACGGTCGGGCCGGTGTCACCGGTGAACCCCCGGCCGTCACTGGTCCGCCCCATCTCCGCCGTGCAGAACGCCAAGGTGCACGTGATCGCACCCATGCGTTTCCCCGACGCCCAGGAGATCGGCGACAGGCTGAAGGCGAGCCAGCCGGTCATCGTCAACCTGCAGGCCGCCGACCGCGAGCTCTCCCGCCGGATGATCGACTTCTGCAGCGGCGCGGCCTACGTGCTCGGCGGGTCCATGGACAAGGTCGCCGACCAGGTGTTCCTTCTCACTCCGTCCAACGTCGAGGTCTCCGCCGAGGAGAAGCGGCGGTTGCAGGAGCGCGGCCTCTACCGGCCCTGAGCTACCCGTATGCAGATCGTCTGTCTAGCCATCCAGCTCTACCTGGTCGCCATATTCGCCCGGATCGTCCTCAGCTTCTTCCCGCTCGCGCCCGGAACGGTGATGTCCTCGATCTTCTCGACCCTCTACACCGTCACCGAGCCGGTCCTCGGCCCGGTTCGCAGGGTCCTTCCGCCCATCGGTGGAGGGGGCATCGGCATCGACCTGTCGCCCATGATCGTGGTGTTCGCCGTGCAGCTGTTGGTCCTTCCCATGCTCGGGTGCGGCCGCAGCTTCTGAAACGGCGGCTCGGGGTCACGGCCGAGCGGCAATGGCGGCGGTAGCATCGGCCACCATGGACGTCTCGCCCACCACCATCCGCGAGATCGAGTTCCGCGAAAAGCTGCGCGGCTATAACCCCGACGACGTCGACGAGTTCCTCGAGCGCATCGCCGCCGGCGTGGAGATCCTCCAGGAGCGCCTCCGGGAGGCCACGGAGCGGGCCCTGAGGGCCGAGCAGCAGGCCAGGGAGGTGTTCGACGGCGACGACATGTTGCGGCGCACGCTGGGCCTGGCCCAGCGCACCGCCGACCTCGCCGTTCAGGAGGCGAGGGACCAGGCGGCGCGGATCATCGAGGCCGCCGAGGCCCGGAGCCGGGCCATGGCCGAGGAAGCACAAGAGCAGGCCCGCCGCCTGGCCGAGGAGTCGCAGTCACAGATCTGGGCCGACGTGGGGCGCCTCGAGGCGTCACGGGAGAACCTGCGCCAGGACGTCGCCGCTCTGGTGCAATACCTGGAAGCCGAGCGGGACAGGGTCGAGACGTCACTGCTCGAGGCGGCGGCGAACGTCCGCAACGCCATACCTGGTGCGACGCCTCCCCCGAGCCTTCACCAGCTCGACCTGACGGCGATAAGGACGTGGGGATCTCCTGCCGGCGGAACGGAGGCGGCCGCCGTGGCGCCGCCCGACGAGGCGGACGAGCCCAGCCAAACGGTCTCCCTGGACGACTACGACCAGGCCGAGGCGGCCAGCGCGCCGCGGTACTCGTGAGGGCGCGGTCGGGCCAGTCGTTGCCGTCGGTGGGGCAACCGCGCGTAGGATGCCACCCGCCCGTGTCGACAACCCGGATGGTGCCTCTGTGTTGCTTCTCGTAACTATCGGTTTGGTGTTGGTCGGGGCCGTATCCCTCGTGATCGGCTTCGTGTCCAACTCACTCGCCCCGATATACCTGTCCATCGCCTGCAGCGTCATCGCAGGGATCGTGCTGGTCGTCTTCTCCCGCATGAGCAAGAGGCAGGAAGCAGGTGGCCCAAGTTCCTCGGGCTTCACCCCCGCTCCTTCGGCGGGCAGCTGGCAGCCTCCGCCGGCGCCTTCGGCTCCGCCGGCGCCGGCGCCCGTACCGAGCTACCGCCCGCCGCCCACGCCGGCACCGGCCGACGAGCCCGAGCCCGCGGCAGCCCCGGCGCGGGGGGCACCGGTCGCCGCTTCTGCGGTGGCACTGGCCGACTTCCCGCTCGAGGGCTACGACACGCTGCGGGTGAGCCAGATCCTGCCGGCTCTCGAAGCGCTCGACCTGGACGAGCTCGACACCGTGCGTGAGCGCGAGGAGCAGGGCAAGAACCGGACGACGGTGCTTCGCCGCATCGACGTGCTCATGGACGAGCAGGAGAGGGAGGACGGTGGCGCCCGCGCCGCCGTTGCCGCCGCGCCGGTGATGGACGAGGACGAGGACCACTTCGAGGGCGACGAGGAAGGGCTCGAGGAGGAGATCGAGGACAACTTCCTCGACGGCGCCTCCGATCTCGACGGCGCCTCCGACCTCGACGACGACTACGAGGACGAGGACGAGGACGAGGTCGGGGAGCCCACTGCGGTCGTCCCGGCCGTCGCCCCCGCCGGCGATTCGTTCCCGATCCCCAACTACGACAGCCTGCCCGTGGCCCAGATCCTGCCTCTCCTGGACGACCTCGACGACGACGAGCTGGACCGGGTCGCCGAGTACGAGGAGCAGGGCAAGAACCGTGCCGCCATACTCGACCGCATCGACGACATGTTCGAGCCCTTAGACGACGAGGCGCCCCCGCCGCCGCCCCCTGCCCCGGTGGCCGTGCCCCGGGCGCCGGTGGCCAAGAGGGCCCCGGTCAAGAAGGTACCGGCCAAGAAGACTGCGGCCATCAAGGCCTCCGCCGCCAAGAAGGCGCCGGCCAAGAAGTCCGCCGTCAAGAAGGCCGCCGTGAAGAAGGCGGCCCCGGTGGCCTCGCCCACGCCGGTCACCCGCACGGCCACCAAGAAGGCCGTGGCCGCCAAGAAGCCGCCGGCCGTGGTCAAGAAGGCAGCCGCCAAGAAGCGCTGACCGCCCCGCGCCGCGGCGACCGTCGCGCCCTCAGGAGTCGAGGAGCGTCACGGCAATGCGCACGGCCCGGCCGTCGGGGAGCTCGTACCTCTGGCCCTCGGCCAGCTTGCCGAACGAGAGCTCGACGGCCAGGGTCTCGGCCATCACGTGCTCGCGGTGCTCCTCCACGGCGGCAGCCACGTCTTCGGGCACGTCGAGCACGAGGCGTATGCGGTCGGACACGTGGAGCCCGGCGTCCTTGCGGGCTTCGTTGACGAGGCGCACCACGTCGCGGGCCAGGCCCTCGGTCTCCAGCTCGGGTGTCACGGCCAGGTCGAGCACGACCAGCCCCTCGTCTCCCGGCAGGGCCCGCCCCGCCTGCTCGTCGGCCGCCACCAGGCGGAGCACGAACTCGTCGGGCTCCAGCACCCGTCCGGCCACCGACACGGCACCGTCGGGCGTGCGCTCCCACTGCCCGGCCTTGACCGCCTTGATGATCTTCTGGACCTCGCCCCCGATGCGGGGCCCGAGCACCCCCGGAACGACCTGGAGCACGACCGAGCCCACCGATCCCACGTCAGCGGACAGCTCGACCTCCTTGACGTTGACCTCGTCGGCGATCAGCCGGCGGTAGGGCTCGAGGGCGGCGGCGTCGGGGGCGGCCACGGTGAGGCGGGGGAGGGGCAGGCGGACCCGGAGGCCCGAGGCCTTTCGGATGGAGGAGGCGGCCGAGCAGACCTCCCGGACACGATCCATGGTGGCGACCAGCGCGGTGTCGCCGGGCAGCTCCTTGGGGTTCGGCCAGTCGGTGAGATGCACGCTGCGCTTCGACGTCAGGCCCCGGTATACGTCCTCGGTGATCAAGGGGAGCAGTGGCGCCGCCACCCGGCACGCCACCTCCAGGACCGTGGCCAGGGTGTCGAAGGCGTCGGGATCGCCCTGCCAGAACCGGTCGCGGGAGCGGCGGATGTACCAGTTGCACAGGGCGTCGAGGAACGACTCGACGGCCGCGCACGAGCCGGCGATGTCGTAGGCGTCCATGCGGGCCGTCGCCGTCTCCACCAGCTCCGCCGCCTTGGCCAGGGCGTAGCGATCGAGCACGCCGCCGGCATCGGTGCGCCAGCGGGCCGTGTACGACTCCGTGTTGGCGTAGAGGGTGAAGAAGTGCCAGGCGTTCCAGAGCGGGAAGATCGCTCGCCGCACGGCCTCGGCGATGTCGTTACGGTCGTTGGCCAGGCTGAGGTCCTGGCCCCGCAGCACCGGCGAGGACAGGAGGAACCATCGCACGGCATCGGCGCCGAAGGTGGCGAACATCTCCTCGGGGTCGGTGAAGTTGCGCAGCCGCTTGGAGGCCTTGCGCCCGTCCTTGCCGAGGATGACACCGTGCACCACGCAGTTTTCGAACGCCGGCTTGTCGAACAGGGCGGTGGAGAGCACGTGCAGGTTGTAGAACCAGGCCCGGGTCTGGCCCACGTACTCCACGATGAAGTCGGCCGGGAAGTGGCTCTCGAACCACTCACGGTTCTCGAACGGGTGGTGCACCTGGGCGTAGGGCATCGAGCCGGACTCGAACCAGCAGTCGAGCACCTCCTCGACCCGGCGCATGGTGGAACGCCCGGTGGGGTCGTCGGGGTTCGGCCGGGTCAGCTCGTCGACTCCCGGCCGGTGGAGGTCGTCGGGGCGAAGCCCGAAGTCAGCAGCCAGCTCGTCGAGGCTGCCGTAGACGTCCAGGCGTGGATAGGCGGGGTCGTCGCTCTTCCAAACCGGGATGGGTGAGCCCCAGAAGCGGTTGCGGCTGATCGACCAGTCGCGGGCGTTCTCCAGCCACTTGCCGAAAGCACCGTCGCGGATGTGCTCGGGTACCCAGTTGATGCCGGCGTTCAGTTCCAGTGCCCGTGCCTTGACGGCGGTGACCTTGACGAACCACGAGCCAATGGCGCGGTACACCAGCGGCGTGTCGGTACGCCAGCAGTGTGGGTAGCTGTGATCGTAAGAGTCGTGGCGCACGATGGCGCCCGCCGCCTTCAGGTCCCGGATCACCGGAGCGTTGGCCTCGAACACCTGGAGCCCGGCGTAATCGGGTACCTCCGAGGTGAAGCAGGCCCGTTCGTCGACGGGGACCACGACCGGGATGCCGGCCTCCTCGCACACCCGCTGGTCGTCCTCACCGAAGCCCGGTGCCAGGTGGACGATACCGGTGCCCTCCTCGGTGTTCACGAAGTCGCCGGCCAGCACCCTGAATGCGTTCGCCGTGGTGGCGAAGAACGGGAACAGGGGCCGGTAGCGGCGACCGACGAGTTCGGCGCCCTTGACCGAACCGACCCGCCCGGCGTCTCCCAGCTCCTTCTCGTAGGAGGCCAGGGTGGTCTCTCCGACCAGGTAACGGCACCCGTCCTTCTCCAACACGGCGTAGTCGATCTCGGGCCCGACGGCGAGGGCCAGGTTGGACGGCAGCGTCCAGGGGGTGGTGGTCCACACCAGCGCCCGCTCGCCGCTCTCGAGCTCGAACATGACCGTCACCGCCGGGTCCTGGCGGGCCCGGTAGGCGTCGTCGAGGCGGGTCTCGAAGTTGGAGAGCGGCGTCTCGCACTCCCAGCAGTAAGGAAGAACCTTGTAGCCCTCGTAGATCAGGCCCTTGTCCCAGAGCTGCTTGAAGGCCCAGATGACACTCTCCATGTAGGAGGCGTCGAGGGTCTTGTAATCGTGGTCGAAGTCGACCCAGCGGGCTTGGCGGGTGACGTAGGAACGCCATTCCCGGGTGTAGCGGAGCACCGAGGTGCGGCAGGCGTCGTTGAACCGGGCGATGCCGTACTCGTTGATGGCCACGTGGCCGCTGATCCCCAGCTCCTTCTCGGCCTCCATCTCGGCCGGCAGCCCGTGACAGTCCCAGCCGAAACGCCGTTCCACCCGGCGGCCCTTCATGGTCTGGTAGCGGGGCACCGAGTCCTTCACGTACCCGGTGAGGAGATGGCCGTAATGGGGGAGGCCGTTGGCGAAGGGGGGCCCGTCGTAGAAGACGAACTCGTCCTCACCCGGCTCCCGTTGCTCGACCGATGCCCGGAAGGTGTCGTCGTCGGCCCAGAAGGCGAGCACCTCCTCTTCGATCCGCGGCAGGTCGGGCTGCCGGGGCACGTCGGGGTAGGGAGCCATCGCCGTACTCTACGAGCCGGGGCCATCCGACCTTTTTCCACATCGCTGAAGCCGTAAGGGCCCGCCGCGGCGTACGGTGGAGGCGCCGGTAGCCAGTGGTCGCCTCCCTCGGGCAGGCCTGCCCCAGCTCCCACCATGGCCCGTGCTACCGTCCGCAACCCGCCGATCCGGGAGTTCAGCGTTGCCCAGAGCTTCGAAAGCCGTGGACGCCGCCAAGCAGCTCGGCCGAAAGGTCGCCGCCGCGGCCACGCCCAAACCCAAAGCGCCCGCCAAGAAGAAGCCGGCCAAGGCCAAGGCCACGGCCACGGCCACGGCCACTGAGGCGAAGGCAGGCAAGGCAGGCAAGGCAGGCAAGGCGGCCAAGGCGGCCAAGGCAGGCAAGGCAGCCAAGGCAGGCAAGGCGGCCAAGGCGCCGGTGTCGGCGCCGGCGCCGGCGAAGAAGGCGCCCGGCGCGGTCAAGGTCCAGGCCGCCAAAAAGGCCCCCGAGGCCGTGGACCAGCAGGAGGCAAAGGCAGCCAAGCCGGCCAAGAAGCTCGAGGGTGCCGGCATCGACAAGTTCCTCGAGGAGCAGCGGGCGCTGCTCGACGAGGAGCGCATCTCCTATCTGGCCCAGGCCGCCGACCTGAAGGCCGAGGCCGATCAGCTGGCCCAGGAGATGGAGCCGGGAGACATCCAGTTCGACGACGAGTCGGGGGAGGGGGCCACCGCCGCCGTCGACCGTGAGCGCGATCTGGCTCTGTCGGCCCAGGCTCGCGTCGAGGTGGACGAGATCGACCACGCCCTCGCCAAGCTGGCCGGCGGCTCCTATGGCATCTGTGAGGGGTGTGGCCAGCCGATCCCCCGGGCCCGCCTCAAGGCTCTGCCCCACGCCCGCCTGTGTGTCGCCTGCAAGAGCGGGGGCCTGTCGAGGCGTTGACCTCGGCCCGCCTTGCTCTCGGGGCGGGCGCCGCCGGCACCGTCGTCGCCGTGGACCAGCTGACCAAGTCATGGGCCCTGCGGGCCCTGGACGACGGTCCGATCGACCTGGTGTGGACGCTGCGCTTCAAGCTGTCGTTCAACAGTGGCGCCGCCTTCGGCATCGGGCAGGGCCTGGCTCCGCTGTTCATGGTCGTGGCCATCGTCGTGCTGGTCGCCGTGGTGGGCTTCGGACGGTCGGCGGCCACCACGCCGGCCACCGTGGTCGCCCTCGGCCTGATCGTCGGGGGCGCAGTCGGGAACCTCGTCGACCGGTTCCTGCGGGACCACGATGGTGCGGTGGTGGATTTCATCGACCTGCAGTGGTGGCCGGTGTTCAACGTGGCCGACGCCGCCATCAGCGTCGGCGCCCTGCTCTTCATCCTGGCCGCCCGCACGCCGTCGGGCCCCGTCGGGGCGGGGGCAGGGTCGTGAAGGCGGCGGTGCCTTCGGCCCTCGACGGCGAGCGGGTGGACCGGGCGGTGGCCATCCTCACCGGCCTGCCCCGCTCGGAGGCGGCGGCGCTGGTGGCCGGGGGAGCGGTGAGCATCGGCGGCCGAACCGTGCCCGGTCGAAGCCGCCGCGTGGCCGAGGGCGACGAGCTGGAGATCATCCTCCCGGAGGGTGCCGGCGCCCCCGATCCTGGCCCTCAGGCCGACTCATCGGTGGAGGTGACCGTCGTTTTTGCCGACGACGATATCGTGGTGGTCGACAAGCCGGCGGGCCTGGTGGTCCATTCGGGGGCCGGCCACCACACCGGCACCCTCGTCCACGGGCTGCTGGCCCGTTTTCCCGACCTGGCTGCCATCGGCGTCGGCGAGGCCGCCCGCCCCGGCATCGTCCACCGCCTGGACAAGGGAACGTCCGGCCTCCTGGTCGTGGCCCGCACCGCCGGCGCCTACAACGCGCTGGTCGAGCAGCTCCGCCGGCGGGATGTCGAGCGCGTCTATCTCACCCTCGTCTGCGGCCGGGTGGACGCGCCGGCGGGGCTGATCGACGCCCCCGTGGGGCGCGGCGTGCGGGACCCGACCCGGATGGCCGTGGCCGCCGGCGGCAAGGAGGCACGTACCCGCTACCGGGTCGAGTCCCGCTTCGAAGAGCCGGTCCCCGTGTCGTTGCTGGAGTGCCGGTTGGAGACAGGGCGCACCCACCAGGTCCGGGTCCACCTGGCGGCCATCGGTCACCCGGTGGTGGGTGACACCCGCTACCGGGGCGTCCGCACCCAGCTCGATCTGGACCGCCCCTTCCTCCATGCCACCTGCCTCAGCTTCGACCATCCCACCACCGGCGAGCGCCTGTCCTTCACCTCGCCTCTCCCCCCCGACCTCCAGGGGCTTCTGGCCCAGCTCTCCTGAACCGGACTTCGTGACCGCAGCACTACCGGTAGGGCGTACTCGGGCGCGTCAGGGCAGCGGTTGGAGGGTCGACGCCGCCGTGCCGCGCGCCTGGGCGACCATGTCGGCCAGGGTGAAGGAGTCCAGGTGCTGGCGCATGCGCTGGCCGACGTCGGCCCACACGGCGAGCAGAACGCACTGGCCCTCGTGGTCGCAGGCGCCGTCCTGGTGGGGCTCGCCGAAGTCCCCGGCCACGATGGGGCCGTCGACGGCGCTGACGATCTGGCCCAGTGTCACCTCGGAGGGATCCCGGGCCAGCACGTAGCCGCCACCGACGCCGCGCTTGGATCGGACCAGGCCGGCGCCCTTGAGGGCCAGCAGGATCTGCTCCAGGTAGGGCTGCGGCAGGCCGGTCCGCTCGGCCACGTCCCGCACCGAGGTGGGCTGGCCCTCGGAGTGCAGGGCCAGGGACAGCAACGCTCGGCTGGCGTAGTCACCCCGGGTCGATACCTTCACCACGGCCATGGTAGGGCCGTGCGAGCCCCTGTGACCTGACGCATAGGGTCTTGCCGGCGTGCCCAAGGCTGCTCCGGACCCGGTGATCCCTGCCTACGGCGGGCCCTGTGTGTCGTCTCTGGTGCCTGCTCTCCTGGGAAGCGGCGGCCCTGCACCCCAGTGGCTCCCGGAGCCGGCGAGGTCGGCCGGCCAGGTGGTGCTGCTCGTCCTCGACGGTCTCGGGTGGGAGCAGTTGCAGGCCCGCCGGCACCTCGCCCCGGCGATGGCCGCCATGGCCGGTGGGCCGATAACCACCGTCGCCCCCACGACCACGGCCGCCGCCCTCACCTCCATCAGCACGGGCATGGCTCCCTCCGAGCACGGTGTTCTCGGCTACCGGGTGAGGGTGGGCGAGGCGGAGGTCCTCAACGTCCTGCGCTGGCGCACCGCCGGCGGTGACGCCCGTGACCGGTACCCGCCCGACAAGTTCCAGACCCAGTCGGGCTTCGGCGGCGCCTGCCCACCGGTGGTGACCCGCGCCGAGTTCTCCTCCACCGGGTTCACCCGAGCCCACCTTTCAGGCACCCGCCTCGCCGGGTGGAGGGTGCCGTCGGGGATGGTGGTACAGGTCGCCCAACTGCTCGAAGCCGGCGAGCCCTTCGTCTACGCCTACTACGACGGCATCGACAAGGTCGCCCACGAAAAGGGCTTCGGGCCCTACTACGACGCCGAGGTGACCGCCGCCGACCGCCTCGTCGGCGACCTGGTGGCGGTATTGCCGCCCGGCGCCGCCCTTCTGGTCACCTCGGACCACGGCCAGGTTCAGGTGGACGCCGAGCCCATCCCAGTGGCGCCCGAGCTCATGGCCGACGTCAGCCTCCTGTCGGGAGAGGGCCGGTTCCGCTGGCTGCACACCGAGCCGGGTACCACGGCGAGAGTCGCCGCCGGCGCCCAGCAACGGTACGGGCATCTGGCGTGGGTGAGGACACGCGAGGAGATGGTGGACGAGGGTTGGCTGGGGGGCCCGCTCAGCCCTGAGTTCGAGCGCCGGCTGGGCGACGTCGCCATCGTCCCGTTCGAGCCGGTTGCCTTTCTCGACCCCCACGACACGGGCGAGTTGCAGCTCGTCTGCCGCCACGGCTCCCTGACGCCCGCCGAGGCCCTCGTGCCTCTCCTGGCCTGCGGGCCGAGGAAGGAAGCCGGGCACGGTTGGGAGCAGCCCGCCGCGAGGTGACAGCATGGGTGGATGCCTGTGCCCGACAGCTCCGACGCACCGCCCTCCGCCACGAAAGCGCCGGAGGTGGTGTTGCCCGTGGAGACAATGGACAATGCCGCCGCCGGGGAGCCGGGCACTGAAGTAGCCGCCACCGAGTCGGTGGAGCACCCGGCCAAGGTCATGCGCATCGCGTCGATGATCAAGCAGCTCCTGGACGAGGTACGCCAGGCCCCCCTCGACGAGGCCAGCCGCACCCGCCTGCGGGAGATCTACGAGGTGTCGGTACGGGAGCTGGGGGAGGGCCTCTCACCCGACCTCCGCAGCGAGCTGGCCCGCATGACACTGCCGTTCACCGAGGCCTCGGTGCCCACCGAGCCCGAGCTGCGGATCGCCCAGGCTCAACTGGTCGGTTGGCTCGAGGGCCTCTTCCACGGCATCCAGGCGACGATGTTCGCCCAGCAGATGATGTCCCGAGCCGAGATCGAGGACCTGCGCCGGCGCAGCCTCCCCGCCGCCGCCGAGGACCGCCCCCGCCCCACCGGCCCCCCCGGCTATCTCTAGTGACTCTCGGGTCGCAAGCGGAGCTTGCTCCCCGAGCAACAAGGTGCTCCGGGCGACCGGCGGAGCCGGCTCGCCCTCGCCGTTCCTCTTTGCGGCATCCGAGAAAGGCCGCCTGCGGCGGCGGGAGCGGCGGCCGCCGATACTTGCCCCAACTTCGCAACTTGGCCGGTCTAGCCCTGGGCAGCGGCGGATGGGTGGCTCGGTTCCGCTCGTTCTCTCTGGTTGGAAGCGATGCCGAGTGTCGCAAAGCGTTACCACAGCGCGCTGTAAAGCGTTACTGTGGAGAGATCGGCCCGTACCTCCCCCGCCTGATCGACCCGCTCCTGGACGAGCTGCTCGCTGGCCTGCCCGCGGTTCTAGTCGTGGGACCACGTGCCGTGGGCAAGACCACGACCGCTCGTCGGCTTGCTGGGTCCTTCGTTCGTCTCGATCGGCCAGCGGAGGCTGGTGTAGTCCGTGCGGATCCGGATGCCGCCCTGGCCGACCGGCCGGAGCCGGTAGTGATCGACGAGTGGCCGTTGGTCCCCGAGGTCCTGGGCGCGGTGAAGCGAGCCGTTGACGACGATCCCCGGCCGGGCCGGTTCGTCCTCACCGGGTCGGCCGGCGCCGACCTCGGTGCCGCTGGTTGGCCGGCCACCGGCCGGGTTGTGCGCGTGCCCCTCTGGGGCCTCACGGTCCGGGAGTTGATAGGCGACCCCGCCACGGCCGGCTTTCTGGATCGGATGGCCGCCGTTGACGGGGAGCCCGTCCAGCTGCCGGCGGAGGTGCCGGACATCCGGGGCTATGTCGAGCACGCCCTGAGGGGCGGGTTCCCTGAGGCGGCCCTCCAGGAACAACCGCGACTGCGGCGGCTGTGGCTGGACAGCTGGGTGGACCAGGTCGTGGCGAGGGACGTGCCGCTTGCCGGCGCCGGCCGCGACCCCGTGCGGCTGCGCCGCTACCTCCAGGCAATCGCGGCCAACAGTGCCGGCGTGGTCCAGCACCGCACACTCTATGAGGCGGCAGGGATCAACCGGCTCACCGCGCTGGCTTATGACACGGTGATGGAAACTCTTTTTGTCACGGATCGAATACCCGCGTGGACATCGAATCGTCTAGTCCGGCTCAGCCGAACGGCCAAGCGTTATCTGGTGGACCCCGCCCTGGTGGGGCCGCTGCTCGGAATGGACCCCAGGGCGGTGCTCCGCGACATCGATGTCCTGGGCCGCCTGCTCGACGGGTTCGTGGTCGCCCAGTTGCGGGCCGAGTTGGCCGTCAGCGCAGAATCGCCCCGCCTGTTCCACCTTCGACAGGAGAACGGACGCCACGAGGTGGATCTGCTCGCCGAGCGGGCCGACGGGACCGTCATCGCCATGGAGGTGAAGGCAACAGCGTCACCCTCCGTCCGAGATGCCGCTCACCTCGTCTGGCTCCGGGACCAGCTGGGTGACAGGTTCCTGCGAGGCATCGTTCTGCACACCGGTCCTCGACCCCTGCGGCTTGCGGAACGAGTCCTGGCCCTACCTATCTGCGCCCTCTGGTCGTAGCCGTCCTCAGCAACGGACTGTTGGCTCCGAGAAGATCGTCATCCATGTCTTTGATCCCGTTCGTCGCTCCTTGGCGTCTGTGTAACCACACAGCCATGACGCCGCACGATCGTTGCCGGATGAACGATCAAATCGACGGCCTGTAGCGCCGTTCGCTACAGTTACACTGGTGTAGTTATCCCCAGCCAGCTGTGGAAAGGAGGTGCGTAAGTGGCGGCAGGATTTTCCCATCTGCACGTCCACACCGAGTTCTCCATGCTCGACGGGGCGGCGCGGATCAGGGACGTGGTCGCCGCCGCGGTGGCCGACGGTCAGCCCGCGGTCGGCATCACCGACCACGGCAACATGTACGGGGTCCTCGACTTCTACAAGGAGTGCCGGGCCCAGGGGGTGACCCCGATCATCGGGCTCGAGGCCTACCAGGCAGGGGAGAGCCGCTTCGAGCGCCCGGTGCGCCGGGGCCGGATGGACGACAGCGGGGGAGAGGACCAGGAGGGCGAGAAGCTCTACTACCACCTCACCCTCCTGGCCGAGAGCAACGCCGGCTACCGCAACCTCATGAAGCTGTCGTCCACCTCCTATCTGGAAGGTTTTTTCTACAAGCCCCGCTGCCTCGTCGCTGGTCAAGAGATCGTCACCCGCGGAGGAGTGACGCCGATAGAGGAGATTGAGGTGGGTGACGAGGTCATGACCCACCGAGGCCGGTTCCGTCGGGTGACCCGGAAGATGTCGAGGCATCACAGTGGCCCGGTATATGGGATCCGGCTCGGAGGGCGCTACGAGCGTGTCACCTGGATGACTGGTGAGCACCCGGTGCTCGTCCGGCTCCGCGATGGAACGACATCATGGGTCGAGGCGAAGGCACTCCGGTCAGGTCGGCCAGGAGACAAGGACGGGCTCAACCAATGGCTCTCCTGGGCCTGCCTTCCTAAGGTCCAGAGGGAGCAAGCCCTTGAGAGAATCGACGTGCCCGGTGTCGTCGGATGGCACCCCGCGCCCGAGCGGCCGGGATATCTGAAGCGGACGACGCCTCGTCAACGCATGGGCCCGACTTCTCACTACTCGCAGTTCCCGGAGTCCCTACCCCTCGACTACGACCTTGGTCATTTCATGGGGCTGTTTGTCGCAGAGGGACATACGTCCCCGAACGAGGTGGTCTGGAGCTTCCCTCGGGACGAGTTCGAGCTGATCGATCGGTGCTCGATCATGGCCGAGAAGCTCGTGGGCCGTGCGGTGACGATCGACCGGCACCTCAACCGGCCGGACTACCTAGGTGTCAGCGTTCGCTGCTCCTCGACCGTCCTCGCCAAGTTGCTAAGCGAGCTCTGCGGAAAGGGCGCCAAGAACAAGCACCTGCCCGCGTTCGTCTTCGATGCGCCTCGGGAATTTCAGCAAGGCCTCGTCGACGGGGTGCTCGATGGTGACGGGTCAATAAAGCCGACCACGATCATCTTCACGCAGACCTCCAGGGACCTTGCTTGGCAGATGAGGATGCTGCAGGCCCTGTTGCACGACGACTTCGGCTGCGTCACTGAGATGGAACTGCCGTCGGAGCAGCACGCCAACCAGTACCGGATCAACTTCTCCCCGCGCCAGGCCCAGCAGTATCGGAGGACCATCGCCGACGACTGCTACGTCTACAGGCCGATAACAGCAGTTGAGGAGCGCCAGTACGACGGACCTGTCTTCAACATTGAGGTCGAGGACGATCACTCCTACGTCTCGGACTTCGCCATCCACAACTGCGACTGGGAGCTGCTGGAGCGCCACCACGAGGGGGTCATCGCCACCACGGGATGCCTCGGAGGGGTGGTGCTCCAGGCCCTTCTCGCCGGCGATGTCGAGCGGGCGACGGCGCTCGGCGCCCGGCTGCAGGAGATCTTCGGGAAGGAGAGCCTCTTCGTCGAGCTCCAGGACCACGGCCTGGCCAAGCAGCACAAGACCAACCCGCAGCTGATCGAGCTGGCCAGGCGCATCGGGGCGCCGCTCCTCGCCACCAACGACAGCCACTACACCCACCGGGAGGACGCCACCGCCCACGACGCCCTGCTGTGCGTGCAGACCGGCTCGAGCCTGGCCGACGAGAAGCGCTTCCGCTTCGAGGGCAACGAGCACTACCTGAAGTCGTCGACCGAGATGCGCCAGCTGTTCGGAGAGGCTCCCGAGGCTTGCGACAATACGCTGTGGATCGCCGAGCGGGCCGACGTCGAGATCGAGTTCGGCAACCCGAAGCTGCCCCAGTTCGAGCTGCCCCCGCCGTTCGAGAGCGCCGCGGACTATCTGCGTAATCTCACCTTCGAGGGAGCCAAAGAGCGTTATGGCGTCCCGCTGCCGGCGGAGGTGACGGAGCGTCTCGACTACGAGCTCGGCGTCATCTCCTCCATGGGGTTCCCCGATTACTTCCTCGTGGTGTGGGACCTCATCCGCCACGCAAGGGAGCGCAAGATCAGGGTCGGTCCCGGCCGGGGATCGGCGGCCGGGAGCTGTGTCGCCTACTGCCTCCGGATCGTCGACCTCGACCCCCTGCGATTCGGGCTCATCTTCGAACGCTTCCTGAATCCCGGTCGCACCCAGATGCCCGACATCGACATGGACTTCGACAGCCGTTACCGGGGCGAGATGATCCGGTACGCGTCGGAGCGCTACGGCTGGGACCGGGTCGCCCAGATCGTCACCTTCTCCACCATCAAGGCCCGGGCCGCGGTCCGCGACGCGGCGAGGGTGCTGGGTTACCCGTACATCGTCGGTGACAAGGTGGCCAAGGCCATGCCCCCGCTCGTGATGGGCCGCGACACGCCGCTGCACGCGTGCCTGGAGCAGACCGACGGGCACGGCGACGGTTACCGGGCGGCCGGGGAGCTGCGGGACATGTACGCCACCGACCCCGACGCCCGCAAGGTCATCGACGTGGCCAAGGGCCTGGAGGGCCTGCGCCGCCAGGACGGTATCCACGCCGCCGCCGTGGTCATCACCGACGAGCCCCTCACGGAGTACCTGCCCATCCAGCGCAAGCCCCAGCCGGGGGGCACGCCCGAGGACGCGCCCATCGTCACCCAGTACGAGATGCACGGGGTCGAGGAGCTCGGGCTGCTCAAGATGGACTTCCTGGGCCTGCGCAACCTCGACGTCATCGAGATGACGCTCGACCTGCTGGAGAGCTCCACCGGCGTGCGCCCCGACATCGACCGTGTCCCGCTCGACGACGAGAAGACCTTCGAGATGCTCCGGGCCGGTTTGGCCATCGGGCTGTTCCAGCTGGAGGGGGGGCCGGTTCGCCAGCTTCTCCGCCAGATGGCCCCCACGCGGTTCGAGGAGATCGCCGCCATCGTGGCTCTCTACCGCCCCGGTCCCATGGCCAACATCCCCCACTTCGTGGCCCGTAAGCACGGCCGGGAGCCCATCACCTACCTTCACCCCGACCTCGAACCCATCCTGGGCAAGACCTACGGCGTCCTCGTGTACCAGGAGTCGGTGATCGAGATCGCCCACCGCATTGCCGGCTTCGCACTGCCCCGGGCCGACGAGTTCCGCCGTGCCGTCGGCAAGAAGAAGCGAGAGGTGGTCGCCGCCCAGAAGGACGACTTCCTCGCCGGCTGCGTAGCCCAGGGCTACGAGGCGAAGCTGGCCGAGAGGCTGTTCGCACTGATCGAGCCCTTCGCCGACTACGGCTTCAACGCCAGTCACGCCTATGGCTACGCCCTGATCGCCTATCAAACGGCATGGCTCAAGGCGAACCACGCCGTCGAGTACCTCGCCGCCCTTCTCACCTCGGTCAAGGACGACAAGGACAAGACGGCCATCTACCTCTCCGAGTGCCGCACCCTCGGCATCAGCGTCCTCGTCCCGGACGTCAACGTCTCGGCCTCTGGTTTCGCGGCCAGAGAAGGGGCCATTCCCTTCGGGTTGTCCGCCATCCGCAACGTCGGCGAGGGCCTGGTCGAGCGCATCGTGGCCGAGCGCGAGGCAAAAGGCCCCTTCACCGACTTCTACGACTTCTGTGAACGAGTCGACCCGATGGTGCTCAACAAGCGCACGGTCGAGTCGCTGGTGAAGGCCGGTGGCTTCGACTCGATGGGCCACCCCCGCCGGGGCTTGTGCCTCGTGTTCGAGCAGGTGATCGATCGCACTCTGGCTCGGCGCCGGAAGGAGTCCGAGGGCCAGTTCGATCTGTTCTCGTTCGACGACGGCAGCGGTGGCGGCGCCGGCGCCGGCAACCCCGCCTCCGACGAACGCATACCCATCCCCGACGCCGAGTTTGAAAAGGCTCAGAAACTTGCTTTCGAGAAGGAGATGCTCGGGCTCTACGTCAGCGACCATCCTCTGAAGGGAGCCGAGGTCGCCCTCCGCCGGCTCACCGAAGCGTCCATCGCCGAGGTCCGCGAGCTGCCCGACGGTGAGGTGCGCTGGGTGGGGGGCGTTGTCACCAATCTGGCTCGGCGCTACACCAAGAAGGGCGACCTGATGGCCACCTTCCTGCTCGAGGACCTGGAGTCGGTCCTCGAGGTGTGGATGTTCCCCAGGGTCATGCAGGAGTACGGCTCTCTCCTCGCCGACGACGCCATCGTCTGCGTCAAGGGCCGCCTCGACCTTCGTGAGGAGCAGGTGAAGCTCACCTGCCTGGAGGTGCGTCGCCCCGAGCTGACGCCGGAGGGAACAACGCCCCTGCGGGTCGCCCTGCCGCTCTCGCGCCTCACCGACAGTCTGGTCAACCAGCTCAAGCGACTCTTCCTCGACCACCCCGGCCCCCAGCCGGTGCTCCTGCAGTTGGGCGAGAAGACGCTTCGCCTACCGGAGCAGTTCTGCGTCGACGCCAGCAACGGGTTGTGCGCCGAACTTCGGGTGCTGCTTGGGGCCGCCTGCCTCGGGTAGGACTAGACTCCGAAGGGATGCCGATACAGGTTGAAACCAAGGACTGCACGTCCCTGTCCGATGCCGAGATGGGCGAGATGGGCGACATCTGCGCCGAGGGCCCCCCTCGTTACGACGTGGGCCTGCTGTCGAAGCAGCGAGACGAGTGGGTGCTGGTCAGCCAGGCCCGCGACAACGGAAAGCTCTGCGGGTTTTCCTTCTGCACGCTGGAGCGAATCGGCGGCACGCCGTCGTTGCTCGTCGGCCTGGCGTCCATAAAGCGTGGTGCACGACGTGACTCGGTGCTCAAGGCGATCATGGCCGACCAGTACCGCCGGGCCCTGCTCGCCTTCCCCGACGAGGACGTGCTCATCGGCACCAAGTTCGTCGACCCTGCCGGGTTCCAGTGCTTCCGTGGCCTGGAGGACGTCGTCCCCCGCCCCGGCCACAAGGCCACCGGTGAGGAGAGGGCGTGGGGCCGGCGCCTGGCCAAGCGCTTCGGGGCCGAAGGCCGCATCGACGACCGCACCTTCGTCGTGACGGGCGAAGGCGATGTCTGCGGCGCCTTCGATCACGAGGCTCTGAAGCCCGAGACCGTCGACCCTGAGGTCGCGGCGTTCTTCCCGTCGCTCGACCGTGACCGCGGCGACTATCTCATCGCCTTTGGTTGGGCCATGGCCGAGACCCTGGCCAGCGGCAAGCTCGGCAAATAGGCCTCTTCGCCCACGGGGTCGCCAGCGGCGACCCTCTGCCTGACGGCGTCCTCCTGTGGACGCGTGCTTCGTTGGAATCGCCGGAGGCGGCGCCGGTGACGGTGCGCTGGCGTGTGGCCACGACCACTGATCTCTCGGCGCCGGTGGCTCAGGGGGAGTCGATCGCCTCTCCTGAGCACGACTTCTGCGTCAAGGCCGACGTACGTGGGCTGGCGCCGTGGACCACCTACTACTTCGGTTTCGAATGCGGGAACGAGGTCTCGCCGGTCGGGCGTACCCGCACGGCCCCGGCCGGCGCCACCGGGAACATCCGCCTCGGCGTCGTCTCGTGCGCGTCCTTCTCGCGGGGTTTCTTCAATGCCTACTCGCATCTGGCCGAGCGGGATGTGGACCTGGTGGTGCACCTGGGCGACTACGTCTACGAGGACGGGCGCCGGCCCAAGGTCGCGGGACGGGCGCACGAGCCGCCGTCCCGCCTTCGTTCGCTGCAGGACTACCGGACGCGCCACGCCCAGTACCGCCGCGACCCCGACCTTCAGCGGCTGCATCAACAGCACCCTCTCGTCGCCGTGTGGGACGACCACGACATCGTCGGCAACGCGTGGAGCGGCGGCGCGGCGAAGCACGATCCGGCCACGGACGGGACCTGGGCCGACCGTCGTGCCGCCGCCGTACAGGCCTACCTGGAGTGGCTCCCGGTCCGCCTTCCCGACCCCGATCGCCCCGACCGGATCTTCCGCACGATCGGCCTCGGTGACCTCGCCCAACTGGTGATGCTCGACACCCGTCTGGCCGGCCGCGAACGCCCGGCCAAGGCGGGGGAGCGGGCCATCGCCACCCTGGAAGAGGGGGGGCGGTCGCTGCTGGGCGCGGAGCAGCGGACCTGGCTGCGCCAGGAGCTGCTGGCCGGCGCCGGCAAGTGGTCGCTGCTGGGCAACCAGGTGGTGATGGCGCCGCTGCGGGCCCTCCAGCTCCCGGACCTGTTGCACCGGTTCGTGCCGAACCTGGTGGCCGGCGGCGTGGGCGTGAACAGCGACCAGTGGGACGGCTATCCGGCCGAACGCCGCTCCCTGTTCGAGTTCCTCGCCGGCGAACAGGTCGCCGACACCGTCGTGCTCAGCGGCGACCTCCACTCTTCGTGGGCCGCCGAACTGACCCTCCAGCCCAAGGAGGAGGGCGAGGTGGTCGGTGTCGAGCTCGTCGCGCCCGGTGTCACCGCTCCCTCCTTCGCCGCCGAGGTCACGCCCCCGGTGCCGTTCGGTCGGGCTCTGCTCCGCCGGCTCATCGCCCGCCAGAACCCCCACGTCCGCTACTTCGACCTCGAACACCACGGCTACCTCGTCGTCGACGTGGTCGAGGAGCGGGCCCAGGCCGAGTGGTGGCACGTCGACACGGTGGCCCGGCGGCGCCGGGGGGAACGGCGGGCCGCGAGGTGGCAGGTTCGCCGCGGTGAGCCGAAGCTGGTGCCGGCGGTGGCAGAGCTCCCGCCGCGCCAGGTGCCGCACCCCGCCCCCCTCTGAGCATGCTGGTCAGGTTCACAGCGAGCTCCCAGGTTCGGCTGGCAGGCTGTCGGTTGTGAGCCAGCCCGACCGCCGGAGCAGGGTCGTCGTCGTGGACGACGAGGAGAACATCACGTTCCTGCTCGACTCGGCTCTGCGCCATTTCGGGTTCGACGTACGGGTGGCCAACACCGGCCGGGAGGCCATGAGAGAGATCGAGACCTTTGCTCCCGACGTCGTGCTGCTCGACGTGATGCTGCCCGACCTCGACGGCTTCGAGATCCTCCGGCGCATGCGCTCGGACGGCCAGAAGGTCCCGGTGCTCTTCCTCACCGCTCGGGACACCGTCGAGGACAAGGTGCGGGGCCTCACCCTCGGCGGTGACGACTACGTGACCAAGCCGTTCAGCCTGGAGGAGGTCGTGGCCCGCATCCAGGTCATCCTCCGACGGCAGGGGTTGGTGACAGGATCCGCCAAGCTGGCGCTGGCCGAACTGGAGATGGACGACGACGCTCATGTGGTGCGCAGGAGTGGAGCGGTGATCGAGCTGTCCCCGACGGAGTACAAGCTGCTCCGGTTCCTGCTGGTCAACTCCGGCAAAGTCCTCTCCAAGAACCAGATCCTCGACCACGTCTGGCAGTACGACTTCGGCGGTCACGCCAGCGTCGTCGAGACGTACATCAGCTACCTGCGCAAGAAGATCGACGCCTTCGGCCCGCCTCTCATCCACACCGTGCGAGGCGTGGGGTACTCGCTGCGGGTGGGCTGATGTCCCTCCGGCGCCGCCTGTTGCTGGGGCTGCTCGCCATCGGCGCCGTCCTCGTCGTGACCAACATCACCCTGGCCGAGCGGTTCCGATCCGTTCTGCTGGAGCGGGTGGACCGTCAGCTCGCGGCCACCGCGTCACGAGACGTCTTCGGGCCCGAGGGCCGGCGTCTGCGAGGGCTGCCGGGCCGACCGCCCGGAGCCGACGACCAGACCCTGTCGGAGTACTTCATCGCCGTGGGCGACCTCTCCACCGGCGCCCTGGTCCAGCTCAGCTCGGCTCTGGCCGACGAGGAGCAGCCTCCGCCCCGCCTGGTGAGGACCAGGATCGCCGATGCCGCGGCCAGGCCTCCGGACCCGCCGCTGCCGTTCAGCGTCCCCGCCCAGAGCGGCGGCGGCACATGGCGGCTGGTGGCCGTGGCTCACGGCGGGGACAGGGTGGCCGTCGTGGGGCTGAGCCTGGACCAGCTCGAGTCCACGCTCGGCCAGCTCCGCGTGGTTCAGATCCTCGGCACCCTCGCCGTGCTGGCGACCCTCGGCCTCGTCTCGTGGTGGATGCTCCGCCTCGGTGTCCACCCCATCGAGGACATGGCCAGAACCGCTGACGCCATCGCCAAGGGTGACCTCTCGCGCCGGGTGGAGCATCCCGGCGGCGCCACCGAGGTGGGCCGGTTGGGCCAGGCGCTCAACTCGATGCTGGAGCGGATCCAGCAGTCTTTTACCGAGCGCGAGGCGTCGGAGGCCAAGGTGAGACGGTTCGCGGCCGACGCCTCTCACGAGCTCCGCACGCCCTTGACCTCGATCCTCGGTTACGCCGAGCTGTGGCGGGCAGGAGGGTTGAGGCAACCGGCGGCGCTGGACGACGCCATGCGCCGCATGGAACAGGAGGCGAACCGGATGGCCGCCCTGACCGAGGACCTTCTCCTGCTGGCCCGCCTCGACCAGGCGCGCACGCCGGAGCGGGCGCCGGTGCGCCTGGACGAGCTGGTGGCCGACGCCGTGGTGGACGCCCGGGCGGTGGAGCCGGACCGCCCCATCGCCAGCGCCCTTGCACCGGTCGTGGTGGAGGGTGACGAGGCGCAGCTGCGCCAGGTGGTGGCCAACCTGCTGGCCAACACCCGGGCCCACACGCCGCCGGGCACACCCGTCGAGGTGGCCGTGAACGCCCATGACGGGACCGCCCGTTTGACCGTGGTCGACCACGGTCCGGGCATGCCTCCGGAGGTGGCGGCCGGCGTGTTCGAGCGGTTCTTCCGTGCCGATGCGTCACGGGCCCGCGCCGCCGGCGGCACCGGCTTGGGCCTGGCCATCGTGGAGGCCATCGTCCGCGGCCACGACGGGACGGTCCGGGTGGAGTCGGAGCCGGGCGCAGGAAGCCGGTTCACAGTCGAGCTACCGGCGGCGGTTTCGAGTACATAGGGGGCGGAAACTGCCCCCTATGTACTCCGAAAAAGGAGCCGCCGGCCGCCGAAGGCCCCCCGAGGTTCCCGTCAGCCGCCGGAGATGGCCGGAAGTACTGCCACCTCGACGCCCTCGCCTACGACGGTGTCGGCGCCCTGGAGGTCGCGGGCGTTGTCGGGCCCGACGAAGACGTTGACGTGGCGCCTCAGGGTGCCACCCTCGTCGCGGAGCCGCCGCCCGATGGCGGGATGGTTGGTCGCGACGGCGTCGAGCACGGCGCCCACTGTGACGGGTGGAGCGAGGTCGAGCTCCAGGACGGGCGCACGGCCGGCGTGCTCCTGGAGGGCGGCCGCCAGGCGCACGTTCACCTTCAGCGCAGGACCGCCGTCTTCACGCACAGCACCGGCGGCAGGTGGCGGGCCAGTTCCTGCCACGAATCGCCGGCGTCGGCCGAGGCGAACAGGTCGCCCGTGCGGGTGCCGAGGTAGAGGCCGGTGGGGTCCGACGTGTCGGCGGTGAAGCTGTCCCGCAACACGGTGAGGAAGGCGTTCTCCTGCGGTAGCCCGTCGGCCAGGGCTTGCCAGGAATCACCGCCGTCGGTGGTTCGGTACACCCGTAGCCGGCCGTCGGGGGTGCAGCGGAACATGTCCGATGTGAGCGGCACCACGTAGGCGGTTCCGGGGTCGTTGGGATCGGCCACGATGGGAAAGCCGAAGGTCGAGGGAAGGCTCTCGGCGCCGATCTCGTCCCAACTGCCCCCGAAATCGGACGAGCGGTAGACGCCCCAGTGGTGCTGGAGGAACAGCGTCTCCGGCTCCGAGGGGTGGCGGTCCACCTTGTGGACGCACTGGCCGAACTTTGGAGTCGGCTCCGGCAGGAACGGCGCCCGGATGCCGGCGTTGGCCGCCTCCCAGCTCACGCCGTCGAGGGTCCGGTAGAAGCCGGCGGCGGAGACGGCCACGCCGAGCCGGGGCCCGCCGGTCGGGTCGGGCAGGATGGTGTGCAGGCAGAGACCGCCGCCACCGGGCTGCCACTGTGGCCGGTGCTCGTGGTTCCAGAGGTTCTCGTCCAGCCGGAAAGACTCGCCGGCGTCGTCCGACCGGAACAGGGCCGCCGGCTCCACTCCGGCGAACACCAAGTCGGGCTCGGTCTCGCCGGCTGGCTGGATCTGCCACACCCGGTCGACGGCCGCGCCGGCGCCCTCCGGAAATGCCAGAGTCTGCGGCTCCGGCTCCTCCCACGAGCCACCGAGATCGTCCGATCGGTAGATCGAGGGGCCCCAGTGCGAGCTGGTGGCGCCGGCGAGCAGCCGGGCCCGGCCGCCACGGCAGTCGAGCACGGCGGCGTATATCTCCTCGCCCGGGAACCAGGGGCCGTTCAGGTTCCAACGCCGGCGATCGCTGCTGGTCAGGGTGAACAATCCCTTGGCGGTGCCCACGAGCACGACGACGTCGCCCGCCGATGCCTCGAGCCTGCCAGGGTCGACCACCGATGCTGATCCTAGGTACCCGCGCTCGGCTCCCGACGAGGTTTGTCCCCGCTACGGCGCGGGTAGCGCGGGCCTCACGGACGCCGGCCTGCCGGCGGAAGCAGACGAGGATCCATGGCGAAGAGGTCGGAGCAGCACTCGCTGGTCGGGGTCTACGAGTCGGAGGCAGAGGCACAGAAGGTGGCCCGCCGGGCCCGCGAGGCCGGTGCTTCGGAGAGCGACGTCCGGCTGGGGGCTCGGGAGGACGAAGTCGTCTCGCTCCAGGCCGAGATGCAGGAGGAGATGGACCAGAGCTGGGTATCGCCGCAGGCCGGCTTCGCCTACTCCAAGGAGAGCGCCAAGGGGCTTGCGATGCTCATGCCCCTGCTGGCCCTCGCCGGCGCCGTCCTGGCCCTGCCGCTCGGGCTCATCCCCTTCGGTGACATCGCGCTGTGGGTGCGACTCGTGGTCGCCGCCTTCATCGGCTCGGTCGCCGGCGCCACGATTGCGCTGATCGCCGGCCCCTCGCTCGGCAGCACCAGCCCGCACCGGGCGATGGGGGCCCATCGGGGCACCGTGGTGCGGGTGGACGGCGGCTCCCCGGAGATCGCCCGGACCATGGCCGACGCCGAACCTGTCCGGCTCGACGAGATCAGCTCGGACGACAGCCGGGTAGCAACGGTCACCACCGAGGAGCAGAGAAGCGACGAGGGAGGAGTCGAGCAAGTGGCCAGGAACCTGAACGCCGACGACCGCTGACCCTCACGGTGTCGCCGCCTCCCCGTGGCCGGCCTTCGCCAGCTTCATCCCGATGGTGATCAGCAAGGCGTTGGCCAGGGCGCGGGCGCCGGTCTCGTCGAGTGGTAGCTCACCGGGCCCGACCTCCAGCCCTTCGCCCGTCAGCAGGAACGTGAGGTCGATCAACGGGAGGTCACCGAGACCCGGGATGATCATGGGCCCATCGTCGAGCCGCCTGATGTTGATGCCGTAGGCACCGCCGCCCGGCCGGGTGACGGTCATGGTGGCCCGCACCCGTGGCGCCTCGAGCGGCCCTTGAGGCTGGAGAAGGACGACCCCCCATTCGTCGATCGGGATGGATATGGGCAGGCTCAGCACGTCGCCGCCGAAGACGCCGAACAGGTCTGAGCACCCCCGGAGGAGGTCGTCGGCGAAGATCGAAGCCCACTTGCGGTCTCGGGCACGCCGGCGCAGCACCGCCCGATTCTCCTTCCGGGAAAAGGAACGGAGCAACCTCTCCGACCTACGCCCCCCAGGCTGTCCGCACCCGGCTGACGCCGCCGGGCCATTTCCCTCGACAAGGCAGTGATGATGGTGAGCCGGCCTGTAAGCGGGGTTCTGTCCGGCGCCGGAGCGCCTGTGTGGCCATCCATCTCTGCGGCCTACCTGGGGACATTGGCCGGGCCGGCCGTCCCACGCTTGGCCTTGCTCCGAGTGGGGTTTGCCGAGCCGCACGGGTCACCCCGCACGCTGGTGCGCTCTTACCGCACCGTTTCACCCTTACCTGTGCGGCAGACCGGTTTCCCGGCCAATCGCCATCGGCGGTCTCTTTTCTGTGGCACTTTCCTGCGGGTCGCCCCGACTGGCCGTTAGCCAGCACCCTGCCCTGCGGAGCCCCGACTTTCCTCAGCACCCCGGGCGAGCCCGGTGTGCCGCGGCCACCCGGCCGGCTCACCATCGCCTCCATTGTCGCGCACCGAGGACCAACCGGGCGGCCGAACCGCCGTCGGAGTTGCCAGGGGCGTCGGCTCGGGGCAGTCTGCGCAGGGTGAGCGACGAGGCGAAGAAGATCGCCGAGGTGTTCGATCGGTCGGCGCCGACCTACGACTCCGTCATCCCCTTTTTCGCCACCTTCGGGAACCGGCTGGTGGAGCTGGCCGACCTGGCGCCCGGTGCCCGGGTGCTCGACGCCGGCTGCGGCCGGGGCGCGACCCTGGTACCGGCGGCCCGGCAGGTGGGGCCGAGCGGTGGCGTCATCGGAGTCGACCTGTCCTGCGAGATGCTCGCACTGCTCCATGCCGAGCTGGAATGCGTCGTCCTCGGCAATGTGGCCGCGGCCCGCATGGACCTGATGTCGCTCGCCATCCCCGACGCGTCATTCGACATGGTGTTGACCAACTTCGTGCTCCACCTCGTGCCCTATCCCGAACGGGCCGCCGCCGAGCTGGCCCGCGTGCTTCGTCCCGGCGGGCATTGCGTCGCCTCCGTTCCCTCGGGCACAGGACCGGACTGGGACTTCGTCGGCCGCCTCTTCCGCGCCTTTGCCGACCGCTGTACCGAGCCCCCTAGCTTGCCCTACCGCCCCGAGTTCGACCTCCCCACTGTGCTCTCCTCCGCCGGCCTTTCGGTGCTCGAGACGCGCAAGGAGAAGACCACGTTCGTCTTCCCCGACGAAGCGGCCTGGTGGCAGTGGGCGTGGACGCACGGAATGCGTGGCTTCTTCGAGATCCTCCCCGACGACGCCCTAGAGGAGATGCGCCTGCAGGTGCTCGACGAGCTGGCCCAGCTGCGCACCGGCGCCGGCGTGCCGATGCGCCAAGAGGCCACCTTCGTGGTGGCCGTCAAGCGCGCCGCTCCGGTTGGCGCCGCCTGAGCATCTTCTGCCGCTGGTGATGGCGAGCCGGCGTGTACGCCGGGGGTCAAGTCCGACGCTGTCGTGCTTACCGGGAGCCCAACCCCTTCCCGCCTATTGGCTGTAGTTCGAACCGCTCGCCCATGCTGGCTATGACGGGTCGCGCACGGGCGATCAGGTCTTGCACAGCCTCCAGCTCCAGGGAGCCTCGATGCGCCTCGACGTTCTCCCAGACCTCCATCACCCACACGGCGTCGGCGTCGCCAGGATCCCGACTCACGACATACAGCTGGCAACCCGGTACGTCCTCTAGGGCGGCCGCTGCCTCGAGAAGATGACCGGCCAGCGTCTCCCCTTGTCCGGGTACTGCGACCATCTTCCCGCAGAGTCCGTACTCCGGCATTCAAGCCCTTCCTTCCGTGGTTGTTCAGCTGTCCGAGAGCGTCGCTACTCAGCGGATCTGGTTGATGCCTGGTCCCGTGCCCCACGCCGTGTCGGCTGTCCACACCGGAAGCCGGGTCCTGTCTGCCAGCGCCAGGCACAGACGATCGGCAAGGGACAGCCCTTCACCGGACCGCCAGCGACGAGCCGCGCGTTCGGCGTCGTCCTCGGTCACCGGCTCTACGCGGATGGCGTAGCTGAGAAGCAGCGCGCGAGCGAGGTCCCAGTCGCGCCCGAGGGCAAGCACCTTCTGGGCGACCTCGGACCAGTTAGCTGCTCCGCAGATCGCGTCACCGGAAAGCTGCTCCTCGACCACGTCGGCGCCGGCTTCGCCTTGCAGGAACGCCAGCAGCGCGGACGCGTCGAGCACGGCGTTCATGCGGCGTCCTCGGCGGCCGACTCGCGTCGGCGCTCTGCAAGCAGCTCGGTCACAAGATCGGCACCGGCCAAGTCGGCGCGGACTCGGTCTCGTAACTGCTCCCGCGTCAGGAGCACGAGCCCGGTCGGGGTCTCCAGCATCACCAAAACGGTGCCCTCGACGATTCCCGCCCTTTCTCGGACATCGGCGGGCACGACCATCCGACCACGGTCTCCCACAACAACCTGGTGAGTACCATGCACGAGTCGACTGTACCATCACCTACGTGGTAGTGGGACACAGGGTCCAAGGGTCGGCGGCGCTCTGCCTCTGGCGTTTTCTGGTGGCAGAAAGCGTCGAATAGCGACGGTTCTTGCCACCAAAACCGGGAAAGCGGCAGCGGTGGAGAACTACAAGCTTGTAAGTGTCGCACCGGCCTGCAAACCTAGGGACCATGAACGCACCGGGCACCCTCGAAGCCGCCGCCGCCCAGGTGGCCGCTCTGCTGGCGGGCACCGGCGCCGGCCTGTCCGACCGCACCCTCACCTCGCTCGAGTTCGAGACCAGGGTCAGCCCCCGGCCGCTCGAACGCACCGCGCCGCCGGCGGACATCTGGGCCGTGGACGGTGGCCAGGCGCTGGTGGCCGACGCCCGGTGCCTGCAGGTCGTCGCCACCCGTGCCTCCCGGGTCCGCTTCCAGAACGGGACCTGCGTGCTGGAAGAGGAAGGCGAGCTGCGGGCCCAGGTGCTGGCCGGGGCCGAGGAGCGGGCTGCCGCAATCGTGGCCCTCGGTGTGGCGGACATGGCCGACGACACCGCCGTCGATGTCAACCTCCTGCGGGACCGTTGGGAATGGGAGGCAGTGGAGCGCAGCATTGGCGACGCAGGGCCCGGAGGGTTCGTCCTCGTCGACGGTGACCTGCTGCCGGACTGGCGCATCCCGACCACTTTCCTCGCCCGCATCCTCACCACGGCCACGGAACGCGGCGTTATCGTCGCCGGCATCACCAAGCACTCCTCGCTGTCCCGCGGTGGAGCACCACTGGTCGGCCAACTGGAGGTCGAAGCGGTCGAAGTCCTCGGCCCCCGCGCCCTGTGGTGGGCGCCCATAGCCCACAGCAAGACGAACGACGACTCCGATCCCGCCGCCGCCCTCCAGGTCGTAGCTGCCCGCCTCGACCCGGACGCCCGCTTCGCCTTCCGTATCGATCTCCCGGGCGGAGCCGACCCCGCCGCCGCTCTGGGCGCCATCTCCGCCCTCTGCGACGACGCCGCCTTCCCCGGCTACCCGTACCCGCTCACGGTCGCCGACCGCCTGGCCGCCTGCCCCGGCTGGGTCCGCCAGGAGGCGGGGCTCCGCCTCGACGAGCTGCTGGCCCAGGCCGGCATCGCCCACGAGGTCCGTGAACGGGCCTTCTCCGACCGCCACCGGCTCATGGAGCGAGCGTGACCCGATCACCCACCAGGTCCAGCGATATCCGCATGGATCCGGCATGACGTCGGCCGTGCCGCCGTTCCCCGCCACCCTCCCCAGGGGACGCCTGTACGGCAAGAACGTCCTGGAGGGCGTCTTCCGGGCCGGGCCCGACGAGGACCTGTTCCTCGGCGAGCTGCTCGTGGCGGTCGACGAGGTCACCGGCCGGCGGTACCTGTTCCGCGTGGTCGACGTCACCTACGGCACCGAGCACCGCGAGCCCGGCTGGGCCGAGAGGGTCGCCGGCACGATGCTCGCGGACGACGCCCGCGGCGACCCCGGAGCCCATCCGCTCTACGAGCAGGGTCGGCGAACGTACCGGGCGGCCGAGTGCCGCTGCCTCGGCTACCTGACTCCTGACGGCCTCACCTTTCGCAAGCCCAAGAGCCTGCCCACCCAGTTCTCCAAGGTGGTGGCGCCGGAGACCACCGACTTCGAGTTCCTGCGCACCCGCATGGGCGACCTCAGCGTCGGAAACCTGCGGAGCGGTGAGACCACCGTCGATTTTCCTGTCGGCATCCCCGGCGCCAGCCTGGCCAGCCACGTCGGTGTCTTCGCCACGACTGGCATGGGCAAGTCGAACCTGGTGCAGGTGCTGGCCGGCGAGGCCATGCGGGCCCAGGGTCGCTACGGCCTCCTCCTCGTGGACCCCCACGGCGAGTACCGCACCGCCCTGAACCGCCACCCCTGGGCGGCCGAGCGCCTCCGCACCTACGCCGCCCGCCGCCTCCCCAACACCTCCACCCTGCGGGTCAGCCTGGCAGAGCTGACCGTCGACGACCTGCGCACCGCCTACGAGTGGAGCAAGCCCCAGGAGGAGGCGCTGTTCGAGCTGGAGCGCCACTACCGCACCGAGGGACTGTCGTGGATGCTGGCCTTCTCCCAGGTCGACGACCTGCCCGGCTTCCGTGACGTCGACCTCGGCAACCGAGTCGCGCTCAACACCCTCCAGGTCGTCCACCGCCGGGCCAGACGGATCGTGGAACTTCCCTGCGTGGCCACCGACCCCAGCGTCTCCACCGGCGGCGCGGTCCTCGCCGACCTCAGCGCCGGCAAGGTCGTCCTCTGCGACGTCAGCGGCCTCGGCTCCACCGAGGAGGTCCTGGTGGCCTCGTTCCTCGCCCGCCGGGTTCTCGAACACTGGTCGGGCGCCTATCTCGACGAGCCCGCGCTCCACGAGCGCCTCCCGGTGGTGGCCATCGTCCTGGAAGAGGCCCAGCGGGTGCTCTCCTCCAACCGCGACCGCGAGTCCAACGTCTTCCCCCGCCTGGCCAGGGAGGGGCGCAAGTTCAAGGTCGGTCTGTGCGCCGTCACCCAGCAGCCCAAGCTGCTCGACTCCGAGCTCCTCAGCCAGTTCAACACCTTCTTCATCCTGGGCCTGGCCGATGAGAAGGACCGCAACATCCTGCGCTCCTCCTCCAAGCAGGACCTCTCCGCCCTCGGCCCGGAGATCCAGACGCTCATGCCCGGGGAGTGCCTCATCGCCAACCTGGCTGCGCCCTTCGCGGTGCCCGCCCGCATCCATCTCTACGACGACGTCGTCCGCACTGTCGTCCCGCCGCCCGCCGCCCGTCCCGAGGCCCGGCCCAACGTGGCCGCCCTCGTCGACTGATGAAGATCGCCGCCCTCGGCGACGCCCACCTGGGCCGGGCCTACTACCCCTGCACGATCGACGGGGTGAACCAGCGCGAGCGGGACTTCGAGATCTCCTTCGAGGCCGCCGTCGACCTGGCCCTGTCCCACTCGCCCGACGCCGTCATCTGGCTCGGAGACGTCTTCGACCATCCCCGCCCCACTTACCGCTCCTTCTGCGTCGCCCAGCGCGCCGTGCAGAAGATCCGCGACCACGGCATCCCCCTCGTCGCCATCACCGGCAACCACGACACCCCGCGCCTCCCCGGCACCGGCAGCCCTTACTCCGCCCTGGCCGGCGCCTTCCCCGAGATGCACTGGGCCCACCGCATGGCCTACGAGCGCTTCGAGCTGAACGGGCTCGTCGTCCACGCCGTGCCCCAGATGCTCACGGTGGACGCCACCCTCGATGCCCTGTCCGAGGCCGACCGCGGCCGGAGCGGCGACCGCACCAACCTGCTCCTCACCCACCCCCGGCTGCCCCAGGTCGAGCCCCGCTACGCCGACATCAACGAGATCCAGGTGGACGCCGGCGAGCTGCGCTCCGACCTCGTCCTGCTCGGCCACTACCACGTGCACACCGAGGTCCGGGAGGGAGTCTGGTACGCCGGCTCCACCGACAGCTTCTCGTTCGCCGACGACCCCGGTGAAGCCAAGGGCATCGTCCTGCTCGACACCGACACCGGCCGGTGCACCCACGTGCCCATCGCCGACCAGCGCCCGCTCATCACCCTCGACAAGGTCGCGGCCACCGGGTTGTCCCCGGCGGAGGTGCAGAACCTCGTCCTCGAGCGGGTGTCGGCTGTACCCCCTGGCGCCGTCGCCCGCCTCTACATCGAGGAGGTGGAGCCCGAGGCCTACCGCCTGCTCGACCTCGACGCCGTCCGCGCCGCCGGCGCCGCCGCCCTCCACCTGAAGCTGGAGCCGCGCTTCACGGACAGCACCGTGTACGTCGACCTGCCCGATCTCGACACCATGCCGGCCCGCTGGGACCGCTACCTCGACGACCAGGACCTCACCGGCTACGACCGCACCCGCATATCGGGGCTCGGTCAGGAGTACCTGTCCAACGCCGTCGAGGCGGGGGAGTAGGCGCCGGGAAGAGATGCGCATCACCAGGCTCTACCTCCGCAACTACCGGGTCTTCGAGGACGAGCTCGACCTCGAGATCCCCCCTGGTCTGGTCGGCATCTACGGCGCCAACGGCGCCGGCAAGTCCTATCTCGTCGAGTCGGTCCTCTTCACCCTCTACGGCTACACCCGCACGGCCAAGGAGGAGGTGCGCACGGCCGATGTGAACGCCGACTGCGTCACCGAGGTCGAGTTCGAGCACGAAGGCCACCTCTACCTGATCCGCCGCACCCTCGCCGGCATCAACTCCACGATCAAGGCCAGGGCCATGGCCGACGGTGCCCAGGTGGCCGAGGGCGTCCAGTCCGTGCGCCAGTACGTCCACTCGGTGCTCGGGATGGACGTGGCCGCCTTCCGGGCCTCGGTCTTTGCCGAGCAGAAGCAGGTCGCCTCCTTCTCCGGATTGCGCCCGGCGGAGCGCAAGGACCTGGTGCTGAAGCTCCTCGGCATCACCCCGCTCGACCGCGCCCGTGACGACGCCCGGCGCGACGCCAGGGTCGCCGCCGCCGCCCACGACCAGCTCCGGCGGGTGCTGCCCGACCTGGAGACCCTCGCCAACGCCGCCGCCGATGCCGCGTCCAAGGCAGCGGCGCTGGCCGCCACCGCGGTATCGGAGCAGACGGCGGCGGCCACCGCGGCCGAACAGCTCCGGGTCGACGAGGACCGCCTGCGCCTGCTCGACGAGCTCGGCCGGGAGCACGCCGCCCTCGTGGCCGAGGGCCGCGCCGTGCGGGCCGAGCACGACGCCGCCGCTGCCCAGGCCGCCGAGCTGGCATCCGAGCTCGCAACGCTGGAGAAGCTCACCCAGCGGGCAGAGCAGCTGCGCCCGCTGGCCCAGGAACTGGAGGAGCTGGAGGCCGAGGCCCGCCTGGTGGAAGAGGCGGTCAGCGCCCTTGGCGCCCTGGCCGGCTCCGCGATGCCCGAGGCGCCACCCGTTCCCGACGAGGAGAGCGTCGAGCGGGCGCGGGCCGCGGCCGATGCCGGGCAGTCCACCCTGGCCGAGGTGTCGGGTCTTCTCCAAGGGGCGCAGGCCGAGCTGAGGCGGGCCGAGGAGGCGCTGTCGCGGTCCGGCGCCCTGTCCCCCGAAGGAGCCTGCCCGGTCTGCGGTCAGGCTCTGGGCGCCGCCTTCGAGCAGGTGCAGGCCCACCGGGCGGGGGAGTGGGCCGAGGGCCAGGCCAGGGTGGCCGCCCTCCAGGAGCGCCGCCAGGAGGTCGAGGCCGAGGCGGGGCGAACGGCCGCTGCACTGGCCGAGGCCCTCGCCGCCGCCAAGTCGGCGCAGGCGGCGTGGACCGACTACGAGAGACGGCGCGACCGCCACGGCGTGCTCGATGAGGCGGCGCGCCAGGCCTGCGCCCGGGTCGGCCGGGTGCCCACCCCGGAAGAGGCAGCCCAGCTACGCCAGGAGGTGGCCCGGCGCCGCGCCGCGGCAGCCGAGCTGCAGCGTGCCCTCGGAAGCTTGGAGCGCCGGCCTGCGGTTCTCGCCGGCCTCGAGGCGGCCAACGCCCGCATCGGCGATACCAAGGGGCGTCTGGAGACGCTCCGGGACAAGGTGCGCGGCCTCGGCTTCGACGAAGCCGAGCTGGTGGCCGCTCGCACCGCGTGCCACGTCCGCCGGCGAGCGGCCGATACGGCGAGGGCCACGGCCCACGCTGCCGGCCTGGTGGCGGAGCGGGCCGAAGCAGAAGCCGAAGCCGCCGCCACCGCCCTTCGCACAGGCACCGAGCAGCACTCCGCCCTCGCCACGGCGGCCGACGACGCCCGCCACCTGGGCCGGGTGGCCGAGCTTCTCGCCGCCTTCCGTGACACGGTCGTCGCCACCGTCGGCCCCCGCCTGTCCACCCACGCCGCCGAGCTGTTCGCCGAGCTCACCGACAGCGAGTACGACCGTCTGGAGGTGGACCCCCTCACCTACGAGATCCAGATCCGCGACGGCGGGCGGCTCTTCGGGATGGACCGCTTCTCCGGTTCCGAGACCGACCTGGCCAACCTGGCCCTGCGGGTCGCCATCAGCGAGCACGTGCGCCTGCTCTCCGGCGGCGCCGTCGGCCTGCTCGTGCTCGACGAGGTGTTCGGCCCTCTCGACGAAGACCGCAAGGCACGGATGCTGGCCGCCCTGGAGCGCCTGCGGGCCCGCTTCCGCCAGATCCTGGTCGTGACCCACGACGACTCCATCAAAGCCGAGCTCCCCAACGCCATCGAGGTGGTGAAGCTCCCTGGCCGGCGGGCCTCGGCCCGGCTGATCAACGCCTGACCACACCCCACGTACTCTGGTGAGAGCCATGTATGGCGTGGGAGCGGCACTTGAAGGTTAAGCCTCAGGGCCCGAGAGCAGGCGGGGGACCACTGAACCGGGAGGCCAGCGCGTCCGATCCCGGGCACCTGCTCGTGCCCTTCCGCCTCAGGGGAGTGCGGATCGGCCTCCAGATGACCTTCATGGTGCTGGGCATGCTCGCCGCCTACGCCGTGCTCCCCGGCCACCACCCCCTCGACGGGCGGGCCTACACCATCCTCCTCCTGGTCGCCGCCGACAGCGCGTTCGTCATCAGCCGCCTCCCCTGGGAACAGTTGCTCAACCGGCCCACCGGCAACCGCTACCTCTATGCCTGGGCGGTGCTCGACATCCTGCTCATCACCGTCGCCATCTCCATGACGGGCCACGGCGACTCCGAGCTGGTCTTCCTCTACGCCCTCACCACGGTGTTCTTCGCCGCGTCGTACCCGCTGCTGAGCCAGGTGGTGCTCCTCTTCTTCACCTGCGTCGTCTACACCGGCCTGCTCGGCCTGGACGGCTTCGAGAACGTGACGTCGGCGGCCATGGCCGTGCGCATCGGCGGACTGGCGCTGGTCGGCTTCGTGGCCAGCTTCCTCTCCCGGGAGCTGCTGCGCCAGATGCGCCAGCACGGGGAGGCCCGCACCGAGTCGGAGTCGCGGGCCGGGCTCCTGGCCATGGTCGCGTCGGCCTCGCGCAGCATGAGCACCCTCGATCCCGAGCAGGTCCTCGGCATCGTGGTGGAGTCGGCCCTGCAGATGGGTTTCGACAGCGGCGAGATCTGCCTCTTCGACAACTCCACCGATACCTGGAGAGTGGCTCAGCACCGCGGTCTCGACGCCGACTACGCCTCGGTGGAGCCCATCGACGCCGGCGTCGCCGGCCTGGTGCACAGCCGGCGCGAGACGGTGGTCCTCGACAGCTACTCCGGCTGGCCCGGCGGCCTCGGCCAGGTCCGTGACGCCGGCTTCCGCTTCATGATCGCCAGCCCGGTGTGGTGCGGAGGCGAGCTGGCGGGTGCCCTGGTGGCCGGCAGCCTGGACCGTCGCACGCCGCGCCCCCACGAGGTGGAGTGCCTGGACCTGCTGGCCGCCCAGGCCGGCGCCGCCCTGAACAATGCCCGGCTGTTCTCGGAGCGCCGGGCCTTCGAAGCCCGTCTCGAGCACCAGGCCTTCCACGACGGCCTCACGAACCTGCCCAACCGGGCCCTGTTCCTCGACCGTCTCGAGCAGGCGCTGGCCCGCACCCGGCGCGACGGAGCACCCCTGGGCGTCCTGTTCATGGACCTTGACCGCTTCAAGATGGTCAACGACAGCCTGGGCCACGACGTGGGTGACGAGCTTCTCGCCGCGGTGGCCCAGCGCCTCAACGAGTGCCTCCGTCCCGGCGACACCCTGGCCCGTTACGGCGGTGACGAGTTCACCGTGCTCCTCGAGCGGCTGCGCTCCGACGCCGACGCCACCGAGGTCGCCGAGCGGCTGCTGCGATCGATGTCGGAGCCGTTCGTCCTCCAGGAGCGGGAGGTGTTCGTTTCGGCCAGCATCGGCGTGTCGTTCACCAAGGCTCCCATGAGCGACGACGGTGACCCGCTGCGGGAGGCCGACCTGGCCATGTACCGGGCCAAGGAGCGGGGCAAGGGCCGCTGGGAGGTCTTCAAGTCCGAGATGAACGCCGAGGCCGTCCAGCGCCTCGAGCTCGAGACCGAGCTGCGCCAGGCCATCGACCGCCAGGAGCTGTTCGTCCTCTACCAGCCCCTGATCGAGCTCGGCTCGGGGCGAATAACGGGTGTCGAGGCGCTGGTTCGTTGGCATCACCCCCGGCGGGGCGTCGTCGTCCCCGGCGAGTTCGTCGGCCTGGCCGAGGAGACGGGCCTAATCCTGCGAATGGGCACCTGGGTGCTCGAGGAAGCCTGCCGCCAGGGCCGCCAGTGGCTGGACGAGGGCCTGGCCCCGCTCCACATCGCGGTGAACATCTCCGCCGACCAGTTCCAGAAGGGCGGCCTGCCCGATCAGCTGCGGAGGATCCTCGACAGCAGCGGCCTGCCGGCCGAGCGCCTCACCCTGGAGATGACCGAGAGCGTCGTCATGGAGGAGGCCGAGGCCACCATGCACATCATGGGGGAGATCGACAACCTCGGGGTCCGCCTCGCCCTCGACGACTTCGGCCAGGGGTACTCCTCGCTCTCGTACCTGAAGCGCTTCCCGCTCGACGTGCTCAAGGTGGACAAGGCCTTCGTGGACGGCCTGGTCGACAACGCCGAGGACCGGGCCATCGTCCGCTCGGTGGTGGCGCTGGCCCGGGAGCTCGGGATCTCGGTGACGGCCGAGGGCATCGAGACGGCGAGGCAGCTCGAGGAGGTCGTGGCACTCGGTTGCGACGTCGGCCAGGGCTACTGGTTCTCCAGGCCGGTGGCCGCGGAAGCCATCGCCGAGCTGATGCGAGCCGCCGAGCCCGCCGAGCCCTCCGAGCCCGCCGACGGCAACGGCGGTCAGAGCTCCAGCGCGCTCAGCTCCGGCACGGTGCCGGCGGCCCGCAGGACGGCCTGACGCCAGCCGTCGCGGTCGAGCCGGCGACGGGGCTCGACCACCTGGCGCGGCACCCACAGCTGGGCGATCTCCTCGGCTCCCGACCAGGCCCCCACAGCCATGCCGGCCAGATAGGCGGCCCCGAGGGTCGTGGCCTCCAGCACGGGCGAGACCTCGATGGGCCGCTGGCTGGCGTCGGCCAGAGCCTGCACGAAGGCGCCGTTCGCCGTCATGCCACCGTCGACGCGCAACGAGGTGATCTCCAGGCCGGCGTCGGCCTCCGCCGCCTCCACCAGGTCGGCCCCGCGGTGAGCGACACCGTCGAGCACGGCCCGCACGATCTCCGGCCTCCCTGCCCCCCTCGTCAACCCGAGCAGCGTGCCCCGGGCACCGAAGTCCCACAGGGGGGTGCCCAGCCCGAGCAGGGCCGGGACGAACCAGACCTCGCCGCGGCTAAGCGATCGGAGGGCCACCTCCTCCGACTCGCCGACCGAGGCCAGGATCCCGAGGTCGTCACGCAGCCACTCCAGGCAGGAGCCGGCCGAGAGCATCACTGCCTCGACTCCCCACGTGTCGTCGCCGTCACTGCGCCAGGCCACGATGGGGAAGCAACCCTGGTCGCCCCGGACGTCGAACTCCGGCCGCTTCGGCCCCACGCACACGTCGAGCATTCCGCCGGTGCCGAAGGTGGCTTTGGCCAGGCCGCGGCGGGTGCAGCCCTGCCCGACCAGCGACGCCTGCTGATCGCCGGACATGCCGGCGATGGGAGGGGCGCCGTCCAGGGCGTCGGCCGTGCCCACGATCCCGGTGGAATCGACGATCCGGGGCAGCATCTCGGCCGGTACGTTCAGGCCCTCCAGAAGGCCGTGGTCCCAGCCCGAGGCATCGAGGTGGACCATCCCGGTGACGGCGGCATTGGTGGCGTCGGTGACGTGGAGCCGCCCCGACGACAGGGTCCAGGCCAGCCAGGAGTCGACGGTGCCGAAGCAGAGGTCGCGCTCGTGGCCAGGGTCGACCGTCTGGAGGATCAGGGCGAGCTTGGTGGCCGAGGCCTGGGGAGCGAGACGCACCCCGTTGGCCCGGAGCATGAGGCACAGGGGCACCGTGCGCAGGTCCTGCCACCCGATGCCTGGCGCGACCGGCACCCCGGTCGTGCGGTCCCACACGATGGTGGTCGCCCTCTGGTTGGCGATGCCCACGGCCTCCACCGGTCCACCCTCGGCCAGGGCCATCCGGGCCACCTCGAGCGCCGCTTCGGCCAGGGCGACGGCGTCGATCTCCACGAACCCTGGTGACGGCGTGGACGGCAGCGTCGCCCGGTGGTGGACGTGCTCTACGGCCCCGTCGGGCCGCACGACGGCGGCCCTCACGCCGCTGGTGCCGGCGTCGACCACCAGGATGCTCACCTCACGGCCCCGGGTCTGGCTCCGGCCCGGGCTCTTGCTCTTGCTCCCGACGGGCCCGGTGGCGCATGCCCAGGTAGGCGCCCAGCATGGCCAGTGAGACCGCTATCTGGAGCAGGAGCCCCAGGGTCAGCACCAGTGGTGCGGTGACCCCCTCGCCGGACGCCAGCCGCCGTAGGACCGTCGCCACGGCCAGGGTGGCAAAGGCGGCGCCGGCCGCGGTCGCCGCGTGCAGCAGCGGAGCCTCGGGGCGCCGGCGGGCGGCGAAGTTGCCGGCCAGGCCGAAGCCGGCGAACAGGGCCACCACCGCCACCACCCACAGGGAGGATCCCTCACCGTCCCCCCCTTCACCTCTGAAGATGCGTACCGCCACGCTCACCGGGACCGTGATGCCGACGGCCACGAGAGCGGCCCGCCCCACCACCGGCCAGTCCAGGCGCCCGGCCGGCGCTCCTCTCGGCTCGAGAGACGCCGTCACTCCTCCGACATGGTGGCGTAGTCGGTGCGGAACCCGTCTTTGAGCAGCGGGCCCACGGCCCGCCGCGAGCGGATGAAGATCCCCGCAGCGAGCACGAGGTACAGGATCCCGGTACCGACCCGCACCTCGTCGTGGATCGATTCCGGGCCGACGGCGCCGGCGATGAACTGCACGATGAACAGGCCGAAGAGGGTGGCCGCTTCCTTCACCGACATCGCCCGGTTGACCAGGATGGCCAGCGCGAACGCCGACTGCGCGGCGGTGAGGAACAGCTCCTCCCGCTGCTGGCCCACGATGGGCAGGCCGTGGACACTTCCCGAGGCGATGGCGAAGGCGATCGGCAGAGTGCCCACCAGGAGGGTCCACTGGTTGACCTTCGACGAGACCAGCGTGCCCAGACCGGCATTCGTGTTGAGGCGCCAGGCGTACAAGCCGGCCACCAGGAGCTCCGGTGCCTCGGAGGCCAGGGGGGCCAGCCACTGCACCAGGAGGAACTCGCTCACCCCTAGCGCCTCCCCGCTGGCCACGAGCGCCTCGGCGAAGTGCTCGGCGGTCAACAGGATGACGGTGGCGGCGAAGAGGAACAGGCCGATCACCGTGGCCCGCCGGCCGGGCACGGTGAACCCGCCGATCCACCGGGCCGGCCCGACGAGATGGGGTTCGGAGGGCGGCGCCTTGGAGACGCGGACGGTGTAGAGCACGAAGATCGTCACCAGTACGGCGGCGTCCACCAGAGTGATCGAGCTCTTCAGGGGCAGCGTGAGCGAGTACATGGTGGCCACGGCCAGGTACGAAAGCTCCACCGAATGGCTGCGGCTGAGGGCGATCTCCCTGCCCTTCTCGGGCTGGCCCTTCTGGCGCCACCGCCACCAGGCGATGAAGACCACCATGCTCCACCCGACACCGATCAGGAGGCGGTTGGCTCCTGTCATGTTGGCCAGGGCCAGCCCGCACGGCGACTCGTTGCCGCCGCCGATGGGCAGGCAGTCGCGTCCCGTCTGCTCGAACGAGTTGCCCCCCTTGATGGCGAACACGAGGTCGACGGCATACTCGGGGAGCACGGCGATGAAGGCGAGCACGGCGATGGCCAGCCCGGCCGAGATGTCGAGCTGGGCCACCTCGGCCGCCCAGGAGAGGAGGAACGCCGCCCCCACGATGGCCAGGCCGTAGAGGAGGGCCAGGAGGGGCTCCGACAGGTGCGGCTCGGTGAGGCGGAGGACGATGCCGGGGAACGTGACGGCCACCGCCAGCATCAGCGAGACCCGCTGACGCCCCGGGTGGACCTCTTCGTGGACATCCTCGTCAGTGGTGGTCACCGGGTCATCCTAGGGAGGTGGAGCCGCCGGGCTCCCGGCCAGGAATCCGCAGGCCGCTCCAAACGTTGGACCCTGTGTCGGAATCCCCGAACCGGGGGTAGAAGCAACTCCTCGCGGGTAAAAGCACCCGCTCATACCGCGTCGAGATCGAGGATGTGATTCGTGGCCATGAACCTGTCCTGGCGCCAGCACGGCGCCTGCAAGGGCGTAGACCCCGACGTCTTCTATCCCGTCTCCGACGAGGAGGCAGAGCCGGCCAAGGCCATCTGTGCCACCTGCCCGGTCCGTGAGCCCTGCCTGGAGTACGCCCTTGCCACCCGGGAGCGCGACGGCGTGTGGGGTGGGGCGACAGAGCGTGAGCGCCGGCGGATGATCCGCCAGCGTCGCAAGTCCGCCTGATCCTGGCCGCGGCACCCGCCCCCGCGGGCGCCGTACGATCTGGGGGTGGCCGCACTCGGTGGGGTAGTGGGGGGGATCCCCATCCGGGTCGACCCCTCCTTCCTTCTGCTCACCGTCTTCATGGGCCTCACGGCCGGTCGCGGCGTCGAGGGTGCCGCCGTATGGGTGGCGGTGGTCGGCATCTCGATCCTGATCCACGAGCTGGGGCACGCTCTCACGTTCCGGGCCTTCGGCGTCTCGTCGTCGGTGCTCCTCTACGCCATGGGTGGGGTCACCGTCCCCGAGGAGGGGCCACGCCTGCGCCCGGGCCAGGACGTCCTGGTCAGCCTGGCCGGGCCGGGGGTCGGCCTCCTCTTCGGCGGCCTCGTGGCCCTGGTGGCGCCGCCATGGAACTTCGAGCCCGACAGCCTGGCCCGCCTCACCTCGCAGTTCCTGCTCTTCGTGAACGTGGCCTGGGGCCTGGTCAACCTCCTGCCCATCCTGCCCCTGGACGGTGGCAACGTCCTGGCCGCCATCCTCCAGAAGACGATGGGGGCCAAGGGAGTCCGGGGGGTACGGATCGTGTCGCTGGTGGCCGCCGCCGCCATCGCCGCCCTCGGCCTCGCCTACGGCCAGCCGTTCGTGGCCATCCTCGCCCTCTACTTCGGCTCGATCAACCTGGCCGCGCTCCGGAGCGAGCGGGGGGTCGTGCGGCCCAGCCCGGCGGAGGAGGTCCTGGCCAAGGGCCTCGGCGCCCTCGACGAGGGACGGATCGAAGGAGCCGAGTGGGCCGCCCGCAACGTGCTGGACCGGCCGGAGGCACCGGCGGACATGAAGGCGGCGGCGGCCGAGCTGCTGGCCTGGACCGGTCTGGCCAAGCAGTCGACGGCCATTGCCAGCGCCGGGGTGGCCGCCGCCCCCGCCGGCTCTCCCGCCGGCGCACTGGTGCAGGCGTGCGCAGTGCTTCTCCGCGATGGGCCCGAGGCGGGGGCGCCGGCGCTGGCCACCGGCCTCTGCGACGGGTCCCGGGTGATCCCGGCTCGTATCGTGGCCCGAGCCATTCTCGAAGCGGGGCTGCTCGACGACCTGATCGACCGCCTCGCCGCCATGCCCGATCGCACCAGGGCGGCCGCCGGCCTGGGCCGCCTCCAGGAGGTCCTGCACCACGCCGGCGCCTACGCGGAATCGGTGCACACCGGGGTGCGGGGTTTCACTCTCACGGCGGGTGCGGTCATCGCCTTCAACACCGCCTGCGGCCTGGCCCGGCTCGAGCGGGAGGAGGAAGCTGTCTCCTGGCTGCGCAAGGCCATCGACGCCGGCTGGCGTGACGAGGCCCAGCTGGAGCGCGATCCGGACCTGGAGTCGGTTCGGTCGCGGGTGGAGATGGTGGAGGTGCGGGCCGCCGTCGCCGCCGCCAACGCCGCCAATGCGGCCGGGGCGCCCGGAGCCTCAGGTCCCGCGGGCACCCCGGGATGACCGAGACGCCGGACTTCGCGACCCTCGGGGGCTGGCCGGTGATCCTCGGGCGGCTCACGAAGAGGGACGACCTCTCCGCCGGCGAGGCAGCTGCGTCCCTGGGCGAGATCCTCGAGGGCCGGGCCACGCCGGCCCAGATCGCCGCCTTCGCAGTGGCCCTGCGGATGAAGGGGGAGACGGTCGAGGAGATCGGCGGCCTGGTGTCGGCCATGCTCGAGCACGCCGAACCCGTCCCGGGGCTCGACCCCGACGGTCTGGTCGACACCTGCGGAACCGGCGGCGACCGCAGCGGGTCCATCAACGTCTCCACCCTCGCCGCCCTGGTGGCCGCCGGCGCCGGCGCCCGGGTGTGCAAGCACGGCAATCGGGCGGCCTCGTCGGACTGCGGCTCGGCCGACGTGCTGGAGGCGTTGGGCGTGGCCATGGAGACAGGTCCGGCCGATGTCGCCCACTGCCTGGAGGAGGCGGGAATGGCTTTCTGCTTCGCCCCTCGCTTCCATCCCGCCCTGCGCCACGCAGGGCCCGTGCGCCGGGAGATGGGCGTTCCCACCGTCTTCAACTTCCTCGGGCCTCTGGCCAACCCGGCGCGGGTGACCCGCCAGGTCATCGGGGTCAGCGACCCGTCCATGGCCGAGAAGATGATCGGCGTGCTGGCCCGACGGGGTGCGGTGCGGGCCATGGTGGTGCACGGCCACGACGGGCTCGACGAGCTGTCCACCACCGGGCCGTCGACGGTGCTCGACCTCGTCGACGGCGAGATCCGGTCGTACCGGGTAGATCCGCGCGAATTGGGCTTGGATCCCGCTTCGCCCGAAGCCCTCCGCGGCGGTGACGCCGCCACCAACGCCTCGCTGGTCCGGCGGGTCCTGGCCGGCGATCCCGGCCCGCACCGCGACATCGCGCTGCTGAACGGCGCCGCCGCCATCGTCGTGGCCGGACTGGCCGCCGACATCCCCGCCGGCCTCACGCTGGCCGAGAGCTCGGTCGACGAGGGGAGGGCGGCCACCGTCCTCGAGCGTCTCGTGGCCGCTTCCAACGCCGCCGCCCCCGCCTCCCCGTAGGGTGCCCCGATGCCCGACGACCGCTCCGAACACGCCTCGGCCGCGGGAGCACCGGGAGCCAGCGGTCCCGGCGATCCTGGTTACGACGGGGTGGCCACCATCGGCGACGAAGGGGCCTCGGCTGGTCCCGAGTCGTTCACCGAGCCCTTCGGCCGCCCCCGCCCCCGCCCCCGCCGCTACCGCTGCACGTCGTGCGGCAACCTCACCCGGTTCGACGTGACCATGACCCGGCGCACCCGGGCGTTCCACCACTACACCGTGGGCGGTGAGCTCACCGTCGAGGACGAACAGGTCCTCGAGGAGAAGATGGAGCAGGTCTCGTGCCGCTGGTGCGGCACCGGCGGCACCATCGAGGAGTTGCAGGGAGCCGAGGGCTGAGCGCCAAGAGCCAGGCGCCGGCGCCGGCCGACGTCCTCGTCCGGCCGGCCCTGCACGTCGCTTTCGTCGCCGCCCGGGCCGGGCTGGTGGCGTCACCGCCGGTGGAGCCGCCCCGCGGGCTCAGGCCCTTCCTCCACTTCGTGAAGCTGCCGGACCAGGCTCTGGCCGCGCTGCGTCGGGCCCTGGACGAGGACGAGGACTTCCGCAGCCGGGCCGCCGAGGCGGCTGGCGAGGACGAGCTCGGACGGGCGAGCTGGCTGTTCCTCAACCGCCCCCCAGGATGGGAGGAGGAGTTGGCCGAGCTGGCCGGCCAGGTCGAGGCTGCCGCCGAGGACGCCCGGTCGGCCAAGGAGGAGCGCACCGCCGTCCGCCGGCTGGCCCAGGCCGAGCAGGCCGTGGAACGGGCCCAGAGGCAGGCGGCCAAGGCCCGGGCCGAAGCTGCCGGCGCCGCCGCCGAGCTGGCCGAGGAGCGCCGGTCCCGACGGGAGGCGGAGGCGGCGGCCGAGGCGCTGGCCCGGCGGGTGGCGGTGCTCGAGGAGGAGGCGGCCGCGGGCCGGCGCAAGGCGGCCGACGCCAAGGTCGAGACTTCGCGGTGGCGGACCAAGGTCGCGGGCCTCGAGCGCGATCTCGCTCGCGCCGCGACGAGGCCCTCTCTGGACCCGGGCACCGTCCACGCCGCCATCACCGCCGCCGAGGACGCCCTGCAGGAAGTGAGGCGGGCGCTGCTGGAGGAGCAGGCGCGGATGGAGGCGGGTGACGCGTCGGCTCGCGGCGAGGGCGGCGAGCCAGGCCAGTTGCCGGTATCCCGGTCCCCGATGGCGGCTCCGGCCGGGGCCGCCCGGCGCCTACCCGCTCGCCTCCCGCCCGCAGTGTTCGAGGAATCCGTGCAGGCCGCCGCCCACCTGGTACGGGTCCCGAACGTGCTGGTGATAGTCGACGGTTACAACGCGGCCATGTCCATATGGCCCGGCGTGTCCCCCGAGGAGCTGCGCCAGCGCCTGGTGGACGCCCTGTCGGAGCTATCCGCTCGCACCGGCGCCGAGGTCCACGTGGTCTTCGACGGCGCCGAGCTCGGAGGTTCGGTATCCAGGGCCGCCGGCCGGCTCCCCGTGCGGGTGACCTTCTCGCCACCCGACGTCGAAGCCGACGACGTGATCCTGGCCATGGTCGACGACATCCCGGCCGATCGACCCGTCGTGGTCGCCTCGAGCGACCGCCGGGTGCAGGACGGCGCACGATCCCGGGGAGCCAACGTGGTGTCCTCACCACAGCTGGGCGAGCTGCTGGGCCGCTGACCGCCGCTCGCAGGCGATCCTGTCACAGCCCCTCGCAATGATGGGGGGATGGAACAGAGCATCACGATCAGCTGTGCCGACTGCACCATGGTCGGCACCAGCGCCTGCACCGACTGCGTGGTCAGCTTCATCTGCGACCGCGAGCCTGACGACGCGGTGGTGATCGACGCCGCCGAAGCGCGAGGAGTGCGCCTATTGGCCGAAGCCGGCCTCGTCCCAGGCTTCCGTCACAGCCGCCGTACCGGCTGAGGATCGGAGCGGTCCGCGGAAACCGGCACCGTGAGTGGTACGTTCCGCCGCGGTGCAACAGCTTCACCTCGTCGGCCTGACCACCGATCACACCGGGCTGGTGCTCAGTGCGCGCCGGGGCGCGAAGACCGGCAAGTACTCGATCGCCGCCGACGAAAAGTTGCTCACAGCGGTGCAGGAGGCGCAACGCCTTCTCAGCGGTGGAGATCCGGAGGAGGCGGCCGGCGAAGACGGCAGCGCCCCCGCGGAGCTCCCTCCGGCGGTGGCTCTGCCCCCGCCTCCTCCGGCCAAGCCGGTCAGCTCCCTAAGTCCCAGGGAGATCCAGAGCCGCCTCCGCGCCGGCGGGACGGTGAGCGAGATCGCCGCCGCCGCCGGCGTGGCCGAAGAATGGATCCTGCGCTTCGCCGATCCGATCCGCGCCGAGCAGGCCCGGGTGGTCGAGAGCGCCCAGCGGCTCACCTTCAACAAGCCCCGCCTGGGCCTGTCGGCCGAACCGCTGGAGGCCTCGGTCCTGCTCAACCTGGCCGAGCGTGGCGTGCGGCTTCCCGCCGATATCTTCGCCAACGCTTGGACGGCTTTCAACCTCCACGGCACGAGCTGGGCCGTCCTGTTCTCCTACGTCTCCCGCCAGCGCCGCCAGACGGCGCAATGGCAGGTCGACCTGCGCAGCGGCGAGCTCGTCGCCCGCAACCGGCTGGCCTCCGATCTGGGCTACCTGGAGCCGGGTCGGCGCCGGCGGCGCCTGCAGCCTCTCGAGGTGCCGGGGGAAGAGGCCACGGCCTCCGCTGGCGCGAAGGCTCCGGCGCGGAGTGCACCGGGCTCGAAGGCTCCGGCGAGGAGAGCTTCGGCGGCGGCACCTGCGAAGGCGAACAGCGCCAGGGCGGCGCTGACGGCCAGGACGGCGAAAGCGAGCAAGGCGGCGGAACCGCAGAAACCGGAGAAGGTGGCGACGGCGGCGAAGGCCACGGCCGGGGCCGCCGCTCGCGGCGCCACCGCGGCCAGGAAGGGTCCGGGCGCCAACAAGGCGCCCCCGAAGAAGGCGGCGGCCGCCAAGAGACTCGTGGCCGCCAAGAAGGCTCCGGCCGTAAACAAGGCGCCGGTGCCGAAGAAGGCGGCGCCCGCCAAGAGACTCGTGGCCGTCAAGAAGTCGCCGGCCGCCAAGAAGGCCGGTGGCCGCCAGACCTCGACCCCCGGCCGGCGCCCGGCCAAGAAGCCGGCGGCGAAGAAGCCAGCCCCTCAGGAGTCAGCACCGGGGGGCATCGGCGCCACCCTCGCGCCTGCGCCTCCCGTGATGCCCGACCGCCCCACCCACCTGGCCCGGCCACCGTCGCCGATGAACCTGTCGAACCGCGCCGTCACCCTCCCGGGGCGACTCGTCGGCGCCCCGTCGCTCAGGCCGCACCCGCCGGCACCACCGACGCCCGGCCGGCAGGCTCCGCCGGCTCAGCCACCGCCGCCTTCATCCTCATCGCGCCGCAGGTCCCGCCACGATGCCGCCGAGGCCATCGGGTTCGCGCCCGACCGGGAGCCCGAGCCTTCGTCGAGGCGGCCCGGCGGTGGCAACCGGGGATCTTCGAGACGGAGCGAGGACGGGTCGCGCGGGTCGCTCGAGCCGGACGACGCCAACGCCGGCAACGGAGCTGAGGCCGGCGCCGGTGGAGACGGCGGCGTGGGGCCCGAGCCCCTTGACGAGAACCGCCCGAGGGTGCGACGCCGTCGCTCGGAGCGGCGCATCACGCCTCGTGACAGCGAGGAGCCTTCGGTCGTGATCCTCTCCACTCCCGCCGTGCGGAGGCTGGAGCCTTCGGACGAGCCGCGGGGCAGGGCGCCGGCGCCGCCGTCCTGAGTCCCAGCCAGCTCCGCTCCACCCATCCGGTACGCCGCCGCCCTTCGCTGATGCGAGCATGACGGTCATGGATCGGGTGACGCCGGACAAGCTGGCCGGATCTGGGGGTTCGGGAGGTCCTGAACAGCTCACCGAGCAAGTGCTGGTGCTCGGCCGACGCGCTGGCCTCGACGCCGTGGGAGTGGCCCCCGCTGACCCGTTCCTCCCCACCCGCCGGGTGCTCCAGGAGCGCAAGGAGGAAGGCTTGCACGGCGGCATGCACTTCACCTACGGCGATCCCGTGCGGGCCACCGACCCGGCCCGGAGCCTGGCCGGCGCCACGGCGCTGCTCGTGGGCGCCGTCTCGTACCGCCGGCAGGATCCCGAGGCGCCGCCGGCGCCGGCCCTGGGCCAGGGGGCCCGCTACTCCTGGAACGATTCCTACGCGCCCCTGCGGGAGGCCCTCGCCGCCGTCGCCGGCTTCCTCGACGGCGAGGGGTGGCGCGCCACCGTCCTGGTCGACGACAACGGGCTGGTCGACCGCGAGGCCGCCTACCGGGCCGGCCTCGGCTGGTACGGCAAGAACACCAACCTCCTGATGCCCGGGCGGGGTTCCTGGTTCGTCCTCGGGTCGGTCGTCACCGACGCCCCGTTGACGCCCAGCGCGGCACCGGCGGCCGACGGCTGCGGCCCCTGCCGCCAGTGCCTGCCGGCATGCCCCACCGGCGCCCTCGTCGGTCCCGGCGTGCTCGATGCCCGCCGCTGCCTGGCCTGGCTGCTCGAGGCGCCGGGCAGCTTCCCCCCGGAGTACCGCGGGGCGCTCGGCGGGCGCATCTACGGCTGCGACGACTGCCAGACGGTGTGCCCACCCAACCGGGCCAACGATCTTCGCCATCCGCCGCCCCCCGCCGAACCGGGAGCAGAGGCATGGGTGGACCTGGTCGAGCTGCTCGGCGCCGGCGACGAGGAGCTGCTGGAGCGCTTCGGTCGCTGGTACATCCCCCGCCGCCAGCCCCGCTACCTGCGCCGCAACGCGCTGATCGCCCTCGGGAACGTCGGTGACGGCAACCATCCCGACGTGGCCCGGGTCCTCGCCCGGTACCTGTCGGGAGCCGACCCGATGTTGCGGGAGCACGCCTCGTGGGCGGTCGATCGGCTCCGCCGGCGCGCGCTCATCGAGGCCGGCGCCAACCTCCCGCTAGAACGGCGGTAGTCGGTGACGGTCAGCGCCTGGTCAGCCACCGCCCTTGACGGAATGTGCACGGAGCGCTGTGGTCCCGCCGTTCGCCGGGCAGATCACGACGCCAACTGCACAATCGGAGGGCCGCAACCGAGCCCCTCAACGACGCTGGTGCGACCCGCGGCAAAACCAGCATGAGCCACCTGCTCGTCACCAACGACTTCCCCCCCAAGGTCGGCGGCATCCAGTCCTACCTCTGGGAGCTGTGGCGCCGCCTGCCCCCGGAGCGGGTGACCGTCCTCACCGCCGCACACTCCGGAGCCGCGGCCTTCGACGCGGCGCAGGCCTTCCGCATCGAGCGCACCTCGACACCGGTGCTGTTGCCCACTCCCGGCCTCCTCCGGCGCGTCCGCCGGTTGGCCACCGAGGTGGACGCCGGCATCGTGCTCATCGATCCGGCCCTGCCCCTCGGGCTCATCGGGCCGCGCCTGGGCCGGCGCTACGGGCTCGTGCTGCACGGCGCCGAGGTGACGTTCCCGGCCCGGCTTCCGGTAGCCCGCTCCTTGCTGGCGTCGGTGGTGGCTGGCGCCGCCCACCTCGTCTCGGCCGGCGGCTATGCCCAGGCCGAGGCGGCTCGTGCCGCCGGCTCCCGCACGCCCCCCACCACCGTCGTGCCCCCCGCCGTCGACACCAGCCGCTTCCGGCCCCTCGATCCCGAGCAGCGAGCCAAGGTCCGCGCCCGTCTCGGTCTCCCCACCGAAGGCCCGCTGGTGGTCGGGATCACGCGCCTCGTTCCCCGCAAGGGGATGGACGTGCTCATCGAGGCGGCGGCCCGCTTGTCCTCCCGCTATCCGGACCTCATCGTGGCCGTCGCCGGCGGCGGCCGGGACCGGGCCCGGCTCGAGCGGCTGGCCCGGCGGGCCGGGGCCCCGGTCCGCTTCCTCGGCCGGGTGGCGGAGGATTCACTGCCGGGTGCCTTCGGGTGCGGCGACGTCTTCGCCATGCCCTGCCGGAGCCGCTGGTTCGGCCTGGAGCAGGAGGGCTTCGGCATCGTCTTCCTCGAGGCCGCGGCCTGCGGGGTCCCCCAGGTGGCGGGGGCCAGCGGCGGCGCACCCGAAGCGGTGGAGCACGGCCGCACCGGGTTGGTGGTGGCGCGCCCGTCCGACGCCGCCGCCGTCGCCTCCGCCCTGGACGAGCTGCTGGCCGATCCGGATCGCCGGGCGGAGATGGGGATCGCCGCCCGCCGGCGGGCCGTCGAGCAGTTCTCGGCCGACGTGCTGGCCGCCCGACTCGACGACGCCCTCCTGGAGGCGGAGGCGGGGGCGGGGTCACCATGACCTCACCCGACGCCGGACCGGGCCCCCCGTCGGCCGCCCCGGCCGGCCCGAAAGATCCAGAGGCGGGTTCATGGTCGGGGCGGCGGATCGTGCAGTGGTCCTGGGGCGGCACCTTGGCCTTCGTGGCCACCGCCGGCCTGGCGACGGTTTCCGGGCCCACCGACCTCGTCGCCCTCGTCGTCGCCCTGGGCCTCTTCGCCGCCGGCACCGCGGCCTTCACCGCCGCGTTCGTGATCGCCGTCCGCCGCAGCCGAACCGAGCAGATACTGGTGCCATCCCTGTTCTTCCTGCAGGGCTCGGCGCCGGCACCGGTGCGCCGCCGGCTCTTCGCCTCACTGGCCATCGAGGTCGTCGTCGCCTTCGTCACCGCCGCCGTACGGCCCAACACCAGCCTCGCCTTCGGCATACTCGCGCCGATGTATGGCCTCGGCCTCGCCGGGCTCTGGGCGGCCAGGCACGGGGAGTTCCCGCTGCGGCCCCGCTCCGCTGAAGAGCGCCGCCGGCTCCCGGTCAGGCCCGACCAGGCGCCGGGCTACCATCGTCCATCGGAATCGGACTGATCCCACGGAGGTGACGTTGGCCACGCTCACCAAGGACACGATCCGTGCCCTGGCAGCTCATCGCAGTCAGGCCGCGCCTGTCGTGTCCCTCTACCTCGACGTCGACGGCAGCCGCTTCGTGCGGCCCAAGGACTACGAGTTGCATCTCGACTCGCTGGCCCGTGCCGCCGTCGACGAGCACGGACCGGCGGTGGAGGCGGACATCGCCCGCATCGTCGGCCATGTCAAGGGAGGTATCGACCGCTCCCGCATCCGCGCCCTCGCCCTCTTCTCCTGTGAGCCCGAAGGGTTCTGGGAGGTCGTCGAGCTACCGGTGCCGGTGCGCAACCAGGTGGTGGTGAACGCCTCGCCGCACATCCGCCAGCTCGAGGCCGTGCTGGACAACAACGAGCGCTTCGGCGTCCTGCTGGCCGACAAGCAGCGGGCCCGCATGTTCGTGTTCGAGCTGGGCGAGCTGATCGACAAGAGCGAGGTGTTCGACCAGCTGCCCCGCCACGAGGACGACCGCGGCGACTGGAACAAGGACCATGTTCGTGACCACAGCGCCGAAGCGGCCCATCACCATCTGAAGCGGGCCGCCCAGGTGGCGTTCCAGGTGTTCCAGACCCAGGGGTTCGACCATCTGATCGTCGGAGCACCCGAGGAGATCGCCAACGAGCTGGAGCGGGTGCTGCACTCCTACCTGAAGGACCGCATCGCCGCCCGCATAAGCGTGCCGGTCAACGCCACCGAGTCGGTCATCACCGAGGCCGCCCTGGCGGTCGAGGCCGACGTGGAGCGGGCCAAGGAGGTGGCGCTCGTGAACCGACTGCGTGACGCCGTCGGTTCCGGCAACGGCGGCGTGGCCGGTGTCGACAAGGTCCTGTCGGCCCTGGTGGAGCGCCGGGTCGACACGCTGCTCGTCTCCGACGGCTACGAGTCACCCGGGTGGCGGTGCGAGGCCTGCCGGCACATCGCCGTGCGGGGCCCGTCGTGCCCGGTGTGCTCGGCGCCGATGCACCAGGTGGACGACGTGGTCGAGGAGGCCGTGGAGGACGCCCTCGGGCAGTCGTGCCGGGTGGAGGTCGTGGTGGACAACGCCGACCTCGACGTGCTCGGGCGCATCGGGGCCCTCCTCCGCTTCTGAGTGGGCCGATCCGGGGCCATCGGGATCGACGTCGGCGGGACCAAGTGCCTGGGCGTCGCCCTCGACGACTCCGGATCAGTGGTGGCCGAGCACCGGGTGGCGACACCCGACGGCGCCGAGCCCGTGCTCGAGGCCATAGCCGGTGTGGCGATGGCGCTGGGATGCGGTCCGGGGGACACGGTGGGGCTCGGGATGCCCGGCCTCGTCGACGCCGCCGGGGCGCTGGCTTTCGCCGCCAACCTTCCCGGTGTGTTCGATCTCCCTGTGAGGGCGGCTCTCGAGCGGCGCCTCCCCGGCGTGCGGGTCACGGTCGACAACGACGCCAACTGCGCGGCCTGGGCCGAGCACCGCCTCGGGGCGGCCAAGGGGTCGGCCCACGTCGTGCTGGCCACCCTGGGCACGGGCATCGGCGGGGGAGTGATCACCGAGGGCCGGCTGGTGCGGGGTGCCCACGGGTTCGGGGGGGAGATAGGCCACATGGTGGTGGACCCGCACGGGCCCGTGTGCCCCTGCGGCCAGAGGGGGTGCTGGGAGCGCTTCGCCTCGGGCGACGCTCTCGGGCGCATGGGGCGTGAGGCGGCCTCGGCCGGCGGGGCCGCGGCACTGGTGGAGCTGGCCAGTGGCGATCCCCAGGCGGTGCGGGGTGAGCACGTCACCGCGGCTGCCGCCGCGGGAGATGGCGACGCCCTGGAGCTGGCGGGCCACTTCGCCTGGTGGCTGGCGTTGGGCCTGGCGAACCTGGCCAACCTCCTCGACCCTGCCCGGTTCGTCATTGGCGGCGGCCTGGTGGAGGCGGGGGACCTGTTGCTGGCTCCGGCCAGGGATGCCTTCTCCCAGCTGCTGCAGGGATCGGGGCACCGCCCGGAGGTGCCGATCGTGCCGGCGGTCATGGGGGAGCACGCCGGCGCCGTGGGCGCCGCCCTCCTCGGAACGGCCAATCCGTGAAGGTGGGGATCACCCTGCCCCAGTTCCACGACGGGGCCGAGCCCGCCGTCGAGGCCGCCCGCCTGGCCGAGGCCGCAGGCCTGGACGGCGTGTTCGTCTTCGACCACCTCTGGCCGATCGGCCACCCGGGGCGCCCCGCCCTCCACGGCCCGACGCTGCTGGGCGCCATCGCGGCCGAGACCACAGGAATTTCGGTGGGCACGCTCGTGGCCCGCGTGGGCCTGGTGCCCGACGCCGTGCTCGTGCACCAGCTGGCCACCCTCCACCGCATCGCCGGCCCCCGTCTCATCGCCGGGCTCGGCACGGGCGACCACCTCAGCCGGCCCGAGAACGACGCCTACGGCGTGGCCTTCCCACCGGTGGTCCAGCGGCGGGAGGCGATGGCCGGCGTTTGCCGGAGCCTTCGGGCCCTCGGCATCGAGGTCTGGGTGGGAGGACGGGCACCGGCCACGGCGGCCATCGCCCGGAGCGAGGGCGTGCCCCTCAATCTCTGGCAGTCCACGGCCCAGGAGGTGGCGGCCGAGGTCGACCGAAAGGGCGCCGAGGTCACCTGGGGCGGGCAGGTGGACCTGTCCCGTGACGGCGGCGAGGAGGTGGCGCCCCTGCTGGCGGCGCTGCGCGAGGCCGGGGCCAGCTGGGCCGTGCTGGCGCCGATCGGGGCGCCTTGGCCGGGAGCGGTGGAGGCCATCAACTCGGCCATGGCCGCCTACGGCAGTTGAACGAGAACGGCATGCTTTCGGGAACGGTCCTTGGAAAACACCCGCTGCTGTGCATAGTCTCACCGCACGGGGGGAATGCCGCCCCGAGGCGCATTGTGCGCGAGACGGAGGGATTGGGCTCAATGGGTGCGAACGCGAATCGTCAGAGGGCTTCCAGCGCCGGCCGTGGCCGTGGCCGGTGGGTCGCCCGCCGCGTCGGCGGAGCGGTGATGGCGGGCATGGCCGTGGTCGTGGCCGTGGCCACTCCGGTGCTGGCCCACGACCCGCTGATCTCGGGTCAGGTGCGCTGTGCCGAGAACGGCCAGCAGGTCATCACGTGGACCCTCACCCACGACACGACCCTCGACCGCTCTATGGTCATCAAGGCCATCGACCTGACCAGAGGTTCCCTCGTCGGGTTCAGCGTCGGCCAGACACTCCCGCCCCCGCCCGCCCCCGGCTCCACCGTCACGGGCACCACCACCCTCCCTGGCGACGCCCTGGGCACCGTCACGCTCCGGGTCACCGGCGGCTGGGTCGACCAGAACGGGAACCCGTCCGGTCCTCAGGCGGAGCAGCAGTCGGCCACCGTCAACCTCGTGGGTACCTGCGTGCCCCCGGCGAATCCGGCCAATCCCGCCGCCACCATCACGCCCAGCTGCGTGGACGGCGGCGCCCTCGTCAAGGTGACGAACACCGGCGGCACGGCCACCACCTTCACCATCCTGAAGGGCGGTACGGCTGTGGACACCATCCAGGTGCCCGCCGGCGGGTCCGTGAGCCGCACGTACCCGATGACCGAAGGGGAGACGGCCAGCTTCCGTGCCACCGCCCCTGGCGGTTTCGACACCGGTGCCGTCGCCATCACCTTCAACTGTGCCGCCCCGGCCAGCCCGGCCAGACCGGCAGCCACGATCGTCCCGAGCTGCGTCGACGGCGGCGCCCTCGTCACCCTGACCAACACTGGTGGCACGACGGCCGTGTTCACCGTGCTGAGGGACGCGGCCGCCATCGATCAGGTGGAGGTGGCGCCTGGAGCCTCGGTGCGCCGCACGTACCCGATGGCCGAGGATCAGACGTCGTCCTTCAGGGCCACCGCGCCCGGCTTCGACACCGGTGCGGTCGCCGTGACCTTCGACTGCGTGCCTCAGACCCAGACCCAGGTTGCCGGTGTGCTGATCGAGAAGGCGCCGGGACAGGCCGCCGCGCCGACTCAGGCCGCCGCGCCGGCTCAGGCTGCGGCGCCCGCCCAGGTGGCCAGCGTCTCAGCTTCCCGGAGCGCCAGCGTGGCCGCCGCTGACGTCGATCAGCTGCCCCGCACCGGGTCGGGGACCTCGGTCCTCCTGGGCGTGGGCGTCGTGTTCGTCGGGCTCGGCATGATCTTCACCCGGGCGTCCCGCCCGCGTGCCCGTCGCGCCATCTCGGCTGTCTAGCCGCCACCACCTCCCCCCTTCCTAGACTGCCGGGATGGAGTTCCGGCGCATCGGGGGCCTGCCCCCGTATGTCTTCACGATCATCAACGATCTGAAGACCGAGGCGCGACGGGACGGCCACGACGTCATCGACCTCGGCTTCGGCAACCCCGACATCCCCTCGCCCGACGTGGCCGTCGAGAAGCTGATCGAGTCGGCCCGCAACCCCCGCAACCACAGGTACTCGTCGTCCAAGGGCATCCCCAAGCTGCGCCGGGCGGTCGCCGACCTTTACCTCCGCCGCTTCGGCGTGGAGCTGGACGCCGACCTGGAGGTGGTCACCACCATCGGCGCCAAGGAGGGCCTGTCGCACCTCATGTGGGTGCTGCTCGGGCCTGGGGACTCGGCCTTCGTCCCCACGCCGTCGTACCCCATCCACGTCTACGCCCCGCTCTTCGCCGGCGCCGAGGTTCAACAGATCCGGGTCGGCCCCGGCGAGGAGTACTTCGCCAACCTCCTGGACGCCTGGGACACCCAGTGGCCCAAGCCCCGGGTGATCGTGCTGTCGTTCCCCCACAACCCCACCACGACCTGTGTGGACCTCGCCTGGATGACCCGCATCGTGGAGTTCGCCCGCGAGCACGAGATCGTCCTCGTCCACGACTTCGCCTACTCCGACACCTGCTTCGACGGGTACCAACCGCCGTCGATCCTCCAGGTACCTGGGGCCAAGGAAGTGGCCGTCGAGCTGTACACCCTCACCAAGTCTTTCTCCATGGCCGGCTGGCGCCTCGGGTTCATGGTGGGCAACACCGAGGTGGTGCAGGCCCTCACCAAGCTCAAGA
>DATLOM010000051.1:0-33706 GCA_035536185.1 Acidimicrobiales bacterium | reverse complement strand
GTCAGTGGGACTTGCTCGCAGTGAACAGTTAGGAAGTGCATTGGCAACAGGAACAGTGAAGTTCTTCAATTCGGAGAAGGGCTTCGGCTTCATCTCACGCGAGCAGGGCGACGATGTCTTCGTCCACTACTCGAACATTCAGGGCAGCGGCTACAAGTCGCTGGAAGAGGGCCAGCATGTCGAGTTCGACGTGGCCCCCGGTCGCAAGGGCGAGGAAGCCCAGAACGTCCGCCCCATCTGAACCTCGGAGTCACGCAGAGCCGCCGGCGCAATCGTGCCGGCGGCTCTGTCGTGTCCCACGATCTGATCTGAAAGAGGGTGCCTGAATGGCTGCGCAGCGAACGAGCTTCGACAAGCTTCAGCGTGACCGGGCCAAAAAGGCGAAGGCTGCGGCCAAGAGGGACAAGCGCCTGAACGGTCCACCCGAGGGTGAGACCGATCTCGACACCGAGCTCGAAGGTGGCGAGCCCGCCTCGACGCACTACTCGCCGAACCTCACCCACGAGGAGATCCTCCAGCGCATCGAGGAGATCCACCAGCACTTCGACGCCGGCACCATGAGCTACGACGAGTTCGAGGAGCGCAAGGCCGAGCTGTTTGGCCGCCTCACCGTCGACTGACCCGGCGCCGCCAGGCTGCCTCGCCGCGGGTCCTCGGCACCTCTCAGCGCGGCCAACCAGCAAGCCTACGCCAGGCGGCGGCCGGCAGGAGCGCGCCCCCGACCACCTAGACGGCTCACCGGTGACTCTCGCCGGAAGAAATTCGAGGAATGGGCGACTTCTTTATCGAAGCTTGAAGTTGTGCTGCCATAGTGGCAATCAGCTAGGCCCCGCAGGACTAGTGACCTACCCTGAAACACACTCAGTTCCAAGGAGACACCATGAAGGATGGTAAGAGGAGCGTCGGCCTGGTCGCCGTAGCTGCGGCCCTCATGATCTTCGGCGCAGCCAGCGTGGCCTGGGCGTGCACGCAGCAGGCCTTCATCGGCTCGATCAGCCCAGGCTCCGGGCCGGCGGGCTCCCGCGCAACCGTCACCGCCAGAATGTTCAATCCCGGTCCGGTCCAGATCCGGTGGAACAGCACAGACGGCACCCTCCTGGCAACAGGCACGGGTCCGGATTTCGCAGTGGCTGTGACCATTCCCAACGCCACCCCTGACACCTACTCGGTCGTCGCCGTGCAACGCGAGGGCAACGTCGTCCTCGGCAAGGCGTCCATCAGCTTCACGGTTACGCCGGCCGATACCGCCATGAGCGGCGGGTACAACTCAAGCGAAGGCGGCACCACCGCCTCCGAGGGTCAAGCGGCTTCCGGGAGCACGAGTCGGTCTTCGTCGGGCAACCAGGTGGCACCTGGTGGGTCAGACCCAGCCGCCGGGTCAGTAACTTCCGGAAACGGCGGGGCAGCCTTCCCGACGGAGTCCCAGGCCCCTGGTGCCAGCGCTCCGACCCCCGCCGCGCCAACCTCGGCAGCATCCTCCGCCCATAGCGTGGCGTCCGGCTCTGCCGGAACGGCCCAGTCCGGCGGGGGTACGGTCCGGTCGCCGCTTACCGCCTCGACCGCAGCCCCTGGCGACAGGAATCAGAACTCGATCCCGGCGACAGCTGCTACGGATGACGTCAGCAGCGCTTCGCCGTCGGCCCGCTCTGCGACTGCTGACCTCTGGGGCGGCTTCGCCAGCAGCGAGCCCAGCCGCAGCGTCGGACTGGACGCACCCGTCTCGGGTAGCGGCTCCACATCCCCGCTGGCGCTCGGTGCTGGCCTGCTCTCGGTGGGCCTGGTGGCGTTGTTCGCCGGGTTCGGCGTAGCTGAGCACCGCCGCCGACGGGTGCTTGCCACAAGCCATTCTGTGAGCGGGCAGGCCTAGTACCCGGTTCCAAGGCTGTTTGAAGTACCCGACCGTCCCCCGGTACCGCTTGAAGTGGTGCCGGGGGATGAGGCATCTCCCAGGCTCCTCTCCATACCCGCACCCCTCGCTACACACCAAGGACCGATGAGCATTTCCCGTAGCAACCGCCAGCCAATGCGCCAAACCGGTGCGGAAAACGCACTCCGCTGGCGCATGGCGAAGTGTCGGCCGGTGCCGATGCTGATCACTATCATCGTCGCCGCAGCTGGAGCTCTGACTGTGGTGCCGTTGCCAGCCCGTGCCGCCGACGCCCCTGGCACATGGCACACGACAGGTGAGCTCGCCGTCTCGCGGTCGGGGCATTCTGAGACCCTGCTCACCGACGGTCGGGTCCTCCTGGCCGGAGGCGGCACGCCGACCTCGGAGATCTACGACCCCGCAACGGGACAGTCTGCTCTGACTGGTCAGATGAGTGTCGCTCGCAGAGCTCACACGGCGACCCTGTTGCCCGATGGGCAGGTCCTAGTGGTCGGAGGGCGTACCGGCAACAGCACCACACCGCTTTCTTCAGCGGAGCTATTCAATCCGCTTACTGGTCAGTGGGCTTCGGCCGGCACCGTCCCCGGTGGGGGCCGCGTTGGCCACACGACGACCGTCCTTCCCGGTGGGCGGGTTCTTGTCGCCGGTGGCTTCAAGACCGTGGCAGCGGAATGCATGGACACCTTGGATGTCTGTGAGAGTGGCAGCTCCACCGCCATCTACGACCCGACCGCGCCAGTGCGTTGGGTTGAGGGCACGCCGATGTCGTCCGTCCGGGGACGGCACACCGCCACTGTCCTCAAGGATGGAAGAGTGCTAGTCGCAGGCGGCGGAGGTGCCCCAGTTCCGGGAGCGGGCAACTACGACGACGCTACGACCGGCACCAGCGCTGATCTATACGACTCCTATACGGATTTGTGGATACCGACGGCACCGCTTGCATTCAACCGCTGGGGACACACTGCGACACTTCTCCCCAACGGAAACGTAATCGTTGCCGGCGGGCTCAACTGTGGCACGAGCCCACCTCGGTTGCCGGTCGGGGGTGCAAACATCAACCTGTGCGGCACGACTAGCTCCTCAGAGGTCTACGATTCCGCCACGGGGGTTTGGTCGCCAGCAAGTTCGCTGACCTCAGCTCGCATCAGCCATACTGCCGACCTCCTCGGTGGGCCGGCCTGCGATTCGGTGTCGGCGGCGCCTCCGAGCTGGTGCGGCAAGATCCTGGTCGCAGGCGGGTATGGCGCAGAGCCCTCCTCCGAGATCTTTGATCCAGCGGTCGAAGGTCGTGACGACGCTGGCCGCCCGGTGCAGGGTGCCTGGATGCCAACGGGATCACTGGTGGAACCCAGATATCTTCATACGAGTACCTACCTCGGGAACGGCCGAGTCGTCGCCGCGGGGGGCAACGGCACCAGCCGGGGCATCGAGGTGTTCGAACCCACGCCCTCGACACGCCGGCCCTCGGTCGTTGCTCTGGAGCCGGCGACAGGCCCGACATCCGGGAAGAGCCGGGTGGTCATCACGGGAGCGGGTTTCTCCAATGTCACCTCCGTGAGGTTCGGTGAACGGGAGGCCATCTTTTATCGTGTCGATTCGGCTACCACGATCACCGCGGCCAGCCCCCCTACGGACCGCCCCGAGACGGTCCATGTCACCGTGACAGTGGCATCTGCGGAGACATCGCTTAGAACCGCTGCTGACCGCTTCACCTACCATGCCTCGAACGGCACCTGGAGCGCTACGGCGGCCATGGCCGCCCCTCGGTCCCACCACACCGCCACGATGTTGAAGGGTGGGCAAGTTCTGGTTGCCGGTGGCGTCCGGGCGGGGAGGCTCGGCACACCGCTGCGCTCGAGCGAGGCCTACAACCCCCTCAGCGAGCAGTGGCGGGCGGTCGCAGAAATGAATGAGGCGCGAGCTCAGCACACAGCCACTGCGCTCCCTGATGGCAAGGTGCTCGTGACGGGCGGCTTCGCAACGAGATCCGGAGACACTGGCCCGCCACTTTCTTCGAGCGAGCTCTATGACCCGAGCACCGGCACGTGGGAACGCATGGCACCGATGAACCAAGAAAGAATCGGCCACACAGCGACGTTGCTCGACGACGGAAGTGTGCTCGTGGTGGGAGGCGGCCCAAGTACATCAGAGATCTACAAGAGCGGCACCTGGACGACGCTCAGAGAACTCCAAGCTTCGCACCCTCGGCACACCGCGACGTTGCTCGCAGGCCACAAGGAAGTTCTCGTAGTGGGCGCCGACACTTCGGAGATTTACGACACCAGCAACCACATCTGGCGCACCCGGATCAATCTCAACAGCCCGCGTGATCGCCACACCGCGACGCTGCTCCCCAGCGGACAGGTCTTGATCGCAGGGGGTGCCGATGCCGCACCACTTGACACGTCAGAGGTCTATGACCCGGTTGCCTCGTCGTGGTCCCAGAGCGGAAAGCTCGGCGAGGCTCGTGCTGATCATACGGCTACGAATCTCGGGGGTGGGCGGATCCTGGTCGCCGGCGGCAGAACCGCCAGGGCAGAGATTTATGATGCCGCTACCGGTCGGTGGTCGCCGGCCCTGTCGCTCTTGACACCCCGCAGTGCCCATACGGCCATCCTCCTGCCAGGTGGTGATAAGGGTGACAGGGTTCTAGTTGCAGGTGGTATCGGTAGCGAGGTGACCCGCCTGGCCTCCGCTGAAGTGTTCGACCCCACTACCTCGCACGCTCGGCTTTCGGTGCTCAGCATCACACCACCCATAGGTACCACCTCGGGAGGGTCTTCCGTCATCATCATCGGCTCCGGCTTCTTCCACCCCGAAACCAGGGTGCAGTTTGGCGCAGTGCCCGCAGTGCAGACGACAATTGCATCTGATCGGGAGATCATCGCCATTACACCGCCCCATTCACCGGGAGAGGTTGATGTCAAGGTCACGACACCTGGGGCAACGGCATTGGCCCGTTACGACTATGCCTCCGGCGTATGGAGCGCTGCGGCACCGCTTACGCCGTGCATGCAATCTTCCCCTTCTTGTGTACCCCGCTACAACCACACGACGACCGTTCTTGCTAATGGGAAGGTCCTTGTGACCGGAGGGCTAGGCGGCACTAACGACCAGTTTGTCCAGTTCGGGAAGAGGACTGCTGCGCAACTCTATGATCCTGTAACCGCCGCGTGGTTCCCGGCAGCATCAATGGTGGCTGCGCGCTCAGCACACACGGCGACGCTGCTCTCGGATGGGAGCGTGCTCGTCGTCGGCCGCCCAAATCCTGGTCAAATTTATGGCAACGAAGCTCCAGAGACATACCAACCCCTAGCTGACAAATGGGCGGCGACTGGGCCAATCCCAGTTTCTCCGACCTTCGGCCATACGAGCACACTTCTTCCGGATGGACGAGTCCTCGTCGCCGGTGGCAACACGGCGAGTGACGCCACGGGCGCTACCGCGTTGTATGACCACATCACGCGTCGGTGGTCCGCAGGCGATGTGCTGTCTACGTCTCGCCGGAATCACACCGCTACGTTGCTTGACGACGGCCGGGTTCTTGTCGCGGGCGGCGAAGTGGGCACTCTCCATTCGAGACCGACCTGGCGGGCTTCGACTGAGATCTACAACCCGGCGACGGCGGAGTGGGGGACGGCCGAAGGGGCACTTGGGCTGTCTCGAAGCTTCCATACAGCGACACTCCTAGACGACGGTCGAGTGCTTGTTGCCGGCGGGGAGGGAGTCGAGGGCTCCCTCAGCTCGGCGGAGATATTCGATCCGAGCCGGGGCGTGTGGGCCTCTGCTGCGCCATTGCTCGAGGCCCGGTCCGGCCACTCCGCTACGAAGCTTCCCGGTGGGAAGGTATTGGTGACCGGTGGTCTGATCAACGGCACCGAACTCCAGTCATCGGAGGTCTACGACCCGAGTACGGACTCCTGGAGCCACGCAGGCTTGACCACGATGCCTCGCGCCGACCACGCTGCGGTTGTGCTCGCCGGGAGAGGTTGCGGCGTGGCGTGCGGTCGTGTCCTTCTAACGGGCGGCAGAGAGCCCGCCACAGCGGCCTCGGAGCTGTTCACCCCGGGCCCGGAGATCATCAGGCTTTCGCTGGAGCAAGGGCCGAGCGGGGGCGGGACCCCGGTGGTGATTACGGGACGGGCTCTCGACGGCGCCACTGCCGTTCGACTTGGGGACGTACCCGTAGACCGATTCACTGTCGACTCACCGACCCAGATCACTGCCGTTACGCCGCCGCACCGGGCGGGGACGGTGGAGGTGGTGGTAACCACGCCGGGTGGAAGCTCCTTGGCCAACCCGCCACGGCCCAACGAGTTCACGTTCGTCTCCTCGGGTGTACCTGGGAGGATCACAGATCTGGCGGCGAAGGTTCTCTCCGAAGCGGGTGTCGAGTTGTCTTGGACCACTGCCGGGAGTGACGGCGTCTTCGGCCCTCCTGCCACTCGCTACTTAGTCAAGGAATCCACGTCTCCGATCAGCAATGAGGACGAGTTCGACGCCGCCACCACGGTCTGCGAGGGCGGATGCTCATTCCCCGCAGCAAGCCTCGGCCGGCCTATCTCGCTCCTGGTTGATGGGCTCACTCCTGGCACGGGTTACCACTATGCGGTACGAGCGGTCGGGCCAAACGGCAGCGAAGGTCCCACCTCCAACACCGTGTCTGTCACCACGCCGGGAGCGGCACCAGTGCTGGATGCCAACTGCCCTGTCCTGCCGGCGCCGGAGGCAGGCCAGCTGATCTACCGGAGCGGCTATTCCATGGTCGGCCTACCAGCCGGCACCCGGGTTGATGCCCAGTCGCCGCTGTACAGCTGGTTCGATATCGGCGCCCGCGGGTCCTACTCGACGCAGCCTGGCAATGAGCCTGTTGCCGAGGGCCGCGGCTACTGGGCATGGTTCTCCTGTCCCCGGCTTGTGAACCCCGCCGGTGAGGGAGTCGACGCCGTGGACCTACCCCTCGGCGGGTATCGAGCCTCCATGGTCGGCAACCCCTCGGGTACCAAGGCAGCCGCTCTCTCCGGCCACGACTTCGCCGCCCGGTGGGATCCCGCCCTCAACGATGGCGCCGGCGGCTACCGCATCTCCGGGCACCGCGACGAGCAGACGCTCCCCGTCGGCGGTGCCACCTGGGTGTTCTCCTACCGGGACACCACGATTAGCCTCCGTTCCCGTTAGCGAGTATTGCCTTACTCTTCTGCAGCCGTATTCTTCTACGATCGGGGTGCCGCAGTTTCGAACTGTGATGCCATCCCGTGGCGCCAGTGCGGCTCTCCCTTCTCATCGAGGACCGAGCAGATCAATGCGTACCGCTGGCCGGGTGCCAAGTCGACCGCAAACGTGCCTGTGTCTCCGGGGATTCGGTCATAGAACCCGGCAAACGGTTTCACGAACTTACGATCGCTGCTCCGAAGCTGCGTGTCAATCGAGGCGACATCCTCCGGTAGCGGGATCATCGTGATGTGGTGGGGAGACCCCCCGGCGTTACGAGCACGGAACACCACTCGCCCCGCGGGGATCGGTAGGTCGTATTGGAAGCGATGGTCAAGCATGGTCACCTCGATCACTGGGGCCCCGGGAGGAGGTGGCCTAACCCCTGGTTCCGTTTTGTTGGACCCTGAACACGAGGACAGGACGGCGAACCCAGCGACCAATGCGGTTGCCGCAAGGCGGGAAGCGACTGGATTCACTCCGCTCCTGTGCCCGAGGTTGCCGGTGGTTCTGGTATCCGAGTGGACCGTCGGCGTGCGGCAAGCACAGTCAGCGCACCGAGAACGATCAGCCCAGCACCACCAACGACAAGGTTAGTGCGGGAGTTTGAAGTACCACGGATGTGCACGATGGTCGTGAACACGTCTTGACCGGTCCCCGTGGGCGAGGAGTTACGGGTGTCCGCCCACGCGGCCACCAGGCCCCGGGGCCCGGAGAGGAGCCCGAGGCGGGAACCGAACTCCACCTTCCCCTGCGCCGAGGGGTTTGCGTACTGCGGCCCGACGTTCGAGCTCGATGCGTGGCTCGTGAGCCGCTTGTTCGGTGCCCACTGCCGGCCGCCATCGGTCGAGAAGGTGAGGAAAACATGGTTCAACACGTTCGAGGGATGGCGGCGCCGGTCGTAGAAGATGGCGTCCAGCCGCCCTGTGGGCGCGAAGGACAAGCGGGGCATGAGTTGGTTGAGCCCATTCCCCACACGGTCGTCGTTGAGCCGCCTCGGCGGAGCCCAGTTGTCGCCGCGGTCGCTCGAGCAGCGGGACATGACGTCGGGATCGCCTCGGCGGGCATCAGGCCAAGCCAGGCACACGTGGTCGTTTCGTACCGCTAGGGCAGGGGGAGCCATGGTGAATATCAGCATCACCCGCTCGGGTGGCGCTACAGAGGCTTCCGCAACGGAGTGCTTGAACCTGCTGGCTTCGGGATCTGAGGTGGACAGAACAATGGACCACGTACCCTCCCACACCGGACCCTCCAGACCCTGGTAGTCAACAGCGTCTTCTTTGAGGTCGTAGTAAGCGACGTGCAGGCGGTGGTCGCGGCCGATGGCCATGGCTGGGGCAACCACGAGGCTGCGTGCCGGGTCACTCACCTGCACCGGATCGGAGAAGGTTCGGCCGCCATCGTCCGAATAGGCGGTGAGGATGGGATTGGGAGGTGGCCCGAAGGCCCCGAGCGGCGGGTCCGAGGTGGCCTTCAACCACACCAGGTGTAGACGGCCCCCCTTCCCGAAATCGGGGTCGATGGCCATGCGGACCGCGAAGTTGAGAGGTCCTAGGACCCGGAGGGGTTTTGAGAAGGTCCGGCCTCGATCAACCGACGTCGCGAGGAATGCCCCTATCGGCTCGTTCCCGCCGCCCGCGAGCCCGGTGAACAGGTAGTACAGCTTGCCGGCATCGTCGAAGGCGACTTCCGGGGCGTAGCACTTCTCGGCGCCTCGAGGGAGCTGTGGGACTGGTTGTACCTGGGCCCAACTTCGGCCACCGTTACCCGATACGTGGAGTGCGCAGCTGAAATCAGGGCCATCAAGCCTGTTCGCCAAGGCTACGAACCGCTCATCGGCTGGATCAGCGACAAGGGTTGGCGAGTTATTAGCGGGCCCGACTGAACGGTCCATTGCCGTGACAGGCACCTCAAGCCCGCGGCGGGGAGCACGGTCCTGAATGTTGCCATCAGGTGCTGAAGTGGCGATCAGCGCGATTCCCCCCAGGATCACCATAGCTCCGAAAGGTAGCGCTAGCCAGGAGGTACGGGTCGCTGTGGTCACGTTGTCAATCTATGGGTTTTACGCGCCAACACCGGCGGCATGTTGTGAAATCACACCCATGCCGCCGGTGTCGGAGTAGCAGTGCTTCTGGTTCAGATGGCGAGAAGCTCGAAGGGCGCCAGAATTCCGGGGGGGCCCCCCGTGTCCAGCGGATCAATCGGGCCGACCGGATTGCCGACACAGATGTTGGATGCTGTGCCCGGCACCGAATAGGCAGGAACACCAGCTGGGTTGACCGGGTTCAGCGGCCCGGTCCACGTAGCAGTGCCGCTGCCATCAGGGATGTTGAAGGTGCCGATCTTGCTGGTTGTAGGTTCATTGGCAGGGAAGAAGCAGCCTGACAGCGGCACCATTACGTACGAGGTGCCATCAAATGCATAGCTTGAGCGGTTGTTGTAGCGGACTTCGTAGGTGCCCAGCGGAAGTCGATCGAGGGACGTGCCGCCCGCCCCTGGGTCGTTGCACGCTTGCGGGCTCACCTTGATGGTGATGTTCTGTCCGGGGTGTCCTGCTGCTGCCGTCGCCGGCCTTCCGGTGCTGCAGTAGGCGTGCTGATTGCCGCTGCCTACGGCTGTGGTGCTGCCGTCCTGGCCGATGACTTCGACCTTGCCCTTGAAGGTGACGCAGGCGAAGGCCACGCTGGCCGTCGCCAGGAAGGCGGCGACGGTGACGGCGGCGAACGTCGATGACTTACGGATGTTCCTGTTCATTCGCGTGATGGCTCCTGTCTTGAGTGATTGCTACTCCTTCAGTATCGACGATCAAAATAAGGGTTGCGTAAAGGTTGCGGAAATAGTTCGAAGTGCTACTCATGGTGTTCTGGAGCCGCCGCCGGTGGCTCCTCGCCACCGCCGGCGCCGCCGGCCGGCAGGCAGATCACGAAGGCACCGTCCTCGTAGGTGAGGTCGCCACCCTGCGCTCTTGCCAGGCCGCGGGCGATCGGTAGGCCGAGGCCGGAGCCGCCCTTGTTGTCGAGGCTGACGAAGCGCTCGAAGGCGTGCTCGGCTGTGTCGGGGGAGAGGCCGGGGCCGTCGTCGGCCACTCGCACCTCGACCCGAGGTCCGGCTCCGTCGACTACGACGTCGATGCGGCGGGCGGCGTGGCGGCGGGCGTTGTCGAGAAGGTTGGCGAGGATCTCACGGAGGGCGTTGGGGTCGGACTCCACCTTGTCGGGGATGGGGCCGGCGACCTGGACCTGCACGGCCAGCTCACGCGACATCACAGACGCCCGCTCCACCTCCTCCTCGCAGATGGCCACCACGTCACAGGGGGCCGGGGACAGCGTGTAGCCCTCGTCGAGGCGGGCGATCTGGAGCAGGGACGTGAGCAGGCGGGCTGCACGAGAGGTCTCCCGCACCATTCCGGACAAGAGGCGCTCGTGGGCGCTGGGGGATACGCCCTTGAGCAGGGTGTCGGCCGAGGCACGGATGCCGGCGATCGGCGTACGGAGCTGGTGGGCGACATCGGCCAGGAAGCTGCGCTCCTGGGCCTCGGCCTGCCGCGCCTCGCCCAGCGCCGCCTCCAGGCATTGCAGCGTCTCGTCCAGCTCGGCCTGCATGCGGTGCTCCTCGGTGACGTCCCGGGCCACCGCCGAGTAGCCGGTGATCCGGCCGGCGCTGTCGCGGACGAGCGAGACCGTCAGCACCACCTCCAACGTGGAGCCGTCCCGCCGGATCGCCACCGTTTCGTGCTCCACCGCCCGCTGCTCACCCAGTTGCTCCAGGACCGCGCACAACTCCTCGTAACGGTCCGGCGTGAAGAGCATGGCCAGGCTCCCACCCAGAGCCTCCTTGGCCCGGTACCCGAAGGTGTCCTCGGCCGACAGGTTCCAGGTGCAGATGGTGTTCTCCCGATCGGTGCCGATGATGGGTTCACCGGTGAAGTCGATGAGCGACCCCATCTGGCAACGGTCGGGCGCCGGTTCGTCCTCGACGACCTCGTAGGCGAAGGCGTTCAGCGTGGGCCGGTCGCCCAGACAGCTGGCCCACCCGTCGAGGCCGAGGCTGAACGTCCTGCCGTCCCGGTGCCGCCCGGCCAGGAGCACCCTCTCCCCCTGGACGACATCGTCGTCCCGAGGTGCAGGAAGCCGGCGCAGCTCGTCGGGGAGCGGCTCCGCCAGGATGGTGTCGGTCAATGCGCGCCCCACGACCTCGTCGCGGCGCCAGCCGAACGTTTGCTCGGCTGCGGCGTTCCATTCGATGACGGCGCCATCAGTGTCGGTGGCCAGGAAGGGCGTGGTAGTCGTCTCCACGAGCTGCCTCAGCCGCTCCTCCAACCACCTGCAGCGCACCTCGGGATCATGCGTGCTCTGTGCCGGTTCCCGTCGCCAACCCACTGAGGTCACCCCTACAGCCTCGCGCACTCCGGCGGCCTGCGGAGCCAGTATGTGTCAGGTGTGCAGGCTGTACCCCATGCCCCGCACCGTGTGCAGAACGGGCGGCCCGTGGCCCTGGAGCTTGCGCCGCAAGGAGCTCAAATGGACATTTACGACATTGCTGTCAGGATCGTCGTAGCCCCCGAGATGAGTGAGCAACTGGCCGCGGGAAAGCACCTGCCCAGGGTGGCGGGCCAGCATGGACAGCAGCTGGTACTCCGTCGGGGTCACATCGATGAGCCGGCCGGCCTTGACCACGGTGCGGCGGCCCTCGTCCACGATCAGGTCCCCGACCTGCCATACCGCTGACGTCAGTTTTCCGGCGCGCCGCAGGAGGGCACGGATCCGAGCCAGCACCTCGTCGATGTCGAAGGGCTTGGCCATGTAGTCGTCGGCACCGGCCTCGAAACCCGCCAGCCGGTCGGCCACGGCGTCGGCGCCGGTCAGGAACAGGATCGGGACGCTGCTCTTGCCCCGCAGCCGGCGGGCGATCGTGTAGCCGTCCGGCCCGGTCTGGAGGTTCACGTCGAGGATGGCCAGATCGGGAACGAACACCTCGGCCGCCTCCTCGACCCTTCGGCCATCCTCCTCGGCCCGAACCTCGTACCCCTCTCTCTCGAGAGCGACTTCGAGAGCGTCGCGGATCAGCTCATCGTCTTCGACTATCAGAACCCGCGCCTTCGGACTGCTGGGCACTCGTGCTCGCTGTTCCTCTCACCCGTGGCACCGCCGAACTGCACATGTTCCTGGACTCTCGGCTGCCAGTATTGGAGACGAACATAAGGATTTGGTAAAGGGGTTCAGGATGGGGTGACGGCGCCTCCGCCATTTTCGTTCACCCTTCAGGAACTGTCATGTCGGTGTGGTGGCAAGAGCACTCCTGGTCCTCGCCGAGCGGTAACAGCGCCGGCTCCTCGTCCTCGCACAACTGCGTCGCCTTCCGGCAGCGCGGGCGGAACCGGCACCCTCCGGAGGACCCTGTCTCCGCCCGCTCCACGAGGAGGACCCGCCGGCGGTTCTCCCTCCCTTCCGGATCAGGGATGGGCACGGCGGAAAGGAGCGCCTGCGTGTACGGATGGGCCGGTGACTCGAAGAGCTTGTCCCGGTCGGCCACCTCCACCAGCTTTCCGAGGTACATCACGGCCACCCGATCGGCCAGCTGGCGGACGACGGCGAGATCGTGGGCGATGAGCAGGTAGGCCAACCCGAGCTCACGCTGGAGCCGGTCCAGGAGAACGATGATCTGGGCCCGGACGGACACGTCGAGCGACGAGACCGGCTCGTCGAGCACCAGCAGCTTGGGATTGAGGGCCAGCGCCCGGGCGATGCCGACCCGCTGGCGTTGCCCCCCCGACAGCTCGTGGGGGAAGCGCCGGCGCTGAGAGGGGTCGAGCCCCACCAGCTCGAAGAGCTCCACGATCCTCCGTTCGCCGCCCTCCGCGTCGTACAGCCCGTGCACGTGCAGCGGTGCCGCCACCGTGTCACCCACGGACCGCCTGGGGTTCAGCGAGGCGTAGGGGTCCTGGAACACGATCTGGAAGTGGCGCCGGAGCTGGCGGAGCTGGCGCCGGTGGGCACCCAGCAGGTCGACACCGTCGAGCTCCACGCTCCCCGCAGTGGGCTCGATCAGCCGCACGATGCACCGGGCCAAGGTGGACTTGCCCGATCCCGACTCGCCCACCAAACCGAGCGTCTCGCCCCTCCGGATGGTGAGGCTCACCCCATCGACAGCCCGCACCGGCCCTCCTGGTGCAGGAAAGTGCTTCACCAGCTCTTCGACCCGGAGCAGCTCGTCGCTGGTCATCTGCGCTCGCTCAGTGCCTCTTCGGCGAAGTGGCACGCGGCCCGGTGGCCGGGCTGGTCCATCGGCCTCAGCTCCGGGCACTCCGTGACGCAGCGGTCCCGCCCTGCCCGGCGGGAGCAGCGGTCGGCGAAGACACAGCCGGTCGGGTTGTCGAGCAGGGTCGGCGGATGTCCCGGTATGGGGTCGTGCAGGCGGAGCGGCCCGTCGATGCGGGGCACGGCGGCCAGGAGCCCGCTCGTGTACGGGTGGCGGGGGTCACCGAAGAGGTCGTGCACCGATGCCGTCTCCACGCCCCGCCCGCCGTAGACCACCACGACACGATCACACACTTCCGCCACCACCCCGAGGTCGTGGGTGATCAGGATCAGGGCAGCACCGGTCTCCTGCCGGATGTCACCGAGCACGTCGAGGATCTGGGCCTGGACCGTGACATCCAGGGCCGTGGTGGGCTCGTCGGCGATGATCAGGGCAGGCTTGTTGGCGATGGCCATGGCGATCATGGCCCGCTGCCGCATGCCTCCCGACCACAGGTGCGGGTGGTCGTTGGCGCGGAGGGCGGCGTCGGGGATCCCCACGAGGTCGAGCAGCTCGACGGCCCGTTGGGCCGCGGCGCGGCGGCTGAGCGAGGAATCGTGCACCTCGAGCGCTTCTGCCACCTGGGCGCCGACCCGCATGCCCGGATGAAGCGACGTGAGCGGGTCCTGGAACACCATGGAGATGTCACGACCACGGATCTGGCGAAGCTCGCTCCGCGACAGGCGGAACAGGTCCCGGCCCTTGAACCAAGCGGTGCCCTCGACCACCCGGCCTGTCGGCGGCAGGAGCCCCAGCAGGGCCAGGGCGGTGACGCTCTTGCCGCACCCCGATTCGCCGACCACTCCGAGGACCTCGCCCGGGCTGACGTGAAGATCGAGGCCGTTCACGGCATGCACAGTCCCGCCCGGCACCTTGAACGTCACCGAAAGGTCCCGGACCTCGAGCAGTGGCTCCTCGCCCATCACCGGCCACTGAGGACGTCGGTGACCGCGTCGGCGAGCAGGTTCAAACCGAGTACGGCGAGGACGACGGCCATACCCGGGAAGACGGGCAGCCACCACGCCACCCGGGCGAACTGGCCGGCGTTGCTGGCCATGGCGCCCCAGCTGATGACGTTTGGGTCGCCGAGCCCGAGGAACCCGAGGCTGGACTCGATGAGCAGCACCTGTGCGAGGACCAGCCCGAGGTAGGCGACGGCCACGGGGAGGGCGTTGGGAAGGATCTCCCGCACCACGATTCGGAAGCCTGATGCCCCACTGGCACTGGCCGCTTCGACGAACTCCCGTTCACGAAGCGACAGCACTTCGGCCCGGACGACGCGCGCCAGGAGCACCCAAGAGGTGAGCCCGAGCACGAGGATCAGCCGGTTCAGCCCCGGCCCGAACAGGGCGACCACCACGATGGCGAGGAAGAACCGGGGGAGGACCTGGAACAGCTCTGTCAACCGCATGAGCACGTCGTCGATGCGCCCACCCAACCATCCAGCCGTCGTGCCCACCAGGACTCCCAGCACGAGGACCATCACCGCCACCAGACCAGTGACCAGGATCGCCGTGCGAGCGCCATGGATGATGCCGCTGAGGATGTCCCGACCCAGGGCGTCGGTGCCCATCGGGTACCTGCCCGAGGGACGGCCCAGCGACGGGCCGTCGACGGAGAAGGGATCGAAGGGCGCCAGCCGAGGGGCGAAGGCCGCGGTCAAGGCGAACAGGGCGGTCAGGCCCAGGCCGATGGCCCCCGCTGGCCGCCGGACCACGCGCCGGATGACGCCGCGTGGCAGCATCGGCGGCTGCCCGGCGAGCGCGGGAAGCTCAGCGGTAGCGGATACGGGGGTCGAGCCAGACATAGGCCAGGTCGGTGAGCAGGTTGGCGATCACGACTATCAGTGACACGAGGAAGAAGATCCCGAGCACGATGGGGATGTCCCGGCTCTGCACCGATGAGACCAGGAGCTGGGCCACCCCCGGCCAGGCGAAGAGGATCTCCACGACGACCGCACCCGAGACGAAGTACCCGACACGCCCACCGATCACCGTCACGACGGGAAGGAGGGCACGCCGCATCGCGTGCTTGAGCAGTACTGATCTCTCCCGCACGCCCTTGGCCCGGGCCGTGCGGATGTGGTCGCGGCCCAACTCGTCGAGGAGCCCCGAGCGGGCGAGCCGGCTGATGGCCCCGATCTCCTGGGAGGCAAGGACGAGCGCCGGGAGGGCCAGGTGGTGGACGACGTCGAGGATGTGGTGCCACCCTCCACCGGAGCGGTCGGCGCTGGTCATGCCCTGCACGGGGAACCAGTCGAGTCGCAGGGCGAAGAAGAGCACGGCCAGCTGACCGACCCAGAAGACGGGTGCGGCATACAGGCCCAGGGCGACCGTGCTCGTGGCCACGTCGAGGATGCCGCGCTGTCGCGTGGCGGCGACCACACCGAACCCGATGCCGACGACGACGGCTACTACCAGGGCGGTGGTGGCCAGGAGCAGGCTGGCCGGCACCCGCTCGGCGATCACCTCCCGCGCCGGCCGTCCCCTCGTGTAGGAGACACCGAAGTCGCCCTTGACCACCTTGCCGGCGTAGATCCCGAGCTGGACCGGCAACGGGCGGTCCAGCCCGAACCTCTCTCGCATCTCGGCGTAGTACTGCTCGTCGCCGCTGTCACCGGCAACGGCGAGCACCGGGTCGCCGGGGGCCAGATGGATCAGGAGAAAGCCCACTAGCAGGATGGCGGCACAGATCGGGAACACCTGCAGCAGCCGCCGGACGAGGTACCGGCGTGTCACGTGCGGTGTGGAGAACGGGAGCTGTCCGGAATATCAGGTCGTGCAGTAAGCGGTTTCGGCGAAGTGCCCGGATGGGCCGAAGCCCTTGCACTTGTCGCTGAACATCCGGGTCGAGGTCGTCTCCACGATCCAGAAGTAGGGAAGATCCCTGACCGCCGCCTCCTGGATCCTCCGGTAGATCGTGGACCGCTCGTCCTTGGTCAGTGTGGCCTGAGCCTCGTCGAACAGGGCATCCACCTCGGGGTTCCTGTATGCGGAGGCGTTGGAGAAGGGCACGGGCCCGATGCTGGAGGACACGTACATCCTGCGGACACCGATCTCGGGGTCGGCGCCGTTGCAGTAGCTGATGATGGACGTGTCGAAGGCCCTCTTGGTGAACACGGTGTCGGCGAAGACGGGCGGCTCCACGGCTCGCACGGTCACCTCGGCGCCCACCTCGGCCAGTTGGGCCTTGGCCAGCTCCCCGTACTGGACGAACGTCGGGAAGGAGAGGAACTCGAAGGCGAGCTTGGTGCCGTCGGGCACACCCTCGACTCCCTGCGAGGTGCGGGTGGCCGTCCCTTCACGCTTCCACCCCGCCTGATCCAGCAGCCGCTGCGCCGCCGCCCGATCGAACTTGGGCATGCCGGTGAGGTCATCGGCGTGGGCGAAGGGGATGCCGCTCGATATTGGGGCGGCAGCCACCTTGCCTTCACGGAAGATGACCCGCTCGAAGAACTGCTCCCGGTTCAGGGCCTGGGCGAGGGCCCTCCTCGTGCGGACGTCCTTGAACATCGGCCGATCCAGGTTGTAGCTGACCGTCATGATGCAGCTCGATCCGCCCGGATTGATGGCTGTCTCCAGGGTGTCGAAGTTGCCGGTGGCCTTGAGCCTCTCGATGTCGGGCCCCGGCACGTCGAACAACCACCCGACCTCGCCGCCCTCCAGGCTGCTCACCTGGGTCTCGGGTTTGGCGATGACGCGCATCACCACAGCATCGAGGTAAGGGAGGCCCTCCTTGAAGTAGTCCGGGTTGCGGTCCATGCGGACCTCGCTGCCCTTGGTGTAGCCGGCGATCTTGAACGGCCCTGTCCCCACCGGCGCCTGGTTGGCCGGGTTGGTCAAAGGGTCGGTGCCCTCGTAGACGTGCTTGGCGATGATGGGCGCCTCGGTGACGTCGAGCTGCTGCAGGAACGGTGCATACGGCTGCTTGAAACGGAAGACCACGGTCGCCTCGTCGGGTGCCTCGATGGCCTCGAGCGCCGCGCCGACCGAGGCCCGGGTGCGCGAGTGCAGCTTCAGCAGAACCTCGTCGAAGGAGTACTTCACGTCGGCCGAGGTGAACGGCCTGCCGTCGTGCCACTTGACGTTCGGACGGAGCTTGAAGGTGTAGACGGCGCCTTCGCCCTCGACCTCCCAGCTCTCGGCCAGCTCGCCCTTGGGCTCGGACTCATCGTCCAGCTCGACCAGGCCGTTGTACATCAGCTCCGCCGCGGTGTGGGTGGCACCGCTGGTGGTGATAGCCGGGTTGAGGCCGCCGGGATCGCTGTCGATGGCCACCACCAAGGTCCCGCCACGCGTGGGCGCAGCGGTGGTGCTGGTGGTGTCTTCTGTGGCCGTTTCGGTGTCGTCGTCGTCGCTGCACCCCACGGCAATAAGAGCGAGGACGAGGATGGCCGTCGAAAAGCGGCGGCAGGTCTTCATGTGCAATCTCCTCTGTGGGCGGAAGGCTCAACACTTCGGAATAGCAACGAACTCACGGTATCCCCAACCCGATTGGGTGGCAATCAATTTTCCGGTGGCGGCATCCTTGAATGGGTGTCAGGCGGGGGGAGCGAGGGTGACGGCGACGGACGGGTCGCCGGCTTCTTCGAGGACGAGAGCGGTGATCGAACCCGCCGCCCGCAGGTCGGACTCGGCCAGGCGCAGGGCGGCCAGGCGCTCGGGGGAGTCCCGCACGACCACCCTCTCGACGGCCGCCCGCTGCGACACCTTGGCCTCGCTCTTGGCCCTGCGGACGTGGCCGAGCACGCCGGCGGCCGTCTCCAGCACGAGTGGGCCCGCGCCGGCGCCCGCATCCACCTCGCCGGAGGTCGGCCACGCCGCCCGGTGCACCGACCCCTCCTGCCACCACGACCAGACCTCCTCGGTCACGAATGGCAGGAAAGGGGCGAACAGCCTCAGCAGGACCGACAGCGAGCGGTGGAGCGAGTGCAGCGCCGCCGCTCCATCGGCACCACCCCCATAGGCCCGGTTCTTGACGAGCTCCAGGTAGTCGTTGCAGAAGTCCCAGAAGAAGGACTCGGTGCGCTCCAGGGCCCGGGCGTAGTCGTAGCCCTCGAAGGCGACCGTGGCCTCGTCGACCACGCCGGCCAGGCGGGCGAGGAGGGCCAGGTCGATCGGCGCCGGCGCGCCGGCGGCACCATCGGCCGCCGGCAGGCCCAGCACGAACTTCGAGGCGTTCAGGATCTTGGTGGCCAGCTTGCGCCCGTTGCGCATCTGGTCCTCGTCGAACGCGGTGTCGGTGCCGGGCCGCCCACTCGAGGCCCAGTAGCGCACCGCGTCGGAGCCGTACTGCTCCAGCAGGGGCAGCGGCGTGACCACGTTGCCCTTGGACTTCGACATCTTCTTGCGGTCGGGATCGAGCACCCAGCCGGAGATGGCCGCGTCGCTCCACGGCAGCGACTGGTGCTGCAGCTCGGAACGGATCACCGTCGAGAACAGCCACGTGCGGATGATGTCGTGGGCCTGTGGCCGCAGGTCCATGGGAAAGGTCCGTGCGAAAAGGTCGTCGTCCACCGACCACCCGCAGGCGATCTGGGGCGTGAGCGAGGACGTGGCCCAGGTGTCCATCACGTCCGGCTCGGCGCTGAACCCACCGGGCTGGTCCCTCTGGTCCGGGGAATAACCGTCGGGCACATCGGTCGAAGGATCAATGGGCAATGCCTCGTCACGAGGACGCAAGGGCTGCCGGTAGTCAGGCTCGCCGTCCTCGCCCACCGGGTACCACAGGGGGATGGGAACGCCGAAGAAGCGCTGGCGGCTGATGAGCCAGTCCGCGTTCAGATTGTCGGCCCAGTTCTGGTAGCGGGCCTCCATGTAGGCCGGGTGCCAGCGCAGCTCCGAGCCTCTGGCCTTCAAGACCTTGATCCGGTCGAGGACGTTGATGAACCACTGGCGAGAGGTCACGATCTCGAGCGGCCGGTCGCCCTTCTCGAAGTACTTGACCGGGTGGGTGATGGGCCGGGGCTCTCCGACCATCTCGCCCGACTCGGCCAGCATCTCGATGACCCGCGCTCGGGCCTGCTTGAGCGTCTTTCCGGCCAGCTCGGCAAACGGCCCGTCGGCGGCCACACCGTCAGGGGGATCGGCCGGAACGCGGCCATCCCGCCCCACCATCGAGCGGACGGGCAGCTTCAGCTCGCGCCACCAGATGACGTCGGTGACGTCGCCGAACGTGCAGATCATGGCGATGCCCGACCCCTTGTCGGGCTCGGCCAGCTCGTGGGCCAGCACGGGGACCTCCACGCCGAACAGCGGCGTGCGCACACTGGACCCGAAGCGGCCCGCGTACCGCGCGTCGTCGGGGTGGGCGACGAGGGCCACGCACGCGGCCAGCAGCTCGGGCCGGGTGGTCTCGATCTCTATGTCGTCGAAGCGGAGGCGGTGGTAGGCGCCGGCCGTCTCCCGGTCCTCCAGCTCGGCCTGGGCCACCGCCGTCTGGAAGTCGACGTCCCAGAGGGTCGGCGCCCAGCGCTGCTCGGCGTGCCCCTGGTCGAGCAGGCGCAGGAACGAGAGCTGCGAGATCCGCCGCGCCTTCTCGCCGATGGTCGTGTAGATCGTGCTCCAGTCCACCGACAGCCCGAGGTGGCGGAAGAGCTGCTCGAAAGCGCCCTCGTCCTCCTCGGTGCGGCGGTGGCACAGCTCCACGAAGTTCGCCCGCGATACCGGCACCGGGTGCTTGGCATCGGGGCCCGGCGGCGTGAACCCGGCCTCGTACGGGAGGGACGGGTCGCAGTGCACGCCGTAGGAGTTCTGCACACGCCGCTCGGTGGGAAGGCCGTTGTCGTCCCAACCCATGGGGTAGTAGACGGCCTTGCCCCGCATGCGCCAGAAGCGGGCGACGGTGTCGGTGTGGGTGTAGGAGAAGACGTGGCCCACATGGAGCGACCCGCTCACCGTGGGGGGCGGCGTGTCGATGGAGAAGACCTCGCTCCGCTCGGCGCCGCGGTCGAAGCGGTAGGTGCCGGCTTCCTCCCACCTGGCCGCCCATCTCTGCTCCAGACCGTCGAGCGACGGTTTTTCAGGGACGGCGGCCGGCATGGTCCGGTTACCGTACCTGGGTGCTCCACCTCCACGACACCGCATCAGGCCAGGTCGCCGAGCTGCAGCTACGCAAGCCCGGTGAGGTCTCGATGTACGTGTGCGGGCCGACCGTCTACGACGACCCCCACCTCGGCCACGGCCGCTTCGCCCTGGTGTGGGACGTGGTGCGCCGCTACCTCGAATGGCGGGGCCTGCAGGTGCGCTTCGTGTCCAACATCACCGACATCGACGACAAGATCATCGAGCGGGCCAACCGGGAGGGGCGCTCCGCCGGCGAGGTGGCCGAGCAGTACGAGAAGGTCTGGTACGAGGCCATGGACGCCCTGGGCGTGCGCCGCCCCGACGCCGATCCCCACGCCACCGCCTACGTCGGACAGATGGTCTCGCTGATCTCGGAGCTGGTCGACGCCGGCGTCGCCTATGCCACCTCCGACGGCGTGTACTTCAACTCCGAGCAGGTCCCTGGGTATGGACTCCTCGCCCGCCAGTCGATCGAGTCGCTCCGGGCCGGCGAGCGGGTGGAGGTGGTCGAGGAGAAGCGGTCACCGGTCGACTTTGCCTTGTGGAAGAAGGCCAAACCGGGTGAGCCCGAGTGGCCCGCTCCATGGGGGGCCGGCCGACCGGGGTGGCACACCGAGTGCGTGGTGATGGCCCTCGACCTGCTGGGCGAGGACTTCGACCTGCACGGCGGGGGGATCGACCTCGCCTTCCCCCACCACGAGAACGAGAGGGCGCAGGCCGTGGCCCTCGGCCGGCCTTTCTCCCGGCGCTGGGCCCACAGCGGCCACGTGGTGGCGCCCGGCGGCGAGAAGATGTCCAAGTCGCTGGGCAACTACACGAGCCTCACCGACCTCCTGGCCAAGACCGACCCCCGCGCCTACCGCCTGCTCGTGCTGCAGTCGCATTACCGCTCGCCGCTGGAGGTCGGGCCGGCCACCATCGAGCGGGCCGAACGCAGCCTGGCCCGCTTCGACGAGCTGGCCCGGCGGGTGGAAGCAACGACGTTCCCCGAACCCGATCCCGCCGCCCTGGACCGGTTCAGCGAGCTGATGGACGACGACCTCGGCACGCCGGCCGCCATGGCGGTGTTGTTCGAGCTGGTGAGCCGGGCCAATGCCGCCCTCGACCGGGGCGACGGGAAGGACGGGGGTGCGGCGGCGGCCGCCGCGCTGGAGATCGGGAGGGCGGTCGGGCTCGAGCCGAAGCGGCACGCCGCCGACGTGGACGACGAGTCGGCCCGGCTCGTGGCCGAGCGCGATGCCGCCCGCGCTGCCCGCGACTTCTCACGGGCCGACGCCCTCCGAGCCGAGCTGGAGGCACGGGGATGGACCGTCCAGGACGGCCCCGAGGGAACCACGATCCACCGGTGACACGGGAGCGAATCGCTGATAGTTTTCCGGCCCGGAGAACTTGCAGGAACGATGGCGATGAAGTCGCGGGAACGTGATTCTCCTCAGCAACAGCAACAGACAGAAGGAGGATCGTCACGTGGCGACCGGAACAGTCAAGTGGTTCAACGCCGAGAAGGGCTATGGGTTCATCTCCCAGAGCGACGGTGCTGACGTGTTCGTGCACTTCAGTGCCATCCAGTCGAACGGCTACCGGAGCCTCGAAGAGGGCCAGCAGGTGGAGTTCGAGGTCCAGGACGGTCCCAAGGGCCTCCAAGCCGCCAGCGTCCGTCCTCTGTAGCTGGTAGCTGAGCTCTAGCGCCGCCGGCGGGGCGGCTCAGCGGCGTCCGGCGGAGGGCCCGATGTGGCGTCGGAGCGCACTGACGACTGCCCCCGTACGGGCGGCGCAGGCGCCGGTGTGCCGGCGGGGAGCGGAATGGTGATCTCCTCTTCGGGGAGCGCGGTACCTTCGGTGCTCAAGGTGATGGCCGGCTCCTTCCCCTGGTCGGGCACGCAGCCCAGAGCGAGGGTGCCGACCTGGACACCGGGGCACACGGCGGTGGACTCACCCAGCGCCAGCACCACGGCGAGGGGCCCGGGGAGCCACATGCCGAGTTGCGCCAGCGGCTCCACGGTGGGAACGGTCGGAGTGGTGGTGTCCGGTGTGGCGGGGGCGCCGACGTCCGGCGCGGCCACCCCACTGGTGTCAGGGGACGCCAGGATCAGGGTGTCGCTGTCCGGAACCTCCACTCCCGCCACGGGATAGTCGGCGAGCGGGTCGGGGAGGGTGCCGGCGACTTCCTCCGGTGAGACCGAGCTCAGTGTGGGTAGAGGTTCCGACCCCTGGCGGGAACGCTCTGCACGCTTGGCCGTGTCGACGGCGTTGACCCCGAGAAGGCTGGCGGCGAACAGGGCGGCGGAGGCGACGGCCAGCGAGGCGGTGCCGCCGGCCGTGCCTGCCGCGGCGGCTGCCCCGGCCCCGGCCCCTGCCTTGGCGGCCATGGCACCGGCGCCGGCGGATTTCGCCGCCCCTGCACCGGCACCCATCTTTGCCGCCCCCGCCCCCGCTCCCGCGGCTGCGCCACCGGCTCCGGCGATCTTTCCCGCCTGGGAGGCGGCCAGCCACTTTCCCATCACCGCGGTGGCGAGGAAGGCGGGGATGGGCGGGACGGCCCGGTGCAGCGTCTGGCTCAGGTCCTCCAGCTCGCCGACCCGGTCCCGGCACGCTTCGCACCCGGCCAGGTGCTGGTCGACCTTGGAGATGTCACGTGGAGGTAGTCCGCCGGCGGCGTAGGCACCCAGGTTGGCCACCGTGGCCCGGCACTCCTTGCGCACGACCCCCTGCTGGAGGTGGGCCTGGAGGAACCGCTCACGCAGCCCGGCCCGGGCCCGCACGGCGAGCTGGGCCACGCCGTTGGCCGAGATGCCGAGCAGGACGGCCACCTCCCGCGGCGGCATGTCCTCCACCTCGGTCAGCCACAGCACCGTCCGCCAGCGCTCGGGCAGGGCACGGAAGGCGGCCGCCACCATGTCGGAGTCGACGTCGGCCAGGACCAGGTCGGAGGGCTCCCGGCCCACCGCCGCCGAATCGAGCACGTCCTCCTGGTCGCTGGGAGTGGTGCGGCCGGAGCGCCGCAGCACGTCGATGGACGCGTTGCGCACCGACGCCAGCAGGTAGGGCCGGAAGTTCTCGCCGCCCTGAAGGCGGTTGGGCAGGGCCTGGAATACCCTGGTGAAGGCGTCGCTGACGGCGTCGGCGGCGTCGTGGGGGTTCCCCGTGACGGCCTGGGCCACCCGCCACGCCGCCTGCGAGTGCCGGCGGTAGAGCTCGTCGAACGCCGGTATGTCGCCCGCGCCGGCGCGCACCGCCAGGTCGGCGTCGGTCTCGTCCTGGCCGACTCGCCCTTGCGTGGGTCGTACAGCTTGGCCTCGTTGCCGCATCTTGTTCCTAACCCCACAGAGCCGGCACTGGGTCTGCGCCGAACCTTGTCCTCCCAAGAGTATCGGCTGCTGCCCGCCTTGACTGAGCGCTCTCCCTCGGGCCCTTCTCTATGCCTCCCACGGCACCCGCTCCGGCCACGTCTGGGGCCTCCCGCTACCTTTCATCCTGTGCCAGGGTTCTCGCTCGACTTGGACCCCGGGCAGCTGGCGCTGCAAGAGCGGGTGCACGAGTTCGCCCGCCAGGTGATCCGCCCGGTGGCCCGCGAGTGGGATGAGCGGGAGGAGATGCCGTGGCCGGTGGTGGAGGCGGCGGCGGAAGGAGGCCTGTACTCGCTCGACTTCGTCAGCCGGATGTTCGCGGACCCGACGGGGCTGTCCACGCCACTGGTGATGGAGGAGCTGGCGTGGGGCGACGCCGGCATCACCCTCGCCCTGATGGGGACCACTCTCGCCGTCACCGCCATCCTGGCCCAGGGGACACCGGAGCAGGCAGAGGAGTGGTTGCCCCTCTGCTTCCGCCGCGAGGATGGTGAGGTAGCGGTGGCCGCCTTCGCCGTGTCCGAGGCCGAGGCGGGATCCGACGTCAGTTCCCTGTCGACCAAGGCCGTCTACGACGAGGCGGCCGACGAGTGGGTTCTCGACGGCACCAAGACGTGGATCAACAACGGAGGCATCGCCGGCGTGCACGTCATGGTGGCGGCGGTGGAGCCGTCACTGGGCGCCCGAGGCCAGGCTGCCTTCGTGGTACCGCCCGGCTCCGCAGGCCTGAGCCAGGGTCGCAAGTTCGCCAAGATGGGCATCCGTGCCGCCCACACCGCCGAGGTGGTGCTCGACGGCTGCCGGGTGCCGGGGCGCTGCCTGCTCGGCGGCAAGGAACGGCTCGACGAGCGGTTGACGGCGGCGCGGGAGGGAAGGAGCAGCGGTCGCCGCCAGGCGGCCATGGCCATCTTCGAAGCCTCGCGGCCGGCGGTCGGTGCCCAGGCTCTGGGCGTGGCCCGCGCCGCCTACGAACACGCCCTCGACTACGCCAAGCATCGCCGCCAGTTCGGCCGGGCCATCATCGAGAACCAGTCGATCTCCTTCAAGCTCGCCGACATGCGCACCGGCATCGACGCCACCCGGCTGCTCATCTGGCGGGCGGCCTGGATGGGCAAGACGAAGCGAGCCTTCGAGGCCGGTGAGGGCTCGATGTCGAAGCTGTTCGCCGGTGAGACGGCGGTCAAGGTCACCGAAGAAGCGATTCAGATCCTCGGCGCCGCCGGCTACGTCCGTGACCACCCGGTCGAGCAGTGGCACCGCGACGCCAAGATCTTCACCATCTTCGAGGGCACCAGTGAGATACAGCGGTTGATCATCGCTCGCGCCATCTCTGGCCTGCGCCTTTCCTGATTCCAGTAGTAGCTTCGGTAGGGTCATAAACCCGATTTCATCCCTACTCATCCCTACAACCTGCTAACGTTTTGGCCCGTGGCGACGGTGCGTCAGCGCAGTTCCGGGGTGTGGGAGATCCGGGTCTTCACCGGCCGGAACCGGGCCGGCCGGCCCACCCAGGTGAGCCGCACGGTGCGCGGGACCAAGCGGGAGGCCCAGCGGGTGGCGGCGGCCATGGAGGCGCGTGCTCCCTCGAGCGCCGCCGGTCGAACGGTCGCCGACGTGCTTGCCGCCTGGATGGAGGTCAACGAGGCGGTGTGGTCCGACTCCTCCCGCCGTGACTACGCCAGCCGCGCCCGCTTCGTGGCCAACGACTCGATCGGCAAGCTCGGCATCGCCCGTCTCGGCGTGGCCGATGTCGAGCGGTGGCACGCGGCCATGCGCCGTGCCGGCGTGGGGGAGCAGGCCATCCGCAACCGCCACTCGGTTCTTCGGGCCGCCATCGCTCAGGCCGTCCGGTGGGAGTGGGTGTCGACGAACGCCGCCAGCGTGGCCAGGCTGCGCCAGTCCAAGCAGGCTCCCCGCAAGTCGATCAGCGGCGACGACGTGCGGGCGGCCATCCGGGCGGCGACAACCATCGACCCTGCCGCAGCCCTGGCCCTTCGTCTGGCGGCGGTGGCCGGCCTGCGGCGCTCCGAGCTGGCGGCCCTGCGCTGGAGCGAGATAAACGGTGACCGCCTCACGGTGGACAGCAGCGTGGCCATCCGTCGCGAGGAGGGCGCTGCGCCCGTCCTCATCGACGCGCCGACCAAGACCGCCAATCAGCGCACCGTCCGGCTCGACCCCGCCACCGTGGCCGAGTTGGCGGCGCTCCGCCGGGAACGAGAGGCGCTGTCGCCCTACCTGTTCTCCCTCGACGAGCATCCGGCGCCTCCGGCCCGGGTGGGGTGGTGGTGGTCACGTTCAAGGGACCTCGCCGCCATAGACCGGCGGTGGAGGCTCCACGATTTGAGGCACTGGTCAGCGACCATGGCTATCAGCGGTGGCCACGACGTTCGCACCGTCGCCGGCCGCCTCGGGCACGCCAACGCCGCCATGACCCTGCGCGTCTACGCCCACGCCGTGGACTCCGCCGATGGGGCGCTGGCGCTGGCCCTCGGCGGGGCCCTCGACGGTGGCGTCGAAGGGTGAAGCCGCTCCTCTTGAGGAAGGAGGATCCGCCTACGGACGATGTTGTCCTCGTTCGTGCCGGGGTATTGGACCGTGCTGACGCCAAGCGGGCTGCGCGTCGAGCGGAGGCCGAGTGCGGGATTGTTGCTCTTTCCGTCTTCGCTGCTCTCGATCAAGGCGTGACGGAACTGTGCCGCGACGATCCGGACCTGTATCGCTACCGCCAGATCCGGACCTCGACGTTCGGTCGGCTTAGCTAAGGAATCCTGTAACGAGCTCCGTCTCTGAACGGAAGGACCTTGGCGCGCGGCATGTTCCCGCTGTCGTTCGACCCCCCCCACACGAGGATCTCGTGACCGGTCCAGACCGCCACGTGGCCGACCCGGTGGAGATCGATTGGCGGCCGACGCAGCTTCGACCAACGACGTAGTTCTAGGTCCGCTGCTACCGCTGTTGCACCATCCCACTCAAGTCCACCTGCGCCTCCTTCTAGTCCGCCCAGGAGGAAGATCCCATATGGAGTACCAACAAGCGCCGCGGAGGGGAGGACGGGTGAGTCAGGTGGCGGTGTCGCCCGTCTCCATCTCGCGGATGCGGGGTTGAGGACGTAGGCAGTACGTCGGAGGTCGCCCGGCCGTTCGATGCGGCTGATGGCTCCAATGTGAACGAAACGGCCGCCAGCTGCTGCCAGTCTACTACCCGTCGAATTCAGATATCTCCTGCTGGGCTTCTGCGGCAGCGGCACCCTGGCAACCGAACCGGCGGAGGGATGGATCAAGAAGGCCGGAACGTCCCGGTCAGCTACGAATATCCCATCATCTGAGGACAACATGCGGCGGCCGTCCGTGGCCATCAGCGTCGCACGGAAGTTGGGGCCGCTGTCCGGAAGCGGCACGGTGGGGCCCCAGCTCTTGTCCCCGATGTTCATTTTCACCCAAACGTGGCTGCCTGCGTCGGGGTGCCCTCCAACGATTACCAATGAGCCCTCTATCCAGGCCGCCGCCCAGGGCAAATGCAGCGGTACGGGGGAGTTCGGTACCAACACGTCTTCCCGCGGTTCGGTGAACCGCGCCTCCAACACCCTCCTCCACCGATCGCCTTTGGGATCGTAGGCAACCATGTCCCAATCCCGTGTACCTGTACCCGACTGAAGCGGTGCCACCCGGATGAAGAAAAGCGCCTCCGACCCGGTCCACACAGGCAGGCCATCCCTCCACAGCCCGGCGCCTTCGAACGGAAAAGGGGCCAGCTTCCGCCAACTATCCGTCTTCGAGGTGTACGCGGCGCCGTCGAGCAAGGGGCGCTCGTCGACAGTGGAGCCGCCGAACACCAGAAGCTCCGAGCCAGTCCACAGGCCAGCAGGGTTGACCCGCGGTGATAAAGGACTATTTGCCATGTGCCGCCATGTGCCTTGTGCAGCGGCAACCGGCGCGGACGACTTGCGAAGAGAGAGCATCGCACTGGACGCAAGGATTGCGACGACGAGGGCCGCGACCACCAGAACCCGACTACGACTCGAACGGGTCTCAATGGCGGCGTAGCAGGCAGGTGGACTTCTGTCGGGAAGCTCTGGTACTTGACCGGGATCTCCCCAGCGGGCGATCCTGCGCAGATCATCATCAATAGTCCGTCGGTCAGTCACGGGCAACCTCCAGTCGAAGAGAAGTAAGACCACGAGCCACCAGTGAGCGCACGGTTGCCCGTCGGCAGGTCAAGATCTGCGCGATTTCGTCATCCGCCAGGTCGGCGACGTACCGAAGGACGATCGCGGCGCGCTGCCGCTCGGGGAGTCGGAGGAGAACGTCGTGTAACTCCACGAGGTGGGCCGGTTCTCCCGCAGGTGGCGGGTCTGGCCGTCGACGTGCCGCCGCTTCCCTCCGTCGCAGGCGGCCCAAGCCACCATTCACCACCGACCGGCGCAGGTACGCCGCCGGATGATCGACGCTGGACCATTTCTGGCACATTGTCAAGACGGCATCCTGGACGATTTCCTCGGCCTCTGACCGGTTGCCAAGCAACATGTAGACCTGTTGAACGAGGGACCGGTACTCCCGCTCGTACAGCAGGACGAGCTCGGGCGGCCACTCCACGGCATCAGCGTGACAGCCCGGCTGCTCCAATTTACGGATCGTCATCGCAGTGATGACGCGCTGGTCGCCCCACCTGTGGCAAGAAAAGACTGTCGCCGGCATTGACGGCAATTTCCCGAACAGGCTGAGCGTTGCCCTGACGGTCGTTGTACCTTGCAGGCTCGTGCGGGTTCTTCCCGGTCCAGCGGACCAGCATCTGCACCTCGTGGGCCGAGACCCGCTGGCGCACTCAACCGATAGCTGACCTTCAGGACCCTTTTGCTACTGGGTTGCTCTCCGCCGCCCGCACGTAGTCGCGTCTACGCCCGCGCCGTGGACTCCGCCGATGAGGCGCTGGCGCTGCCCTCGGCGCTGGACGGCTTCAGTGCGGACCAAAGCTGAAACGTTGAAACGCCTTCACGTACTCCGCTGATCGGTAGCCTTGGTGCGTGCCGTTCGAGCGCATCACAGTCGATCCGAAGCGCATGCGGGGCCTCCCCTGCATCCGCGACACGCGGGTGACAGTCTCTGCGGTCCTGGGCCAGCTCGCCGCCGGCCGCACGGTCGACGAAGTGCTCGCCGACTACCCGTACCTCCAACGTGAGGACATCTTCGCTGCCCTCGAGTGGGCCGCCGTCGCCGCGCAGGAGCGAGAGCTTCCGCGGGCGGCCGGATGAGATTCCTCGTCGACGCAAACCTGTCGCCGGTCGTAGCAGCAGCACTACGCGACGCCGGCCACGATTCCGTCCACGTCATCGATCGGGGCCTTTTCACCGCTGACGATGACCGGATTCTCGACGAAGCGGCGAACGACGACCGCGTGATCTTGACGGCCGACGCTGACTTCGGCGCGCTACTGGCGATCGGCGGGCTCGCGAAGCCGTCCGTCGTGCTCCTCCGGTCATCGGACCACCTCGGCCCATCGGAACAGGCAGCGCTCATCCTGGCGAACCTGCCGCAGCTCGCGGACGACCTCAACGCGGGCGCGATCGCGTCGATCAGTCGGAGCTGGGTTCGAGTCCGGAACCTCCCGGTCGACCGCATCCGATAGCTGGCGCTCAGGAACGGTCGCTACTGGGTTCGTCTCCGTCGTCAGCGTCACGGCCGTGAAGCTTGCGGACCGCGTCGGCATCGAAGAACGCTCCGGGCGAGTCGTTGTTGAAGGCGTCCAGCGCGTCGGCCAGGCCGCGCAGGTTCGAGGCGAGGGCAGCTACTTCCTGACCCGGTAGCGGCGCCCCGCGCATGCGCCGGCGGGCCAGCCCGTTGAAGGCGACGGCAAGCAGGTCCTCGGGCTTCAGGCGCTGGCGGCCACCGACCAGGCGGGCGAGGGTGGCGTCGTCGGGTGCCCCCTCCACCGGATCGTTGTGGGGGACGTTGAGGAGCGGAGAGACGTGCGCCCAGGGTGCGGCCCGGTCGGCCACGATCGGGAAGTTGGCGGCATGCCCCCACACCAGCATGAGCAGGTACTCCCAGGGCCAACCACCGGAGGTGGCGTCCGGCGTGGCTAGCCCTCCGGCGCCGTCCTCGGGGGGTGCGCCAGATCGCCGGTCGACTTGGCTTCATCTCCAAGGACACCGTGCATCGCCGGCTGCGCCAGCTGGTGCGGGCCGGGGTGGTACGTCGCGCCGTCTCCACGGCGGCGGGCGAGGCGGCGGCTCCGAGCTACGTGATCGACCTGACCGAGACAGCCATCTCCGTCTCCCTCGCTCGCACCCCTTCCCGCACCCGCACCCGCAACACCCGCAACACCCGCAACACCCGCAACACCCGCTCCACCACATCTTCCACTTCCCCGACCCTCTTCTGACCCCGGTCACCCCCTCCCTCATGACCCTTCCTCCCGCCCCCGTCTCAACCACTGACAGACGAGTGCACAGTTGTGCCTCCGCACCCGGCGTTGAGGATCCCGTTGAGGTTCCGTGCCCATAGCGAGGGGCGGTCACCGATGACCGTTCGGGTCCAGACCCTGAAAGGAGCAGACGCCGGCGCCTACTACGTGGAGAACCTGCCCAGCTACTACCTGGATGCCGGCGAGCCGCCGGGACGCTGGCACGGGAGGGGCGCCGAGCTGCTCGACCTGGCCGGCGAGGTCGACGACGAGGCGTTCCTGGCCCTCATGGCCGGCCTGCACCCCGAGACGGGAGCCCACCTCGGCCGCCGTTACGGAGACCACACGGCGCGGGGCTTCGACATGACCGCGTCGGCACCGAGATCTGTCTCGGTCCTGTTCGCCCTCGGCGATGGCCCCACCCGCCAGGCGGTGCTGGAGTCACATGACGCGGCGGTGGCCGCGCTGGTCGAGTGGGTGGAGGCCCATGCCCATACCCGCTACCGCCACCAGGGCGAGATCGGGGTATTCGACGCCGAGGGCATCGTGGCCGCGACCTTCCGCCAGCACACCAGCCGGACCCTCGACCCTCAACTGCATACCCACGTGGTCATCGCCAACCGGGTGCGCTCAACCGACGGTCGCTGGCTGGCTCTTGACGCCCGCCTCATCAAGCACGACCAGCGCACCCTCTCCGCCCTCTACCACGCCGCCCTCCGCGCCGAGCTGCGTCGCCGCCTGGGGGTGGAGTGGAACGAGCCGACGAACGCCATCGCCGAGATCGCAACCGTCCCCCCTGAGGTGCTGGCTGAGTTCTCCACCCGCACCGGCCAGGTCGAGGCCCGTTTGGAGGAGAAGCTGGAGCGCTTCGAGGCTGCCTTCGGCCGCCAGCCCACTCAGCGGGAGCGGTGGCGGCTAGAGCGGGAGGCGGTCACCGACAGCCGCCCCGCCAAGGTCCACGGCGTTGACGCCGAGGCGCTGCATGAGCAGTGGGCCGACCAGGCCCGGGCCATTGGCTACGAGCCGGAGCGGGTCGTAGCCGAGGCGGTAAACGCGGAGGTTGACTCGCGTCCCATCCACGAAACCAGCAGGACCGAGGTCGTCGCTGCCGCCCTGGGGGCCTTGGCCGAGGGCCAGTCCACCTGGCGCGCCGCTGAGGTGGTCCGTGAGCTGGCCGCCGCGGTCCCCCCTTCGGCGACCGAGGAGCCCGGGCGCCTGGTGGGGTGGCTGGAGGAGTTGGCCGCCGATGTCATCGACACCCACATGGTGGAGCTGGCCCCGCCGGTGCCTGAGGGAGTGGCGCTGCGGCGCGACGGTCGCCCCGTCAGCGAGTCGGTGCTGCACCGGGCTTTGAGCACGCCGGCCATCGTGGCCCAGGAGGAGGCGCTGGTCCTATGGGCCGACAAGCGCATAGAGGTCGGCGGTGTCGATGCCGTCTCCGCCGCCCGGCGCACAACTCTGGAGCTGAGCGGTCCTCAGCGGGAGGTCGCCGCTGCGGTGGCCGGCACCAGGGAGCTGGTGCTGGTGGTCGGCCCCGCCGGTACGGACAAGACCACCGCGTTGGCCCCGGCGGTGGCCCAGCTGCGGGCCGAGGGCCGGGCGGTGTTCGGCGTGGCCCCTTCGGCCACCGCAGCCGAGGTGCTCGGCGCAGAGACCGGAGTGGGTGCCGACACCATCGACAAGCTGCTCATCGAGCACCGCTTGGCCCGAGCGCCACAGCGCGAGTTCGACCTTCCCGCCGGCGCCACCGTGGTGATCGATGAATCGGCCATGGTGCCCACGCCCAAGCTGGCCGAGCTGGCCGACCTTGCTGATCGGCGGGGGTGGCGTCTGGTGCTGGTGGGAGATCCCCTCCAGTTCTCCGCCGTGGGGCGCTCGGGCATGTTCGCCCACCTGGTCGAGTGCTTCGGCGCCCTCGAGCTCGACCGGGTGCGGCGCTTCGCCAGCTCATGGGAGCGCGAGGCCAGCCTGGGTCTGCGTCGAGGCGACGCCTCGGTGCTTCAGACCTACGACCACCACGGTCGCCTTCACGCCGGCTCCCGTTCGGCTATGGCCACCGCCGTGGTCGATGCCTGGTGGCAAGCGCGCAGCCGGGGCGAGGAGGTGGCCATGATGGCGCCCACTGTGGAGGCGGTAGCCGATCTCAACCGCCGGGCCCAGTGGCTTCTGGCGGCCGCCGGCGAGATCGACATGGCTGGCCCTCACGTGCTCACCGGCTCCTACGAGATTCATGTCGGCGACGTGGTGGCCACCCGGCGCAACGACCGCCAGCTGCGCACCGACCGGGGCTACATGGTCAAGAACCGGGACCACTGGGAGGTCATCCGGATCGGCGACGGAGGCGACCTGATGGTCAGCGGCCGCACCGGGATGGCTCGCCTGCCTGAGGACTACGTGGCGGCCCATGTGGAGCTGGCCTACGCCCAGACCAGCCACGCCAACCAGGGCCGCACCGTGGACACCTCCCTGGTGTTCCTCGACGCCCCCGTGGGCACCGCCGGTGTGTACGTGCCGATGACCCGGGGCCGTCACAGCGACGAGGCTTTCGTGGTCACCGACGGCCAGCGGAGCGCCATCGAGGTGCTGGGCGAGGCGTTGGCCCGGGAGTGGATCGACGAGCCGGCCATCGTGCGCCGGGACAGCTCAGTGCCACCCGCCGCATCGAACCCACACAGCCTGCGGTCGTGCCCGCACCAACGCTCAAGGAGGAGGCACCGCCACCCCTGCCGAACTCGCCGCTCCGGCCGGCGGCCCTGCGGGACCTGTTCGAGGCCGACTACGAACTGACCGCCGCCATCTCCCGCATCCACTTCGATGCCGACCAGGCCGGGCGAGACCTGATGGCCGCGGCACGCCAGCGGGCCAGCGTCGAGTCGACAATGAAAGCAGCGGGTCAGCGCATCGAGTGGGCCAACCAGCGCCTGGCCTCCTACGACCGGCCCTTCAGGCGCCACCGGCACCGCTTCGACATCTCGAGCGACCACTCGATCATCGACGCGGCCAGAGCCACTATCGACCAGGCCCAAGAGGAGCTCGGCGGCCTGGAGGCCAAGAGCCGTCGCCTGCAGCGGGAGATCGTCGATGCCAAAGAGCAGCTCTCAAGGGTCCCTGAGCTGGAGCGCGACCACCACCGGGTTCGGGCCCGCCTGCGCGCTGACCTGGAGATCCGCGCCGAGCAGTTGTCGATGGACTCATTGGTCGTCCTGCCCCGTCATCTCGGCCAGCGCCCGGCGGGCGGACTCGAGGCCGCCGCCTGGGGCCGCGCCGCGGCAAGGGTCGAACGGCACCGGGTCGCCTTTGGCATCAGTGACGAACGGGAGCTGCTCGGTCCGGCCCCGGGCATCTTCGATGATGCCGGCTGTCCGTGCTCACTGAACCTCGCGTTTGATGCTCACCGAAAGTCGCGGTTGTAGCTGAGGACGTGCTCCTCCTGGCCGGTATCCACCGGTCGGGGTCAGCGGCCCTTCCAGCCTTTTGGTGCTGCCAAGCACCGGCCGGCT
>DATLOM010000050.1:0-19175 GCA_035536185.1 Acidimicrobiales bacterium | reverse complement strand
CGCCCACCCAGCTCCACCAGCTCCTCGTGGGTACCCAACTCGACCACCCGTCCGTGCTCCAGCACACATATGCGGTCGGCGTGGCGAACGGTGGAGAAGCGGTGGGAGATCAGGATCGTGGTCACCCCCCGGGTGGCGGTGAGGATGCGCTCGAAGATCTCGGCCTCGCCCCGCACGTCGAGCTGGGCCGTGGGCTCGTCCAGCAGGACCAGTCCCGCACCCTGGTGGACGGCGCACAGCGCCCGGGCGAGGGCTACGCGCTGCCACTGGCCGCCCGAGAGTTCGGTGCCACCCTGGTAGCCCTTGTTGAGGGGCGTGTCGAGATCGGCCAGACCCGAGGCACCCGCCTCGGCCAGAGCGGCCAGGATCATCTCGTCGGCTGCCCCGGCGGGAGCCACGTTGTCCCGCAGCGACAGTTCGAAGCGGATGAAGTCCTGGAACACCGCAGTCACCCGGGACCGCCACTCGTCCACGGCAATGGCCCGCAGGTCGACCCCGTCCACCTCGATGGCGCCGGCCCCGGGGTCGTAGAGACGGCACAGCAGCTTGGCCAGAGTGGTCTTGCCGGCGCCGTTCTGGCCGACGATGGCGAGCGACGATCCGGCCGGGATGGTGAGGTCGAAGCCTTCGAGCACCGGCTGGTCCGACGCGGGGTAGGCGAAGGTGACGTCCCGGAAACGCACCTCACGGGCCGGCATTCTGGCAGCCGGGACGGGCGCACCCGGCGGGGGCGAGAGGGCTCCCCTGGGGGCCATGGCCGCTTCGAGCCGAAGGACGGCCACCACCGGTGCGGTGGCCCCGTCCATGGCCCAGTTGAGGCCGCCGAAGGCGATGGCGCTGGTGCCCACGGCGACCTGGGCGAACACCACCAGCTCGGCGAGATCGAGCCGTCCCCCGGTGACGGCACTGGCCAAGGACCAGAACACCAATACGTTGGCGCCGGTGACGAGCAGGAGGCTCCAGATCAGCGGCCTCTGCCGCAGGCGGGTGGCCCGGTACTGGAGGTCGACCAGCTGGGTACGGCGGGCGACGAAGCGGTCGATGGTCCAGGCGGCCAGGCCGAACAGCCGCAGCTCCTTGGCCGCCGGCGGGTCGACGGCCAGCTTGAAGGCGTACTCGGCGTGCCGCTGTGCCTCCCGCACGTCGTCGGTGTTGCGGTCCCGCCACACCGAGCTCTCCCGGAGCAGCCAGTGGGTGGCCAGCCAGGCCCCCCCCAGCACGAGCGGCGCCCACCACGCATACGCGAACAGGACCACGGCCGCCGCCCCTCCCGCGACGGCTTCCACCAGACCGCTGGCGATGAAGTCCATGTTCATGTGCATGGGCGGCCCCGTCATGGCGTAGTCGAACTCGCGGGCCACGGTGAGGTCGCTGGTGAGCTCGGGGTCATCGAGGTGGCCCATGCCGGGCGGGCGGACACAGGCTTCGGTGAGGCAGTCGTAGAGCCAGGCCGACACCCGGCTCCCGAGGTTGGCGCTGATGGCCTGGTGCACGGGGGCCAGCGCCTGGAGCATCACGAAGGCCAGACCCATCAGGACGAGGGGCCCGGTGAGGCTGTCACCGCCCTGCACGCCACTGATGAGCAGGCCCATGAACACGGCGAAGGCCGATGGGAGCACCCCGCGGAGCACCAGCACGGTCCACCAGGCGACGGCAAGGCGGCGGTCGGCACGGGGAAGCACGCCGAAGAACTTCCACTCGGGTCGCTGCCGCAGGCGGCTCAACACGGGAAGGACAGGACGAAGCCGCGCTGGATCAAGGCGCCGTCACCGCTTGCGATCCGTGCTGTCCTGTGAGTCGACGAGACGGGCCACGGCCCGCTCCAGGTCGTCGGCGGTGACCACGTCGGCAACGGCGAGACGGATGGATGCCAGCTCGCGGGCGAGGTACTCGGTGTCGGCAAGGGCACGAGCGTTGAGGGCCCGATCACGTTCGGAGTCCTCCCGGTCACGCGACTCCTGGCGGTTCTGGGCCAGCAGGATCAGCGGCGCCGCGTAGGCAGCCTGGAGCGACAGGGCCAGGGTGAGGAGGATGAACGGGAAGGGGTCGAAGCGGCGGGGGGACACCACGTTGAAGATGATCCAGACGATCACGACCACGGTCTGGAGGACGAGGAAACGCGCAGTTCCGATGAACCGGGCGATCGACTCGGAGAAGCGGCCGAAGGCGTCGGGGTCGTAGTGGACGCCGACCCGCAGCCCGCCCCGGGGTGTGGAGAGGTCCTCCCGGCGCCTCATCGCCCCCGCCACCCCGCCGGCAGCACCCGGTCGAGCACGTCGTCCACCGTCACGGCGCCCACGAGGCGGCCGGCCTCGTCGCACACGGGAAGGGCGATGGCGTCGTAGGCGGCGAGGCGCCGGGCCACCTCCAGCTCGCTCAGCTCCGGACGGACGGTGACCGGCTCGCCGTCGACGCAGCCGCCGACGGGGGACCCCGGCGGTTCCCGCAACAGGCGCTGGATGTTGACCCACCCGAGGTAGCGGCCCGTCGGTGTCTCGGTGGGGGGCTCCACCACGAAGACCTGGGCGGCCAGGGCGGCGGGCACGTCCCGCTCGCGGAGCCGGGCCAGGACCTCGGCCACAGTGACGTCGGCCGTGACGATCAGCGGCTCCGGCGTCATGAGGCCACCGGCGGTGTCCCCCTCATAGGTCAGCAGGCGGCGCACCGGACGCGCCTCGTCGGGCTCCATGGCCTCGAGCAGCTCGTTGCGCTCGTCGGCGGGCAGCTCGGCGAGGAGGTCGGCGGCGTCGTCGGCCTCCATCTCCTCCAGCACCGACGCGGCGCGCTCCACGTCCAGGCTCTCGATGAGGCGCACCTGCTCTGCTTCGGGCAGCTCCTCGAGCAGGTCGGCCAGCCGGGAGTCCTCCATGGCCTCGGCCAGGATCCGCCGACGCTCGGGAGGCAGGGCGGCGATGGTGGCGGCCAGCTCTGCCGGGTGCAGGCCACGGAGGGCGGCGACCTGGCGGCCGGTGGGCCCGGTGTCGAACAGCTTGGCGTGCTCGGACCAGGGGACCACCTTGTCGGCCCGGCGGCGGCGTATCAGGCCGCCCGAGCTCAACGACAGCGAGGTCACCTGCCAGCCGGGCGGTTCGGTGGTGGCCACCAGGGCGATGTCGTTGACGACGAGGGCGCCCACCTTCTTGTCGAAGATCCCCTCCTTGGCCAGCACCTCCCCCGGGCGCAGCTGGAAGCGGCGGAGGTCCACGGTACCGGTCTGCATCCGGGCGCCGGCGTTGTTGACCTCGCCGACGCGGTTGGCGTTGACGAAGATCTTCCGGCGCTGGACGGTGGCCACGAAGCCGAGCACGCGGGGAGGCGCTTCAGGCCCACCCGGCGGGGAGAGGACCACGTCCTCCAGGTGCCCGATGGGGATGCCATCGGCTCCGAGGAGGGGCAGGCGCACGAGCCGGGAGACGTAGATCAGCGGCGGCGCCATGGGCGAACTCTACGGGGGCTGTGAAAATCTCGATTGCCACTCGACGAGTGGCGGTCAGTGAAGGTTTCAGCCGGGGCGCCACGGCGGGCGGCCGTCGGTCTTCACGCTCACTGGCGAGGTGTCGCGGCCCGTGCGTTCGCCGAGGTCGGTGGCGAAAGCGTTGGCCCGCTCCCGGTCCCACCCCTCTGCCGCGGCGACGACCTTGCCCTCCTCGACCATCACGAGGGTGGGCACCGAGGTGATGTCGTAGGCCTTCGACGTGGGATGGCCATCGGCATCGTCGAGCAGGAAGGTGCCCTCGAAGGCGACATCCTCCAGCCAGGTGGCGGCTTCGTCCTCGGGGTTCTGGGATACGGCCACCACGGGGATCTCGTCGCCGTAGCGCCTGGCCAGCTCCGAGTAGACCGGGAAGGCCATCTTGCACACCGGGCAGGAGGTCTTGAAGAAGACGAAGAGCGCCGGTCCCTTGGCCGTCAGGTCGGCCAGCGATCGGTCGGCGCCGTCGCCGTCGGGAAGGGTGAAGTCGGGCGCCTCGGCGCCGGCTGCGAGGGGAATGTCGTTACTCCAGTGCGTCCAGCTCGGTGGCGAGATCCAGGTCGGCCTGGGTGACACCGCCGGCGGTATGGGTCCACAGCTCCAGATCGACCCGGTTCCAGTGGATGGCGATGTCAGGGTGGTGGTTACGGGCCTCGGCTCGGTCGGCGACGGCGTTGACGAACTTCATGGCCTCGGCGAAGTCCTTCCTTTCCACCGTCTTGACCAGACGGTCACCCGTGGGGGCCAGCTTCCATCCGAGACCGTCGGCCAGGGCAGAGTCCACGGCGGCGTTCGAGAGGCGCTCCACGAGGGGGAGCTTACGCGGGTGCGGGAACGGGTCATCTCACGCTGAAACCACTGAGGCCCTCCGGCTCCTCGTCGGTGACCTTCACCGAGGTGACGAGAGCATGCGGCGGGCCGCTTCGGCACCATGCAATCATGCGGTCGACCGCAGCGGGCTCGCCCTCCAGCACCACCTCGACGGCGCCGTCCGGGCGGTTGCGGGCCCAGCCCGAGACACCGGTTTGGCGAGCCAACGTGCGGCAGGTGTCGCGATAGAACACGCCCTGCACCCGGCCGTCGACGAGGACGCGCCGGCGAACCGTTCTTGGGCTGACCATGGCGGCGAGGGTAGGCGTCGTAGCGTTCCGCTGTGATCGGGCAGGCACCACGATCGGTGCTGTCGGGAGGGCGGACCAGGAGGGTGAAATCGCCTGTGGTCGCGTTGCTCGCGCTCGGACTGGCCTCCGCCGTCTTGTCAAGCGCCTGCTCCCGTGAGCCGGCGCGACCGCGGGTTCTGGGGCCGGGTGAGCGCATGCCGTCCGGCATGACTCTCACCAGCTCCGCCTTCGAGGAAGGCGGCCCCATCCCGGAGCGGTACTCCTGCGAAGGTGAGAACGTCCCCCCTCCTCTGCGCTGGACCGGTACGCCGGCCGAGGCCGAGGAGATAGCCCTGGTCATCGAGGACCCCGACGCTCCCGGCGCCATCTTCGTCCACTGGATCGTTGTCGGCATCGACGCCGATATCGGCTCTTTGGCACCCGGACCGCCTCCGGCCGGAGCCGTGCAGTTCAAAGGCAGCTCCGACATGGCCGCCTACATCGGTCCGTGCCCACCTAACGACGATGGCCAGCACCGCTACCACTTCGAGGTGTACGCCCTGCGGGACCGCCCCGGCCTGGCAGAGACCTCCCCACCCATCGAAAAGGTTCAGGCCATCCGCAGGGCCGCCATCGCCGGCGGCCAGCTCGTCGGCACCTTCGAACGCTGAAGCGGGCTGAGTAGTCAAGGATGACGGCCGTGGGGGCGGGCGAGGGTCAACTCCGGAGGAGCCAGCACGGCGGCCATCCCCCAGCACATGCCAGGGAGATCCGAACGTTTTTGAATGTCACACCCCTTCGTAGGTTTTTCCCATGGCCGTTACAGGAGATCCCGCTGCCTACCTGCTTGCCTACGAGGCCGGGCTTCAGGCCGTTGAAAAGCAAGCGTCAACCTTGGCGGAGACGAGAGACCGGGCTGGCGCCCTCCTGTCGGCAGCCGCCGTAGCCGCAGGATTGGCCGCTGGTCTGGCGTTTAGCGGGGATCGGATCGTTGGTGTCGACGCCCCGGGCGCCATCGGGGCCGGCTTCGCCATTGCAGGCTTCGTTGTTGTCGTGGTGTCGACCGTGATGATCTGGCGACCTACGGAAGGCAGGTTCGTCCACGACGCCGGCGTCATCATCGGCTCCTACGTCGAGGGCAACCCACCGCGGCAGCTTCCGGAGCTCCATAGAGAACTGGCGCTCTGGCTGGGCAAACAGACGGAGTCGAATCGAGAGATGCTGGAGGTAGAGTTGAAGACGTTCACAGTTGGTCTGGTCGGTCTTCTTGTTCAGATGGCCGGCATGATCGTCGTGTTGGGAGATGTAGCTCGTGGCTGAAGACAACCAGCAGCAGCAGCCAGAGCGGCAACCGGCACCGCCACCGCCTGAGCCCTCGGGTCCAGATCCGAGTGTTTCGGAGCGCCGTGGAGCAACGCAACCAGCTCGTCGGTAGGACCTGGGGTTAGCGGAAGTCGCGGGAGCGGGTGGCCATGGACAGGTCGAGGGACTCGATGCGGTCGGCCACCACGTTGATGACGCCCTCGGCCCGCTCCAGGCGGCCGCGGATGAGCAGCGCTGGCGCCGACCGGGCGACCTGGCGGTAGCGGGTCCACACGCCCTTGGAGCAGACGACGTTGATCAGGCCGGTCTCGTCCTCCAGGTTGACGAAGGTGGTGCCCGAGGCGGTGGCGGGTCGCTGGCGGTGGGTGACCACGCCGGCCACCAACACCCGGCTGCCGGGCTCCGCTTCCCACAGGCCGGCGGAGGTGACCACGCCCATCTCGTCCAGGTGGGGGCGGACGAACTCGGTGGGCGACGACGTCGGCGATATGCCGGTGGCCCACAGGTCCGAGGCCGCCTCCTCCACCGGCGTCATGGGCGGTAGCGGTGGCGCGGTGGCGCCGGTCACCACCCCGACCAGTCTTCCGGGGCCACCCTGGCTCACCGCCCCGGCCGACCAAAGCGCCCTCCGCCGGTCGAGGTCGAAGCAGGCAAAGGCGCCGGCGGTGGCCAGCGCCTCCACCTGGGGCTGGCTGAGACCGCACCGGCGCACCAGGTCCTCCATGCCGTCATAAGGCCGGCCGGCGGTGATAAGCCCGGCCAGCTCCTTGCCGATGGTCCGCACGTACTCGATCCCCAACCGCACCCCCGATCCCGGGACGGCGCCGGGCGGGGATGGGGACCCCGCCTTCGGCGAGGAGGCCGGGGTTGGGGCCCCGGCCGGGGAAAACAGCACAGCCTTGGCCGCGCTGGCGTTGACGTCGGGGGGGAGGACGGTGACGCCGTGGCGGCGGGCGTCGGTCACCAGCGTCTGGGGGGACCAGAAGCCCATGGGCTGTCCGTTGAGGCAGGCGGCCAGGAACGCCGCCGGGTATCGCCACTTGAGCCAGGCGCTGGCGTAGACCAGGTAGGCGAAGCTCACCGAGTGGCTCTCGGGGAAGCCGAAGTTGGCAAAGGCGACGAGCTTGTCCCAGATGGCGTCGGCCACCTCGCCCTCGATCCCCCGCTCGGCCATGCCGGCGTAGAGGCGGGCACAGAGAGCCTCCATGCGGGCATGGCTGCGCTTGGCGCTCATGGCCTGGCGCAGCTGGTCGGCGTCGGCCGCGCTGAAGCCGGCCACGTCGATGGCCATCTGCATGAGCTGCTCCTGGAACAGAGGGATCCCCAGCGTCTTCTTCAGCGACGGCTCCAGCAGCGGGTGGAGATAGGTGACGGGCTCGTCGCCGTTGCGCCGGCGGAGGTAGGGATGGACCGATCCACCCTGGATGGGGCCGGGGCGGATGAGGGCGACCTCCACCACCAGGTCGTAGAAGCAGCGGGGGCGCAGGCGGGGCAGGGTGGCCATCTGGGCCCGGCTCTCCACCTGGAACACACCCACCGAGTCCGCCCGGGAGAGCATGGCGTACACCTCGTCCTCCTGGGGCAAGGTGGCCAGGTCCACCTCCACTCCATGGTGGGCCCGCACCAGGTCGACGGCGTCGTGCAGCACCGTCAACATTCCCAGCCCGAGCAGGTCGAACTTCACCAGGCCCACCGCGGCGCAGTCGTCCTTGTCCCACTGCAGCACGGTGCGCCCCGCCATTCGTCCCCACTCCACCGGGCACACCTCCACCACCGGCCGGTCGCAGATGACCATCCCGCCGGAGTGGATTCCGAGGTGGCGGGGAAAGCCCTGGACCTCCTCGGCCAGCTCGAGAAGGGGTTTGGGAATGGATGGCTCGGATTGGGGCAGGGGGCCCCAGGGGTCGAGCTGCTTCGACCAGGCGTCCTGCTGGCCGGGTGAGTGACCGAGGGCCTTGGCCATGTCCCGCACCCCGGACTTGGGCCGGTAGGTGATTACGTTGGCCACCTGGGCGGCCCGCTCCCGGCCGTAGCGCTCGTATACGTACTGGATGGCCTCCTCCCGCCGGCCCGCCTCTATGTCGACGTCGATGTCGGGTGGCCCGTCCCGCTCGGGCGACAGGAAGCGCTCGAACAGCAGGCCGAGGCCGACGGCGTCGGCATTGGTGATGCCGAGGGCGTAACAAGCGGCCGAGTTGGCTGCCGATCCCCGCCCCTGGCAGTAGATGTCGGAGCGCCGGCAGAAGTCCACGATGTCGTGGACGACGAGGAAGTAGCCGGCGAAGCCCAGCTGCTCGATCAGGTCCAGCTCGTAGGCGATCTGGCGGTAGGCGCCGGGCACCCTTTCGGCTTCGGGCCGGCCGTAGCGCCGGTGGGCACCCTCCAGGGTGAGGTGGCGCAACCAGGTCATCTCGGTGTGGCCGGGAGGGACGGGCCAGTCGGGGAGCTTGGGGGCGACGAGACGCAGGTCGAAAGCGCACTCCATGCCCAGCACGGCAGCCCGCTCCACCGCGCCGGGATAGCGGGCGAAGCGCCGGGTCATCTCTCCCCCGCTGCGCAGATGGGCGGAGCCGGCCGGGGGCAGCCACCCGTCGATGTCGTCGAGCGAGCGGCGAGCCCGCACCGCGGCGAGGGCGGTGGCCAGCCGCCGGCGGGAGGGGGTGGCGTAGTGGACGTTGTTGGTGGCCACCACCTCCACGCCGGCCCGGACGGCCAGCTCGGCCAGGGCGTCGTTGCGGGCCGAGTCGAGGGGGTCGCGGTGGTCCCACAGCTCGACGGCCACGTTGTCCCGCCCGAAACAGGCGACCAGATCGGCCAGGGCCCGGGCGCCGGCGGTGGGACCGTGCTCCATCAGAGCGCGGGGAACCGCCCCCTTGCGGCAGCCGGTGAGGACGAGCCAGTTACCGGCGTGGGCCTCGCACAGCGCCGAGAGGGAGAACCGGGGGCGGCCCTTCTCCCCCCCGGCCAACTGGCCGTCGCTGATCACCCGGCACAGGCGGGCGTACCCCTGTGGACCCCGGGCCAGGATGACGAGGTGGTTCGCATCGGGGTCCGGCGTGCCCTGTCTGGGCGCGGCCGGCGCCACCGCCGAATTGGGAGTACATGGCGGGCGGTTTTCGCCCGCTATGTACTCGAAATCGCCGGAGCCGTGCCTAGGACTGTGGCCGAGACTCAGCTCGGCGCCGAAGACGGTGGGCAGGCCGACGGCGCCAGCGGCCTCGGCGAAGCGGACCACGCCGTACATGCCGTCGTGGTCGGTGATGGCGAGGGCGGAGAGGCCGAGGCGGGCGGCCTCCTCAGCCAGCTCCTCGGGGTGCGACGCCCCGTCGAGGAAGCTGAAGTTGGAGTGGCAGTGCAGCTCGGCGTAGGGAGTGGTGTTGCTCGTGGTGGGTAGCGGTGCCGGCGGCTCGTACGGCTGGCGCTTGCGGGACCAGGCCGGACTGTCCCCCCCGTTGGCCATTTCTGGCTGGTTGGGACGCCGCCCGTCCGACAGCCGCCGCTCCAGCTCCGACCACGGCAGCGGCGGGTTGTCCCAGCCCATCCCCCGATTGTACAGAACATGCGTTCGTAGGCTGTCCGGGGTGCACCATCGGGATGATCCGGCCCTATAGCGATGAAATCACGCCGATCCGTGCACCCGGAACGGCGGAGCGTGGGTTTGGTCCCGATTGGGTGCGTCAGGCCGGAGGGCGTAGCAGGAGGATCTGGCCGCTGGTGAAGTCGGCCACGTAGAGGCCGTTGGGGCCGAAGGCCACGTCGAGGGGGCTGGGGAGGGTGAGCAGGTCCTGGGGCGGGCCGATAACGGTGCCGTCGGCACCGATGGGGACACGCACGACCTTGTGGCCGCTGTTCGTCTCGCCAGGGTTGTTGCCGTACTCGGCGATGAAGAGGTCCCTTTTCCAGTAGCCGCCGGGACCGAAGGCCAGACCGTTGGCGGACACGTGCAGGCCGAGCAGCGCCTCGGGTGGTGTCTCGGTGCCATCACACTTGTCGGTCACTGCGGGATTCGCGTTCTGGACGCCGGCCAGGGAGCCCTCTCCATGGACACAGCCGGGGAAGCCGAAGTCCTCGACGACCCGCTCGGGCGGGGGCGGCAGCGTCGTGGTCGTGGTCGACGAGGTCGTGCTGCTGGACGTGGTGGTAGTGGTTGGCTTGCCGCCCCCCTTTCCTCCGCCGCCCTTGCCGCTCCCCTTGGTGCTCGGGCCGCTGGCGGCGGTGAGGGCCGGCGGCGCCGAGGTCGCCGGCACCGGCGCCAGCGGCTCGATCTCCGCCTTCAGCAACAGGTCCTCCCCGTACGGCTCTTGGGCGTCGAGACCGTTCATCGTCATCCACGCCTCCGGTGACGCCGCGCCGGGCCGGAAAGCGACGTCGAAGTTGTTGCGCATGCCCCGTGCCTCGACGACCACCTCGGCACTGGCCGGGGTGAGGTCCCGTCCCTCGAGGGGAATCGAGAGCAGCGTGCCGCTCAGCGCCTCCTCCGGAGAGCCACCGCTCACCCCGTCGTCGGTGGAGTTGCCGTTGGTGATGTAGAGGCGGTCGCCGTCGACGGCCATTCCGTTGGTGTTGTGCCGGCCGTTTGGCAGTTGGTCGATCACCACCTGTGGGGGCCCGCCGCCGGGTGGCACCGCCCACACCCGGCCGTCCCTGGTCCGACCGGACCGGGACGACGGGTGCGAGTCTGAGACGAACAACGTGCCGTCCGGGCCGAAGGCAATGCCGAGAGGGTTCACGAATCCCCCGGCGTAGGTGGTGGGCGGGCCCAGCAGGCCCTCGGGCAGGATCGGGAGACGGGAGACCGTGCCGCTCCCCCAGCTGGCCACGTAGAGGTCGGTTCCCCGCACGGTGAGGCTCGTGGGTGTGGGGACGGTGCCGGTGGCCACGCTCACCGCCGGCGGCTCGAACGGGTCCACCGGCAAGGGAGGCAGCGGGTTCTCGACGACGCTGAGCACTCCCTCCATGTTGTTGTGGACCGTGCAGAAGAAGGGGTAGTCGCCGGGCTCCAATGCCTCGACTCCGCGCACGGTTGTGGTCGCCGGGCCGGCAACGAGGTCGCTCTGGAACAGAGGCGGGACCTCCACGGAAACGACGTCGTGGGGGGCCGAGTCGAGGTTGACGAACTCCAGCGTGTCTCCCTCGAGGACAGTCACTGATGCCGGCACGAACCGGAACCCGACGGCCGTCACCGCTCCGGTAACGGCGCTCGCACCGGGTGGGGCCGGCACGACTCCGAGAGCGGCCAGGCCCACCGTCGCCGCCGTCACCACTGCAGCTGAAACCCTCCCCCGCCTCACTTCTTTGGACCGCCCTTCCTGACCGGCGCCGGCGCCATCGTGGTCGTCGTCGGGTCGAGCACCGTGGTGGACGTAGTGCTGGATGTGGTCATGGTCGACGTACTGGTCGTGGTCGTCGCGGGTGTCTCCACCACCGGAGTCGTGAACAACCCGGGCAAGGGCTCGTAAGCGCCTTCGTAGCTTGGGTCGGGATCGTCGAGCCACTGCTGCAGCAGGGCCTGGTAGATGCGGCGCAGCTCGGTGGTCATCATGAGGTTCTGCGCAGGCAGGAGCGTGGAACCCATTTCGGGGTGGGCGCCATGCAGACCGGGCACGAGCGAGCTGCCGTTGGCGCCGGCGCCGGCCGGGCCGATCAGGAACATGGGTGCGGCCGCCCCGTGGTCGGTGCCGGCAATGGCGCCCACCGCGTTCTCGCCGATGCGCCGGCCGAACTCGCTCATCGTCATGATGATGGTGTTGTCGGCTACGGCCGGATCGAGAGGACCGAGGCTGCCGATGGCCACCCCACCCATGGTGCCGTAGAGGAAGGCCTCCACGGCCCGGTCGAGGCTGGTGAGCAGTGCCTCCTGGCTGGCGACCTGGGTGGTGTGGGTGTCGTAGCCGGGCTGGGTCACGAAAACGCACTCCACCCCGAGGTCCTGGGTCATCAGGGTGCGGACGGTGAGCATGGCATTGGCCAGGGCATTTCCGGTGGCCGGCGGGACCGGCACGCTCTCCAGCGTCTCCACTGTGGCCACCGTGCTCTCCGCTTGGCCAGCAGCCATCTGCCGCAGCGGCTCGGGCCAGAGGGCCTGGCCGTAGGCCCGCAGGGCGGCATGGCGAGCGTCGCCGATGGCCGCGGTGCCGTCGGAGAAGCGCAACGGCAGGCCGGTGATGCCCACGCCCTGGCGTTGCGATCCCCTCAGGACCAGGGGCAGCTGGGAGCCGATCCCGACACCGCGAAGCTCGCCATCGGCGATGCCGGCCCGGTCGAGATGGCGGCCGAGCCAACCGGAGTGGTTCGACAGCTCGGGGAGGCCGGACTCCCAGATGTCGGTGGACTCGAAATGCGAGTAGTTGTGGGCGGGGTAGTCCACGCCCTGCACCACGGCCAGGCGGCCGTCACGGTAGAGGTTGTGGAAGGTGGAGAGCTTGGGGTTGAGGGCCAGCGCGTGGTCGGCGTCGCCCACCCGGTCGAGGGGAAGGGTGCCCGAGGTGTAGCCGATGCTGGGACGCACGTGGCGGTACACGTCGGCTCGCGATCCACCGGTAGGGATGACGGTGTTGAGCCCGTCGTTGCCGCCCTGCTGGAAGATGACGATCAGGCGGTTCCGGACGGTGGTGCTCGGGTCTATGCCCGTCAATCCGAAGGCCGCACCACCGCGACCGATGATGGGCGCCAGCAGACCGAGGCCGGCGAGGGCGCCGCCGCTGGCGAGGAACTCCCTACGGGTGAGGGTCATCACATCACCATCCAGTCGGGGCTCGACATGAGCAGAGTGAGCACGCCCTTTTGCTTCTCGGCTTCTGCGGTCGTGCCGGGGCTGGCCAGATATCCGCGGATGGCCGCCTCGGTGTTGGGCGAAAGGCCGGCCAGGCCGAGCCGAGCGGCCCAAGCGGCCAGGTCGCCCGACGCCGGCAGGGCGACCCGCAGCACCTGGTTGACCGCCAGCCACAGCGCGTAGGCCGTGATCCCCAGGTCGTAGCGGGCGATGACCGTCGTCGGGGACAACCAATCCCTGCCGATCTGCCAGCCGCTCACGTTGGGAGGCTGGAACGGCTTCTGGGCCATGCGCCCCAGCAGGGTGACGAGCTGCCCCTGGTTGGCCTCGAACCCCAGTGCCTTGGCGGCGTGGACAGCCAGCTCGATCGGCTGGCGTACCGTCTGGCGACCCTGGGTGGCGTCGGCCGACCGGAAGCCGTCGTGCATGAGCATCGTTCTCACGGCGGCCCGCAGGTCCCAGGCCGGGGCCAGAGCAGCCGCCACGGCGGCCACCACGGGATCCGGAGCGGCGAGCAGGTCGGTGGTTTCGGGGATGTACCCGAAGCTCAGCACCAGCTTGTAGGCGATGTAGAGCGGGGCCACCGTCCGGCCTTCCACCTTGTAAGTGAGGGCGGCGGCGACGACCTCCTGGTACTCGGTGGCCTCGAGGTTGGTGATGGTGCGGCCGAGCACGACCTTGGTGCCCTTGTCGTGGGTGCCGGTGTTGAACTTGGCGGCGCGGTTGGCGTCCACCGTCCAGCCGGTGAGGGCACGTGCGGCCTGACGGATGTCGGTCTCGGTGTACACCTGGGGGATGGTGCCCAGGGTGAACAGCTCGAACAGCTCGCGGGCGTAGTTCTCGTTGGGCTTGCCCGACCGGTTCAGGGTGCCGCTGAGCCAGTGGAGCATGGCCGGGTCGACGGTGATGTCGTTGCACAGGGTGCTGAAGTTGCCGAGTGAACGGAGGCGCAACGTCTCGTTCTGATGCAGGACCATGGCGGCGTCCGGCCGGCCGTTGGCCAGCACCGAGGTGGCGAAGTGGTCGTGGAGGAACAGCGTCATTCGCTCCTCCAGCGGGTACGGGGTGGAGGCCATGCGCTTGAGCCACCAGAGCTGGTTCTTGTCGACGGTGTCCTTGTTGTTCTCGTGTATGAGGCGGGCGACGTCGTCCACCTGTGGTGCCCGTAACGCCGGGTCGGGCACGTCGACCAGGGAGCTCACCGCCGCCGCGTAGGGCTGCCCCGTCCATTTGTCGAGATCGGCCGACGTGGCGCCGAACGCGGCTCGGCCGAACAGCCGAGCTACATCAGCTCGACTAGCAAGCGCCTGCCCCAATGACCTAGACCCCCTAACCGCCGCACTGGCAACTATACGCACCATCCATTTAGAGCGCCAGGGATCTTCAGTCGTAGGCCGCCTCGGCCCACCAGCGGCTGCCTTCGACGGCCAAGAGCCAGGCGGCGCCGTCGGCGGTGAGGACCTGGAACCGGGCCCGCCGGCGGTGGGCCGGGTGGTCCCACCAGCGTTCGTCCACCGGCCATGGGCCGGCCCACGCGACCACGTCGTTCCAATCGGTTCGAGCGTCGTGCCCGCCGGTTCTGGCGCCGGCGCTACCGGTTCGGGCATCGTGTCCCAAGCCGCTCGACCCGGCCGACAGGCGGGCGGGTGCCGCCGTCGCTGTGAACCGGCCGGTGACACCGACCGGCTGACCGCCGGCGTCCACCACCTCGGCCGGCAATGGGTCGGCGAAGACGGAGGCCGGCGCCGGCGGGGGCAGGCGCCCCGGCCACGGTGGCTCCGGTGAACGGGACGGCTCACGCACGTCACCCCACGGCACCAGGGTCACCTGCTCCGTAGGATCCCGGCCGCCGCTGGGTACCGCCGTCACCACCGCATCGGGCCCGAGCATCCCCTGCACCCGGGCCAGTGCACGCGCCGCCCGGGCCGCGGCCGCGTCGGTCCCGCCCCAGAAACCAGCCTGGCGCCCGTCGTCGGGCACCACCTGGTCGGGCACGAGGCGCAGCAGTGACAGGCCGGCGGTGGGGATGGGGATGCCGGCGCCGGCCGTGCCCCCCAGCCACCCGTCAACCTGCCATCGCACCCGCTCGGCCATCGCAGCTGGCGTCAACGCTCCCTCGTGTCTCCACAGGCGGGACAGGCTCTCGCCGTGCTCGGTCTCGGCCTCCACGGCGATCCGGGTGCAGGCCAGGCCGAGGCGGGCCAGGCGCTGGTGCAACTCGTCGGCGAGGGCCTTGGCCGCGAAGGCGGCGGTGTCCACCCGCAGCGCCGGCGGGTCGAGCTCCACCTGGACGGCGAAGTCGGGCGGTGGGACCCGCGCCCGCAACGGGCGCTCGTCGAGACCCCGGGCCAGCCGGTGGGCCAGGGCGCCGTCGGGCCCGAAGCGGGCCAGCACGTCGGGCGCGGGCAACGCCGCGAAGGCCCCGAGGGTGTGCAGGCCCAGGCGCACCAACAGGTTGCAGAGCTCCGGGCGCTCCAGGACGCCGACCGGGAACGACGCCAGAAAAGCAGGGCTCTCCCCCACCGGGACGACGACGACGCGCCGGGCCGCCAGCCCGGCGGCGAAGAGCCCGTCGGCGATGCCGACCCGGCAACCCATGGGCGCACATCCGGTCCGTCGGCCCGAATCCAGGACCTGCTCGTTCATCGTGGCTTGGAGATCGCCGCCCGCAACGTGAGGCGACCGCGCCGTCTTCTCCACGTGACGTGGCATCACCGCATCTGCCACGGACATGATTTTCGCGGCCAACGCCTCGTCGCCGCCGAAGTAGCGGGACGGGCCCCGGGTGGCGACCGCACAGGCTCCGGGGCGCAGGATCTCCACACCCGGAGCCAGGCCCTCCACCGCCGCCACCACCGGCTCGAACGCCCGACCGTCGCGCCCTGGGTCCGGGGCAAGGATGACGAGGTCGGGGCAGCGGGCTTGGGCCTCCCGCCGGCGCAGGCCCCGCTTCACACCCTCGGCCCGGGCCGCGGCCGAGCACGCCACCACCCGGTTGGCCGAAACCACGGCGGCGGGAACGCCGGGCCCCACGCCAGCGGCCACCAACGGCCAGTCGGGCCACCACACCACCAGCGTGCGCACGGGATCGCCCGTCGCGCCCGCCCCGCCCGTCGCGCCCGCCCCGCCCGTCGCGTCGGCCCCGCCGGCCCCGCCCGCCGGTCCGGACTCAGGAGTGGCCCGTCCCCTCACGCCGGCTCCACGCCGCCGCCTTCGGCCGGCAACCACAGCCGGCGCCGGCGGGGCCGCGACGCTGCTCCCCGCCCCTCGGCCACCACCTCCACCAGGCGGGCCTGCAGATGGCCGTGGCCGGCGCCCAGGCCTCGCCACTGGACCGACCGGACGGACTGGACGGACTGGACGGACTGGACGGACTGGCCCGGCTGGCCGGACTGGCCCGGCTGGACCGACCCGAAGGACTGGACCGATAGGACCGGCTGGCCGGACTGGACCGGCTGGACCGGCTGGCTCGGCCGCCCAGAGCCGGCGCCGGCGACCGACAAGCGGACGTCGGCACCGTCCCACCCTCCCACCACCAGCAGCACCGCCCCCCGCTCACGGGCCCGGGCCACGAGCCGGCGGGCATCGGCGGGCCGCACCCTCGGGCCCGTCCCCACCATGACCACGTCGAAAGCGTCGAGCAGGGCGGCCACCACCGCCGGCCACTCCGGTCCCGGCGCCGGCACCAGAGCGAACCGGTCCAACGCCACCCCCATCTCCGCCGCGGCCACCAGGCCCAGAGCCGGTAGACCCACCGCCGCGCACCACGAACCGGCGGCCGAAGGCCCCGCCAGCACAGCCAGGGCCAGTGATGTGGACCCGGTGACGGCGACGGTCGACCCCCGGCGCAGGCCGCCTCGAGGGAACAGGCTCTCCAGCGCCGGCGCCACCGCCAGCAGGCGCTCCCCCGCCAGCGCCCCCGCCTGGGCGAGGCGCCCGGGGTTGGTCGGGGCCCTCGCCGGAACCTCTGGTTCCGGTGGGGTGTCACGGCCCCGGCTGGGTGAAACAGCACATACGACACCCGGTTCGGGTGGTGGCCACAACGGCTTTGTGTGCAAAAAACGTTGTATAGCAACGCTTTTTGCACACAAAGGAGCAGTTGTGGGCTCGGCCGCTGGGGAAAGGGAGCTCGCCTCGGCGACGGCGGGATCGGGGCGGGCCATGGACCAACCAGTATGCGAACGTTTGTTCTTGTTTGTCAACTGGGTAGGAGAAGGACATGGCTGACATACAGAGGAACCCGGAGAAGGATCCCGACGAATGGGTCACCGGCGACGAGCCCGTCACCGGGGCCCAGGAGTCCTACCTGAACACCCTGGCCCAGGAGGCTGGCGAGGAAGTCGACCCCGAACGGCTCACCAAGGCCGAGGCCTCCAAGAAGATCGACGAGCTCCAGGAGCGCAGCGGCCGGGGTGCGTCCGGGAGTTAGTTCCGCCCTCTCGGGGTACGGAACCCTCATGACCGATCCGCGCCTCGAGGACCACCTGGTGGGGCTCGAGCTTCAGCTGGTGGAGCAGGTCGAGCAGCGTGAGCGGGCCGAGGTCCAGCACCGTCCGGAGGACGCGGCCGTAATCGAAGAGGAGATCGAGGCCCTCACCGAGGAGATGGCCCGAACCGCCGAGAAGGTGGCCAAGGCCGACGCCGAGATCCCCGTCATCGACGCTCCCGAAGCCGGCACCGCCTGACCATCAACGCCTACCGCCTCGGAACAAGCGAACCTGGATCAAGCCGCGCCCAGGCCCCGCTTCGGTCCCAGGTCCGGGTCAGGGGAAGAGGCCGCGGGCGGCGATGGCTTCGGCCACCCGGTCCAGGGCCAGGCCGAAGGCGGCCCGGCGTAGGGACACCCCGAGGGCCTGGGCCTTGGCCCACACCGAGGTGAAGGCGTCGTCCATGCCCACCCGCAGCCGGGTGGCCACGGTCTCCTCGTCCCAGGCGTAGCCCTGGCGGCTCTGGGCCCACTCGAAGTACGAGGCGGTGACCCCGCCGGCGTTGGCCAGGATGTCGGGTACCACCGCCACCCCCCGCCGTTGCAGCACCGCATCGCCTGCCGGCGTGGTGGGGCCGTTGGCCGCCTCCACCACCACCCTGGTCTGCAGCGCCTCGGCCACTCCTTCGTCGATGGCGCCCGAGAGAGCGGCCGGCACCACCAGCTCGCACTCGACCTCCCACATGGCGTCCTGGCTCATGGCGTCGCCACCGTCGAAACCGGCCACCGACCCCGTCGCCGCCACGTGGTCCGACAGCGCCGCAGCGTTGAGGCCTCCGGGGTTGTGGACCGCTCCGCCCACGTCGCTCACCGCCACCACCCGCATGCCCGCCGAGGACAGGAGGAAGACGAGCGGGCCGCCCACCTTCCCGAAGCCCTGGACCACGGCCCGGCTCCCCACCAGCGGCAGCTCCAGGGAGGCGAAGATGGCCCGGGCGCACAGCACCACCCCGCTCGACGTGGCGCCGGCGTGGCCCCGGGTGCCGCCCACCGACAACGGCTTTCCCGTCACCGAGCCAGGAAGCAGCTCGCCCTGCATCATCGACAGCGTGTCCATCAGCCAAGCCATCACCCGCCCGTCGGTGTTGACGTCGGGAGCCAGCACGTCCTTGTCGGGACCGATGAGAGGCGAGACCTCGATGGCATAACGGCGGGTGAGGTGCTCGAGCTCCCGCAGTGACAGCCGGCTGGGGTCGCAGCGCACGCCACCCTTGGCCCCGCCGAAGGGGAGGTTGGTCACTGCCGTCTTGAACGTCATGCTGGCGGCGAGCGCCGTCACCTCGAGCACGTCGAGGTCGGGATGGAAGCGCAGGCCCCCCTTGGCCGGCCCCCTGGTGGTGTCGTGGTGGACCCGCCAACCCTGGAAGACCTCGACCTTCCCGTCGTCCATGCGCACCGGTACCGCCACCTCGAGCACCCGGCGGGGCGTGCGCAGCATGCGGTGGATGTCCGGATCGATCGCCATCAGCTCGGCGGCGTCGTCGAGCCGCTCCAGCACCGCCGCCCATGCATCCGCCCCGGAGCTCATGGGATCACTTCAAAGCCAAGTCACTTCTCGGAGAGCCTCAAGGGATGCTGGGCTGCACGCCGTCGCGATAGTGGATGAACAGCTGCTCGATCATCTCCCTCAGTCCATCGGAGCTCACGCCGTGGGCCAGCTCCACCGTGATGGTGTTGGAGTACACGTGGACCGAGATGATCCCGCCCCGCTCGAACAGTCGGCGGGCGAGCACATCGGGCGGGCGATCGCCTTGGGCATCCTCGATGGACCGATACTTCTCATGGCCCATCCCCGTGAGGCTGCGGTTGATGTCGAAGCGGACGATCCACGGCTTTGTAGAAGGTTTCTGGACAACTTCGACGGGCTGGCCCATGACCGGTGCGACCCTAGCTGGCCGGTACGCTGACGACGATGTCGCCGGACGCCGCCGCCTCCGAACGGCCGGTCCCCTGGCGCACCATCTTCGCGGTAATCGGCTCGGTGGTGCTCACCATCGCCCTCTACAAGGTCGTGCTCCAGGT
>DATLOM010000049.1:0-75561 GCA_035536185.1 Acidimicrobiales bacterium | reverse complement strand
GCGCTCTCCGAAGCCGGGGGCCTTCACGGCCGCAGACTTGAAGGTGCCACGGATCTTGTTGACCACCAGCGTGGCCAGGGCCTCGCCGTCGACGTCCTCGGCGATGATGACCAGCGGGCGGGCCGACTGCATCACCTTCTCGAGGATGGGCAGCATGTCGCGAACGGCGCTGATCTTGGAGCCGCAGAGCAGCACGTAGGCATCCTCGAGGACGGCCTCCATGCGCTCGGGATCGGTGACGAAGTACGGCGAGATGTAGCCCTTGTCGAAGCGCATGCCCTCGACCAGGTCCATCTCCATGCCGAAGGTCTGGGACTCCTCGACGGTGATGACGCCGTCCTTGCCCACCTTGTCGATGGCCTCGGAGATCATGCCGCCGATCTCGGTGTCAGCGGCGGAGATGGCGGCTACCTGGGCGATCTGCTCCTTGGAGTCGACGTCCCTGGAGATGTCCTTCAGGGAGGCGACAGCAGCTTCCACGCCGGCCTCGATGCCCCGCTTCAGGGACATGGGGTTGGCGCCGGCGGCCACGTTGCGCAGGCCCTCGTGCACCATGGCCCACGCCAGCACGGTGGCGGTGGTGGTGCCGTCGCCGGCGACGTCGTCGGTCTTCTTGGCCACCTCCTTCACCAGCTCGGCGCCGATGCGCTCGTAGGGATCTTCGAGGTCGATCTCCTTGGCGATGGACACGCCGTCGTTGGTGATGGTGGGTGCGCCCCACTTCTTGTCGAGCACGACGTTGCGGCCCTTCGGGCCCAGCGTGACACGTACGGCATCGGCGAGCTGGTTCATCCCGCTCTCCAGCGCCCGGCGTGCATGCTCGTCAAAAGCGATCATCTTGGACATGTGGTTCCTCCCACGGTGTAGCGGTCGATTAGCACTCTCATAGGTCGAGTGCTAATCGTAGCCACGGTTCCCGCAGGACTGCAAGCGGGCCACGAGAGCGGCCGGGCGGCGCGGAGGTCAGCGCCGGCTGAGCAGGAGCTTCAGTGCGGAGCCATCGGCGGCCGGTTGAAGGCCGACTCCAGCCGGTCCAGCAGCTCGGCCTTCTTGAGCTCGGTCTCTCGCCGCAGGTGGAGCTCCTTCTGGCCCTTGTCGAGCAGAGCCCGGACGGCGTCGAGCAGGTCCTCGGGATCGAACGGCTTGGTGATGTACTCGTCGGCCCCCAGCTCCCAGCCGCGGGCGAAGTCCTTCTCGGCCGTCTTGGCCGTGAGCATGAGGACCCTCATCTTCGGGGCGAGGGCGAGGCGGCGGCGGCTGCGCAGCACGCCGAAACCGTCGACACCGGGCATCATCACGTCGAGGACGAGACAGTCCGGGGCATGCTTCTGTATGGCCACCACGGCCTGGGCGCCGTCGGCCGCTTCCCGAACGTGGTAGCCGGCATCCTCCAGCGTGAACGAGAGGATGGCGCGGATATCGGGGTCGTCGTCGACGATGAGGACATCGGTCACTTCAACCATATCGGCACAGGCTCCGCCGGGGTTAAGCAACAGTGCTTCGCAGCTAGGAGGCTGGGTGCCGCCTTCGGCGGCACGATCATTCGCCGTCGCCGCCGGCGACGGCTGGGACGATCGAGAGGGTTTGACCGGGTTTTACGGGAGTTTCGAGGCCTTGGAGGAAGCGGACGTCTTCGTCGGCTACGAAGACGTTGACGAAGCGGCGGAGCTTTCCTGCTTCGTCGAAGAGGCGCTCGCCGAAACCGGGGTGGGCGGCGTCGAGCGATGCGAGCACGGCTCCTACCGTAGCGCCCGCGATAGGTACCTCGCCGGCGCCGGCGGTGAGGCTGCGGAGCTGGGTGGGGATGCGCACGTTCACCATTGCGTCGGCGGGGTCTGTGTCGTTGCTGGCGTTGGTCATGTCTGGACCTCGATGGCCTGGTTGAACGCCTCCATGGTAGGAGCGATGGTGGCCGTGGGGCCGCAGCTGGAGCTGACGGCGTCGATCGTCTTGAGGCCGTGGCCGGTGACGTAGGCCACCACGCGCTCGTCGGGTCGCACGATGCCGGCGGCGGCCAGCTTGGCCAGGGTGGCGATGGTGACGCCGCCGGCCGTCTCGGCGAAGATGCCCTCGGTGCGGGCCAGGAGGCGGATGCCCTCCACGATCTCGTCGTCGGTCACCGAGCCCACGGCGCCGCCCGTGGAGCGGACGGAGTCGAGGGCGTACCACCCGTCGGCGGGGTTCCCTATGGCGAGGGACTTGGCGATGGTGTCGGGTTTCTGGGGCCTCACGTGGTCGGTTCCCTCGGAGAAGGCGGTGGCCACCGGTGAGCAGCCGGTGGCCTGGGCCCCCGACACCCGCACGTGGGGCTCCTCCTCCAGCAGCCCGACCTTGTACAGCTCGTCGAAGCCCTTGTGGACCTTCGTGAGCTGGCTGCCCGATGCGATCGGCACCACGACATGGTCGGGCACGGTCCAGCCGAGCTGCTCGGCCACCTCGAAGGCGAGGGTCTTGGATCCTTCTGAGTAGTAGGGGCGGACGTTGACGTTGACGAACGCCCATGTCGGATGCTCGCTGGCCAGCTCGGCGCAGAGCCGGTTGACGTCGTCATAGTTGCCCTCGACGGCTATGAGCCTGCCTCCGTACACCGCGGTGGTGACGACCTTGGCCTCCTCCAGGTCGTGGGGTATGAACACGATGGAGTCCATGCCGGCGTGGGCGGCGTGGGCGGCGACGGAGTTGGCGAGGTTGCCGGTCGACGCGCAGGCGGCGACCTTGAAACCGAGTTCGCGCGCCTTGGTGAGGGCCACCGACACCACCCGGTCCTTGAACGAGCCCGTCGGGTTGAGCGTGTCGTTCTTCACCCACAGCTCACCCAGCCCCAGCTCGGCGGCCAGACGGTGGGCCCGCACCAGGGGCGTGAAGCCGGCGCCGAGGTTGACCGGGTCCGCGGCGTCGGCCGGGAGGAGCTCGGCGTACCGCCAGATGGTGCTCGGGCCGGCGGTGATCTTCTCCCGGCTGATCGAGGCGGCGATGGCCTCGTAGTCGTAGGCCACCTCGAGGGGGCCGAAGCAGTACTCGCACACGTGCAGGGCTTCGGGCGGGTACGGCCGGCCGCACTCTCGGCAGCACAGCCCGATCACCATGCCGGGCCCGGGGGCGGTGGATGTCACGGTTCCTCCTCATCGCTCCGGGCATTGGCACCTGGCGGCCCCCGTCGGGGAACGCTGGTTGTCGCGGTGTCGACGGGCCCGGCCCCTCGACCGCTCTGGATGATGTCGGGAATGATACGCCGCCCGCCGACAGCAAAGGCAATCGCGGCGAAGATGTGAGCCCATGCTCCGCCCGCCGTTCCCCACCTTCCACCACCTCGACTTCACCGCCGGCGCCCTCGCCGCCTCCAAAGCCGGCAGCCGGGTGAGCCTGTGCCTGCCGGCCCGCAACGAGGAGGCGACGATCGGGGCGATCGTGACCACGGTCGTGGGTGAGCTGGTCGACGAGCATGGGCTGGTCGACGAGGTGCTCGTGGTGGACGACGGCTCGAGCGACGGCACCGCCGTGGCCGCACGACGGGCGGGGGCCAAGGTCACCAGCACGGCCGGGCTCGGCAAGGGAGGGGCGATGTGGACCGGCGTGCTCGAGGCAGAAGGCGACCTCATCGCCTTCTGCGACGCCGACGTCAAGGGCTTCCCCGCTTCCTTCGTGGTAGGGCTTCTCGGCCCGCTTCTCGTCGAAGACCAGGTGGCCTTCGTGAAGGCCTTCTACGACCGGTCCTACGAGGACCTGGCCGGTCAGGGGGGGCGGGTCACCGAGTTGGTGGCCAAGCCGTTGCTGAGAAGGCTGTTCCCCCACCTGGCCTCTCTCGGCCAGCCCCTCGCCGGCGAGTGCGCCGGCCGGCGGGAGGTGCTCGAACGGCTCCCGTTCGTCGAGGGCTACGGCGTCGACCTCGGGATGGTGATCGACGTCGTAGAGCTGTTCGGCACCGCCGCTCTCGCCCAGGTGGACCTGGGTCATCGTGAGCACCGCAACCGCCCTCTCGAGGAGTTGTCGCTCCAGGCCGACGCCGTGCTGGCGACGGCGCTGGCCCGGGCGGGCCTGGCCGGTGACGTGGCCGAGTACCCCCCGCTCGTGGAGGTGGAGCCCTACCTGGGCAACACGGCCTGAGCTCCGGCGCCGTCGTCCATCACGTCCTCCACCAGCCCTTCACCCTCGGCGGCATCCTCCTCGGCAACGGCCTCGTCGAAGGGCTCACCCAGAACGTGCACCCTCCACAGGTGGCCGCAGACGATCTTCAGCATCGCCGCGGCGGGAACGGCCATCAGCAGGCCCAAGAAGCCGGCCAGGGAGCCTCCGGCGAGCAGGGCGAGGATCACCGCCGCCGGGTGTAGATGCACCACCCGCTGCATCACCTGGGGCGTGATGAAGTGGTTGTCGATCTGCTGGGCCGTCGCCATCACGATGACGACGCCCAAGGCCTGCAGCGGGCTGCCGGTGGTGAGGGCGATGATCACCCCGGGTATGCCGCCGACCCAGGGCCCGATGAGGGGGATGACGTTGAACAGCCCGGCGATCATGCCCACGAGGAACCAGAACTGGAGGCCGATGGCGAACAGCCCGGCCGAGCACATCAGCCCGACGATGGTGGCCACGAGGAGCTGGCCGCGGAAGAAGCCGCCGATGGCCCGGTTGAGTCGCCGGCCGACGTGGAGCACCTCGTCCCTGGCCCCCAACGGGACGAGCGAGACCGTCACCTGGCGGATCCGCGGGAGGTCCACCAGGAGGTAGAAGGCGATGATGGGGGCCAGCACCAGGACGAGCAGGACGTGGAAAACCTGCACCCCGAGGTCCTTGGCCCGGTCCAGCTGCTGGGAGAACGTGAGATTGTCGGCCGAGATGGCCTCCTCGAGATCCTCCCGGGTGAACTCGTAGAAGGTCCCCTTCGAATCCTCGGCTCGGTCGTCTATCCATTGCTCGGCCTTGTCCTGGATCTCCGGCCAGTCGTCCCGCAGCTCACCGGCCTGGTCGGCGGCCAGCGGGTAGACGAGGATGCCGGCCAGCACCACCGCGGCCAGGACGGCGACGTAGGCCAGCCCGGCACCGACGGCGCGGGGTACCCGGTGGCGCTGCAGGCGGGTCACGATCGGATTGATCAGGAACACGATGGCGCCGGCCAGGAGGAGCGGGGGGAAGATGACCCGCACGGTCCACAGCACCATGCCGACGACGGCGAGGAGCACCGCCACCCCGACCAGGGCCCACGACAGCTGGCCCGCTCGGCGAAGCCGCTCCGTCACGGAGCGAAGGGTAATGCTGCGAGGTAGCCGGCAACGGCCTCGGTGACGCATTCGAGCGGTTGCTCCATGGCCCGCGCCGGGCCGAACCGGTCGGCCAGGCAGACGGTTTCGACGGCGTGGTCACCGAACACCTGTCCCACCACGACCAGCACCGGCACGCCTGCCTCGGCGGCCAGCTCGACCACCCCGCCCACCGCCTTCCCCTGGAAGGAGTGCTCGTCGAGGAAGCCCTCACCGGTGATCACCAGGTCGGCCTTTTCGATGCGCTCGGCTAGATCGATCGCCTCGGCCACCAGCTCGAACCCCGGCACCAGGGTGGCGCCCAGGGCGGCCAGGCCGCCGGCCAATCCTCCGGCCGCACCCGAGCCCGGTAGCTTCGAGACGTCCACGCCGAACTCCTCGTCGTAGATCTGCACGAGGCGTTCCAGACGCCGGCGCAGCAGCTCCACCTGGGCCGGGGTGGCTCCTTTCTGGGGTGCGAACTCCGTGGCCGCGTCCACGAAGGTGGTGGAGACGTCGTAGGCCACCACCAGGTCGACGCCCCGGAGGCGGCCGTGGGGCCGCAGCGCGTTGATGCAGTCCAGGCCTCCGTCGGTGGTTGCCGAGCCGCCCATCCCGACGATGATCCGCTCGGCACGCGCCGACAGGGCGGCGGAGATGAGATCGCCCACGCCGGCCGTCGAGGCCCGCATGGCGTCGTTCCACTCGGGACCACCCGCCCGCTCCAGGCCGGCGGCCTGGGCCACCTCGATGACCGCCGTCGATCCGGGCAGCATCCGCCACTCCGCCTCCACCGCCTCACCCAGCGGCCCGCGCACCCTGGCCCGGCGGACGCTGCCGCCGAGCACCTCGAGGATCCCCTCGCCGCCGTCGGCCACGGGCGCCTCGTCGCAGGTCCACCCGGCGGCCTCGGCGGCGCGGGCCACGGCGCCTGCCACCTGGGCGGCCGACCCCGAACCCGGGAACTTGTCGGGGGAGGCGACCAGGTGGCGGCTCCGGGTGGGCGTGGTCGGCACCCGGGTATCGTGCCACCGGCATGGCACGCCCCGACGTGGTGATCGTGTCCAACCGTGGGCCCCTGTCGTTCAAGAGGGGCGGCGACGGGGCTCTGGTCGCCACCCGAGGCGCCGGCGGCCTCGTGTCGAGCCTCGGGCCCGCTGTCGCCGGCACGGCCGCCACGTGGATCTCGACCGCCATCTCCGACGCCGATCGTGAAGCCGCTGCTCTCGGGACCGTCGAGGCGAAAGGCTTTCGCCTTCGCTCTGTGCCCGTGGACCTGGATCTCTACAAGAAGTACTACGACGTCGTAGCCAACGCCACGCTGTGGTTCGTGCACCACAACCTGTTCGACCTGCCCCGGCGCCCCCGCATCGACCATCGTTGGCGCGAGGCGTGGACGGCCTTCTGCGCCGTCAACAAGTTGTTCGCCGAAGCCGTGGCCGACGAGGCGGGCGAGGGCGCCACGGTGCTGGTGCACGACTACCACCTGCCCCTCGTCGGCGGCTTCCTCTCCTCCCTCCGGCCCGATGTGCGCTCCGTGCACTTCAACCACATCCCCTTCTGCGACCCCACCGGCCTCGGTGCCGTTCCGGACGACGTGGCCGTGGACCTGCTCGGGGGCCTGGCCGCCCACTCGGCGTGTGGCTTCCAGAGCCGGCGCTGGGCTTCCTCGTTCGAGGCCTGCTGCCGTTCCCGCGGCATTGCCCCCCCGTCGACGTTCGTCGCCCCGGCGGCCACCAGTGCAGAGGAGCTCACGGCGATGGCGGTTTCGCCTGCGTGTGAAGAAGAGCTGGCCCGCCTCGAAGGACAGGTCGGGGACCGCTCGCTCATCGTGCGGGTCGACCGCATCGAGCTGTCGAAGAACCTCCTGAGGGGGTTCCTCGCCTTCGAGGAGCTGCTGCGGGCCGAGCCGGACTGGCGCCAGCGCGTCGTCTTCGCCGCCTTCGTTTACCCGTCGCGTATCGAGCTGGCCGACTACCTGGCCTACCGCAGCGAGGTGGAGGGGCTCGTGGAGCGGATCAACAACACGTGGTCCACTCCCGGCTGGACGCCGATCCTGCTGGACACCTCGGATTCTTTCGTCCGCTCGGTGGCCGCCCTCCGGCGCTACGACGTCCTGCTCGTCAACCCTGTGCGGGACGGGCTGAACCTCGTGGCCAAGGAAGGGGCGATCGTCAACGAACATGACGGCGTCGTGGCTCTGAGCCGGGAGGCGGGCGTGTGGGACGAGGTGGGCGAGGAGTGCCTCGGGATCAACCCGTTCGACCTGGTGGCCACGGCCGGCGCCCTCTCCACCGGCCTGAAGATGCCCGCCGCCGAACGGGCCGAGCGGTCCGGGCGGCTGAGGGCCCTCGCGGCAAAGGGCTCGCCGGCGGACTGGCTCCAGCGCCAGCTTTCCGCCGCCGGCTGACGGCGCGCCGAGCCGGCTCTGCCCGAGGGGCTACAGCAGCGTTCGCAACAGCGACAGCGACCCGGCGGGACCGTCCACCACCACGTCGGCCTGGTCCAGGAGCTCTGCCGGCGCCTCACTGCTCCTCACGGCCACGGTCACGGCCACGAAGCCCGGCTGGCTCGCTTCGAGCTCCTTCAGCGAGGCGAACGCGGGGAGGTCGCCACGGTCGTCGCCGAGAAAGCAGACGGCGTCGAGCCCGGCCGCCAGCCCGGCCACCACTGTCCCCTTGTCCACCGGAATGGGAGGGCGCAGCTCCTCGGACATGCGGGCGGGATGGAGCACCAGCCCGGTGCGTTCGGCCTCCGCCAGCGCCCACCGCCGGCACCACCCCTCGGCCGCCGGGTTGCCCCGGTAGTGCAACGTGACCGACAGGCCCTTGCGCTCGACGCAAACGCCGGAGGGCACCTGCTCCTCGGCCAGATCAGCGATGGCCGCGACCACCGGGCGCCACTGCTCGGCCTCGGGGTGGGCGGTCACCTGGTCGCCCTCCGCCGTCTCGAGCCCGTAGAGACCGGTGGCGAGCAGGCCGCTCGGCTCGCCGGCGGCCAGCCGGAGGTGGCCGGCCAGGAAGCGGGCGGGCCGCCCCGACACCACCGCCACCCGCGCGTAACGGCGGGCCAGGCGGTGAAGGACGTCGACGGCTCCGGCCAGTGGCTCGGCCGCCGCGGGGTTGCCCACGATGGGAGCGAGCGTGCCGTCGAAGTCGGTGAGGATCCCCGACGCGGCGGGATTGGCGATCAGCGCGTCCAGCACCGCCGGCGGCGCCTCCGGCACGATCATCCTGCGACCGTACCGGCTCGGCCCGCACCTTGGCCGTATCCTCGCTCCGTGGCATCAGCCGGAGGGTCGCGGCGTAGGCGCCCGGGCTGGGCCCTTCTCGGCGTCGCCGTCCTGCTCCTGGGCGGATGCCGCGACGACACCGTGCGCCTCTCCTTCCGGCCCGATCCGGGCCGGCGCTACACGTACCGCATATCGGTGCGGGCCACGACGGTGACGACGGTCGCCGACGAGCGGCCCCGGCGCAGCAGGAGCAACACGGTCTTCGTGGCCACTCAGCGGGTCCTGGCGCTGAGCCCGTCGGGTGGCCGCGTCGAGGTCCGGGTGGAGGAGCAGGGCAGCCCGACCCGCACCTACGTCGTGCGCCTCGACCGGGCCGGCCAGCTGGCCGAGGTGCAGAGCATCGAAGGGCTGCCGGCTCGTGCCCTCGGCGAGCTCGGGCTGTCGGAGATCTTCCCGGCGGCGGCCGCTGCGCCTCCCGACCGGCCGCTCTCGCCGGGACAGCGGTGGGAGATCGACACCGCCGTGCAGCTGGCCCGGGCGCCCGAGGCCAGGCTTCGTGGGAGTGGGCACCTCGCCACCCTCGGGCGGGTCGACGGGATCGACGTGGCCCGGGTGGAGAGCCGTTACCGGCTTCCCGTCCGGGGGACGGCCGCGCCGAACGACAACGGGTTGACCCTCGACGGCAGCCAGACCACCGATGCCAAGGTCGTCTACTCCGTCGACGACGGGGCCGTGCTCTCCGCCGAGGCTGTGACGTCGGGAACCTTCGACGTCACCTTGTTCCCGCCGCCCGGCACGCCCGGTTCGCCCGTTCCGGGAACAGTCTCGGTGGTGGTCTCGTCCACCACGGAGCGTGTGGCCCCCCGCTGAGCTGAACCGGCCGGCCCGGCCGCTCAGGCTCTGGTGGTGGGGGTGGTGGAAGAGGTCGAGGACGGTGTGGCCGCCCTGGTGGTGGCCGTCGCCGCCGGGGTGACCAGCCGGGCCGCCGTCTCAGGGCCCACGATGACCACCACGTCCGCACCACGGATGTCGGGCACGGGCGGCGGCGTCGGCATCGCCTTGACCGATGGGGGGCCGAGGCCCAGAGAGCCGGCCACGGCCTCGGCTTCGCGCTCGAAGCCGGCGTTGAAGTACACGTTCGTGGCGGTGACCGACTTGCCGGCGTCGACCGGGGCGAGGACGTTGAACCCTGCGGCCCGCAGGGCGTCGGTGGCCCTGCGGGCCGCCCCCTTGACGTCGGTGCCGTTGGCCGAGAGGACCTTCACGTCCTTGGGCGCCCGGGCCGGCGAGGTGGTGGTGCTGGTGGTCGGAACGGTGGTGGTGCCCTCCGGCGGGGTGGTGGTGCTGGCGGAATCGTCGCCGGCGGTGACCTGCTCCGGGGACTCGTCGTCGGCCGCGTTCAGCAGCACGATGCCGATCACCACAGCTGCGGCCAAGAGGACTGCGGCGCGTCCGGCCGCCATCCCGCTGGAGCGCCCGAAGGAGCCGTCGTCGGCGGCGTGGCGGCCCCGCTTCACCAACGTTGGCCCACTTCGTTCCGCCTGGTCATGTGCGAGCTTCCTCCGTGGTCACCGGGCCTGCGGCCTGCCGGCCGAGCGACCTTCATAACGGGCGCGACGGCGATCGTCCCGCACCCGGCGCAGGCGACGGACGACGAGCGGGTCGTACCCGGCGGCGTCCGGGTGGGTGAGCACCTCGTTGAGCAACTGGTAGTAGCGGGTCGGCGACAAGCCGAAGCGGGTACGGATGAGGACCTCCTTGGGGCCCGTTTCGGTCCACCAGGACCGCTCGAAGTCGAGGATCGCCTGTTCACGGTCAGTGAGTGCCACAGGCGCAGCCTGCCAGCCGAGCAGCTCCACTTCAAGGACCTCCGAGAGCCGGGTGTCGGAATCGAACCGACGACATCCTCATTACAAGTGAGGTGCTCTACCAACTGAGCTAACCCGGCGTGGTCGACGCCGGTCACCGTAGTTACGCTACGGCGAGTGCGAAGACCCCCGGCTGCTCCTGCAGCTGGCCTTCGAGCTTGCGCTTGATGCGCTGGAGGGCGTTGTCCACCGACTTCACGTGACGGTTGAGCCGGAGGCCGATCTCCTCGTAGGAACGGCCCTCCACGTAGAGCCGCAGGACCTCCACCTCCAGCCCCGAGAGCATCTCGCCGAGCCGCAGGCGGATCCCCGCCAGCTGCTCGCTGGCGATCACCGCGTCCACCGGATCGGCCAGGCAGTCGTCGTCGGCGAAGGCCTCTTCGTGCTGGTGACCGGCGTCCTCCTCGACCCGGGGCCCCGCGATGGGCAGGTACCGGTTGAGCGGCTGGTGCTTGCGCCGGGTGGCCGTCTTGATCGCCGTGATCATCTGGCGGGTGACGCAGACGTCGGCGAACGACCGGAACGAGACCTGGCGGTCGGAGCGGAAGTCCCGGGCGGCCTTGAACAGCCCGATCATCCCCTCCTGCTCGAGATCGTCGGAGTCGGCACCGACCAGGAAGTAGCTGCGAGCCTTGGCCCAGACCAGGCGGCGGTACCGCACCACGAGGACGCCCACGGCCTCCTCGTCGCCGTTCTGGAAGCGGTCGACCAGTTCGATGTCGGAAAGATCCTGCAGAGGTTCGGCAAGTGTGACGAGGGCCATTTCGAGAGCTCCTGCGGCTGCGGCAACTGGGCAGTGGCACCGAGCTGGCACCACTGTCCGTGGGGGTCTGGTTAGTTGTAACTAGCTGAGCGGTCTCAGTCAATGTGTCTTTCGTCATGTTTTCGACAGTTATCAGGTATAAATCCCATAGATTTAGGACGAATCGGACATAATTTCGTGCCTAAACGTGCCGGCGCCGGACCACCTCGTAGCAGGCGACGGCCCCGGCGGCGGACACGTTGAGAGACGCAGGGCCTCCTTTTCGTGGGATTGACACGAGCATGTCGCAGCGCTGCTGCACCAGCCGTGAGAGTCCAGCACCCTCAGCGCCCAGGACGAGGGCCACCGGCTCGGTGGCGAGGGTGAGCTCGAACACGCTGCTGGAGCCCTCCGGATCGAGCCCGACCACCCACACACCGGCGGTGCGAAGGCGGGCCAGAGCCGCCGGCAGGCCGGCGACGAGGGCCAGGGGGAGGTGCTCGATGCCTCCGGCGGCCACCTTGGCCACCGTGGGGGTGACGTGGGCCGAGCGGTGCTGGGTCAGGATGCCCCCGGTGGCCCCGGCGCAGGAGGCGGTGCGGATGAGGGCGCCGAGGTTGTGGGGGTCGGTGATGCCGTCGAAGGCCAGCAGGAACGGTGCCGGCCGCCCGGGGACCGACCGGCACAGGTCGTCGAGGTCGGCCTCCTGCAGGGGCTCGGCGTGGGCGATCACGCCCTGGGGGGCCTCGGTGCGGGCAGCGGCGTCGAGGCGGGCGCGGGCGAGGGTGCGGACGGTGACACCCCGCTCCCCGGCCAGCTCGAGGATCTCCACCACGGGCGGCGACGTCGACACCGCTTCGCTGACCCACACGTCGCGCACCCGGCGCCGGCCGGCGGAGAGCAGCTCGAGCACCGCTCGGCGCCCCTCGACCTGATCGCCACCCAGGCCGGTCGCAGTGGTGTTCGTCGAGGGCCGGCGCCGGCGGGGCGGCGGGGGGCTCATCGGGATGCGCCGTCTTCGGTGGACTCGACGAGAGCGACGGCCCAGCAGGCGATACCTTCGCCCCGCCCCAGCGCACCCAGTCCCTCTGGTCTGGTGGCCTTCACGCTCACGGGAGCTCCGACCGCGGCTGCGAGCTTCGCTTCCATGTCCCGGCGGTGGGGGGCGAGGCGGGGAGCGTCGAGCACCACGGAGCAGTCGGCGTTGGCGGGCCGGAAGCCGGCCTCGGCCAGCCGTTTGGCGACCTCGGCCAGCAGCGCCAGGCTGTCGGCGCCGGCCCAGGCCGGATCGGTGTCGGGGAAGTGGCTGCCGAGGTCGCCCAGCCCGGCGGCGCCGAGAAAGGCATCGGCGACGGCGTGAGCCACCACGTCGGCGTCGCTGTGCCCGTCCAGACCGGGCCCCTCGCCCTCGAAGTCCACACCGCCGAGGACCAGCCGGCGCGCCGGGTCGTCGCTGAACCGATGGACGTCGAAGCCCTGCCCGACCCGCGCTGTCCCCCGCACTCAGGGGAGCGTAGCCACCAGGGCCTCGGCCACGACCAGGTCCACGGGGCCCGTCAGCTTGAGGTTGTGGGGGTCACCGTCCACCACCACGACCAGGCCTCCGGCCGCCTCGACCAGGCCGGCGTCGTCGGTGGCCTCGCCGGCGCCGGCATGGGCCTGGCGGAGCACGGCGGCGGAGAAGGCCTGCGGCGTCTGCACGGCCCACAGCCCGGCTCGCTCGACGGTGCCGACGACCCGGCCTGCCTCGACCCTTTTCACCGTGTCGGCCACAGGAACCGCGCAGACGGCGCCATCGGCGCCGGCCCGCACCGCCTCGAGGACCGCGGTGAACAGCTTGGCGCCGGCGAGAGGGCGGGCGCCGTCGTGGACCACTACCACCTCGGCGCCGGTGGGCACCGCGGCCAGGCCGCAGCGGACCGAGGCCGAGCGGGTTGCGCCGCCGGCGACCACCAGGTCGGCTCCCGGCTCGGCCGCGGGGACCAGCTCCGGCGGCACCACCAGAACGACGCCGTCGCACGCCAGGCGGGCGGCGTCGAGCGACCAGTCGAGGACGCGGCGCCCGGCCAGCTGCTCGTACAACTTGGGCCGCCCGAACCGCTGGGAGCTCCCGGCCGCCACCACCACGGCCCAGACGGTCACGGCCTCACGGTCTCACGTGTTGGCGGGTTCCGTGGCCGGCGGGGCCATCGAGGCGAACAGCATGCGACCCATGGACGTCTGGACGTTGCTGGTGATGCGCACCTCGACCTCCTGGCCCACCAGGTCGGCGGCGTCACCCACCACCACCATGGTGCCGTCGTCGAGGAAGCCCACGCCCTGCCCCGGCTCCCTGCCCTCGCGGCTGATGGGGAGCAGGACCACCTCGCCGGGCACGTGGACGGGGCGCACGTTGTCGGCCAGCCGGCGCAGGCTCAGGCAGCGCACGCCCTGCAGCTCGGCCACCCGCTGCAGCGGCTCGTCGACGGTGAGCAGGCTGGCCTTGAGCCGGCGGGCGAGGGAGACGAGCTTGGCGTCCACCTCCTCGTGCTCGGGAACCTCGTCGTCGAGCACGTGGACCTCGATGCCGGGCTGGTGCTGCATGGCCTCCAGCATCTCCAGTCCCCGCCGGCCGCGGCGCCGGCGGTTGGGGTCCTGGGCGTCGGCGATGCCCTGCAGCTCGTCGAGCACGAACCGCGGGATGAGCAGGGCACCCTTGAGGAAACCGGCCCGGACCAGCCCGAGAAGGCGGCCGTCGATGATGGCGCTGGTGTCCATGAGCACCGCCTCCTGCTCCTCGGAGCCGTACGGCGATGCCCGCACGAGTGGCCGGGAGGAGAGGCCGGCCATGGCCAGCAGCTGGTCACTCTTGCGGGCCCCGATGCGAAAGCCCTGGAGGGCGCCGGCCCACGTGCACAGGCCGAGAGCGATCCATCCGTAGGGGGCCGGGATCAAGAGGCCCGCCGGCAGCGACACGACGGCGGCGAGAACGGCGAGGAGGATGGCGCCCACCGCCCCGGCGAGGATGCGATGCGCGGGAACCTCGTCGATCCTGCGCTCGGCGACGTGCTTGGCCTGGTTCAACAGGCGGCCGAGGAACCCGCCCACGACATAACCGGCGAGGGCGCCGAGGGTGGCGCCCACCACCGCGGCGTTGCCGGCCTCCGCTCCCTCCGGCCCCCTACCCAGCGCGAAGCCGGCAGCCGTCGCCAGAAGGACGATGAACAGGCGGACGATCTCTACGAACATGCAGCTCCTCTATCGACCGGCGACGGGAGCAGCTGAGAGCAGCCCGTGGCTCGGGTCGAACCGCCCGGCTACGGCAGGGCGTCGTTGAGCTTCTGCTCGGCTTCTTCCTCCGACACGTTGATGGCGAAGGTGAGCTCCGAGACGAGGATCTGGCGAGCCCGGGTGAGCATGCGCTTCTCGCCCGCCGACAGGCCCTTGTCCTTGTCGCGGATGGAGAGGTTCCGCACGACTTCGGCGACCTGGTAGATGTCGCCCGACTTCAGCTTCTCGACGTGGTTCTTGTAACGCCGCGACCAGTTGGTGGGCATCCGCGCCTCCTTCTTGCGCAGGACGGCGAAAACCTCTTCCACCTCCTCGTCGTTGATCACCTCCCGCAGACCGACCTCGTCGGTGTTGTCGCAAGGGACCATCAGTGTCAGGTCGCCATAGGCCAGCTTCAGGACCAGGTACTCACGGGTTTCCCCGAAGACCTCCTTCTGCTCGCGCTTTTCGATCACCGCCGCCCCATGGTGGGGGTAAACGACCTTGTCACCGACGTCGAATGCAGACATACCTCTCCCGGGGATGAGATGAGAAGGGATGCATCGCAGGGTACCGGTTCTGCACCAGACGGACAAACCCGGCCCCTGCCGGTCAGGCCGACAGGAAGCTCAGGGCACGGCTCCACGCGTCGGCCGCGTCCTCGGCTCGGTGGGTGGGACGGGCGGGGTCGTGGGCAAAGCCGTGCTCGGCATCGGGGTAGGCCACCACCTTGACGTGGTCGAGGTCGGCGAGCAGCTGGGCGTCGGCGAAGGGCACGAGCTTGTCCTGGCCGGCGACGAGGGCGAGGACGGGGCAGGCCTCCGGCTTTCGCAGCCACTCGAGGGGCTGGGCGTGGCCGGGGCGGGCCCAGTCGACGCGGATCATGCCGTAGAAGGCGACGGCCCGATGGAAGCGGCCGGTGCCGGCGGCCTTGAAGGCCCACATGCCGCCCTGGCAGAACCCGAGCACGCCCACCGGTTCCACGCCGAGCAGGTCGGCGGCGGCGGCGAGATCACCCAGCACCCGCTCGTCGTCGTTCGAGCCGATCTCGCGTTCCTCCAAGGTGAGGTGCTCCCGGCCTGGGAACGGCTCACAGGCGGCCACCCCCCATTGGTTCTCAGCGGCGAGACGGGCGCACATGCGGTCGAAGAGGGGGCGCAGCCCCATGATGTCGGGAGCGATCACCAACCCGGCGGTGGGGCGCCCGGAGGGCCGCGCCACCTCGGCCGGCGTGCCCGACGGCAGCGTGACCCGGCCCACCCGCTCAGCCGCTAAGCCGCTCAGCTGTACCGGTCGAGGATGGAGGTCTCGGCCAGGCGCGACAAGCCTTCCTTGATGGCCCGGGCCCGTACCCGCCCGACACCCTCGATGTCCTCCAGGTCCTCGGCGCCGGCCCGCAGGATCTTCTGCAGTGTCGAGTAGCGGGCGACGATCCTGTCGATCACGGCCTCGGGCAAGCGTGGGATCCTGCTGAGGAGGCGGTACCCCCGCGGCTGGACACTGGCCTCCAGCTCGTCGGAGTTGGAGGCCAGGTGGAGGACGCCGACGACCTCCTTGAGGTCGAGCAGGGAGTCGGTGCTCAGGCCGGAGAGGGCATCCATGGCCTGGTCGAGCCGCCAGCTCGGCTCGTCGTGGAAGTAGTCCTTGATCACCAGGCGGCGGTCGTCCTCGACGCCGCCCATGAGCTCCTCGAGCTGCAGGCGGACGAGGCGGCCGTCGACCCCCAGCTCCACGATGTAGCCCTCGATCTCCTCGGCGATCCGTCGCACCATGTCGGCCCTCTGGAGCACGGTGACGACGTCGCGCAGGGTGACCAGGTCCTCCACCTCCAGCGCCGACAGGGCGCTGCTCACGGTGTCGAGTCGGTTCTTGTAGCGCTCCAGCGTCTGCAGGGCCTGGTTGGCGCGGTTGATGAGGCGGGGCACGGGCTCGAGCGGGTGCTTGAGCTCGTTGCGGTAGACGGCGATGATCGCCAGGTCCTCGGAAACGGAGATGACCGGGACGTCGACGGACCGGGCCACCCGCTCGGCCGTGCGGTGGCGGGTGCCGGTCTCGGAGGTGGGCACGTTGGGGTTGGGGACGAGGTGGACGTTGGCCCGGGCGATGCGGCTGGAGTCGGCGGCCAGGATGATGGCGCCGTCCATCTTGGCCAGCTCCGAGAGGCGCTGGGGGCTGAACTCGGCGTCGAGAAGGAAGCCGCCCGAGCAGATGGCCAGCACGTCGGGGCCGTCTCCCACGACGATGAGCGCCCCCATGTTCGCCTGCAGGATGCGGTCGAGGCCCTCCCGGAGCGGCGTTCCCGGCGCCACCGCGCCGAGCGCCCCGATCATGGCGGCGCTACGACGGACGAGCACGACCGGAGCCTACTTCGACGGGTGCAGTCCGAAATGCCGGATTGCGTCGCCGAGGGTGGCGACACGAACTAGCTCGATGCCGTTGATCACGCCGGTGGGAGCTGGGCCGGCGGAGGACGCCGGCACCACGGCACGACGGAACCCGAGGCGGGCCGCCTCGGCCAGGCGCCGGCCCATGTGGGCCACCTGGCGGACCTCGCCGGCCAGGCCCACCTCGCCACAGGCGACGACGTCGGCGGGAAAGGCGCGGTCGGCGACCGCCGATGCCAGGGCTAGGGCGAGGGCGAGGTCGGCAGCGGGCTCGGTTACCCGCACCCCGCCGACGGCAGAGGCGTAGACATCGGCCTTCTCGGTGGACAGGTGCGCCCGGCGGTGGAGCACGGCCAGGAGGAGGGAGAGGCGCCCGGAGTCGAGGCCCTGGGCCGAGCGCCGGGGCATGGGAAGGTTGGAGGGCGCCACCAGGGCCTGCAGCTCGACCAGGAGGGGGCGCTGGCCCTCCATGGCGGGCACGACCACCGAACCGGCGACGTTGTCGCTGCGGTCGCCGAGGAACAGGCCGGCGGCGTCGGGCACGCCGGCCAGCCCTTCCTCTCCCATCTCGAAGAGGCCCAGCTCACCGGTGGCCCCGAAGCGGTGCTTGACGGCCCGCAGGAGGCGGAGAGAGTGGTGGCGCTCACCCTCGAACGAGAGAACCGTGTCGACCACGTGCTCGAGGACGCGGGGCCCGGCCAGTGCGCCGTCCTTGGTCACGTGGCCCACGAGGATGGTGGCGATGGCCCGCTCCTTGGCCAGCACCACGAGCCGCTGGGCGCACTCCCGCACCTGGGCCACCGATCCGGGCGCAGAGCCCAGCTCCGGCTCGAAGACCGTCTGGATGGAGTCGAGGACCAGCACATCGGGCTTCACCTCGTCGACAGCGGCCAGCAGGTTGGGCATGGCCGTCTCCGAGAGCAGCCACAGGTTAGCCGGCAGGGGGCCCAGCCTGGCGGCGCGGAGGCGGACCTGCTGCTTGGACTCCTCGGACGAGACCAGCAGGCAGCGGTCGCCCTTGGCGGCCAGCGACGCCAGCGCCTGCAGCAACAGCGTGGACTTGCCGATGCCGGGCTCGCCACCCAGCAGCGTTACCGAGCCGGCGACGAGGCCACCGCCGAGCACCCGGTCGAGCTCGTCGATGCCGGTGAGGCGGTGGGCAGTGGTGCCCATCTCGACCTCGCCGATGGGCACGGCGTGGTCGGCCGACCGGTTGGCCCACCCCCTGTGGTCGTGGGCGCCGGTGGCGGTGGCGCCCTGGGGCCGGGCCTCCTCGACCTCCTCCACCAGGCTGTTCCACTCCCCGCAGGCCCCGCACCGGCCGCCCCACTGCGGGGAGGCGCTACCGCAATCGGTGCAGCGGTAGACGGTGCGGAGCTTGGGCATCCTGCGCAGGCTACGAGGGGGGTGCGACAGATGGGTCGCCCCTTTGCGGCCCTTCCGGCGTTCTGGTGGCAAGAACCGTCGCTATTCGACGGATCCTGCCACCAGAGCAGTGCCAGAGTCGGGGGGCGAGCCTCAGTGGCGGCGGGGGCGACGGCGGCGGACGAGGACGGCGAGGAGAGCGAGCACGACTGCCGCAGAAGCGGCGGCGGCGATGGTGGTGAGGTTCCACTGCTCGGCTACCGCTCGGACCGGGGTCGTGTGGCCCAGCCGGACCTGCCAGACCGCCGGTGCCTCCCCTTCGCGCTCACCAGGGAGGTCGGCAACGAGGCGGAACCCGAAGATGTCGGCGAGCGGCTTTCCCAGCTCGGCCTCCAGCTGGGCGAGGTCGACACCGAAGGCCGATCCTCCGAGCTTCTCCTTCAGGACCTCGTCGCTGAAGGACTCGAGGCCGGCGGTGAGGTCCACGGCACCGGTGAGGGACGTTCGGGTCTTCAGGAGCGACCGCGTGCGGTTCAGGCGCAGGGAGCCGAACGGTCCGCCGTCGCCGCTCAGCTCCCGCAGGACCTGGCCCGCCTCGGATGCGGAGCCGAAGGCTTTGACCGCCCGCAACCGGGTTCGCCCTCCCGGCGCCGGCGCCGGCCCCACGATGCGCCAACCCGCCGCCTTCAGGTCGTCAACCCGCAGTTGATCGCCGAGATCCGGTACCTGCTCGGCCGCCTCCTTGTCGAGGCTGACCGTGGCCGACACATCCCCGGCGCCCTCGGCCGTGGCCCTCACGGCGACGGTGAGATCGGCCCGGCACCCTCCTAGGGCTCCGAGGGCGAGGCCGGCGACGAGCGCCCTCAGGCCGTGGCTCCAGGCCCGACGGAACGGCAGACGGGCCACCCGCCGAGCGTAGGCAAGGCGCCGGCGGTACCATGGCCGGCAGGAGCAGGGCGACCAAGGGGGAACAGACATGAGGGGCGCGACGAGAGTCAAGAGCCGCTTGGCCCAACTGGCCGCGGTGGCGATGGTCGCCACCACGGCGATGGTGTCGCCGTCGTCGCCCGCCGCCGGCGCTCCGCCCGCCGATGCGGGTGGACCGGCTGCGGTTCCGAGTGAACTGCTCGTGGGGTACGAGGCCGGCGCCACCAGCGCCGACCGTGCCCGGGCGCGGGGCCGCTCGGAGGCCGTGCTGCAGGAGCGGGTGGTCGCCGGCCAGGGCGCCACCGGCGAGGTGGAGCTCGTGCGCCTGCCCCCGGGCAAGGAACGGGCCGCCGCCGTCCGTGACCTCGAGGCCGACCCCGCCGTCGCCTACGCCGAGCCCAACTGGATCTACACCCACGCCGCCACGTCGACCGACACGTACTACACCAACAGCTCCCTCTGGGGCATGTACGGTGACGCCACCTCACCCGCCAACCAGTACGGCAGCCAGGCCGGCGAGGCCTGGGCCAAGGGCAGCACCGGTAGCGCCGGAGTGTACGTGGGCGTGATCGACGAGGGCATCCAGTACAACCACCCCGACCTGGCGGGCCAGGTGGGTAATCCCGGCGAGACGGCTGACGGCGTCGACAACGACGGGAACGGCTTCGTCGACGACATCCACGGCTGGGACTTCGACGGCAACAACAACACCGTCTACGACGGCGGCACCAAGGGCAACCTCGACGACCACGGCACCCACGTCTCGGGGACCATCGGTGCGAAGGCGAACAACGGTGCCGGCGTCGTGGGGGTCAACTGGAACGTGAAGATGATCTCCGGCAAGTTCCTCGGCCGCCGAGGCGGAACATTGGCCAACGCCGTGAAAGCCGTGGACTACTTCACCGATCTCAAGACCCGTCATGGCCTGAACCTGGTGGCGACGAACAATTCCTGGGGCGGCGGCGGCTACTCGACGGCTTTGCTCGACGCCATCACCAGAGGCGCCAAGCAGAACATCCTGTTCATCGCCGCCGCCGGCAACGGAGGCAGCGACGGTGTCGGTGACGACAACGATGTCACGGCCAGCTACCCGTCCAACTACGACACCACAACGGGAGCCGGCTACGACGCCGTTGTCGCCGTCGCTGCCATCACCTCTTCTGGTGCCAGGGCCAGCTTCTCCAACTACGGGTCCACGAAGGTCGACCTCGGCGCCCCTGGATCGGGCGTCTGGTCGACCACGGCCTACAACGGGTACTCGTCCTACAACGGGACGTCCATGGCTACACCGCACGTGACCGGTGGGGCCGCCCTCTACGCCTCGACGCATGCGGGAGCGCCCGCGTCACAGATCAAGTCAGCCATCCTCTCGAGCGCCACTCCCACCGCATCGCTCAGCGGCAAGACCGTCACCGGCGGGCGTCTGAACGTCAGCGGCTTCTAACCGGCAGGCGGCATCAACGAAGAAAGGCCCCTGTCCCAATCGGACAGGGGCCTTTCTCTCGTTGAGTCAGTCGGCGGCGGGGCCGGCGCCGGCCAGCTCGACCGGCGGGGGCTCGAAGCTCTCCACTGCGTGGAAGGCGATCTCGTTGGTGTCGGAGTCGACGTCGACGATGATCGTCTGGCCGGCCGGGAACTCCTTGACGAGGATGCGCTCCGAGAGAGGGTTCTCGATGTAGGTCTGGATGGCCCGGCGGAGGGGGCGGGCCCCGAGCGTGGGGTCGTAGCCCTTCTCGGCCAGGTACATCTTGGCCGCCTGGGTCAGCTCGAAGCCGAGGCCCTGGCCCTCCAGCTGGTCGCGCACCCTGCGGATCATGAGGTCGACGATCTCGGTGACCTCTTCCCTGGTGAGCTCGTGGAAGACGATCACGTCGTCGATGCGGTTCAGGAACTCGGGCCTGAAGTGCTGCTTCAGGGCGTCGTTGACCTTCTCCTTCATGCGCTCGTAGGTGACGCCTTCGCTGGTCTTGGCGAATCCGATGGCCGTCTTGCGCAGGTCGGCGGTGCCGAGGTTGGAGGTCATGATGAGGATGGTGTTCTTGAAGTCGACCGAACGGCCCTGGGCATCGGTGAGGCGCCCGTCCTCCAGGATCTGCAGCAGAGTGTTGAACACGTCGGGGTGGGCCTTCTCGATCTCGTCGAACAACACGATGGAGAAGGGCTTGCGCCGGACGGCCTCGGTGAGCTGGCCGCCTTCCTCGTAGCCCACGTAACCAGGGGGCGCGCCCACCAGGCGCGAGACGGTGTGCTTCTCCATGTACTCGGACATGTCGAGCTGGATGAGGGCGGACTCGTCGCCGAAGAGGAACTCCGACAGCGCCTTGGCCAGCTCGGTCTTGCCCACGCCGGTGGGGCCCAGGAAGATGAACGAGCCGCTGGGGCGCTTAGGGTCCTTCAGGCCGGCACGAGTGCGGCGGATGGAGCGGGAGAGAGCCTTGATGGCGTCCTCCTGGCCGATGATGCGCTTGTGGAGGTCCTCCTCCATGCGCAGGAGCTTGGCCGTCTCCTCCTCGGTGAGCTGGGTGACGGGGATGCCGGTCCAGTTGGCCAGGACCTCGGCGATGACCTCCTCGTCGACCACGTCGAAGAGGTTGTCCCCCGAGGCCCGCATCTCCGCCTCGCGGACACTGCGCCGCTCGAGGAGCGCCTTCTCCTTCTCCGAGGCCGCCTTGGCCTCGTCGAACTCCTGGCGCTCGATGTGGGTCTCCTTCTCCTTGCGGACCCGGGCGATGTCTTCCTCCAGGGTCTTGTAGTCAGGAGGCGTGGTCATGCGGCGGATGCGCAGGCGGGAGCCGGCCTCGTCGATGAGGTCGATGGCCTTGTCGGGCAGGAAGCGGTCGGAGATGTAGCGGTCGGCCAGGTTGGCCGCGGCCACGAGGGCCTGATCGGTGATGGTGACGCTGTGGTGGGCCTCGTAGCGGTCGCGCAGGCCCTTGAGGATCTCGATGGTGTGGGCGAGGGTGGGCTCTTCGACCTTGATGGGCTGGAACCGGCGCTCGAGCGCCGCGTCCTTCTCGAGGTGCTTGCGGTACTCGTCGAGCGTGGTGGCGCCGATGGTCTGCAGCTCGCCGCGGGCCAGCATGGGCTTGAGGATGGAGGCGGCGTCGATGGCGCCCTCGGCCGCGCCGGCGCCGACGAGGGTGTGCAGCTCGTCAATGAACAGGACGATGTCACCCCGGGTGCGGATCTCCTTGAGCACCTTCTTGAGGCGCTCCTCGAAGTCGCCGCGGTAGCGGGAGCCGGCGACCAGTGCACCGAGGTCGAGGGTGTAGAGCTGCTTGCCCTTCAGCGTGTCGGGCACGTCGTTGGCCACGATGCGCTGGGACAGGCCCTCGACTATGGCGGTCTTGCCCACGCCGGGCTCGCCGATGAGCACCGGGTTGTTCTTGGTGCGACGCGACAGCACCTGCATGACCCGCTCGATCTCACGCTCGCGACCGATGACCGGGTCGAGCTTCTTCTCGCGGGCCTGGGTGGTGAGGTTGCGACCGAACTGGTCGAGCACCGGAGAGCCCGAGGGGGTCTCCTGGCCGGCGCCGGCGGGGCCACCAGAGGTTGCGCCCTCCTTGCCGCCCGAGTACCCGGACAGCAGGGTGATGACCTGCTGGCGGACCCGCGAGAGGTCGGCCCCCAGGGTCTGCAGCACCTGCGCGGCAACACCCTCGCCCTCACGGACGAGGCCCAGCAGCATGTGCTCGGTGCCGATGTAGTTGTGGCCCAGCTGCAGGGCTTCACGCAGTGAGAGCTCGAGGACCTTCTTGGCCCTGGGGGTGAAAGGGGGCGAGCCGGTGGTGGACGAACCGGCGGGGCCGATGGTCTCCTCGACCTTCTCCCTGACCGCTTCGAGGGAGATGCCGAGCGCCTCGAGGGCCTTGGCGGCCACCCCCTCGCCCTCGTGGATGAGCCCGAGCAGGATGTGCTCGGTCCCGATGAAGTTGTGGTTGAGGAGGCGTGCTTCCTCCTGTGCCAGCACGAGGACTCTGCGAGCCCTGTCGGTGAAGCGTTCGAACAAGTAACCGCCTCCTGTTTGGGGCGAGTGAGTGAGGTCCAGTCTACCCAGGGCTGCGACGTAACAGCCCTCGGCTCGGGTTCCTGGGGTGATCGGCAGGTGCCATAGGGTCCTGAGCCAGTGGTCAACATCCCGGACCTGTTGAACCTTCCCAGCCTGGAAGATGAGCTTGCCCGCCTCGAGGAGGCTTTGCGCCAGTCGGTCGTCGCCGAGGACCCCTTTCTCACCGAGGTGGCCGGGCACCTGATCGGAGCGGGCGGCAAGCGGTTGCGCCCGGCCCTGGCCCTGGCCTCCGCCGCCGCCGGCGGGGCGGCCACCACCGACGATGTCCTCAGCGGCGGGGTGTCGGTGGAGCTGGTGCACCTCGGGTCGCTGTACCACGACGACGTCATGGACGAAGCGCCCAGCCGGCGGGGCGTGGAGAGCGTGAACTCCCGCTGGGGGAACCTGGTGGCCATCCTCGCCGGCGACTTCCTCCTGGCCAAGGCCTCAGAGATCGCCGCCTCCCTCGGCACCGAGGTGGCCGGGCTCCTGGCCGCCACCATCGGGCGGCTGTGCGAGGGCCAGGTGAGCGAGATCAAGGCGGCCTTCGACGTCAACCGCACCGAAGAGGCGTACATCACATCCATCGCCGGCAAGACGGCGTCGCTGATGGCGGCGGCCTGCCGGATCGGCGGCATCACGGCGGGCCTCGACCGTCCCCGCATCGAAGCCCTCACCACCTTCGGCGAGGCCTTCGGGATGGTGTTCCAGATCCGCGACGACGTGCTCGACATCACCGGCACCGACGAGTCACTGGGCAAGCCGGCCGGCCACGACCTGGTGGAGGGCACCTACAGCCTCCCGGTCATCTACGCCCTCGCCGACCCCAGCGCCGGCCCCGAGCTGCGCTCACTGCTCGGACGCCCCGTGGGCCCGCCTGAGCGGGACAAGGCCCGCGACATCGTCCGCTCCACGGACGGCATCGCCGGCGCCCGTGACCGGGCCCTCGAGTATGCGGCTACCGCGGCCGAAGCTCTGGCTGCGCTGCCCCCCGGCCCCGTCACCACCGCCATGGGCGCACTCGGCCACCGCCTCCTCGAAGACATCTGAGCCCGATGCCGCCGGCGCCTGCGCCGGTCCCGGCGCGTCGAGTGTGCACGCAGCGTCATCATCTGGCCGATCGGGCGCCGGATCGCAACGCTTCGTGCACACTGGGCGAGCGAGCAACCCGGAGCTGCGCCAATCTCTTGGGCGATGCCACCGGCCCCAACGGCTCGTCACCCCAAGCCGTTGACCTCGGCGGGGCCCGAGGGGCCCTCGTCTCCGCCTCGCGTCTCCATCGACGGCGCCGGCGCCGGCGCCTAAGGCTGTTCGGGGCGCAGGGTGGGGAATAGGAGGACATCGCGGATGTGGGGGGCATCGGCCAGGAGCATGACGAGGCGGTCGATGCCGATGCCGAGGCCGCCGGTGGGGGGGAGGCCGTACTCGAGGGCGCGGATGTAGTCCTCGTCGATGGGCATGGCCTCCTCGTCACCGGCGGCCTTGGCCGCGGCCTGCTCCTCGAAGCGGGCCCGTTGGGCCTCGGGGTCGACGAGTTCGGAGAAGGCGTTGGCCAGCTCCCGGCCGGCGACGATGGCCTCGAAGCGCTCGGCCAGGCCGGGCTTGGAGCGGTGGGCGCGGGCGAGGGGGGAGACCTCAGCGGGATAGTCGCACACGAAGACCGGGCCCCAGAGCTCGGCCTCGGTGGTCTTCTCGTAGATCTCCAGCACGAGCTTGCCGGGGCCCCAGGAGTCGTCCACGGTCACGCCGTGCCTGCCAGCGATAGCGCGCAGCTCGTCGATCGGCATGTCGATGTCGATGCGAACCCCCGCGTGCTCCTCCACCAGCTCGGTGAGGGTGGCCCGCCGCCAGGGAGGAGTGAGGTCCAGATCACGGCCGCCGTAGGTGAGCTTGGTCGACCCGCACACCTCGGAGGCCAGGTGGGCGACCAGCTGCTCGGTGATGGCCATCATGTCGCCGTAGTCGGCGTAGGCCTCGTACAGCTCCACCATGGTGAACTCGGGGTTGTGGCGGGGGGATAGCCCTTCGTTCCGGAAGGTGCGGCCCACTTCGAAGACCTTCTCGAAGCCACCGACCACCAGCCGCTTGAGGTGCAGCTCGGTGGCCACCCGCAGGTACAGCTCCATGTCGAGGGCGTTGTGGTGGGTGACGAAAGGCTTGGCCATGGCCCCGCCGGCGATGGAGTGCAGGACCGGGGTCTCCACCTCGACGAAGCCCTTGTCCTCCAGGAACCGGCGCAGCAGGCTGATGGTGCGGCTGCGAAGGGCGAACGTACGCCGGGCCTCGTCGGTGACCCATAGGTCCACGTAGCGCTGGCGGTACCGGGTGTCGACGTCGGACAGACCGTGCCACTTGCCGGGGAACGACCGGCGGGCCTCGGCCAGCACCACCCATTCATCGGCCTTCACCGACAGCTCCCCCCGGCGGGTGCGAACGACGTCGCCGGTCACACCGATCCAGTCGCCGAGGGAGAGGTCGCAGAAGGCATCGAAGTCCGGTGTGCGGTCGGCCGACGCCCACAGCTGGATGCGACCGCTGGAGTCCTGGAGGGTGCCGAAGGCCAGCTTCCCCTGGACCCGGCGCAGCATGAGCCGTCCCGCTACCGATGCGGTGGCGCCGGCGCCCTCACCCGCTTCGACGTCGGCGAACTCATCCTGCAACGAAGCGGCCGAGCTGGTCCGCTCGAAGCGGTAGGGAATGTCGGCCATGGCAGAGGCGACGGTACTTGCCCGCGTCGCCGTCGAATGCCGCCGCCTCACTGTCGGCGGGCGTTGCCGCCATGGTGAGGAAGAGCATCTGCTCGACGAACTCGTACGTGCCGTTCAACGGGTGGGTACCGGCCAAGCGACCACCGCTGCGGGTGCCCCACCAACGCACACGACTCCCCAGGAAAGGGGGATCGCATCGGAGGCTCTTGCGTCGCTCACCCCCCGGGAAGTGGAGGTGGTGCACCTTCTGTGCAGGGGGCGATCACGTGTCGAACTCGCCGAGGAGCTGGGGATCAGCGCGGCCACCGCCCGGAACCACCTCAACAGCATCTTGCGCAAGACCGGGACAGAATCGGGGCTCGAGGCCGTTGCCTTCGCCCGCCGCGAGGGCCTGGTCCGTGAGCCGGGCGCACCACCGCTCTCCTGATCGACAGGGATCGCGTCAGGTGTTGCGGTCGAAGACGAGGCGGAGGCCGTGGAGGGTCAGCCAGGGGTCGGTGTGCTGGACGGTTCGTGAGTGGGGGGCGATGACGCCGCTGAGGCCGCCGGTGGCGACGACCACGGCTTCGCCTCCGAGCTCGACCCGGATGCGGTCGACTATGCCGTCGACCTGGCCGGCGAAGCCGTACAGCACGCCGGACTGGATCGACTCCACGGTGGACTTGCCGATCACGTTGCGGGGCTCCACCAGCTCGACCCGGCGCAGGGCGGCGGCCCGGCCGAACAGGGCGTCCATGCTGATCTCCACGCCGGGGGCGATGGCGCCGCCCATGTACTCGCCGGCGGCGGAGATCACGTCGAAGTTGGTGGAGGTCCCGAAGTCCACCACGATCGAGGGGCCGCCGTACTGCTCGTAGGCACCCACGGCGTTGGCGATCCGGTCGGCGCCCACCTCCCGCGGGTTGTCGTAGAGGATCGCCATGCCCGACCGGATACCCGGCTCCAGGACCACCGTCGGCACCGCCGGCCAGCGCCGGCTCATGGCCCGCAGGGTGGCGGTGAGGCGGGGGACCGTCGACGAGATGGCGATGCCACTGACATCTCCGTCGAACCGGTACCCGTCCAGGTCCAGCAGCTGCGACACCAGCAGCGCGTGCTCATCGGCAGTCCGCTCGGCGTTGGTGGCGATGCGCCAGTGCGACTCCAGCTCGGCACCCTCGAACAGGCCGAGCACCGTCTCGGTGTTGCCCAGGTCGATGGCGAGGAGCATGCCCTCAGGCCTCGAGGTCGAGGCCTATGTCGAAGGCGGGTGCCGAGGCGGTGATGGCGCCCACCGAGATGAAGTTCGGGCCGGCGTCGGCGTAGGACCGGGCGTTGCCCAACGTGACTCCCCCGGAGACCTCGACGGAGATCCGACCGCCGACCTCGGCCACGGCCTCAGCCACGGCCTCAGGTGCCATGTTGTCGAGCAGCACCGCCCCGGCTCCGGCCGCTACAGCCTCCTGCACCTGCTCCAGCCGGTCGCACTCCACCCCCACCATCCGCATCGGCCACTGGGCGATGGCCCGATGAACGGCCTCCGTGATGGAGATCCCGGCCAGGTGGTTGTCCTTCACCAGGACGAACTCGGACAGGTTTCCCCGGTGGTTGTGGCCCCCGCCGGCCCGCACCGCCGCCTTCTCCAGCGCCCGCAATCCAGGAGTCGTCTTGCGGGTGTCGAGGATGCGGACGCCAGTTCCGGCCACGGCCCGTACGTAGGCGCGGGTGACGCTGGCCACACCCGAAAGGTGCGACAGCAGGTTGAGCGCGCTGCGCTCTGCCGTGAGAATCGCCCGGAGCGGCCCTCCCACCACGGCGATGACGGTCCGGGGAGTGACCAGGTCACCGTCGTCGAGATGCCAGTCCACCTTGACCTCGGGATCCACCTGCGCGAACACCTCCGCGGCACAGAGCCGCCCGGCCAGGACGCCCTCGCCCCGGCTGACGAAGCAGGCTCGCGCCCGGGCATGGTTGGGAACGAGCCCGGCCGACAGGTCCCCCAGCGGGAGCACGTCCTCGGCCAGCGCCCGCGCCACCACGTCCCGCACCGCCGGCATCGGCGGGTGCACATCGATGCTCAAGCGATCACCAACCGCCGGCAGAACCGCTGATCTTCAATGTCAGGAAAATCGGTCCGATTGTGGGCCCCCCTCGACTCCTCCCGAGCCGAAGCCGCCAGCACCACAGCCAAGCCGACCACCACCAGGTTCCGGACCTCGGGGTCAGCCACCCCAGTAAGAGACTCCAGAACCGCAGCGGTTTCCGAGAGCGACGAGGCCGACCTCAGCACCCCCGCCCCAGAAGTCATGGCCCGCTGCAACACCTCCCGCGCCTTCACGACGTCACCAGCTGCCCCGTCGGCACCCTCGTTCGGACGACCCGGCGAAGGACCATTTGCCACCGCCTCTTCGCTTCGATCCGGGTTGCCCATTCCCAGTCGGCCGCCGCCAGTGGCGAGGTCACGACGTGGCCGCGCGGCGCGGTCGAGCGGGCCGGGGGGTGGCCCGTGGGCGCCGCCGAAGTCGACTACCTCAGGTCCGCTACCTGCATCGCCGCGCTGCCGGCGGCCGGGTAGGCCACCATCAAGAGAAACGGACCTGAGGTAGTCGACTACGGCGTCGCCGGGGAGGGCCCCGGCTGGGAGGGCCCCGCCGTCAGGCGGGAGGGACCCAGCCGGGAGGGGACCCCTGAGGGACAGGACCCGCCGGCCCGCGGGCGCGAGAAATCCGAGCATGGCACCAGAAGCGTCGCAAGAGGACTTGCCGAAGGCGATCGCCTCCACAACCCGGGCAGCGAACACCATCCCCTCCAGCAGGGAATTGGAAGCGAGGCGGTTGGCTCCGTGCACGCCCGTGCACGCCACCTCTCCACAGGCCCACAAGCCCGGAAGTGCCGACGCACCATCGAGATCCGTGAGAATCCCGCCCACTTGATAGTGCGCCGCCGGCGCGATGGGCAGCCACTCGGTGACCGGATCGAGCTCGGCTCGCGCCAGCATGGCGGCAATCGTCGGGAAGCGCTCACCGAATCTGTCCAACTCGGTGGCGTCGAGCCACAGGTGGTCGACCCCCTGCTCGAGCATGCGGGCCGTCATGGCCATGCTCACCACGTCACGGGGTTGCATCTCGTCCACGAAGCGCTCGCCGGCGGCGTCCCGGATCAGCGCCCCGTGCCCCCGCAACGCCTCGGACAGCAGCGGCCGGGGCATGGCCGGGTGGTGCAGGGCCGTAGGATGGAACTGCACGAACTCGATGTCGGCCACCGCCACCCCGGCCCACAGGGCCATGGCCACGCCGTCACCGGTGGCTTCGGCCGGATTGGTGGTCACCGCGAACAGCTGCCCGGCGCCGCCGGTGGCGACCAGCACGTGGCTGGCCCGCACCTCGTGGCGGGCGCCGGCAGGATCGACGGCGACGACGCCCCGGCACCGGCCGCCCTCCACGATCAGGTCGAGAGCGAACCAACCCTCGTGCACCACCGCCGCCGTCGCCCGCACCGCCTCCACCAGGGCCCGCTCTATCTCGGCGCCGGTGGCGGCGCCGCCGGCGTGGACCACCCGTGGCCTCGAGTGCCCGCCCTCGCGGGCCTTCAGCAGCCCGCCCTCGTGGTCCCGGTCGAACACGGCGCCGAGAGCCATCAGCTCGTTCACCCGCAACGGTCCCTCGTCGACCAGGACCCGGACGGCCTCCACGTCGCACAGCCCGGCGCCGGCGGCCAGCGTGTCGGCCATGTGCAGGTCAGTCGAGTCCTCGTCGCCCCCGAGCACGGCGGCCACGCCGCCCTGTGCCCACCTGGTCACCGACTGCGACAGCTCAGCCTTGGTGAGAACTCCCACCCGCACCCCCGGCTCGAGCGCAGTGGCCCGAACCGCAGCCGACAGGCCGGCGACACCCGACCCGAGGACGAGCAGGTCGAGCTCCACTCAGCCGCGTCCGCCGGACCGCGCCCCCGGTTGCGAGTACATGGCGGGCGGAAACGGCCCGTCATGTACTCGCAACAGGCGAGGAGTTGGGTCGGGCTCCACTAGCCCGGCCGCGCGTCGTCGAAGGCGGGAAGGGCCCTGTTGTCCTTGTCCAGGTGGACGACCACGGGGGCGTAGCCCGCCAGCTCGACCTCCTCGAAGTCGGCGTAGCTGAGGATTATCACGGTGTCGCCGGGGTCGACCAGTCGGGCGGCGGCACCGTTGAGGCAGATCTCCCCCGGTCCGCCGGCGATGGTGTAGGTCTCCAGCCGCACGCCGTTGTCGACGTCGACGACCTGAACCTGCTCGAACTCGGCGATGTCGGCCATCTCCAGCAGCCGGGCGTCCACGGTGACGGACCCTACGTAGTCCGGTTCGGCGTCGGTCACCGTGGCCCGGTGGATCTTCGACTTGAGCATGCGCCGCCTCATCGCAGCTGCGCCTTCATGTTGTCGATGAGGTGGACATCGCCGATCCGGGCCGCCACCAGCAACCGCCAGCGGAACGGGTTCTCGGGGATGACGTCGGCGTACTCGAGGGTGGCGAGGGGTTCCTCGGCGATCACCCGCGCCATGGCCATCGACACCAAGCCAGGCCGTTCCTGGCCCGCTCCCACTTCGGCCACGCCAGCGAGCAACGCACGATGAAGCACCGGAGCCGCGGCCCGTCCCGCCGGCGACAGGCGGGCGTTGCGGCTGGACATGGCCAGGCCGTCGGGCTCACGCACGGTCGGGCAGGCCACGATGTCCACCGGGAACGACAGGTCCTGCGCGAGGCGGCTGACCACCGCCAGCTGCTGGTAGTCCTTCTCCCCGAAGTAGGCCCGGCAGGCGCCGGCTATGGCGAACAGCTTGGCTACCACCGTTGCCACCCCTTCGAAGTGCCCAGGCCGTAGCTCACCTTCCAGATGGTCGGCCAGCTCCGCGACCGACACCTGGGTGATCATCTTGTCCGGGTACATCTCCGTGGTGGACGGGGCGAAGAGGTACGCGGCGCCCGCTCCCTCGGCCAGCCTTTGGTCGGCCTCCAGGTCCCGGGGGTAGTGCAGGAGGTCGTCGGTCTCGTCGAACTGGAGAGGGTTGACGAACACGGTCACGGCCACGAGGTCGCACTCGCCCGCGGCGCGGCGCACCAGCGACAGGTGCCCCTCGTGCAGCGCCCCCATGGTGGGAACGAGGCCCACCGTGCGCCCCTCCGCCCGCTCGGCGTCGAGCGCCTTGCGGAACCCCTCGATGGTCTCGATCTGTCGCATGAACCTCTCCGCTCCAGCCCCCATACGGGGTGCCGGTCGTCGCCTTCAGCGTAGCGGTGCCTTAGTCACTCCCCTGGTCGGCGCCAGCGGACTCCCTCGAAGCGGCTGAAGTCGGTGTCGAAGGAGACGACCTCGGCACCGTGCTCCAGGGCCAGCGCAGCCACATGTGCATCGTTGACGAGGTTGGCGGCTGTGCCCACCTCCGAGAGCAGGCCCTGGAGCAGATGGAGATGACGCAGTGTCGGTTGAAGCACGATCGATGCCGGCTGAGCAAGCCACGACTCCACCACTCCTACCGCTTCAGCCGTGGTCAGCGGTCGCGAGAAGAGCCCGGCTCTGGTGCTGAGCCGCAGGAAGGCGAGGAGAACTACCCAGTCGAAGCCGACAGTCTCGGCGCGGCCGAGCGCACCGTCGAGCCACCCCTTCGCAGGCGCGTGGTGGGGGGCGTCCTCGTTGACCGCGTAGAGAAGGACATTCGCGTCTACGACCTTCACCCCTATTTCCGCGCGGCCAGCCGGCGGATCAGCTCATCGTCCTCCAGTTCGCCGGCCAGCGAGAGGGCGCGGTCCCAGGGGATCGAGGGGTCGAAGCCCATGCGGAAGGTCGGGGTGGAGAAGGCCTTCGCCGGTGGCGTGGCCGCCAGGCCGGACCTGATGGCGTGGTTGACGGCCTCCTTGAAGGAGAGGCCGCGGTCGCGCATCAGACGCTTGACCATCGTCTCCACGTCGGGGTCCAGGGTCACCGTTGTCCGCATCTGTTACATCGTAGCATCACTACGGGTGATGCCATGATGCTCGCATCAGAGCAAGCCGGCGGGACGTACTGAAGGATCTTCCTGGCGAACGGGAACCAGGTCGGGGGCGAGGTCGTGGAGGGGGACGAGGACGAAGGGCCGCTCCCACATGCGGGGGTGGGGGACGACGAGGTCCTCGTCGGTCACGACCAGGTCGCCTACCAGCAGAACGTCTACATCGAGGGTGCGGGGCCCGTCCTGCACGCCCCGCTCGCGCAGGGCCGCCACCTCCAGGGCCCGTCCCAGCTCCAGCAGCTCCCGTGGGCCCAGCTCCGTACCCAGCTCCACCACCGCGTTCAGATACGGCCCCTGGCCCGCCGGCCCCCCCACGGGGTCGGTCTCGTAGATCGGCGACACCGCGACCACGTCGGGCAGGCCCGCCACGGCGGCGCGCAGGTGGGCCAGCCGGTCGCCGAGGTTGGAGCCGAGAGCGATGAAGGCCCTCACCCGCGGGTGCGGGTGATGCGCACGCCGGCGGTGGCCAGGTCGGCGGCCACCGGAGGGTGCAGCTTGCGCACTGCCACCACGACCGATGCCACCCGGCCATCGGCCAGCACCACCTGGGCCACCCGTTCGGCCAGCGTCTCCAGCAGGGAGAAGTGCTCGCTGGCGACCACGGCGCTCACGTCGTCGATGAGGCGGCCATAGTCGACGGTATCGCCCACGGCGTCGGACGCCGCCGCGGACGCCATGTCGAGCTCTATGTCCAGGTCCAGCTCGAAGGGCTGGGCCCGCTCCTTCTCCTCGGGCAGGCAGCCGTGGGTGGCCACCACCCGCAACCCCCGCAGCTCGAGGAGGTCGCCCATTGATCTCAGAGCTTGGCGGCGAGGGTGACCAGCTCTCGCCCGGTCGGGCCCATCTGGCGGTGCACGATCTGCTCCAGCACGGCGATGGCCTGAGGGCCGGCCGGCAGCATCCCCGACCACAGCAGGTAGCCGGCGGTGACGCCCATCAGCCGGTCACCCAGCTCCTCCTGGTGGATCAGGATGCGCTCGCCGGCCGCCACCCAACCCTTGAGCAGGTCGTAGAGCTCGGGGAGCACCACGGCGGGGTCGTGGGTGGGACCGAGGGGAAGATGGCTCCACGTCACGCCGAACTCGTCGTAGGCGTGCAGGTTGTGGGGCGAGGCCAGCAGCGACACGACCCGGCTGAAGCCCTGCTCCCGCAGCCAGATGATCTCCTCCTGGCGCCGCACCTTCCGGTGGTTGCGGGCGTAGCCACCGGGGCGCTCGCTGATGGCCAGCTTGTCCTTGATGACCCAGGTGAAGTTCCGCGGAGTGATCCCGGCGGCCCACTTGCCCTTCATGCCGCCACCTGCGCTCCCGATGGGCCGGCCACCAGGCGGGCCGCCTGCACCGTGGCGGCCACGTCGTGGACGCGCACCATCGCCGCCCCGGCAACCATGGCATGAACGGCCGTGGCCAGCGAGGCTTCCAGCCGGTCGTCCGCCGGCGCGCCGCCGGTGAGGGTGCCGAGGAACGCCTTCCGGCTGGTACCGACCACCACCGGGTGGCCGGTGGCGACCAGCACCTCCAGATGGGCGAGAAGAGCCAGGTTGTGCTCGATCAGCTTCCCGAACCCGATACCGGGGTCGATCCACACCTCGCCCACGCCGGCCGCCACCGCCGCCTCGGCCCGCTCGACGAGGAAGCTCCGGACCTCGCCGACCACGTCCTCGTAGCGGGGGTCGATCTGCATCGTCTCAGGGGTGCCCTGCCGGTGCATGGCCACCCAGCCCACGCCGGCGGCGGCAGCCACGAACTGCAGCGAGGCAGAGACGTCGTTGACGAGGGTGGCGCCGGCGGCAACAGCCGCCTCGGCCACCGGCACCTTGCTGGTATCGACGGAAACCCTCACGTGGGGGGCCAGGGCCTCGATCACCGGCAGCACCCGGCGAAGCTCCTCGGCCTCGCCCACGGGGGCGGCCCCGGGGCGAGTGGACTCGCCGCCCACGTCCACCACGTCGGCGCCGGCGGCGACCAGCTCGAGGCCGTGGGCGACAGCCGCATCAGTGCCGGCGTAGCGGCCCCCGTCGTAGAAGGAGTCGGGCGTGACGTTGAGAACGCCCATTACGAGGGGTGACATCGGGGGCCATCGTACTTGCCGGTTCCGCTCCGATCTCCGGGCCGCAATGGCGCTGCCGCCTCGGCTACCTGGGCCAGAGGCGGGACAGCCAGGTCAGCCAGCGGAAGCGGCGGGCCCTCTCGAAGGTGGCCTCGGCCGCCAGGTTGGCGATCGAGGTGGACCAGGTCGGGTACACGTGGATGAGGCTGGACAGCTCCACCAGGCGCCCGCCCTGGCGGATCAGCAGGGCCAGCTCGTGGATGAGCTCCCCGGCATTGGGCCCGAGCACGTGGGCGCCGAGCAGGTTCCCCTTGCGCCCGCACACGGCGACGACCCGCCCGAGGACGTGGCCCTCGGCCCGGGCCCGGTCGGAATGTTCGAGGTCCACCTGCCAGACCCGCACGCCCTTGCCGTGCTTCTTGCGGGCCTCGGCCTCGGTGAGGCCGGCGTGGGCCAGCTCGGGATCGGTGAAGGTGCACCAGGGCACCACCCCGCTCACCGTCCCCTTGCCCGGATAGAACATGTCGCGCACGGCCCGCAGCGCCTCGTGGGCGGCGGAATGGGTGAACAGGAACCGCCCGGCCACGTCACCGGCGGCATAGATGCTCGACACGCTCGACCGCATCCGCTCGTCGACCTCCACGCCCTTGGGCCCCACCCGGACCCCCGCCGCCTCCAGCCCGAGGTCCTCGACGTTGGGTTGCCGGCCGACACCCACGAGCACGTCCTCCGCCGCCCAGGTGGCCGGCGCTCCCGCCTCGGTGCCGTGGACGACCTTGCGCCCGTCCACCAGCTCGACGCGCTCCACGTCGACGTCGAAGTGCACGTCGACACCCTCTTCACGCAGGCGGTCGACCAGCAGCCGCACCAGCGCGGGCTCGTCCTTGGGAAGGGCCGAGGGGCCCCGCTGCAGCACCGTGACCTTCACCCCGAGCCGGGCGAGGCCCTGAGCCAGCTCGATCCCGATGGGCCCGGCACCGATGGCGACGACGCTGGCCGGCGCCCGGTCGAGATCCCAGATGTTGTCGCTGGTGAGGAAGCCGGTCTCGGCCAGGCCGGCGATGCGCGGCGTGGCCGGGCGGCTCCCGGTGCAGAGAAGTATGTAGCGCGTCGACAGCGTCCGGCCATCCACCTGGACCTCGCGGGGCCCAGCCACCCGGGCACTCCCGGAGATCAGCTCGATTCCGAGGGAGGCGTAGCGCTCGGGACTGTCGTCGGTGGCGGCGATCTGGTCCTGGACGGCCCGGATGCGCTTCCAGACGAGCGACGTGTCGACCTCCAGATCTGGCCGCGCCGTGAGCCCCCAGTGGTCGGCGTGGCGGATGTGGTGGGCGACCTTGGCCGACGCCAGCAGCGTCTTGGACGGCACGCACCCGGTCCAGAGGCAGTCACCCCCGACGCGGCCCCGCTCCACCACGGCGACCTTCAGGCCGAGGCTGGCGGCGAACTCGGCCGCCGGCATGCCCCCCGACCCCATGCCGATTATGACGAGGTCGTACCGGCGCCCCACTGGATCAGCGGCCGTGGATGAAGGCCATGGCCTCCGCCCGGGTGCGGGCATCGTCGCGGAACAGGCCCCGCACGGCGGAGGTGACCGTGGTGGCACCGGGCGCGCGGACGCCGCGCATGGAGATGCACAGGTGCTCGGCCTCGATCACCACGAGCACCCCGCGAGGCTGCAACACCCGCTCGAGCGTGTCGGCGATGTCGGTGGTGAGCCTCTCTTGCACCTGGAGCCGGCGGGCGTGGACCTCCACCAGGCGGACCAGCTTGGACAGCCCGGTGATACGGCCTTCCTCGGCCGGGATGTAGGCGACGTGGGCCTTTCCGGTGAAGGGCACCATGTGGTGCTCGCAGAGGCTGAAGAACACGATGTCCCGCTCGAGGATCATCTCGTCGTGGCCCCGCTCGAAGGTCACGGCCAGAGTGGAGTCGGGATCCTCGTGCGTGCCAGCGAGGAGCTCGGCGTACATGGCCGCGACCCGCTCGGGCGTGCGGTGCAGCCCGTCGCGGTCGGGATCGTCGCCGACCGCCTCCAGTATCTCCCGCACCGCCTTCTCGATGCGTCCCTGATCGACGTTCATAGCCCGGCCGGGGCCCCGACCCCGTCCTCCTCGCCGAGATGGGGCCCCCATCCCCATCCGGCGCCGTGCGGGCTCACCGTCTGCCCGTCACACGGTGGCGGGCTTGCCCGTCAACCGTCGCCAGAGGGTCAGCGCACCGACGGGCGCGGCCGGCGGGCGCACCTCGGGGCTCGGGCCGGGATCGGGCGGCGGCGTCGGGCGGGGCCGGGGGGGCGGCACCGGCTCGGCCGTACCCGCCCACGGCGGGAGGTCGCCCAGGATCTCCATCAACGCCGGCGTATCCAGCGTCTCCTTCTCCATGAGGGCCGCGGCGAGGTTGTCGAGGGCTGCCCTATGGGTGGTGAGGATGGCCAGCGCCTCCCCGTGGGCGTTGTCGATCAGGTGCCGCACCTCGGCGTCGATGCGGGAGGCGACCTCGTCGGAGTAGTTGGGCTGGTGACCGAAGTCGCGGCCCAGGAAGACCTCGCCGTTCTGCTGGCCCAGCTGCTGGGGCCCGAGGACGTCGCTCATTCCGTACTGGGTGACCATCGCCCTGGCGATCTCGGTGGCCTTCTCGATGTCGTTGGCCGCGCCGGTGGTGATCTCCGAGAAGATGAGCTCCTCCGCCGTGCGCCCCCCGAGGAGAACGCCGAGCTGGTCGCGCAGCTCCGAGCGGCTGACGATGTACTTGTCCTCGGTGGGCAGCGAGAGCGTCCAGCCCAGGGCCCGGCCCCGGGCCACGATCGAGACCTTGTGCACGGGGTCGGCGTTCGGGAGCACGTGGCCGACGAGGGCATGGCCACCCTCGTGGTAGGCGATGACCAGCTTCTCCTTCTCGCTCATCACGCGGGTCTTGCGCTCGGGGCCGCCGATGACGCGGTCGATGGCGTCCTCCAGCTCGACCATGCCGATGTGCTGGCGGTCGTTGCGGGCCGACAGCAGGGCCGCCTCGTTCATGAGGTTGGCCAGGTCGGCGCCGGTGAAGCCAGGTGTGCGGCGGGCCAGCACCTCCAGGTCGATGGCGTCCTCCAGCGGCTTGCCCCGGGCATGGACCCCGAGGATCTTCTTGCGGCCCTCCAGGTCGGGGCGGTCCACCACGATCTGGCGGTCGAAGCGCCCGGGGCGGAGCAGGGCGGGGTCGAGGATGTCGGGGCGGTTGGTGGCGGCCAGCAGGATCACGCCGGCCTTGGTGTCGACGCCGTCCATCTCCCCGAGCAGCTGGTTGAGGGTCTGCTCCCGCTCGTCGGGGCCGCCACCCAGGCCGGCGCCGCGGGGGCGGCCGACGGCGTCGATCTCGTCCATGAAGATGATCGCCGGCGGGTTGGCCTTGGCCTGCTCGAAGAGGTCACGGACCCGGCTGGCGCCCACGCCCACGAACATCTCGACGAAGTCAGACCCGGAGATGGAGAAGAATGGGACGCCCGCCTCCCCGGCCACGGCCTTGGCCAGCAGCGTCTTTCCCGTTCCGGGGGGCCCGTAGAGGAGCACGCCCTTGGGGATCTTGGCGCCGATGGCCTGGAACTTGGCCGGCGACTCCAGGAAGTCCTTGATCTCCATGAGCTCGGCGATGGCCTCGTCGGCGCCGGCCACGTCGGCGAAAGTGACCTTGGGCTCGTCCTTGGAGACGAGGCGGGCCTTGGCCTTGCCGAACTGCATGACCTTGCTGCCGCCGCCCTGCATGGAGTTGATGATGAACAGGAAACCGCCGAACAGCAGCAGGATGGGCAGGAAGTTGAGGAGCAGTGACAACCAGATGTTGTCCTTCTCGTCCTTGGAGTCGACGTCGACCTTGGCCCGCAGCAGCTGGGTCGTGAGCTCGTCGGCGTACTCGGCGGGGAACTTGGCCTCGTACTTGGTGCCGTCGGTCAGCTCGCCGCGAACGTTGCCGGTGCCGACGATCTCGGCCGTCTTCACCTTCTCGTCGGCGGCGAGATCCTGGAAGCGGCTGAGCTGGAGCTTGGTGCGCTCGTCGCCGCCGTTCATCAGGCTGAAGGCGCCGATCCCCACGACCATGGCGACGGCAATCCAGAACACAGGGCGGCGGAGGAGCTGCTTCACGGTGGACAAAGGCTACCGGGCCGCCGCTGCTTCCCCCCCTCGCCGCCCTTGTTATGCCGGTATGTAGGTGCAGACGTAGGGCAGGTTGCGGTAGCGCTCCCCCACGTCGAGGCCGTAGCCGATGACGAAGTCCGGGGGGATGGTGAAGCCCACGTAGCGAAGGTCCGGGTCGGTCTTCTGGAGGCCCTGCTTCACCAGCAGGGCACACACCTCGAGGCTGGCCGGCCCGCGGGCCAGCAGGTTGCGGCGCACATAGGAAAGGGTGAGCCCGCTGTCGACGATGTCCTCCACCAGCAGGACGTGGCGGTCCGAAAGGTCGAGGTCGAGGTCCTTCACGATGCGGACCACGCCGCTGGTCTTGGTGGCGCTGCCGTAGGAGGACACGGCCATGAAGTCGAACTCCAGGGGCAGCCGGATCGCCCTCGCCAGGTCGCTCATGAACACGAAGGCACCCTTCAGCACCCCGACCAGCAACGGCGGGCGCCCCTCGTAGTCCGTGGTGATCTGCTCACCCAGCTCGGCGATCCGCTGCTCGAGCTGCTCGGTAGTGACGACCATCCGGCCGATCCTCGGGTCGGCGGGAGCGTGTGCCTCTTCGGCGCCGGCCATCGGAGGCGACGCTACTCCGCCCGCTCGACGCGCAACCGGCCCCGCGAGCGGCTCACCCGCCGCCCACCTTCCAGCTCGCAGGCGGTGAACTCGCCCCGGGCGACCGCCATCACCCGCTCCATCGCGGCCGACGAAGGGGGGTGTTCGCCGTCGCTCAGCAGGGCCCGCAGGGCGCGGCGGGCAAGGGCTGCCGGGGCGGCTGCAAGGGCGCCGGCGTCACCGCTGTCGATGCCGGCGGAAAGGTCGTCGAGTAGGTCGGCTTCGTCGCGGAGCAGGGCCGCCTGGCGCACGAGCACGGGCACGACGTCGCGTTCGGCGATCTCGTCGAGCAGCGGCAGCAGCTCGTGGCGGACCCGGTTGCGACGGAAGGCCGGATCGGAGTTAGACGGGTCCTGCACGGGAACCAGGCCTTCGGCCGAGCACAGGGCGTGGGTCTCGAACCGGCGCAGGGCCAGAAGCGGCTTGGTGGGCCCCGGTCGGATGCCGGCGAGCCCGTCGAGGCCGGCGCCGCGGAGGAGGTTGAGCAGGATGGTCTCGGCCTGGTCGTCGGCGGTGTGGCCGGTGGCCGCGCCGGCGGGCAGGGCGGCGCGGCGGGCGGCGCGGGCGCGGGCTTCGAGGTTGCCGCCGGCGGCGAGCTCCACCTGGACGGAGCGGAAGGCCACCCCGTACCGGGAGGCGGCGGCGGCCACCACGCCGCCCTCGCCCGCCGACTCCGCCCGTAGGCCGTGGTCCACGTGAACCGCCGTCACCTCGCAGCCGGCGGCAACGGCCAGCACCATCAGGGCCAGCGAGTCGGCGCCTCCTGACACTGCGCACACCAGCGGGGCGCCCGCCGGCGGGAACGTGCACCGGGCGAGGAGGTCACCAGCCGACTCGGTGATCATGCGGCGAGGAAGGCCCGATATCGGGCGCTTCTGCCACCGGAACCCCCCGTTTGTGGCGCCTTCGGGCGTGCTCGCCGCGCGCTCGTCGCCGGTGAGCGGCGCCCGGACCACAACCTCGGGGAGGGCACCTCAGCTGGCGGCGGCCGGCGCTCCGGTCGTGGCCCGCTCGATCCACCGTGACGGCTCCTGGATCTCCGAGAGGTCGGGCAGCCACTCCGGCCCCTGCCACACCCGCTCGAACAGCTCGGGGCCGCCGGCCGCCTCCACCGCCTCGATGAAGCGCTCCCCCTGCTCGTACTGCTTCATCTTGGCCTCGAGCCCGATGAGCTGCTGGAGCAGGCGGGCCGGGCCCCTCACCTCGGCCCGGCGCTGGTGCAGCACCTTGGAGAACCGGGACGCGCTGGGGATGCGGCCGGCGCCGGCCCGGTCCATGGTGACGTCGCCGTGCCCCTCGAGCAGGCTCATGAGCCCACCGACCTGATGAAGCAGGGCCTGCTGCTCGGGGCTGGCCAGGAGGCCGACGATGCCGCCCTCGGCCAGCGGGTTGCGCCCCGCCCGCATCTCGTCGACCGCCTTCCGCAGGGCGTCGAGGAAGCGCTTCGGGTCGGGATCGACGCTGTCGAGGGTGCCCTCGACCAGCGACAGGAAGTGCGGGCGCAGCCAGGTGATGCCGGTGAACTGGCAGCGGTGGGTGACCTCGTGGAGAGCCAGCCACAGGCGGAACTCCCGGGGCGGAAAGCCGAATCGCTTCTCCAGGGCCAGGACGTTCGGGCCCACGTAGTACACGATGTCCTGGTCCTCGGGCCGTTCCTCCTCCACCAGGAGCAGGTCGTACTGGCCGAGCACCCGGCTCGACATCCAGCCCAGCATCGTGCCCAGCTGCGCACCGGTGACGGCCCGGCTCACCGGCGCCAGAGGACTGGAGGAGAGCTTCGGGCCCAGCTTGTCGGTGAGCGGCCGGAGAAGACGGCGGAAGGAGGCGATGTTGGCCCGGACCCAGCCTTCCCTGTCCGTCACCCGCGCCCGGGCCGGCCCCACCAGCGAGCGCAGCCCCGTCGCCTCGGCCACCAGCTCCTCGGCCAGCGCCGTCAGCTCGGTGAAGTCGGGCCCGAGCGAGTCGTAGTGGTACGAGCTGGCCAGCGGCTCCCGACCGGCCACCCGGATCGCCACCTTCTCGGCCATCTCCCACGAGATGGGCTCGGGGGCCGGCGCAGCACGATCGGCCACTGCTACTGCTTGGGGTACTTGTTGCTGGTGACCTTGGAGAGATAGCCGAGGATGGTGAAGACCACAAGGAGCAGGGACGGGATCAGGATGGCGATCCCGATCCAGTAGTGCCACACCTTGGCGGCGAGGAGGAGCTGCATGGGGTTGATGCTAACGCTGCCGGCACCGGCGGCTCTAGGCGATCTTCTTGCCGCGGGTGCGGGGAACGGCCATCGGCTCGTGCTCGTAGCAGTACTTCCCGCTGTTGTACATGGACAGTCGGGTCGAGCAGCCCTGCTCCCGGCACACCCGGCCGCGGCCGAAGGAGCGGGACGGGCGCTCGGCCCCGCCGAACGGGGTCGCCTTGACCGACTGCTCACTCATTGCCTGTTGGCAACGCCCCTCAGAGCCCGGTAATTCCGTCCGTGATCGGGGGGCCGCCGGCCGCCTTGAACTCGTGCTGGAGGGCCACGGCGATGCGGGCCCGGAGGTCGTCGGGGACCCGGTCCCGGCACTTGCGGGCGATCACCAAACGCAGCTCCGCCTCGAAGTCGAAGGCGTCGAGGCAGGGCAGGCAGTTGTCGAGGTGGGTCTTGATGTCCGCTCGCCGTACGTCGTCGAGCTCACCATCGAGGTAGTGGTAGAGGCGGTGCATCGCCTCACCGCAGTCACCGATCCCCCCGTCGCCGCAGTTGCCGATGTCGCCTATGTCACCGAAGCCGGTCATCCTTCTCGCTCTCCGACAAGACCGCGGTTCATGCCGAACTCGAACAACGCCTTCTGCAGCGCCCTTCTTCCCCGATGGAGCCGGCTCATGACCGTACCGATGGGAACGTCGAGAATAGAGGCGATCTCCTTGTAGGAGAATCCTTCCACGTCGGCCAGCAGGACAGCCATGCGGAACTGGTCGGGCAGCTCCTCCAGGGCCTCCTTCACCTCGCTCTCGGTGAACGACTCGAGCACCTCGTCCTCGGCGCTGCGGCCGGCGGCCGCCGCCTCCAGGCCACCCAGCCGGCGGTACAGGAACAGCTCCTCGACGTCGTCCACATCGGTCTGCTCGGGCCGGCGCTTCTTGGCCCGGTAGCTGTTGATGAAGGTGTTGGTGAGGATCCGGTAAAGCCAGGCCTTCAGGTTCGTGCCCTGCTGGAAGCTGCCGAAGGCCCGGTAGGCCTTGAGGTACGTCTCCTGGACCAGGTCCTCGGCATCGGCCGGGTTGCGCGTCATGCGCAGGGCCGCGGTGTAGAGCGACGGCATGTGCTCCATGGCCTGCTCCACGAAGACGGCCTGGACGTCGGTGGGGACCGGAGTGGCCATGGCTTGACGCTATACCCACCCACCGCCCGAAAAAGCTCGCGTCAGTCGACGTCGAGCAGCCACCTCGGACCGGGGCCCTCGCCGGCGGCGACGTCATGCGGGTTGAGCAGGTGGCACACGCGAAGCGACAGGCACCCGCAGCCGATGCAGCTGTCGAGCTTGTCCCGGACCCGCTCGAGCTCGGAGATGCGACGGTCGAGCAGGGGCCGCCACGACCGCGAGAGCCGGTCCCAGTCAGCCGCGGTGGGCGTCCGGCCGTCCGGGAGCGTGCCCAGGGCCGCGCTGATCTCGTCCAGCGTGAGCCCCACCCGCTGGGCGGCGCGCACGAAGGCGATGCGGCGGAGGACGTCTCGGTGGTAGCGGCGCTGGCCTCCGTCGGTGCGGGTCGAGGAGATGAGGCCCTGGCGCTCGTAGAAGCGCAAGGCCGACGTCGATACCCCGGCCCGCTCGGCCACCTCACCAATTGTCAGCACCGTGAGATTATCGCTTGACTTGAAGCTAACTTCAAGTTCTACCATCCGAACATGACCAACACAGCGATCATCACCGGCGGTTCCCTCGGGCTCGGACGAGCCCTCACCGAGCAGCTCACCAGGGACGGCTGGCACGTCGTCATCGACGGTCGCCGCCCGGATGCCTTGGCTGAAGCCGCCGCGACGACAGGCGCGACAGCCGTTCCGGGCGACGTGGCCGACCCGGTCCACCGCCGCGACCTCGTCGAGGCGGCGCGGTCGACGAGCGGGCGCCTCGACCTACTGGTCAACAACGCCAGCACCCTCGGGGCCTCGCCGCTCCCCCGCCTACGGGAGATCGCTCTCGAGGTCGTCGAGCACGTCTACCGGGTCAACGCCATCGCTCCCCTCGCCCTGATCCAGGAGGCTTTGCCCCTCCTGGTCGGCAGTGGCGGAGCCGTCCTCAACGTGACTTCCGACGCCGCCGTGGAGGCGTACGCCGGCTGGGGTGGCTACGGGTCGTCGAAGGCGGCGCTCGAACAGCTGAGCAACGTGCTGGCCGTCGAGGAGCCGCAGCTGACGGTGTGGTGGGTGGATCCCGGCGACATGAGGACCCAGATGCACCAGGACGCGTTCCCCGGTGAGGACATCTCCGATCGTCCCCACCCGGAGGTGGTGGTGCCGGCGCTGACGGCGCTGCTCCGCCGGCGCCCGCCGAGCGGCCGTGTCCGGGCCGCTGATCTCCTGGCCGGAGCACGACCATGACAGCCCTCGCTTTCGAGGTGCCGCCGGCGCTGGAGGCCCACGAGCCACCGGAGGCCCGAGGGCTGACGCGCGACGGCGTCCGACTGATGGTCGCCTACCGCTCCACGGGCGAGCTGGTCCACACGACCTTCTCTCTCCTGCCGGCGTTCCTGGCCCCCGGAGACCTCGTGGTCGTCAACACCTCAGGGACGATTCCCGGCGCGCTGCGAGGTACGGGCACTCTGGACGGAACTTCCGTGGTGGTCCACCTCTCGACCCGGCTGGAGGACGACCTCTGGGTGGTGGAGCCTCGGAGGCCGGTGGGCGGCACCACCTCCAAATGGTCGGGCGTCGCCGGCGAACTGCCACCTCGGCACATCACGCTGACGGGAGAAGGCGCCGACCTGGAGCTGCTCGAGCGGTATGGCCATAGCGACCGCCTGTGGCTGGCCCGCCTCCACGTCCCCGAGCCCCTCACCGCCTGGCTGGATGCCAACGGCAAGCCTATCCGCTACAGCTACGTCGACGGCGACTGGCCCATGGACGCCTACCAGAACGTCTATGCGACGGAGAGCGGGAGCGCCGAGATGCCCAGCGCGGGGCGCCCCTTCACGCCGGAGATCATCACCCGCCTCGTGGCCAAGGGAGTGGGCGTCACCCCGATCGTCCTGCACACCGGCGTGGCGTCGATCGAAGCGGGCGAGCGCCCCCAACCCGAGCGGGTCAAGGTGCCCAGGGCGACGGCGGCGCGGGTGAACAGCACCCGAAGCGAGGGAGGGCGGGTGATCGCAGTGGGCACCAGCGTGGTGCGGGCCCTCGAATCGGCCGTCGATGAGCGCAGCGGGGTACTACAGGAGCTGGACGGCTGGACCGACCTCGTCGTCACACCCGAAGGCGGCGTCCACGCTGTCGACGCGCTGCTGACCGGATGGCACGAGCCGCAGGCGTCTCACCTGCTCATGCTGGAGGCGATCGCCGGCCGGGCGCTGCTCGACCGCTCGTACGAGGCCAGCATCGAGCAGGGCTACCTGTGGCACGAGTTCGGCGACGTGCACCTGGTCCTGCCCTGACACGCGAGCCCGAGGGGGGAATCGAACCCCCGACGTTTCGATTACGAGGCGGGAAAACGCCTTCCATCGGTGTTCGCCACAATACGCCGAAATAGACTTTCACCTGGGCTTTCTTCCGTAAGCGTCCGGCGGCGTCCACCGCTGTTCGCGGAGTTTGGCTCCCCACTTGGCTCTTCGCTCAATCACCCATCGCCGCGGAGGGGATGCCGGCGAGCCGATCAAGTTCGGAGAAGGCAGACGGTGAAGCGAAAGCCAGCTTCAGAGGGACTCGGGCTGGCGTGGTGGCCCATGTCGGGCTGAGCCACACTCCCGTGCGGCTCTCACTCACTCCCGAGGGAGCTGTCGCCTTCGGTCCGTACCTGAATGCGTACGACTTTCGGGTAGAGTTGAGGGCATGGCAACTACCGGCCATCGAGAGATCCTGCCGACCACCGAGGCCCGGGCCAAGCTGTCCCAGATCGCCGCCGAGTTCGAACGCAATGGTGTGAGCGCCGATCCCGTCACCTTCGGCAGTCATCGCCGACCCCAGGGAGTCATCATCGCCTGGGAGTTGTGGCTCGAGATCCTCCCCGCCATCGAGGACCACCTCGACGCCGCCGAGGCCCGCCAACGCCTCGACGCTGCCGGCGACAAGCGGGTCAGCTTCGAGGAGGCCGCCAAGGCGTTGAAACGCAACCCTCGTCGCTACCGCTGAATGGCCCGATCGTACAATCGGGCGCTATTGCCCCAGGTCCTTGATGACCTGCGAGCCATCGCTGAGTTCGACGACACACTCGTCGACGCCGCCCTGCAGGCCATCACCGACCTGGCCGAGCACCGCAAGACCGGCAAGGCGCTTGGCCTTCGCCACGTCTCTGGGGACCTCACTGGCTGCCGGCGACTGCGCTTTGACTTACCAGGTGAGCGCCCCCAGCGGTTCCGGATCATCTACCGGCTCCTGCCCGACGACCAGCGCTGTGACACCGTCGAGGTCATCGCCGTCGGTCCCCGCGGCGGCCACGCTGCTTACCAGGCTGCCGTCGCCAGGCTCACCAGTGGCTGACACCACGTCGTCACCACCCGACGAGCGCCGGGATCTGGAACTGGGGAAGCGGTGGGCGGCGGGGATCTACGTTGCACATCGCGCTCTCTGTGCAACCCCAGGTCAGCGATGGTTTCGGGGTTAATCACCTTCGGGAGATGGCGGGAAGGACCGACCGCCGTCTCGGTGCCGCATACAGACCAGTCCTAAACGCGCGACGCAGAGCTGCGAGCCGAGTCAGTTATTCGCTGCCGCCGGTTCTTGCCATCGAACAGGCTCCGTGAGTGTGCCAGGCACGCTGTTCCGCCCCAGGCCCAGCGCTGGCTCTTCGCCTCGCCGGCAAGGCGCCCGTCGCTCTTCGCTGTGGAGCGATGGCGACCTTGCTCATGTGCCGAATCCTGGTTCGTGATCGGGGCGAACGAGAGACGAAATCGGGGCGTCCAACGCAGGTCAGCCTGTGACCTGCAAGTCTGTATGCCGTCAGAGCGTCGCGGCTATGGGCTCCTAGTCCCTGCTCGGACCGGTGCCTCGGCGGTAGGCGAGCTGGCTCCGTTGGGGCCGGTGTGGTCTTGACCTTCGTGTGTCGCGTTCTGCCGAGTCGCGGCCCAGTAGTGGGGGGATCGGGACCTGCGAGGCGCCGGCCCCCATCGCGAAGGAGCAGCCGATGGGCACCCCCAGCACCGCCGAGCCATCCGAGGAGACGTCGAACTCGGCCCGGATTGCGCCCGGCCGGCTCGACCACGGCCCCTATGGCGAGCACCCGGCCGACACCGAGCCGGGACACCGGCAGGACTGTCGGCGCCTTGGAGCCGAGGTTGGCCAGTACGTCGCCGGCGTCGAGGACCGTGACGCCGACGAGGAGCTGGCGGCCAGGATCGCCCGGGCGGTCACCGGCCACGTGCGTGGCCTGCCGCCTTGTGGTCGACCGATGGCACTCGATGGCCCGGGCTGGAGCTGTGATGAGCGAACTGGCCATGTCGGATTACGGCAACAACCTGGACCACGGCAACGGGAGCGCCGGCCGTTTCACCCGCACCGCTGTGGCCCAGCGAGACGTAGGTGACGACAGCCGGGGGGTAGTCCTGCTCGTCACCGTCAGCGAGGCAGCGAGAATCCTCAGGCTCGGAAGAAGCAAGACCTACGAGCTGATCGCCGCCGGTGCGCTCGAGGTGGTCCACATCGGACGGTGCTGCCGGGTACCGGTCGATTCCGTGGAGGCATACGTCGATCGTCTCCGGCGGGGGTGACCTTCAGCATCGCCACGGCGCGCCGCCGTTTCAGTTCGTACTCTGATGGCCTCCCCGCGATGAGCGACCGGCGCCTCACAGCGATGTCGCCCATCGGGACCAGAGTGGCGGGTGATGAGGAGGTCGGGCGTGAAAACGATTCTCTCCAGCGGGTTGCCTGGCGCCCGGCGACAGGGGGGTGGACGAATGACCAGCCCTCGCGGGCATGGCGAGGACTCGATCTACTTCGACGCAGCAAAGCCCGCTGGATCGCGGCCGTATCGCTCGGCCGTCGGCCTGACGGAACCCGCCACCGGTCCAAGGTGACGGGCAGGACCAAGGGCGAGGTGCGACAAAGCTGCGCGAGCTGCGGTCCACCGTCGACTCCGGTCTTGCCGTCCCGGACTACCGGCTCACCGTCGCCACCTTCCTCGACCGCTGGCTGGCCACGCTCCCCGGCACCCTCGAACCGTCCACGCTCAACGGGTACGCGGTCATCGTGCGGCTGCACCTCAAGCCGACTCTCGGCGCCAAGCTTCTGAGCAAGCTCACGGTCGCCGACGTGGACACGGCCTGGGACGCCAAGCGGGCCGAGGGCTACGCACCGAACTACCCCCGCATCATGCGGGCCAGCTCCGCCGGGCGCTTGGCTGGGCCGAGCGAGGAGGGCTCGTCGTCCGCAACGTAGCCTCCCTGTCGGCGCCACCCAAGCTGGCCCAGGCGGACGGGCGGTCCCTGACGGTCGACCAGGCCCACGCACTGCTGGCCGCCGCCCGCGACGACCGTCTCTCCGCCTGCTACCTGTTGATGCTGGCCTACGGGCTGCGCCCGGGCGAGGCCCGGGGGCTGGCGTGGGCCGACCTCGACTACGACGCTGGCACCCTCGCCGTCCGCCAGGGCGTGAAACGCAACAGCCTCCAGCCGAACGCCGATGGCAGCTACCCCGACGGGCAACGTACCCGGCTCGTACTCGGGTCCTGAAAACCCCGAAGTCCCGCAGGACGCTCAGGCTCACCGCCCCGCTGTTGGATGCCCTCCGGACCCACCGCGCCCGTCAGGCGGCCGAGAAGCTGGCCCTGGGCGCCCTCTGGCAGGAGCATGGGCTGCTGTTCCCGAGCGCCCTGGGCACGCCGCTCGACCCGAACAACTTCGCCCGCTCCTTCCACGGCTTGTGCGCTGCGGCCGGCCTGGGCCGGTGGCGTCCCCAAGAAGCACGACACTCCGCTGCCTCGATCATGCTGGCGCAGGGAACGCCGCTGCACGTCGTCTCGGAGGTGCTCGGTCATTCCAGCATCGCCATCACCAAGGACGTGTACGGGCACCTCCTGGGCGGAGAGAAGCGCGCCGCGGCCGAGATGATGACCGCGACCCTGTTGGGACCATGATCTCACCTGCTACTCCGCCCTCGTCAATGCCGCTTCGTAACCGCCCGTGTCGCTCCGTCGCAACCATTCGGGTTGCAAGATGGTTGCAGCAGGATCGTCGGTGCACGTTCGCGAGGTGGCACGATGCGCGATTACGTCGCTGGTGGCGTCTCCGATTCGTGAACCGGACGAGCGAGCCCAGGCAGCCTCTGGCAGCGGTGCATCGCGAGTACCCGCTTCCCTCCGGGTAGTCCGCGTGGGCCTGGGCGATCGTCCGGTAGTTGCGTCCATCGACGGCGCGGCAGGCATCGCAGGACTCCGCGTCGATCAGCTCTGACGCGTACGCGCTTCGGATCCCGGCTGGGAAGCTGCTGCGGCGTCGACGGAGCACGTCGCTGGTCCTCCTCGTTCGCTGTCTGGTCAGCGTCCCACCGTAGGCTCAATGTCGTGGCCGACGACTACCTAGAGATCGGATCGGCCGCGCTACTGGGCAAGCGTGCAGAAGGCCCTCACATTGTTGACGCTCTGGACCGACCGCGACGGTGGCGTTGACCAGCAGCGCGATGACGTCACGATCGAGGTGCTTGCTGAGGCTCTAGTCGAACCCTTTCCCACCATGCTTGGGCTTCTCGCCGTCGCCACCAAGCTTCTCGACGAGCTCAGCCAGTGCAATGGGCAGTCGATGCAGGAACTGCTCCAGATTTTCGCCGCTCAGGCGGCAGCGAGTCGCGAGCGCGCGACGGACGAGAACGAATAGCCCGACCCTCTAGCTCGCTCGTCGCCACCAAACCCCAAGCTCGACGCCCGGTTCCCGAGACTGGCATCTGCCTCGCGGTGCAGGCCGAGGCGCACGATGCGGTCGTACTCGACCTATGACCTCGCACGACAACAAGAGCGTGCCCGCTTCGAACGCGACCATCGTCGACTTCGAGTTCGACCCGACGATCGACAACGCGAATGGTCGCCAGCCCGGCCCGGGGCTCGCCACGGGCGGGAGCCGATGGCGATTGCGGGCTTCCGCCTCGAAGACGGCTTCCACTGGGACGTTTCCCCGCGTGGGAGTCGAACGATTGCGACGGCTGACACGGTGTGGACCGTCAAGAACTACCTGAACGTCTACCCGGACGGTATGGGCCGGATCGGAGATCGCTGCTACGAAGACTGGTCCCGCGATGACAGCGCCCGTGCCGACGAACAGGAGCGGAGAGCTCACGCCCGCGCTCAACGGCCGCGGCGAAGGCCGTGGAGCTGACCACGGATTCGAGTTCTGTCGGGTCCAAAGCGAGCAGGATGAGCCACGTCATGACGAACGTTCTTCGTCCAGCCCGCGCACCCAGTTTGGCTCCCCTTTGGCTCCCCGTTTGGCTCTCCGGGGCGTCGGCCGGGCCATGTTCGCCCCGGCCGCAACGCCCTGACCAGCACTTTCTCCGAGCCCGAGGGGGGAATCGAACCCCCGACGTTTCGATTACGAGTCGAACCCTCTGCCGACTGAGGTACTCGGGCGCAGGGGGCAGGGTAGTGGGCGCCTCAGAGGGCGGCGCCGGCGTCTCAGCCGAGGCGACCCAGGCGGACGAGCAGGGCCTGGAGGAGCAGGGTCGCGTTCGGGTTGCGGATGAGCGCCTCGTTGGCGGCGGCCACGGCGTCGAGGGCGGCGAGTGCTTCGGTGGGATGGCGGTCCGAGCTGAGGCGGTCGCGGTAGGCGCCGGCGAGGGTGGCGAGCCCGAACCGCAGCTCGTCGGTCCGTAGCCGCCGCTCCTCCCGCTTGTGCCTCGCCTCCATCTCCTTGAGATCGGCACCCCGCTCGCCATAAAGCTTCGCCTGTTCGAGCAGGGCCGCTTCCTCGGCGGCGTGACGCACGGCCAAGGGCTCGAGCATCGTCTCCAGCCCGGCCAGCAGCTCGTCGGCCAGAGTGGCGGCGGCGGCTCCGGTGCCGTCGAGGCGACCGGGCACGGCCCGCCACGCCTCCCGGCGCGCCGCGAACCCCGGATCGGAGGCCAGCAGGCGGGCCCGGTCGATACGGCCTCCCGATGCCCCGGCGACATCGGCGGCGAGGCCGACCTCCACCCCGCCGGCCACCAGCGCCTCCCGCACCGTCTCCTCGGGGACGGGGGGGAAGTCGATGCGCACGCAACGGCTGGCGATGGTGGACAGCTCGGGGGGGACCTGCTCGGCCAGCACCACGAAGACAGTGGTGGCGGGCGGCTCCTCGATGGTCTTGAGCAGCCGGGGGTACTGCTCGGCCACGAGGTGGAAGTCGACCAGCACCAGGACCTTTCGGGGCGCCTCAACGGGGCTGAGGGAGGCAGCCTCCAGGATCGGCTTGATCTCGCCCACCCGCAGCGAGGCGCCGGTGCGCTCGAAGAAGCGCACGTCGGGGTGGACGCCGGCCAGGACCCGCCGGCAGACCTCACAGGCCGAGCAGCCACCATGCGCGCACAGCAGGGCGGCGGCGAAGGAGCGGGCCGCCTCCCGGATGCCCGTACCGATCGGCCCCACCAGCAGGTAGGCGTGCACGGGCGATCGGGAGGCTGCCACCAGGCTCGCCACCGCCCGGTCCTGGCCGACGACGTCGGCGTACAGCGCCGGCGGGCTCGTTGGATGCCCGCTCAAGCTGACGACATCCGTCTCATCGGGGCCCCTGCTTCTGGCGCGGCGACTTCATCGGACGTCCTCAGACGCCAGTATCGGGGCCACGGCCGCCCATACCCGTTCGGCCACCTCGTTCACGCTGCCGGCGGCGTCGACCACACGCCATCTCTCCGGATCGGTGGCGGCCAAGGCGTGGAAACCCGCCGTCACCCGGTCATGGAACTCGCCCGACTCTGTCTCGAAGCGGTCCGGCGCAGAGGGGGCGCTGAGCGCCCTGCCGGGGGGAAGGTCCAGCAGGATCACCACGTCAGGCCACAGGCTGGCTGTGGCCCAGTCGCTCAGCCAGCGGAGCTCGTCGAGGTCGAGGCCCCGGCCGTAGCCCTGGTAGGCGAGAGAGGAGTGGGAGAAGCGGTCGGTGACGACGTGGCGGCCGGTGGCCAGCGCCGGCGCCACCACCTCGGCCACGTGCTGGGCCCTGGCCGCGGCCATGAGCAACGCCTCGGCCCGAGGATCGAGGCCGACGGTGCCGGCGTCGAGGAGCAGGGCCCGCACCCGCTCACCCAAGGCCGTTCCGCCGGGCTCGCGGGTGACAAGGGCACCCACTCTGTTGGCGAGAAGGGCGGACTGTGTCGACTTCCCGCAGGCCTCCCCGCCCTCGAAGGCGATCAGGCGGCCGCGGCCGGTCATTCCTCTTGCTCCGTCCGGGTGGTCATGGTCAGCTGTACGAGAACGGCGGCGACCACGATGATCAGCCCGCCCAGCCAGAGGGTGAGGCGGACGCCGGGCAGGGCGACGGCAACGCCGGCAATGGTGACCGACTTGTCATCGAAGATCCGTGACGAGAGCTTGTCGAGCACCGACGACAGGATCGGCGCCAGCGTGAAGGACAGGAGGAGGCAGAAGCGGACGAGGGTGTAGAGGGCGGCGAAGATCCGGCCCCGCAGCTCGTCCTCCACGTTCGACTGGAGGATGGTGAAGCCGAGGATGTAAACGGAGCCGGCGCACAGCCCGATGAGGGCGACGAAGCCGAGGGCGGGCGTGAGCGTCGACATCGAGGCGGCGAGCAGCAGCGAGATGCCGGCACCGAAGACCGAGGCCACGAAGATGCGCTCGTGGGGCACCCTCCGCTGCACCACCGAAAGGGTGACCACGCCGATGGCCATGCCGGTTCCCAGGGCCGTGAGGAGCAGGCCGAACCCGGCAGTGCCTGCTCCGAGGACACTGGCCGACATCACCGGGCCGAGGGGCACCACCATGCCGCCGCCGATGAGCCCGGTGCCCAGCCCGAGCATCACCGAGCGCACGATCTTGCTGTGGCGGATGAAGCTCCAGCCGTCGGCCAGCTCGCGGAAGGTCTGGCGGAGGTCGATGCGGCGGCGCTCGTCACCGTCCTTCTCCGGCCGGCGCAGCGAAAGCGTCGAGATCAGCATGGCCGAGGTGAAGAAGGTGAGCACGTCGACGTAGATGGCCACCGTCTCCTGGCTGACCCGGAGGCCCTCGAGAGCGTCGAACCGGGCGAGGGCGGATGCCACCCCTGCCAGTACGGCGAAGAGGGCGGAGCCGATGGGGAAGGTGCCGTAGGCGGCCACCAGCGACAGCGAGTTGGCGTTGGCCAGGAACTCCGGGCGCACCAGGTTGGGCACCGACGCCTCCTTGGCCGGCGACCACAGCAGGGTCATGACCTCCAGGAGAAGGGAGGCGAAGAAGAGGCCGGGGATGGTGTCGACGAAGGGCAGGCCGAGCAGCACCAGTCCCCGGCCGATGTCGCAGGAGACCATGACCTTCTTGCGGTCCCACCGGTCGACGAAGACCCCAGCGGCGGGCCCGAGGAAGAACCCGGGGACCAGACGAGCCGACAACACGATGCCGATGGCCGCCTCCGGCGAGGACCCGCCGATCCGGGCGGCGATGGCCGAGATGGCCAGCAGCCCCACCCAGTCACCGAGCGACGACGCCACCTGGGCCAGCCACAGCCGGAAGAAGGCGGGCGAGCCGAAGAGGCGGATGGTCGAGGGCTCCTCCCCGGAGGCGGCGTCATCGTCGGCGTTGTCCAACATCCCCGGAGACGAACGGGGCACCTGCACCGTGGGAACCTCACGCGTCAGCGGATCGGGACCCTCCTCATCCTGCGGTGGAGAACCCGGCTGCGATGGCTCCCCCACAAGCCCGGAGGCTAATAGTGGGCGGGCCTCCACCCTCAGATAGCTTGCGAGGGCCTCGGGTGGGAAGAATGCCGTTCCGACGCGCGCCGGGTCCTTCTTAGGTTTGCCAAACTCCACATGTGCGGCGCTCCAAGAATGTCGGGGGGAACTTGCCGGACACCGATCTGGATGAGGACCGTTTCGTCATCCCCCCCGAGTGGTGGGATCAGGCCGAGCCGTTCCGGGGCCGAGGGCCGGCTCCCACCCTGTCGGTTGATCAATCGGCTACAGCGGTTCTAGGGCAGCTTCTGGACCGCGGCAGGATCCGCATCAACACAGCTCTGGACCACCCTCACTCGGATGCCGACCTCACTGAGTGGGCCCGGCTCTACCTCGGGACGCCGGCCGGTGTTCTGCGACGTGCGCGCCGGGATGTGTCTCCCCTCGGCGCCGCCGCGGTGGTTGCGCTGCTCGGCCACACAGCGGCACCCGCGCACCGGGCCATTGCCGACGCCTGGGTGACCGCCCACGGCATCGGATTCGCTGCCGAGGCCGGTGTTCTTCTGGCGGCCGTCGACGTCGTCAACCCCGGCACCCGCTGGGACACTGTCGCCGTCGTCAAGGCGCCCGGCCGAGGTACCTACGACGAACTGCTCGCTCGCCTTCGGGCCCACCTGGCGATAACCGACGACGCGTCCTACGCCGAGGCAACGAGGCGTCTGGCGGAACAGCGGGCTGGTCCGCTCGGCGTGCGCATCGCCACCTCCTACCTGCTGCCCACGCAGCAGAACTGGCTGGACGATGACACCGTCGAGATCACCGCCGCCAGACTGTCCCGGGACCACAGGGTTATGCCCCTGTTGGCGTCGGCGACGACACCAGCCCAGGCCGAAGCAATCCTTGTTGCCTCCCCGGCGTGGGCCGTCACCGGCCGCCCGGGACTTCTCTTCAGCCTCGCCGTCAACCTGGGTGGCGACGCCGCGCCCATGCTCGGCCGCCTCCTCGACCCGAGGCTCGATGCCGCGAGGTCCAGGAGGCTGATCGGGGTGCTGGCAGTCCTCCCCACCGACGCCGCTTTCACTGCGCTGCTGGACCGACTCGACCAGAAGTACGTACAGCCCGCCGTCCTCGAGAGCATGGACCGCTTCTCGCGCCGGGCCATGCGGCTGCTTGCCGGCGCCGCCGCCGGCACCGGCGCCAGGGCCGAAATGGCACGGAGCCTGCTGCGGGGCCACGCCATATCCAACCCCGAGGTGGTGGAGTCGATACGGCCCCTGCTGGAGTCCGCCGCAGCCAAGGCCCTCGACGCCGTCCTCGACGCATCGGCCCGCGTCCTTGTGGCCTCGCCCGACCGTCTCCCGCCCGTGCTCGTGTCGCCTCCATGGACCGGTCCCAGGCCACGGCGCAAACCCGCACCCGCCCTGACGAAGGTCGAGATCGAGAACCTGCACGCCCCGTCGGACATCACCTTGGTGTGGGAACCGGGCGAGCAGGAGGAGTGGGCCTCGGCCCACGGACCCGGCGTCGTCGAGGCGGTCGAGGCGCTCGGGCTCGACCCACTGCAACTCCTGCCGGCCCGCATCCCCGCTCCCCCGTCCTGGCTTGATCCCGCCCACCTCCCCCAGGTGCTGCTGGCTGACCGGACCGCCGCCCTCCCGACCGACGCCATCGGCCACATCTGCACCATGGTGGCCATCTCCAGGCCTGGCCAGCCGTACCCCGGGATCAACGTGGTGCGCCAGGCCACCGATCCGAGTTCCCTGGCCGAGATGGCGTGGGGCGTGTTCGAGCGTTGGGGCGTGGCTGGCTTTCCTGCCAAGGACGGCGGGATGGTCTTCGCCGGTCTGGGCCTGCTCGGCAACGACGAGATCGTGCGCCGACTCACGCCGCTGATCCGGGCCTGGCCGGGCCAATCAGCCCACGCCCGGGCCGTGGCGGCACTCGACGTTCTTTCCACCATCGGGTCGGACGTCGCTCTCATGTACCTCTACGGGATCGCTGATAAGGCCAGGTTCAAGGGTCTCAAGGCGAGGGCGCAGGAGAAGATGGGTGAGGTCGCCGTCAAGCTCGGGTTGACAGCCGATCAGCTGGCCGACCGTCTCGTGCCCGACTTCGGCCTCGATCCCGACGGGTCACTCCTCATCGACTACGGCAGCCGCCGGTTCCGCGTCGGCTTCGATGAACAGCTCAAGCCGGTGGTTTCCGACGAGGAAGGGGCGCGCCGCAAGCTGCTCCCTAAGCCCTCGGCCGGAGACGACCACACCCTTGCCCCCGCCGCCTACTCCCGCTTCGCAGGGCTCAAGAAGGACGTCAAGACGGTGGCCACCGACCAGATCCGCCGCTTCGAGCGGGCCATGGTGACCGGCCGGCGGTGGACCGCCGCGGAGCAGCGTTCGCTGTTCGTGGATCACCCCCTCCTCTGGCACCTGGCCCGGCGCCTGGTGTGGGCCACCTTCGACTCCGGCACCGGAGCGCCCACGGGCTCCTTCCGTGTGGCCGAGGACCGGACACTGGCCGGCGAGAGCGACGACACGGTGGACCTCGACCCCCACACGCTGGTCGGCATCGCCCACCCGCTGCATCTAGGCCCATCCCTCGCTGCGTGGTCCGAGCTGTTCGCCGACTACGAAATTCTCCAGCCCTTTCCGCAGCTGGGCCGGGAGGTCTACGCCCTCACCGATTCCGAGAGGTCGGCCAAGCTGCTCGATCGGTTCGCCGGGACCACGGTGTACACGGGGAGGATCCTGGCGCTCAGCCATCGTGGGTGGAGGCGCGAGCCGGTGATGCATGGAGACCTTCAACGCTTCACCTTCCGTACGCTGGCCGATGGCAAGGCGGTGGTCGTCGACTTCCAACCGGGGATCGTGGCCGGCGAAGTGATGACCATCGCCGAGCAGACCGTGACCCGGGTGCGGCTCTCCGACCGGGCCCCTGACTGGGGCGGCGCCGGCGGCGCCAGCCTGGCGTTCGGGCTACTCGACGAGATCACGGCTTCGGAGGTCCTGCGCGACCTCGAGGGACTGCGCCAATGACCGAAGCCGACCGCGACGAGGACGCGTTCATCGTCCCGGCGGAGTGGTGGCGCCAGGCCGAGCCCTTCCGGGGTCGGGGACCCGCCCGCAGGGTCGTTGTCGCGCCATCCGCCCCTAAGCGGTTCGCTGACCTACTGGTCCAGGCCAAGGACGCTCTTGCCTTCGCCTTCGAGCACACCGGTTCCGATGCCGAGCTGGCCGAACGTGGGAGCCACTATCTGGCAACACTTGCCGCGACGCTCAGCGGCAGAGCGACGGACACGGATGCCGACCCCATGGGCGCCGCCGTGGTGGGCACCGTACTGGCACGTCCGGGAGCTCGCATGGCCACCGTCGTGGACTGCTGGGTGGCGTTCCACGGCATCGCCTTCGCAGCCGAGACCGGAGTCCTGCTCAAATCAGTGGACATCTTCAATCCACCACGCGCCGACCCCAACTCCCGTTTGGGGAGGTCACACTTGGACTGCGCCGTTGCCAAGGCCCCGCCTGAAGGGCCCCGGATCCTCCACTCCGACCGGATATTGGGCCGGCTCCGCGCCCACATGGCGCTGTGCGACGACGAGTCTTACGCCGCGGCCGTCGAACGGGTTGAGAAGCACCGGTGGGCAGGACCCGCTCTGCGCATCGTCAGCTCTTATCTGTTCCCCACCGAACAGGACTGGGTCAACCAGGACATCGCCTCCCTTCCGGGTTCTGGTCTCACCGATGAGCGGGTGGCACCTCTGCTGGCCTCAGCCACGACCGTTGATCAGGCCGAGGCCATCCTCGCCATGACAAGGCCCTGGACGATCGCCTACCGCCCCCGCCTGGTCTTCAGCCTCGCCGCCCATGTGGGTCCCGACGCCGCTCCGATCCTGGCACGCATGTTCGACGACGACCTGATGGTGGAGCACAACAAGCGACTCGTTGGGATGCTCGCCCACTTCCCCGGCGACGATGCCTTTGGAATGCTGCTCGACCGGCTCGACAGGAAGAACGTCCAACCGGCCCTCCTCGAGGCGATGGAGAGATTCCCACGCCGGGCCATGCGTCTTGTCAGCGCCGCGGCCGCCGGGTCCGGCGCCAAGGCGGAGATCTCTCGGGGCCTGCTGCGGGGCCACGCGCTTGCCCACCCGGACGTAGCGGCGGCCGTCCGCCCGAGTCTCGACGCCACAGCAGCCAGGGCGCTCGACACGGCGGTTGCGGCGTCGACCGCTCTGCCCGCAGCTCCGGCCGATCGGCTGCCGGCGGTGCTGGCTTCCCCTCCCTGGGCGACTCGGGCGAGGCGATCCGAACCCGTGGTGATCGAGGGGCTCGGCCGACCCGCCGCCATCACCTTGGCCTGGAGACCGGGTGAGCAGGAGGAGTGGGGGCGCACCAATTCGGATTTCGACTGGCTGTGTCCACGGGACGGGGACTGGGCCCCTCTCGTCGAAAAGGCGACGGATGGATACGTGCTGTCGCTCCAGGTGCTGGCTCTGGCACCGGGCGAGCTGGTCCGGCCCCATCTTGCCGAGTTCTCCGTGGGCTACCCCTATGAGGCGGAGAGCTCCCTTCGCCGCATTCTCGGAAGGTTCGGCGAGGAAGCGGCGGGCCTGGTGTTGCGCGTGGTTCTGAAACGGCCGTCGAACCTTGCCGCTCTCCTCCTGCCCTACGAGGGTTCGGAGGTCGCGGCACTGATGGCGACGTGGTACGCAACGACAAAGTCGATCCGACATGTGGCCCTGGCCTGGTTCGACCGGCACCCGGATTCAGCTGCCCGTGACCTCGTGCCACGGGCACTCGGGACTCGCGGGAAGGAGCGGACCTACGCGGAGGCGGCACTCCGGCTGCTCGACCACCGCGGCCACAAAAACGCCGTCCGAAATGCGGCCTCGCTGCACGGCCCGGCGGTCGTCGACGCCATCGAGACAATGCTGGCCACCGACCCTCTCCAGCTCCTCCCGGCTCGGATCCCAACGCTCCCGTCCTGGCTCGATCCCGCCCACCTGCCCCAGGTGAAGCTGCTCGACCGCACGGCTGCACTGCCGGCTGAAGCTGTCGGCCACGTCTTGACGATGGCAGCGATCTCCAAGCCGGGCCACACCTACGCCGGCATCGAGCTCGTGCGGGAAGCGGTCGATCGCGACTCACTCGCCGAGATGGCCTGGGCCGCGTTCGAGCGCTGGCGCAGCATCGGGTTCCCGCCAAAGGAGGGCTGGATCCTCCGGGCTCTCGCCCTGCTCGGAAACGACGAAACGGTGCGCCGGCTGTCGCCTTTGATCCGGTCTTGGCCCGGTGAGGCGGCCAGCGCCCGAGCCGTTGCCGCCCTCGACGTCCTCTCCTCCATCGGCTCCGACGTAGCTCTCATGCACCTCCACGCCATAGCCGAGAAGGCCAGGTTCAAGGGTCTGAAGACCAAGGCCAAGGCCAAGATCGAGGAGGTGGCCGACGGCCTCGGCCTCACCGCGGAACAGCTGGCCGATCGCCTGGTTCCCGACTTCGGACTGGATGACACCGGGTCCCTCCTTCTCGACTACGGCCCCCGGCGGTTCCGGGTGGGCTTCGACGAACAGCTCAAGCCGGTGGTGGCCGACGAGGATGGGCCACGGCGCAAGGTGCTGCCCAAGCCAGGGGTCAAAGATGATCCCGTGATGGCCGGGTCGGCCTATGCCCTCTTCACCGGCCTCAAGAAGGACGTCAAGGTGGTGGCGTCCGACCAGATCCGCCGTCTCGAGCGCGCCATGGTGGCGGGCCGGAGGTGGACGGCAGCCGAGCACAAGGCGCTGTTCGTCGACCACCCGCTTCTCTGGCATCTGACTCGCCGCCTGGTGTGGGCCACGTTCGACGACAGCGGCACAGTCACGGGATCGTTCCGCGTAGCCGAGGACAGGAGCCTCGCCGACAGCGCCGACGTGGCCGTGGCCCTCTCAGGCGATACCTACGTCGGGATAGCCCATCCACTGCATCTTCGCGAGTTCCTGGGCGCCTGGTCGGAGCTGTTCTATGACTACGAGATCCTCCAGCCCTTCCCCCAGCTGGGCCGGGAGGTGTTCTCCCTCAGCGAAGAGGAGAAGCAGGCAACCCTGCTCAGGCGCGTGGCGGGGGCCACGACACCCACTGGAAGGGTGCTGGCCCTTTCCGATCGGGGCTGGGAGCGCGGCAACCGGGAGGATGGGGGGATCCAGGCAGTCGTGTACCGGCCCGTGCCCGGCGGGGGCGCGGTAGTCGTCAACCTCGACCCGGGGATAGAGGTGGGGGCCACGATGCTCAATCCGGAACAGACCATCGCCGGCGTGTGGTTGAACGACGGGCCGCCGGGCTGGGCGGTGCCGGAGGGAAAGCTTGCCTTCGGGCTCCTCGACGACATCACCGCCTCTGAGGTCATGCGGGACCTCGAGACGCTGCGCCGATGACCGCACACCTGCGAACCTGACACATGGCCCGCCTTCCCCGAACGACAGCGTCCGCCCCCGCCGATCCGACCCCGGAGGGGATGAGGGCCCAGCGCCCGCCGGCCGAGGTTCGCTGGTCCGACGAACTGGCTCGTCTCCGAAGCGCCGACAGGGCACCGCGGCCTCCGGGCTGGGCCCTCAGCCTCGATGCCGCCCGGCGCTTCGTGGTCGGCGACCCCAAGGCGGGAATCGAGCGGAAGTTCGTGGGCGACACCTCGCTCATCGACCGGGCCCTGGTCACGCTGGCTACCAACCGTGGCCTGTTGCTGATCGGAGAGCCCGGCACGGCCAAGTCGCTGCTGTCCGAGCTTCTCGCTGCTGCGGTCTCAGGAGACTCCACCCTCACCATCCAGGGTGGCGCCGCCACCACCGAGGACCAGATCCGGTACGGCTGGAACTACGCCCTACTCATCGCCGACGGGCCGTCGGAGCGCTCGATAGTGCCGGCGCCCGTTCTGCGGGGCATGGCGGAGGGCAAGGTGGTGCGCTTCGAGGAGATCACCCGGTGTCCCCTCGAGGTCCAGGACTCGCTGCTGTCGATCCTCTCTGACCGGGTGATGGCCATCCCCGAGCTCCCAGGCGACGGTGGCATGGTCTTCGCCGTGGAGGGCTTCAACGTCATCGCAACCGCCAACACCAGGGATCGCGGCATCAACGAGATGAGCGCCGCGCTCAAGCGGCGCTTCAACTTCGAGACGGTGTTCCCCATACCCGACCTGGAGACGGAACTGGCGCTGGTGGAGTCCGAGGCCACCCAGCTCCTGCAGCGCTCGGGGGTCCAGGTGGCGCCCCGTCGTGACGTGCTGGAGGTGCTGGTCACCACCTTCCGGGAGTTGCGGACCGGGATGACCGAGACCGGCGACCCGATAGATCAGATGTCGTCGGTGATGAGCACCGCCGAAGCGGTCTCGGTGGCCCACGCCGTCGGGCTGCGGGGCTGGTTCCTGCGGGGGGAGGCGGGCAGCCCGGGTGACATCGTGGAGTGCCTGGCCGGCACCGCGGCAAAGGACGACGCCGACGACCTGGCCCGGCTCCGCCGCTACATCGAGCAGCAGGTCCCGAGGAAGAAGGGCCGGCACTGGAAGGCCATGCACGACGCCCGCCACGCCCTGCCGGGCTGATGCCCGCCACCTTCGTCGGCGTACGCCACCACAGCCCCGCCTGCGCGCACCTGGTGCGCCGGGTCATCGCCGAGCTCAGGCCTGCTCACGTCCTGGTGGAGGGACCGGCCGACATGAACGAGCGCATTGACGAGGTGCTCCTCGACCACGAGCTTCCCATCGCGGTGTTCACGAGCTACCGCGACCAGTTCCGCAGCCACGCCTCCTGGAGCCCGCTGTGCGAGCACTCGCCGGAATGGGTGGCGCTTCTCGACGGCCGCCGAGCCGGCGCCGCTGTCCGCTTCATCGACCTGCCGGCCTGGCACCCCGCCTTCGAAGACAGGGCCAACCGATACGCCGATGCCGAGCGGCGTTACTCGCGTGCTGTCGATCGGCTGTGCCGGGCCTTCGCCGTGGACAACGTCGACACCCTGTGGGACCACCTCTTCGAGATCGATCCCGGCGACGAGCTGGCCGAGCGCCTTGCCACCTACTTCGCCCTGGTGCGGGGGGAGGCCGCCGGCACCGAAGCCGATCAGGAGGAGGGGCACGATGACGCCGAGCGGGAGGCCTACATGGCGGAGTGGGTGCGGGCAGCGGTGGCCGACGCCGGTGATCGCCACGTGGTGGTGGTCACCGGGGGCTTCCACCGCCCCGCCCTGGTCGCCGCGGCCACAGGAGGCGCGGGCCGTCAGCACCCGCCCACCCCTTCGGGGTGGCCCGACGTGCCGGTGTTCCCGGCCGGGGCCGTGGGGGGCAGCTACCTGGTGCCCTTCTCGTTCCGCCGTCTCGACGCCTTCGTCGGTTACCAGTCGGGGATGCCGTCGCCTCGCTACTACCAGCGGCTCTGGGAGAAGGGCGCCGACGAGGCCGGTGCCTCCGTTGTCGAGTCGGTGGTCGAGCGCCTCCGCCGGCGCCGCCAGCAGGTGTCGACCGCCGATCTCGTCGCCGCCCGCACGATGGCCCTCGGCCTGGCCCGCCTGCGTGGCCACGCTCCCCCCGGGCGGGTCGACGTCCTCGACGGGCTGGTCAGCGCCCTGGTCACCGACTCGCTGGATCGACCCCTGCCGTGGACCGGGCGCGGCCGCCTGGCCCCGGGAACCGAGCCGGTCGTCGTGGAGATGGTGGCCGCCCTCTCCGGCGAGGTGGTCGGCCGCCTCCACCCGGACACGCCCCATCCGCCGCTGGTCGACGACATCGAGGCCGAGCTCGAGCGCTACCGGATACCTCTCGCCGGCCGCTTCGAGGCGGACCTGACAGAGCCCAGAGGACTGGGGGCCAGCCGGGTGCTCCACCGCCTCAGGGTCCTCGCCATCCCGGGAGTTCTCCGGACGTCAGGCCCGGAGGTGGGTGGTGATGATCCGGTGCTCTCCGAGGTATGGGAGCTGGAGGACTCCGAGCTCCGGCTCCCGTCGGTGATCGAAGCCGGCTCCTATGGCGCCACGCTGGCCGAGGCCGCGGCCGCCGCCCTTGGTGACCGCTTCGCCCACGTCGCCGGCGACGCCGGCGGGCTGGCCGCGCTGCTGTTCGACGCTGCGCTGTGCGGACTCGACGAGCTGTCCGGCCGGGCCGTCGCCGAGATCGCCCTGCTGGTCGGCTCCATCAGCGACCTGGGGGGTCTCGGCACCCTCCTGTCCACCGCCTTGGGGCTGTGGCGCCACGACCGCCTGTTGGGCGCGGCCGGGAGCAGTGCCATGGCCGGCGTGATCGACTCCGCCACCATCAGGGCACTGTGGCTGGTCGAGGCCATCCGCGGAGGGCCTGCGCCGGCCGACGGTCCCCGCCTTCAGGCCGTCGTCGCCGTGCGCGACGCCCTCATCCACGCCGACTCGGTCCTTTCCATCGACCGCTCGTCGGTCCTGGGCGTCTTCGTTCGCTCGTCTGCCATCGACCGGCCACCGGACCTAAGGGGGGCGGCGATCGGCCTGGTCTGGGCCCTCGACGAGGACAGCGCCGGCGACGTGGCGGCGATCGAGCGCTCGGTGCGGAGCGCGGCCCGACCCGCCGTACTCGGCGATTTCCTGGCCGGGCTCTTCGCCCTGGCCCGGGAGCAGGTGCTGTCGACCGGCGGCATCATCGGATTGCTCGACGACGTCATCGCCAACTTCTCCGAGCACGACTTCCTGATCGCCCTCCCCGCACTGCGCCTCGCCTTCTCCTGGTTCCCACCCCGCGAGCGGGAGATGATCGCCAACATCCTTCTCGAGCGGCGGGGTCTGGTCGGCTCGGGGCGTTCGCTGCTCCGGTTGACCGCCGATCCCGAGTTGCTGGCTCATGCCCGGGCCGTGGAAGCCCGGGTCGAAGATCTGTTGAGTCGCGAAGCTCTGTTACGTCGGGTCGGCGGTCCGGGCGAGGGGGACTGAAGTGGCCGATCCCGACCCGGTCCTGGAGCGGTGGCGGCTGGTGCTGGGCGAGGCCGGGCACGCCTGCACGGGAGGGGGGGGTGGGGGGGGTGGCCTCGGCGAGGACGCCCAGGCCCGCGACAGCACGCTCGAGTGGCTCTACCGGCGCGAGTCCGACCTGGACCGCCGCGACGTCCGGGGCGCCGGCCTGGAAGCCTCGGTCCTCACCACGGCCAGATGGCTGGACGACGTCCACCGGCTCTTTCCGAGGGAGACCATCGAGCGCCTCGAGCGGGACGCCGTGGAGCGCTACCAGATCCACGAGGTCGTGACCGACCCGAACGTCCTCGAGCGCATCGAGCCCAACGCCACCCTGCTCAAGGCCGTTCTTCGCACCAAGCACCTGATGAACCCCGAGGTGCTCCGACTGGCCCGGCGCATCGTCGAGCAGGTGGTCCGCGAGCTCATGGAGAAGATGGCCACCGAGATCAGACAGAGCTTCAGCGGCGCCCGGTCCCGGCGCCCCAGCAGGCTGCGGCGGGCCAGCAGCTTCGACTTCCGCCGCACCATCCAAGACAACCTCCGCCACTACCGGGCCGAGGAGCGGCGCCTCTACGTGGAGACGGCCCACTTCTTCTCCCGTACCCGCCGGGAGCTGGACCGCTGGCAGATCATCCTCGTGGTGGACCAATCCGGGTCAATGGCCGGCTCGGTCATCCACTCGGCGGTAACGGCTGCCTGCCTGTGGAGCCTTCCCGGCGTGCGCACCCACCTGATCGCTTTCGACACCGCCGTTGTCGACCTCACCGCCGACGTGGACGACCCTGTGGAGCTGTTGATGAAGGTGCAACTGGGTGGTGGGACCGACATCGCCAAGGCCGTGGATTTCGCCGCCGGGCTGGTGGACAACCCCCGGCGGACCATCGTGGTGCTCATCACCGACTTCTACGAGGGCGGAGATCCCTTCCGGCTGGTGCGCATGGTCCGCTCGCTGGTCGAGCAGGGGACCAACGTGATGGGGCTGGCCGCCCTCGACGAGGAGGCGAACCCCGATTACAACGCCGAGGTCGCCCAGCAGCTGGCCAATGCCGGCGCCTCGGTGGGCGCCATGACGCCGGGGGAGCTGGCGGCGTTCCTGGCCGAACGCATCGGGCGGTGACCCGCGCTATGCGGCAGGACCTCCTGGCCCTGAGCGACGAGTCGCTGGCGGCGCTGGCCAACCGCGGGATCGTTCGGCGTTCGGCCCGCGAGGTCGGGGAGGGAAGAGGACCGACCATCGTGGAGGCAGAGGACGGCGCGGTCACGGGGGTCTTTCCCAACGGCGTGGAGGTGGTCCTGGCCCCCGGTGTCACCATCGAGAAGGCCCGTTGCAGCTGCCTGGCCTCGGGCGTGTGCCGCCACCGCGTCATGGCCGTTCTCGCCTATCGCGACCGGTCGGCCGAGGGGACCGTCGAGTCGGGGGCCGCGCCCACGCCATGGTCGCCGGCCTGCTTCTCCGACGAGGAGCTGGAAGCGTTCATCGGCAGCCGGGTCCTGACGATCGCCCGCAAGGCGCACCGGGCGGGCTACCGCGCCCGGGTACGGCGCGCCACCGCCGACGACCCGGTCCCCACCGTGGAGCTCGCCTCCTGCACGGTGCGGTTTCTCGTGCCCGGGGAGCTTGGCTACGCCCGGGTGGACGCGGCGCGCGGAACGCGGGAGGACGCGGTGGCGCTGGCCGTGTGGGCCTTCCGTAGCGCGGACGCCATCGATGCCGGCACCACAGCACCGGCGGTCGTGGACGTAGCCGTGGGCGGCGATGGATCTCTCGCGGCAGCACCAACGGCGGGAGCACGAGAGGAGAGCTCGACAGTTGCCCGGGCAACCACTGGCTCCGGAGCCGAGCCTGCCCTGGCCGTCGTCGCCGACCTCCTGGCCGACGGCGTCGTCCACACCGCCGGCGCCGTGTCGACGTCGATCCTCCAGGCTCGCCGCGCCCTCGAAGCCCGCAACCTGCGCTGGCCGATCGACGCCCTGGACGAGGCGGCCGACCAGCTCGACGCCTACCGCCAGCGCAGTGCCCGGTACCGGCCCGAGGACGTGGCCGGGCTCCTGGCCGAGATCGTCGCCCGCCACCGCTGCGTGGTGGGTCATGGCGCCTCGCTGCGCCCGGCTGTCCTCGGCACCGAGGAGGCGGCGCAGACGCCGCTACGCCTGCTGCGCCTGACCGGCCTCGGTGCCCGGGTGTGGGGCGACGACAGCATCCGGACCGTCGAGGTGTACCTCGCCCACCAGGAGGCGGGAGTGGTGCTCGCCCTGCGGCGCCGGGCCGAGGTGGAGGAGGGCGACGAGCCACCGAGCGCCGAGGCACTGGGGAGGCGAAAGGCAGGCGGCACGCGGCTGTCCGCCCTGGCAGCCGGGAACGTGGTCACCGAGTCGGCCCTGAGGGCGGCCAATCGGGTGGTGCGCATAACCGAGAGCCGAGTGGCCCGGACCACCGTCGTCCCGTCGTCCGGCACGTGGCAGCGCCTTCCGCCGGGAGTCCTGGTGGAGGATCTGGACGCCGAGGCGGCCCGGCTGGCCGGTCTCCCCCCCGCCGTCGTCCGCCCTCGCGTGGTCGCCGAGGAGGTGCGGGCCGTGATGGTCGAGGAGGTGGAGGACGTCCAGTACCTCGCGGGCCAGCAACGGCTCGTCGTCGCCATCCTTGCTCCGGTGGGACGGGCGACGGTTTCGCTGGCCCACACCAGCGCGGCGGGCGGCGCCATAGACGCCCTGGCCGAAGCCCTCGCCGGCACCCACGGCCCCGTTCGCTTCGTCGCCGGACATCTGCGCCGGGGGGCCGGCATGGTGGTGATCGAGCCGACAGCGGTGGTGGCCGGCGACACCGTCGTGATCCCCGCGTTTGCCCCGGCAAGCCACACGGCCATGGCCTTGAGCTCCGAGATCCCGAAAGACCCCATGGCGGCGGCCGTGGAGTCTGCGCTATCGGTGTCCGCCGAGGTGCCGCATCGGGGCTGGCGACACCTGCCTGCCGGATGGGCCCGGCGGGCCGAGGACTCGGCGAACCAGCTACGCCGTGTCGGGTTGGCCGGTGCGGGCACGGCCCTGGCCGACCTCTGCACCGCCACCCGGGCCTCGTTCGGCGCCGGCGCTCTGGACCAATGGGCCGACAGCCACCTGCGCCTCCTCGTGACCGCCGAACAGCTCTGAGCGGAACCCCACTCCTGTCCGATGTGCTACTACTAGCACGTGCCCAGGGTAGGAGTACGTGAGCTACGGCAGCGGGCCAGCGAGTTGCTGCGCCGCGTGGAGAAGGGCGAGACGATCGAGATCACTGACCGAGGCCGGCCCGTGGCGTTGCTTACTCCGCTCCCAGAGGGCGGCCGACTGGAGCGGTTGCGTGCCGGCGGTGACGTGGAGGCCGCCACCGTGGATCTGGACGGCCTGCCGGAACCGCTTCACCTGCCGGAGGGTGCCCAACTCCCGTCCACAACGCTGGACGACCTCCGCCGTCACGAGCGGTGATGGCCACGTACCTCGATTCGTCGGCGATCGTGAAGCTCGCCGTTCGTGAGCCAGAGTCGGCCGCTCTTCGGCGCTACCTGAGGCGCCGGCGTCCCCTGGTGTCGAGCGCCCTGGCCCGCACCGAGGTTCTCCGTGCCATGCTCCCCGCCGGCGAGGCAGCCGAAAATCGTGCACGGGAGGTTCTCGCCGGAGTCGACCTGATACGGGTTAACGACCGTGTGCTGAACGCTGCCGGAGCCCTGCTACCGGTCGAGGTGCGCTCCCTCGACGCGATCCACCTCGCCACTGCCCAGCTCCTGGGCGCCGACCTCGGCCAGCTCGTCACCTACGACACCCGCATGGCCCTCGCCGCCGAAGCATCGGGTCTGTCGATCGTCTCGCCGCACTGATTCCCGCCACCTTGGCTCGCTCCTCAGACGAAATGCCGCAGGTCCACGGCGTGGACCAGCTCATCGAAGCTCGGATAGGTCACGGTGGTCACTGACTTACCTCACCGCAGGGCTCGTCACCATTCCCTCATGGCTCGCTGTTCGCCTTGCGGGGCCGGATGCGGCCGAGCGGGATGGAGAGCAACAGCAGCAGGCCGAGGGCTATCAAGGCGCCGCCGCCGTAGCGGAGGGCGTTGTGGACCGTCGTCCAGCGTGCTTTGAACGAGTGATGCCAGCCCCTGACGAGCTCAGAGGGATCTTCACTGGCACATCAGCACCGTTGAGCACCACCGTCTCCGTGCCTTGCGCTCCCCGACCGAGCACTCGTAGATCGTTGTGGGGTCCGCCGGCCACAACGATGCCACCGTGGGCGACGCCCACCGCCCGGCAGTTCGGAAAGGCTGCGAGATGTTGTCGCATGGTCCGCTCGCGCGTGGGCCAGTAGTGGGCAAAGACGACGAAATCGCCAAGCCAGCCAAGAAGCGGAAATGGCTCGGGATCACCGAGCGACGCGTGGTCAGACAGCATTCCCGCCCCCCACACCATGGCACCCGCCGAGGCGCCCCCGACGACTACACCCCCTTCGCTGGCGCAAGAGATGGCATCGAGCGCCGGCGTGGCCCACAATCGATCGTAGATGGCCGCCGCGTCGCCGCCGCCCAACCACACTAGGTCTGCCGACGCCAGCAGCTCGCAGGCCGCAGGTGCGAAAGCGTCTGGTCTCTCCGCTACTCCGGAGTCAACGACGTCGACGTCACCGCCGCCAAGGCTCTCCGCACGGTGTTGTCGACTGGCAGCGGTCAGTGGGCCTCGCCAACCCGCATCGACGAGAACTGCGCGTGGACGGCGCCCAGGGGCCGCCTGGCGCACGAGGTCGATAATTCCTGCGGAAGCTGCCGGCCGCCGCCGCCCGCGAGCACTATGGGGCCGGTGCCGCCTCCTCGCTGCACGCGTGCGTGCGGCGCGCCATCGGCTACGACTCTCGCCTCATTGATCAGCCCGGCGGCGGCGCGCACTCTTCCGGGCGTCATGCCGAGCCACGCACCCGTACCCGCGCCAATGCTCTCCCCTTCGAGCAGGAGGGCGACGAGGACGTGCTGGGGGCCCACGTCACTGCGGTTAGCGGCCGCCTCCACGGTCGCCAGCTCAACGACGTAGCTCACAGCCGCGTCCACCTCGATCGTGCCGGTGAAGCGGAGCTGCTCCGGTGAGTCGGCCACGGTTCGGGGTGGCCGCCCCTCGCTCTCGGCAAGCGCGCCTTCCCGCCAGCCGAGAATCCTCACTATCTGCTCTCGCCAGTCAGGCGCGGCGACGCCGGGATCGCCAAGTAGGGCCGCGGCTCCCTTCAGAGGGACGCGCAAGCGCGAGCGCCAGATGGCTCACATGCAATGCCAAGCTCCCCGCCGCCGGGCCTCTTCCTCAGCTGCAGCCAGGAAGGTTGCTAACCACGAACCTGCCGGCTGAATGACCCTCATGATACCTCGGCTTCGCGTGGCCCCGGCGCTCCTGTGAGGACGATCATCCGTGATCGCGCCACAGGGGCAGCGGCTCATTCAGCCGCTAATGCTGGCGGCTGGTTGCCCCGTGTTCTTGACGATGCCGCTGTCCAGAGGCCATAACCCAGCCCCCAAAGGAAGAGGAACAACCACCCGGCAGCGTCCTCGACGCAATCATCGCAGCAGCGAGGATGAGAGCCGCTCCCGAGAGGAGTCCCCACCGGGCCGGCGACGAAACCCGCCACTGTCGCAGCCTTTGCTCGTACTCCGTCTTTTCGGTCCCCCCGAGGGTGGAGATCTCGAGAATGAACACGCCCATCAGCACCGGCGTGAACCAAACCCCATTGAGGACGCTCATCAGGCTCACGATGACCAATACCGCGGCGGTCAACTGCGAGACGCGCCGGTGGGATATCCCAGCGAAACCGAGCATCGACTTTTGACCCGAACCACCTCAGTAGACGGAACGCGATCACGCCGGCGACCACGCCGGTGATGACACTGACGCCGATGCTCGTACCCAGTGAGGCGGGCAGCGCCCCGATGAACAGACCGAGCAAGACGGCGCCGATGCCGGCGAACCCTCGCCCGGTCGTGGTCGGTTCTGACATCCCTCCTGGCATGCGTCTCGAGGCACCGGGGGCACCCACACCCCGAAAGGTCTGTCTCCCCGCTGCACTGCCGCCAGCCAAAGCAGAGAGCAAGGTGTGAGGCTCACTATGCCTCCTCTTCAACGGGCCAGCCACTCGCCGGCGCCAACTCAATGGTTCGATGAGGAGAGCTTCCCATGCAGATCGACGCTGTCAATATGCCAAATTATACAAAGCAATAATCCTGGCTTTTGCGGGACCAACGCGCCCCAGCGTGACAGACGCTCACGCCTCTTGGCACCTCGGCGGCAGGGGCGATCGTGTCACACCCCCATGCAAAAATGAACGCATGTTCGGTCGGGTCGAGCTGGGAAGGTTGCGGGAGAAGGTGGGCGAGTTCGCCGCCGGCTTCGATCCCGCTCTAGTGAGCCCCGCCCAGGCCAACGCCATGGTCGACGACGCCGCGACCATCGAGAAGATGGCGGCCACGGTCAAGGCCCTGCTGGCCGCCCGGGTGGCAGAGACCGAGGTCGCCACCCGAGAGGGTGACAAAACCCCCGCTCATGCTTTGGCCCGAAAGACGGGCACCACGGTGGGCAAGGCGGCTGAGACGATCCGGACCGGAAAGCGCCTGGCCAAGCAGCCCAAACTCGATGCCGCTGCTCGGGAAGGAAGGGTCTCTCCCGAGCAGGCCGCGGCCATCTCCGACGCAACTGAAGCCGACCCGGCCGCTGAGGGTCGCCTGGTGGACCAAGCGGGGCATTCGACGCTGTCGGAGCTGAAGAACGAGTGCGACCGCACCAGGGCCGCAGCCGACCGTGATGCCGAGGAGCGCCACAAGCGGATACTGGCTGCGCGCTTCGCCCGCCGGCGCAACTGTGGCGACGGATCGGCGGAGATCCTGTTCCACTCCACCGTCGAGCAGGTGGCTGAGGTCTGGAGCGTGATCTCCGGCTACGCCACCCAGGCGTTCAACCTGGCCGGCGTGAAGGCCGCCACGAGCCGGCCCAGGCTTATGCCGCCGATGGTGTGCTGGCCATGGCACGAGCGGCTCGGGGAGCCCCCTCAGCATGGGCCAGCGGCGCTCCATCGGACAGTGGCGGAGACCGTGGCGGCCCCAGCGATCCTGGCGGGAACGACAACGCTTGGGCGCCGAACTCTCGAGACGCTGGCGGCGGTGGCGGTGTCGATGGAGGTGACACGGCCACTCCTGCCGGCGGCGGGCACGATTCACGCGATCCGGCCACCGGGGGTGCCGCCGCCGCCCTGGCCCCGCGATCCGGCCCCCGTCAACCGCTGGTGCCTCGGCGACCGCCGTCGCCCACCCGCATCGTGGTGCGAATCGACTGGGATGCCCTCGTGCGCGGCTTTGTGACAGGCGATGAAACCTGCGAGGTCGCCGGCGTAGGCCAGGTGCCGGTTTCAGTGGTGCGGGCCATGATTGCCACCGACGACCCGTTCCTGGCCGCTGTGGTCACCCGGGGCCAGGACGTGGTCAACGTCGCGCACCTGGGGCGAAGACCCAGCGCCCATCAGCTGAGTGCCCTGGACTGGCTGGCTCCCACCTGCCGGCGGGAAGGCTGCGACGCCACCGTGGGGCTCGAGAACGACCACCGCCACGACTGGGCCGCCACCCGCATCACCCTGCTGGAGTGGATCGACCGCCTCTGTCCCCACGACCACGACCTCAAGACCTACGAGGGGTGGGCGCTGGTCCACGGAACCGGGAAGCGACCGCTTGTCCCTCCAGAGGACCCCCGTCACCCCCGCCAGACCAGGGCAACCGGGCCGCCGGCGGCGTGGGAGACCCCGCGCTCAACCGACAGATCGCCGTCGCCGGCGCCGGACAGCGACGACGAGCTGGCCGCGGCCAGCTAAGTCTCCCTCGCAAGGGCGAGCTCCGTTGCCTTCGGATTGGCGGGATGCGCCCTCGCCTCTTGCGCGATAGGCGTATACTAGACGTATGCCGAGGATGCAGGTGTATCTACCAGACGAGCTGTACAAAGAGGTCAAGGCGAGAGAGCTGCCGGCTTCGGAGCTGCTGCAGGACGCGGTGCGGGCCGAGCTTCGTCGCCAGGAGCTGCTCGAGGAGACCGACCGGTACGTGGCTGAGTTGATCGAAAAAGTGGGCCAGCCGTCAGCAAAGGCCATCGCCCGTGCAGAAGCGCTATCCCGCCGCATCCAACGGCGGGGTCCAGCCAGTACCACGGCATGACTCGCCTCGTCCTCGACTCGGGCGGGGTCACCGGCCTAGCCCGACGCCGCCAGCACACCGCAGCACTTGTCACCGTGTTGAAGAGGGACGGGCTCTGGCCGCCGACCGTTCCCTCGGTGGTTCTGGTCGAGTCGTTGTCCGGACAGCAACATACAGACGCGCACGTGAACCGGCTCTTGAAGACATGTGACATCGTCGAGCAGCTGCCGGCGCCGCTGGCACGAAGGGCCGGCGCTCTTCGAACTCTCGCCGGCCAGGGATCCGCTGTTGATGCGGTGGTGGTGGCCATGGCCGAACCCGGCGGCACGGTTCTGGGGAGCGACCTGAAGGACCTGCGGGCGCTGGCCGCTTTCGCCGACGACGTGATCATCCACCGGCTGTGACCGCCCTCCGGGCGCCTTCTATAGCCGTTAGGCGTTGCCAGCGCTGTATGGCTGTGGCCATGAATGGGAGCGGCCGGACAGGGCCAGCAGCTCGCCTTGGCGGCCGCCTCCTTCCGGGGGCGCCAGCGGTGGGCCGAAGACGCCCGCTGTCTGCCACTCCTCGGCGTGAGTCGACAGGTAGTCGAGGGCCAGCTCGACCAGCTCGGGGTCGAGGTGCTCGTCGCCGCCGATGGCCCGGGCCAGGTCCCACGCGTGGATGGTGTGGTCGACCGTCAGCTGGGTGACGTACTCCTCGGCCGAGATGTCGCCGAACGAGACATGGACGGTGGTGGCCAGGATGTCGGGCTGGGCGACGGCGACCAGGCTGTCCGCCGCGGCCTGCTGCCACACGTGCTTGGGGTCCTGGCCGAGCTGATCCCCTTCGAACCGGTCGCCGACCTGTTCGATCGTCATCCCCGCCAGCAACGGCGGGGTCCAGAGGTTCTCCGACAACATGTGGTTGACCAGGCCCCGCACGTCCCAGTCGGCGCAGGGCGTCGGCCGGGACCAATCGTCGTCGGCGAGGGCGAGCACCCGCGACTCGAACCCCTTGACCGCCCGAAGGTGGAGCGAAACGAGATCGGCCACGGCAACACCCCTTGCGTTCGATGATACCGCCGCGGGTTGATCTCGCGGCGGGTAGGCGCCGTGCAAGCAGAGGCGGTGACGTCCCAGGGGGCTGGCCACCGTAGAGCCAGGGCCCGGTGAGCGACAAGGGGGGCGCCGGGGGCCCGTGAGGCGGGGGCGGTGACGCACCAGCGGGCCCGAGGGAGCGTGACAAGAGGGCGGTGACGTCCCACGGGGTGGCCGCCTGTGCGGGGCAAGTTCCGCAGGGAGGCCACGAACTAAGGGTGGCCGCCGTGGAGGCGGGGGAGGGTCAAGTTCCGGAGGAGCCGCCCCGGCGGCCACCCCGGCTCCGGCGCGCCAGCTCCCGCCGCCGGCGCCCGAAACCTGTTCAGGAGGCGGTGGTGGCCTTCTTGGCGACCTTGGCCTTCGCCGCCTTGGCCGCCTTGGGCTTGGCCTTCGCCTTGGCCGCCGCCGGCTTCTTGGCGCCCTGCTTCTTGGGCGCCGGCCCCTTGGCCCGCTTGTCGGCCAGCAGCTCGGCGGCCCGCTCGGGGCTCAGTTCCTCTATGGAGTCCCCGCGTGGGACGGTGACGTTGACCTCTCCGTCGGTGATGTAGGGGCCGAAGCGGCCCTCCTTGACGACGATGGCGCCGCCGGACACTGGGTCGGGGCCCAGCTCCCGCAAGGGCGCGGCAGCGGCGCCCCGGCCCCGGCGCTCCTTGGGCTTGGCATATACGGCCAGAGCCTCGTCCAGAGAAATAGAGAGCAGCTGCTCCTCGGATTCCAAGGAGCGGCTGTCGGTGCCCTTCTTCAGGTAAGGCCCGTAGCGGCCGTTGAGGGCCACGATCTCCTCGTTGGTCGCCGGGTCCACCCCCACCACCCGCGGCAGCGTGAGGAGCCGCAGGGCGTCCTCCAGGGTGACGCTCTCCGGTGTCATGGTCTTGAACAGCGACGCGGTGGCCGGCTTCTGCTTGGACTTCGGCGACGGGTCGACCTCGCCCAGCTGGACATAGGGGCCGAAGCGGCCCGCCTTCACCGTCACGGTCAGGCCGGTCTCGGGGTCGGTGCCCAGGGTGCGGTCGCCGCTCGGCGCGGACAGCAGCTCCTCGGCCCGCTCCACGGTCAGCTCGTCGGGAGCCAGGTCCTCGGAGATGGAAGCACGCTCGTCCTCACCCCGCTGTAGATACGGGCCGTAGCGGCCCACCCGCACGAAGATCTCACGCCCTTCGCTGTCTGCCCCGATGAGGGTGGCGCTGACCTCGCGGGGGTCGATCTGGTCGAGGCGCTCGGCGATCAGCGGCTTGAGGCCCGGGGTGCCGTTCCCGAAGTAGAACCGGGACAGCCACGGCACCCGCTCCTGGCGCTTGGCGGCGATCTCGTCGAGGTCGTCCTCCAGGCGGGCGGTGAAGCCGTAGTCCACCAGCTGGTCGAAGTGGAGCTCCAGCAGCTTCACCACCGAAAAGGCGGTGAAGGTGGGCACCAGGGCCGGCCCCTTCTTCCACACGTAGCCCCGGTCCTGGATGGTGGAGATGATGCTGGCGTAGGTGGACGGCCGGCCCACGCCCTTGTCCTCCAGGGCCTTCACGAGGGAGGCATCGGTGTAGCGGGGCGGCGGCTGGGTCGTGTGGCCCTTGGCCTCGAGCCCGGCTAGATCCAAAGCGTCGCCCACGGCCAGAGCGGGAAGACGAACCTCACGGTCCTCCAGCTCGGCCTCGGGATCGTCGGAACCTTCCACATACGCCCGGAAGAAGCCCGGGAAGGTGATGACCTTGCCGCTGGTGCCGAACTCGGTGTCCTCGCCGGCCGAGGAGGTGCCGGCCACCCGGATCTGCACGGTACGCCCCACGGCGTCGGCCATCTGGGAAGCCACCGTGCGCTTCCAGACCAGCTCGTAGAGACGCAGGTCGTCGCCCGAGAGCTCACGGGAGACGCTGTCGGGCGTGCGGAAGTCGTCGCCGGCGGGACGGATGGCCTCGTGGGCCTCCTGGGCGTTCTTCACCTTCCGCGCGTACCGGCGCGGCTGCTCGGGCACGTAGTCGGCGCCGTACAGCTGGGTGGCCTGGCGGCGGGCCGCGCTCAGCGCCGTCTCCGACAGGTTCGTGCTGTCGGTGCGCATGTAGGTGATGTAGCCGTTCTCGTACAGGCGCTGGGCTATCTGCATGGTGCGCTTGGAGTCGAAGCGCAGCTTGCGGCCGGCCTCCTGCTGCAGGGTGGACGTCATGAAGGGGGGGTACGGCGAGCGCCGGTAGGGCTTCTCCTCCACCGAGCGCACGGTGAACGTGCTGGCCGAGAGCCGCCCGGCCAGGGCGCCGGCCTCGGCCTCGTCCAGACGCACCACCCCGGCGCCGGAGCCGGCGGCCTCCTTGAGCCGGCCGTCCTCGGTGAAGTCCTTGCCCGTGGCCAGGCGCCGGCCATCGAGGCCGACGAGGCCGGCGGTAAAGGCCGAGGCTTCCTTGGCGAACGTGCCCTCGAGGTCCCACCAGCCGGCGGTGCGGAAACGCATGCGCTCGCGCTCGCGCTCCACGATCATGCGGGTGGCCACGCTCTGCACCCGCCCGGCCGAGAGGCGGGGCCGGATGCGGCGCCACAGCACGGGCGAGACCTCGAAGCCGTAGAGGCGGTCGAGCAGCCGTCGGGTCTCCTGGGCGTCGACCAGGGGCATGTCCAGCTCCCGCCACTCCTCCACCGCCCGCTCGATGGCCGACCGGGTGATCTCGTGGAACACCATGCGCTTGACCGGCACCCTCGGTGCCAGCACCTCCAGCAGGTGCCAGGCGATCGACTCGCCCTCGCGGTCCTCGTCAGTGGCGAGATAGAGCTCGCTGGCGTCCTTCAATGCGGCCTTGAGCTTCTTGACCACGTCCTTCTTGCGCTGGGGGATGACGTAGAGCGGCTTGAAGTCGTTGTCCACGTCGATGCCCAGGCGGGCCCAGGGCTCGCCCCGGTAGGCCAGCGGGATCTCCGAGGGGTCGCCGGGGAGGTCCCGGACGTGGCCGACGGAGGACTCCACCACGAACCCGGGCCCGAGCAGGCCGGCGATGGTCTTGGCCTTGGCGGGGGACTCGACGATGACGAGGGGCTTGGGCATGTCTCCTACGAGGGTGGGCAGACGGGGCGGGTGCTGTCAAGCCGCGGCCGACGACGGTAGCGTCCCTGCGGGTGGACCCACGACATCTACTCGAGACCTTCGGCACTCTCGGGCTCATTCTCATCGTCTTCGCCGAGTCCGGCCTACTGGTCGGCTTCTTCCTTCCCGGCGACTCCTTGCTCTTCACCGCCGGCGTGTTCTGCGCCCGGGGCGACCTGACACTTGGCGTCGTGCTCGTGGGCGTGTTCCTCGCCGCCGTCATCGGCGACCAGGTGGGCTACGCCTTCGGCAACAAGGTGGGTCCGGCCCTGTTCCGCCGCCCCGACTCGCGCTTCTTCAAGCAGGAGTACATCGAGAAGGCCCAGAGCTACTTCGAGAAGTACGGGCCCAAGACCATCGTGCTGGCCCGGTTCATCCCCATCGTCCGCACCTTCGCGCCCATCGTGGCCGGTGCCGGCAGCATGCCCTACCGCACCTTCTTCCGGTTCAACATCATCGGCGGCCTCCTGTGGGGCGTCGGCGTGACCATGCTCGGCTTCTGGCTGGGCGAGGCCATCGACATCGACAAGTACCTCTACCCGGTGATCGGCGTCATCATCGTTCTCTCGGTGCTGCCCGTGTTCTGGGAGCTGCGCAAGGCCCGCAAGCATGGGCAGCCGGCGCCGGCAGACCCGGTTGAGGACCTCGACCAGCTCGACCCCACCCGCTAGGACGCCGACACCTTCGTTCTGGAGTACATAAGGGGCGGATTCCGCCGGCTATGTACTCCAGATCGAGAGTGGTCAGGGCTGGGTTTCGCGGCGCCGGCGCTTCGGCT
>DATLOM010000048.1:0-37043 GCA_035536185.1 Acidimicrobiales bacterium | reverse complement strand
TGTGTGGCCACCACCACGACCTCAAGACCCACAAGGGGTGGGCGCTGGTGGCCGGCAAGGGCAAACGGGAGATGGTCCCGCCCACGCACGTGCGACATCCCAAGAAGGAGCGGGCCGGGCCGGCGCCACCAGTCGCCCGGAGCGCGTGATGGCCGTCGTGTGCCGCGGCATCGGCCTGTCTGAGGGCCGTCACGTTCGCTCTGGTTGGTGGCCGATCCAGCTCGGCCTACCTCAGGTGCCGGCGCTCACCACGCGGGCGAGGGTGCGGGAGGCGGTGGAGAGGGCCCGCTCCACCTGGTACAGCTCGGCGGCGAGGTCGTCGCGCTTGGACCCGGCGAAGTCCTCGGCGATGGCGGTCACCCGCTTGGACAGCTCCTCCAGGGCGGTGGATATGGACGACAGTTCCGGTATCGCTGACGGCACGCCGGCATTGTCGCTTATTGCCGGGGGGCGGCTGCAGCCCCGGCGGTACGCTCGAACGCTCCCCATGCTCCAGCGACTCGACCTTCGTGGCGCCAAACCCGGCGACTGGCGCCCCCTCCTGCCTCGGCCCCACGCGGCCAAGGAGCCCCCCATCGACGCCGTGCAGGCCATCCTGGCCGAGGTGCGGGCCGGCGGTGACGCCGCCGTGCGCGACCTCACCGAGCGCTTCGACGGCGTGCGGGTGGACGAGCTGAGGGTGCCGCCCGGCGAGCTGAAGGCGGCCCTGGACGCCACCGCGCCGGCGCTGCGGGAGGCGCTGGAGGTGGCCAACGACGCCATCGTCGCCTTCCACCGCCAGCAGCTCCGCGGCGACGAGCTTCACCAGCAGGATGGCCTCACAGTCCGCGAGGTGCGCCGGCCCGTCGACCGTGCCGGCGTGTACGTCCCCGGCGGGACGGCGCCGCTCGTGTCCAGCGTGCTGATGTCGGCCGTGCCTGCCCGGGTGGCCGGCGTGTCCGAGGTCGTGGTCTGCTCGCCGCCCACCGCCGGCGGCACCGTCGCCCCCGCCATTCTCGCTGCCGCCGCCCTGGCCGGCGTCAACGACGTGTACCGGGTCGGTGGCGCCCAGTCGGTGGCGGCCATGGCCTACGGCACCGAGTCGATCCGGGCGGTCGACGTCATCGTGGGGCCGGGCAACATCTACGTCTCGCTGGCCAAGCGGGAGGTGGCGGGGGAGGGCGCCGTCGGCGTACCGGGGTCCTTCGCTGGTCCGTCCGAGGTGGTCGTGGTGGCCGACGAGACGGTGCCGGCGGAGTTCGCCGCCATCGACGTGGTGGTGCAGGCCGAGCACGGGCCCGACGGCCTGGCCTGGTTGATCACCTGGTCGGAGGCCACGGCCGAAGCGGTGTCCACCGAGGTGGCACGGATCGTGGCCGCCTCGCCCCGCCGCTCCCAGATCGAAGCCACCCTGGGCGAAGGTGGCTACGCCGTTCTGGTCGACGGGCCGGAGCAGGCGCTCGAGGTGGCCAACGCCATCGCCCCTGAGCACCTCGAGCTGATGTGCGACGGCGCCGAGGACCTTGTGGCGCTGGTGCGCCACGCCGGCGCCGTGTTCTGCGGCCCGTGGTCGCCGGCCAGCGTGGGTGACTACGTGGCGGGCCCGAGCCACGTGCTACCCACCTACGGATCGGCCCGCTTTGCCAGCGCCCTCCGGGTGGACGACTTCGTCAAGACCATCCACGTCGTCTCCGTCGACGAAGCCGGGCTGGCCCGCCTGGCCCCCCATGTCGCGGCTCTGGCCGAGGCCGAGGGCCTGGCCGCTCATGCCGAGTCCGTGCGCATCCGGGGGAGGGGCTGATGGGCGGTCTCATTCCCGCCAGCGACGACCAGGGGCTCGGCGAGGGGTACCACTCGCCTCAGGTGGACCTCGAGGTCCGCCTCAACCCCAACGAGTCGCCCTACCCGCCGCCTCGGGCCTTCCTCGACGACCTGGCCGAGGCCGTCAAGGTGCTGCCTCTGCACCGGTACCCGGATCGGCGGGCCACCGCGCTGCGCAAGTCCCTGGCCTCCCTCCACGGCGTGCGGCCCGACCAGGTCTTCGCCGGCAACGGCTCCAACGAGGTCCTACAGACGGTGCTGTCCAGCTACGGCGGCCCCGGTCGCACCGCTGCGGTGTTCGAGCCGACCTACGCCCTCCACTCCCACATCGCCCGCCTCACCCGCACCCAGGTGGTGGTGGGCGAGCGCCGGCCCGATTTCAGCCTCGACCTGGGCGAGGTCAAGCGCGTCCTGTCGGAGGCCAAGCCGGAGATCACCTTCCTCTGCTCGCCGAACAACCCCACCGGTGGCGCCGAGTCGGCCGCCACCGTCGCCGAGGTGCTGGACCTGGCTCCGGGCATCGTCGTGGTGGACGAGGCCTACGGGCAGTTCGCCCCCTGGTCGGCGCTGGAGCTGGTGGGCGACGGGGTGGGGTTGGTGGTCGTGCGGACCTATTCGAAGACCTGGTCGATGGCGGCCGTCCGCCTCGGGTACCTGGTCGGGCCGGCGCCGCTCGTGGCCGAGCTCGAGCAGCGAGCCCTGCCGTACCACCTCGACGCCGTCAAGCAGGCCGCGGGGCGGCTGGCGCTCGAGTACCGGGCGGAGATGGAGGCGCGGGTGGCCATGCTCACCGCGGAGCGGGCCCGGCTGGCGGCGGCGCTGGCGGAGATGCCGGTGGAGGCATGGCCGTCGGACGCCAACTTCATCCTGTTCCGCCCCCTCTCCCAGGACGGGTCAGATGTGTGGGCGGCCCTGGTGGAGCGTTCGGTCCTGGTCCGTGACTGCTCGTCGTGGCCCCGTCTCGGCGGATGCTTGCGCGTGACGGTCGGCACTCGTGAGGAGAACGACCAATTCCTCTCGGCCCTGGGGGAGGTGTTGTAATGAGCCGCCAGGCCTCACGTTTCCGGGAGACGAAGGAAACCACGATCGAGGTCCGGCTCGATCTCGACGGCACCGGTGAAACCTCGGTGGACACGGGGCTGCCCTTCTTCGACCACATGCTGTCCCAGCTCGGCCGCCACGGCGGGTTCGACCTGACCGTCCGGGCCAAGGGAGATCTCGAGGTCGACGTCCACCACACCATCGAGGATGTCGCCATCGCCCTGGGCGAGGTCTTCAAGGAGGCCCTGGGCGCCAAGGAGGGCATCCGGCGGTTCGGCTCGGTCCTCCTGCCCCTCGACGAGGCCCTGGTGGAGGTCGCGCTCGATCTCTCGGGCCGCCCCTTCAGCGTCTACGACATCGACTGCGGCACCGACGTCCGCTCGCTGGGCACACCGCCGTTCGATCCGCAGATGGCCGAGCACTTCTGGCAGTCGTTCGCCACCAGCGCCGGCATCACCCTGCACCTGTCCCTCCGCCGCGGCCGCAACACCCACCACATCCTCGAGGCCAGCTTCAAAGGCGTGGCCCGAGCGTTGCGCGACGCCGTGCGCGTCGACGGCGCCGGCGTCCCCTCCACGAAGGGTGTCCTGTGACGGAGACCTGGTCCACCTCCCGGCGTTGCGAGTACATGGCGGGCGGATTCCGCCCCCTATGTACTCGCAACGTGCCGGATGGCGAGCGGCGGCGGCGGGGGCGGTGATCGCCGTGCTCGACTACGGCATCGGGAACCTCCGGTCGGCCCAGAAGGCGCTGGAGAAGGTGGGCGCCGATGCGGTGCTGGTGAGCACGCCGGCGGAAGCGAAGGGCGCGGCCGGTGTGGTGCTCCCGGGTGTCGGCGCCTTCGGCCGTTGCATGGAGGCGCTGCGGGAGTCCGGGCTCGACGGTGTCGCCGTGGACGCGGTGGAAGAGGGAACGCCGTTCCTCGGCATCTGCGTGGGGATGCAGATGATGTACCGCCGCTCCGAGGAGGACCCGGACGTGGCCGGCCTCGGCCTGATCGAGGCCGAGGTGCGGGCCCTCCCAGCCGGAGTGAAGCGGCCGCAGATGCAGTGGAACGTGCTCGACCCCGCGCCCGGTCGGGAACACAGCGCCCTCCTGGACGGCATCGGCCAGGGGTCCTGGGCCTACTTCGTGCATTCCTTCGCAGCCGAGCCGACGCCGGAAGTGGCCGCCACCTGTGACTACGGAGGCCCGGTCGTGGCCGCCGTCGAGCGCGGTCCGCTCTGGGCCACCCAGTTCCATCCGGAGAAGTCGGGCGCGGTGGGCCTGCGCCTACTGGCCAACTTCGCCGCTGCCTGCGCGGCCTGAGCGGGCGTGGACTTCTACCCGGCCATCGACCTCCGGGGCGGCGCGTGCGTCCGCCTCGCCCAAGGCGACTACTCCCGCGAGACGCTGTACGACAACGACCCGGTGGCGGTGGCCCGCGCCTTCGAGAACGGCGGCGCGCCGTGGGTCCACGTCGTCGATCTCGATGCCGCCCGCACCGGGGAGGGGGTGAACCGCGACGTGGTCAGGGCCATCGCCGCCGCCGTGGACATCCCCGTGCAGGCCGGCGGCGGCATTCGCGACGAGTTCGCGGCCGAGTCCCTCCTTCGGTCCGGCGTGGCGAGGATCGTGCTGGGCACCGTCGCCCTGGAGGATCCCGACCTGGTCCGGCGCGTGGCCGCCCGCCACCCTGGCCGGGTCGCGGTGGGGCTCGATGCGCGTGGCGGAGAAGTGGCGGTCCGCGGTTGGGCCGAGGGTTCCGGGCTCACGCCGGCGGAGCTGCTGAGCCGCTTCGAGGATGCCGGCGTAGGTGCCTTCGTCGTCACCGACATCGGCCGCGACGGCATGATGACCGGGCCCGACCTCGACGGCCTGTCCGCCGTCATGGAGACCACCGCCATCCCGGTGGTGGCGTCGGGCGGCGTCGGTTCGCTCGACGACCTGCGGGCGCTGGCCGAGCTCAGCGTCAAGGGGCGCCGCCTGTCCGGCGCCATCGCCGGGCGAGCCCTCTACGAGGGGGCCGTCAGCGTCTCCGAGGCCGTGGCCGCGTGCATCCCTTGATCGAGCTCCTGCTCCTGGATGTCCCGGAGCGTTGTTGCCTAATGCGACCGGTGAGGCTGGTGGTCATGCCTGAGAGTCCGGCCGGCGGTCGGCCCCTGTGCGCCATCGAGGCGGAGGCGGCTTGAGGTCGGTGAGGGTGATCCCGTGCCTCGACGTCGACGCCGGCCGGGTGGTCAAGGGCGTCAACTTCGTGGGGCTGAGGGACGCCGGCGACCCCGCCGAGCTGGCGGCGCGCTACGACGAGCAGGGGGCCGACGAGGTGGTGTTCCTCGACATCACCGCCTCCTCCGACGCGCGCGAGACCACCGTCGACGCCGTGCGGCGTACCGCAGAGCAGGTCTTCATCCCCCTGACGGTGGGGGGCGGGGTCCGCAGCGTGGACGACGCCCGGCGCCTGTTGCGGGCCGGCGCCGACAAGGTCGGGGTCAACACCGCGGCGGTGGCGCGGCCGGAGCTGGTGACCGAGCTGTCCGCTGAGTTCGGCGCCCAGTGCGTGGTGGTGGCCATCGACGCCCGCCGTGCACCGGGTCCCGATCACGGCGGTGCACCGGGGCACTCCGGCTTCGAGGTCTTCACCCATGGCGGGCGCCGCGGTACGGGTATCGACGCCGTTGCCTGGGCCGCCGAGTGCGAGGCCCGGGGCGCCGGCGAGATCCTCCTCACGTCCATGGACCGTGACGGCACCCGCGACGGCTTCGACCTCACCCTCACCCGCCTGATCGTCGACGCCACCAATCTGCCGGTGGTGGCCAGCGGGGGAGTGGGCAGCCTGGAGCACCTCGTCGCCGGTGCCGTGGAAGGGGGCGCCGACGCCGTGCTGGCCGCGTCCATATTCCACTTCGGCGAGTTCACCGTCGCCGAGGCCAAGGAGCACATGGCCGCTGCCGGCGTTTGCGTGCGCCCGGTCGTACCGGTATCGGCGGTGGAAAAATAGGGTGGGGCGCGTGCAGCAGCAGTCCATCGCCGGCGTCGTCTTCGACGACCGCGGCCTGGTTCCCGCCATCGCCCAGGACCGGGTCACCGGCAAGGTCCTGATGCTGGCGTGGATGAACGCGGAGACCCTGGCCGAGACTCTGCAGAGCGGCCGGATGGTCTACTGGAGCCGTTCGCGGCAGGAACGTTGGGCCAAGGGCGACACGTCGGGCGACATCCAGAAGGTGATCGAGGCCCGCTACGACTGCGACGGCGACGCCCTGCTGTTCGTGGTGGACCAGGTCGGCAAGGGCGCCTGCCACACCGGCGAGTTCAGCTGCTTCTTCCGGCTACTCGGTGCTCAAGCCGAGTAGGGAGGAGTTCCACGCTCTCGCCCGCACCCACCGGGTGGTGCCGGTGTGGCGGGAGATCCTGGGTGATCTGACTACCCCGGTGGCCGGCTTCGCCCGGGTGGTCGGGGACCGGCCCGGCTTCCTCCTCGAGTCGGTGGAGCACGGCGAGCGGTGGAGCCGCTGGTCGTTCCTGGGTCGTAACCCGTCGGCCACTCTGGTGGCCCGGAGGGGGCGCATCGAGGTGGAAGGGGCGGTGCCGCCGGGCGTCCCGCTGGACGGCGGGGTGCTGTCGGCCGTCGAGGGACTGTTGCAGCACTACCGCTCGCCACCGGTGGCCGACCTGCCACCTCTGCACGGAGGGCTGGTCGGTTATCTCGGCTACGACGTGGTGCGCGAGGTCGAGCACCTGCCTGGCGTGCCCGCCGACGACCAGGGGTACCCCGAGGCCATTCTCTCGGTGATCGGCCAGATCGCCGCCTACGACCACTGGCGCCAGCGGGTGACGCTCATCGACAACGCGGTCATCCCCGGCGAGCCGGGCGAGGCGACGCCCGAGCAGCTCGACCGGCTCTACGACGCCGCTACCCGCCACCTGGACGAGATGGCCGCCGACGCCGTGCGACCACACGAGGAGGCGGTGGTGGAGCCGCCGGAGCGGGACGAGCCGCCGGCCGACGTCTGCCGCACCGTCAGCGAGGCGGACTATGCCGACGCCGTCCTGGCCGCCAAGGAGCACATCCTGGCCGGCGACATCTTCCAGGTGGTGCTGTCGATGCGCTTCGACCTGGACCTCGGTGCCGATCCGTTCGACATGTACCGGTCGCTGCGCCAGGTCAACCCGTCGCCGTACATGTACTTCCTGCGCCACCCGGAGATCACCGTGGTGGGGTCCTCGCCCGAGCCCATGGTGGAGCTCCTCGACGGCCGGGTGGGGGCCCGGCCGATCGCCGGCACCCGCCGCCGGGGTCGCACCGACGAGGAGGACCGGCGCCTGGCCGGCGAGTTGATCGAGCACCCCAAGGAGCGGGCCGAGCACCTGATGCTCGTCGACCTGGCCCGCAACGACGTCGGCCGGGTGGTCAGCTACGGCACCGAGCAGGTCGACGAGCTGATGACCCTCGAGCGTTACAGCCACGTCATGCACCTCACGTCCCAGGTCTCCGGCCGCCTGGCCGAGGGGAAGGGCGCCATCGACGTGCTGCGGGCCACCCTGCCGGCCGGCACCGTCTCAGGTGCACCCAAGGTGAGGGCCATGGAGATCATCGACGCCCTCGAGCCCACCAAGCGCGGTCCCTACGCCGGCGTCGTCGGTTACCTGGACTTCTCCGGCAACCTCGATACCGCCATCGCCATCCGCACCATGATGATCGGCCCCAACGGGCGGGCCAGTGTCCAGGCCGGTGCCGGCATCGTCGCCGACAGCGACCCAGCCATGGAGGACCTGGAGTGCCGCAACAAGGCCGCCGCCCTGCTGGCCGCCGTCCCCGCCGCACGCCGCATGACCGCCGCCCGCCGCCCCCCCGAACGAACTGGCTGACCGCCAGTGGCGCCGGAGCGCCGACTCGACCGACAAGAATGGCCGGGTGCCGCCTCTCGCCGACGATTATCGGGCCTTGCGCCAGGAGGCCGGGGCGGTGTGGCTTTCCCGTGACTTCCTCCGGGTACTCGGGCCCGACGCTGTCTCCTGGCTGCAGGGCCAGCTGAGCCAGGACGTCGCGCGACTCGCGGTGGGTGAATCCGCCGACTCGTTCCTCCTCCAGCCCCAGGGCAAGGTGGATGCCCTGCTGCGGGTGACGCGCACGGCCCACGAGGAGATGGTGATCGACGTCGACGCCGGCTTCGGCGAAGCCGTGGCCGCTCGGCTCAACCGGTTCAAGATCAGGGTGAAGGCCGAGGTGGAGCCGCTGGCGTGGCGGTGCCTGGCGTTGCGCGGGCCCAGGGCCAAGGAGGTCGATCTCGGCTCAGTGGAAGGAGTGGTGGTCGTCGAGGTGAGCTGGCCCGGGCTCGCTGGAATCGACCTGATCGGGCCGGACGTGTCGGTCCCTCCGGGCGTTCACGAGTGCGGACCGAAAGCGTGGGACGTCGTGCGGATCGAGGCCGGCATACCGATGATGGGAAGTGAGCTGACCGAGAAGACGATCCCGGCCGAGGCCGGCGTGGTGGAGCGAGCCGTGAGCTTCACCAAGGGCTGCTTCACCGGTCAGGAGCTGGTGGCCCGCATCGACTCCCGTGGCGGCAACGTCCCCCGTCACCTCCGCGGCGTCGTGCTGACCGGAGACACCGTCACCCCGCCGCCCGGTGCCGTTCTCGTCGTCAACGGCAAGGAGGTCGGCTCCCTCACGTCGGCGGCCGCCTCGCCCGGCGGCGCCGGCACGGTGGCCCTCGCCTATGTCCGCCGCGAGATCGAGCCGCCCGCCGACGCGCAGGTCACCTGGGACGGCGGGTCCTGCGGGGCGCGGATCGACGCGCTGCCACTCGTGCCGTAGTGCGGGCCGTCACCGCCGCCATTGCCGTGGTGTCGCTCAGCTCGTGCATGACAAGCGGCGGCGGGACCTTGGAGCCACTCCCGCCGCCGCCCAGCACGGTCGCCCCTCCCAGCACGACCATCGCTCCCGACTTCAGCCAGGTGCCCCTGCCCGGAGTGCGGGGATCCACGACGACGACCACGATCTCCTTGGGGCCCGGGGCGGCGGCGTTCAGGGGCACAGTCACCGGGCCCGACGGTCCCGTGGCCGGGGCGCCGGTGCGGGTCGAACGTCTGGTGGGCTCGGCCGTCGCCTCCATGGACGTGGCCAGCCAGCCCGACGGGAACTGGGAGCTCCCCGGCATCAGGGGCGGCGCCTACCGGGTCCGCGCCTGGCGGCCGCCCGATCTCGCCCAGGTGGCACCGGCCTTCGTCTTCATCGGCATGAAGGAGACCTTCAAGCTGGACCTCAAGCTCGACCGCTACGCCGGCCCCGTCGCAACGGCGGCGGTCGCACCCAACCCTCCAGTGGTCGAGGCCCCCGTGAACCTCGTGGTCCAGCTGAGCTCCCGCACCGTGGACGACCAAGGGTTCGTGACCTCCGTCCCCCTGTTCGGGGCCAGGGCGACACTCGCCAGCGCGACCGGCACCTGGCTGGTGGCATCGGCCAACCCCACCCTGTCCGACACCAACGGCCGGGCCCGCTGGGACGTCCGTTGCCGGGCCGCCGGCTCACAGCCCCTCACCGTCACCGTCGACGGAGGACTGGCACCGCTGCCGCTGACCCTCCCTCCGTGCGTGGAGCCGGCCACCACGGCGGCGCCGGCGCCGGCATCGTCCGCGCCTCCGTCCTCCTCGCCGGCCACCCTGCTCCCACGCCCGACGACCACCACCACCACCACCACCCGGCCGGCCACGACCACGACGACCCGGCCGGCGCCGGCCACCACGACCACCAGGCCGGCGCCCGCCACCACACGACCCCGCTAGGGGCAGCACGGGTGGATCTACGCCACCTTCGTCCCGGAAGAAGAGCGGTTCGCGCAGACGTGACTGGCCGTAGCGCCGAAGCCTTCCTGGTTCCGCACGGGTGCGCCAACGGCACCTAGCCGGTCCACGATCGCAGGCACTCGGGCCCCGGCAGCCCCCGTTCGTCGCTGCCCACATAACGACCCGGCGCCGGTATCGTGGACGGGGATGTCCGACACGCTTGTAATTCGGGGCGCGCGGGAGCACAACCTCAAGAACGTCTCCCTTGAGCTGCCCCGCGACAAGCTGATCGTCTTCACCGGCCTGTCCGGGTCGGGTAAGTCCTCCCTCGCCTTCGACACCATCTACGCCGAGGGCCAGCGCCGCTATGTGGAGTCGCTCTCGTCCTACGCCCGCCAGTTCCTGGGCCAGATGGACAAGCCCGACGTCGACTTCATCGAGGGCCTCTCGCCGGCCATCTCCATCGACCAGAAGTCGGCCTCCCGCAACCCCCGCTCCACCGTCGGCACCATCACCGAGATCTACGACTACCTGCGCCTCCTGTACGCCCGTATCGGCGTTCCCCATTGCCCCACGTGTGGGCAGACCGTCTCCCGCCAGACCCCCCAGCAGATCGTCGACCGCATCCTGGAGATGCCCGACGGCACCCGGTTCCAGGTGCTGGCGCCGGTGGTGCGCGGGCGCAAGGGCGAGTACGAGGGGCTGCTGGAGGACCTGGCCAAGCAGGGTTACGCCAGGGTCCGTCTGGACGGCGAGATCCACGAGCTCTCGTCGGCGGAGAAGCCCAAGCTGGCCCGCTACGAGCAGCACACCATCGAGGTGGTGGTCGACCGCCTCATCCGCCGGGACGGCATCGAGCGGCGCCTCACCGACTCCCTGGAGACGGCGCTGCGGCTGGCCGAGGGCGTGGCCGAGGTCCAGATCGTGGGGAAGGACGGCGAGCCCGACGGTGAGGCTCTCAATTTCAGCCAGCACCTGGCCTGTCCCAACTGCGGGCTCTCGTTCGACGAGCTGGCGCCCCGCAACTTCTCGTTCAACTCCCCGTACGGAGCCTGCGGGCACTGCGCCGGCCTGGGTACCCGCTACGAGGTCGACCCCGAGCTGGTCGTGCCGAACCCGGAGCTGAGCATCGAGGAGGGGGCAGTCGCACCGTGGGCCGGCGGGCGCACCGAGTACTTCGGCCGGGTGCTCGAAGCAGTGGCCGAGAGCTTCAAGTTCAAGACCTCCACCCCTTGGCAGAAGCTCAAGAAGGCCGACCAGAAGGTGCTGCTCTACGGCTCGGGCACCAAGCAGGTCCACGTCAACTACCGCAACCGCTACGGCCGCACCCGCTCCTACCACACGCAGTACGAGGGGGTCGTGCCGTACCTGCAGCGCCGGCACTCCGAGGCCGAGTCCGACTACATGCGGGAGCAGATCGAGGGCTACATGCGGGAGGTGCCGTGCCCCGAGTGCGGCGGCGCCCGCCTGAAGCCGGAGTCCCTGGCCGTCACCGTGGACGGGCGCAACCTCTTCGAGCTGTGCAGCCTCTCCATCGCCAGGGCGTCGGCCGCCCTCGACGACCTGGAGCTGTCGGAGCGGGACCACATGATCGCCGACCGGGTGCTGCGCGAGGTCAAGGCCCGTGTGCGGTTCCTGTTGGACGTGGGCCTCGACTACCTGTCCCTCAACCGCTCGGCGGGAACACTGGCCGGCGGGGAGGCTCAGCGCATCCGCCTGGCCAGTCAGATCGGCAGCGGCCTGGTGGGCGTTCTCTACGTGCTGGACGAGCCGTCCATCGGCCTGCACCAGCGGGACAACCGCCGGCTCATCGAGACGCTCAAGCGGCTACGTGATCTGGGCAACACCGTGATCGTGGTCGAGCACGACGAGGAGACCATTCGCATCGCCGACAAGGTGGTCGACATCGGCCCCGGCGCCGGCGAGCACGGTGGCGAGATCGTGTGCGCCGGCTCCCTCGCCGACCTGGTCAAGTGCAGGCGGTCGCTGACCGGTCAGTACATGGCCGGTAAGCGCTCGATCCCCGTGCCCGAGATGCGCCGGGAGCCAGGCCAGGACTGGCTGGTCGTGCGGGGCGCCCGTGAGCACAACCTCCGGAACATCGACGTCGAGTTCCCCCTCGGCTGCTTCGTCTCCGTCACCGGGGTGAGCGGCTCGGGCAAGTCCACCCTCGTCAACGACATCCTCTACCGCCGGCTCATGCAGCACGTGTACAAGTCGAAGACGGTGCCCGGCCGGCACAAGTCCCTCGAAGGGGCCGAGCTGCTCGACAAGGTCATCAACATCGACCAGTCGCCCATAGGCCGTACTCCCCGCTCGAACTGCGCCACCTACACCGGTGTCTTCGACGCCGTGCGCAAGCTGTTCTCCCAGACCCAGGAGGCCAAGGTCCGCGGCTACCTGCCCGGCCGGTTCTCGTTCAACGTCAAGGGCGGCCGCTGCGACGCCTGCTCGGGCGACGGCACCATCAAGATCGAGATGCACTTCCTGCCCGACGTCTACGTGCCCTGCGAGGTGTGCAAGGGCGCCCGCTACAACCGCGACACCCTCGACGTCACCTTCAAGGGCAAGACCATTGCCGAGGTGCTCGATCTCTCCTGCGAGGAGGCGCTGGAGTTCTTCGCCAACCAGCCGGTGATCAGCCGCCACATGCAGACGCTGGTTGACGTCGGCCTCGGCTACGTGCGCCTGGGCCAGCCCGCGCCCACGCTGTCAGGCGGCGAGGCCCAGCGGGTGAAGCTGGCCTCTGAGCTGTCCAAGCGCTCCACCGGCCACACCATGTACATCCTCGACGAGCCGACCACTGGCCTCCACTTCGAGGACATCCGCAAGCTGCTCACCGTCCTGTCCCGCCTGGTCGACCAGGGCAACACCGTGCTGGTCATCGAGCACAACCTCGACGTCATCAAGACGGCCGACTGGGTGATCGACCTGGGCCCCGAGGGCGGCGAGGGCGGCGGCCTGGTGATCGTGGAAGGCACGCCGGAGACGGTGGCCAAGACCCCCGAGAGCTACACCGGCCAGTTCCTCGCCCCCATCCTCACCCCCTAGCCGCACCGCGAAGCTGTCAGGTGATGGCCAGCATCCGCTCCAGCGCCACCTTGGACGCAGCGGCGGTGGCGTCGTCGACGGCGATCTGGTTGACGACGTTCCCGTCGACCAGGTTCTCCAGGACCCACGCCAGGTGGGCGGCGTCGATGCGGAACATGGTCGAGCACGGGCAGATGAGCGGGTCGAGGGAGACGACGGTCTTGTCCGGGTTCTCCGCCGCGAGCCGCTGCACCAGGTGGATCTCGGTGGCGATGGCGATGGCCGACCCCGCCGGCGCCGCCTCGACGATGCGGATGATGTAGTCGGTCGACCCGACCTCGTCGGCCAGGACGACAGTCTCCCGGGCGCATTCCGGGTGGGCGACGACGATCCCCTGGGGATGCTCGGCCCGGAAGGCGGCCACGTGCTCCGGCTTGAAGCGCTGGTGCACGGAGCAGTGCCCCTTCCAGAGCAGCAGCGTCGACTCCTTGACGTCGCGCTCTTCCAAGCCGCCGAGCTCGAAACGGGGGTCCCACACCCGCATGTCGGCGGCGCCATAACCAAGGTCGAACCCGGTGTTGCGGCCGAGGTGCTGGTCCGGAAAGAAGAGCACCTTCTCGCCTCGCCCGAGCGCCCAGGTCAAGACCGCTCGGGCGTTCGACGACGTGCAGACAGCGCCGCCGTGATCGCCCACGAACGCCTTCAGGTCAGCCGAGGAGTTCATGTAGGTGATGGGGACGATCGACGACACGTCGGTGACCGCCGCCAGCGCCTCCCACGCCTCCTCCACCGACTCGATGTCGGCCATGTCGGCCATGGAGCAGCCGGCGTTGAGGTCGGGCAGGATCACCTTCTGATGAGCGGCGGTCAGGATGTCGGCCGACTCGGCCATGAAGTGGACGCCGCAGAACACGACGTACTCCGCCGTGTGGTTCTCGGCCGCCAGCCGGGACAGCCCGAACGAGTCGCCCCGGGCGTCCGCCCAGCGCATGACCTCGTCCCGCTGGTAGTGGTGGCCCAGGATCAGGAGGCGCTGGCCCAGCGAGGCCTTGGCCGCGGCGATCCATTCGGACAGCTGGGTAGGACTGGCTGTCGTGTAGCGGTCGGGAAGCGGACCTTGTAGCCGCAGCATGTTGTGGATGACCCCCTTGGGGAGGGCTCCGATGTTTGGCCGGCGGGGACAGCCTGGTCGCCCACCGCGGGGTTGTCGGCCTCGGAGCCGGATATGTGTGCTGGATACCAGGCCAGCAGGAAGATGGTACACCCCGCCACGCCTCTCGGCCGGGTGTTCGGGCTGAGGCAATCTGTAGGAGTGACGTTCCCCCGGCCGCCGGCCGGCTCGATCCCCGACGCCCCCGGCTCCTACCAGTTCAAGGACGCCCACGGGCGGGTGATCTACGTCGGCAAGGCCAAGTCGCTGCGCCAGCGCCTCAACAGCTACTTCGGCAACCCCCGCCTCATGCCGCCCCGCACGGCCCAGATGGTGACGGCGGCGGAGAGCGTCGAGTGGATCCAGGTGGCCAACGACATCGAGGCGCTGATGCTCGAGTACAACCTCATCAAGCGCCACCGGCCGCGGTTCAACATCCGCCTGATGGACGACAAGAGCTACCCGTTCCTCGCCGTCACCCTCGACGACGAGTGGCCCCGGGCCATGGTGATGCGGGGCCAGAAGCGCAAGGGTGTCCGCTACTTCGGGCCCTTCGGCCACGCCTACGCCATCCGCGAGACGCTCGACCTGCTCCTGCGCACCTTCCCCATCCGCACCTGCTCGGACATCAAGTTCGGCCGCCACGAGCGCCAGGGCCGGCCGTGCCTCCTCTTCCACATCGAGAAGTGCGCAGGACCGTGCGTGAAGGAGATCGACCGGGAGGCCTACGACTCACTGGTCGACGAGCTGGTCAACTTCCTCGACGGCGACACCCAGCCCATCGTCTCCCGCCTGGAGAGCCAGATGAAGGAGGCGTCGGACCAACTGGAGTTCGAGCGGGCGGCCCGGATGCGGGATCGGCTGGCGTCGGTCCGGAAGGCCATCGAGAAGCAGCAGATGGTGACCGAGAAGGCCGAGGACCTCGACGTGTTCGCCTTGGCCGAGGACGAGCTGGAGGCCGCCGTCCAGGTCTTCTACGTGCGCCGGGGCCGGGTCGTCGGTCGCAAGGGGTTCGTGGTCGACAAGGTGGAGGACCTCACCCCCGCCCAGCTCATGGCCGACATCCTCCAGCAGCACTACGCCGAGCCCGCCCTCGGCGTTCCCAGGGAGGTCCTGGTCCCCGAGCTGCCCGAGGAGCAGGACGTTCTCGAGGCATGGCTGGCCGGGTGCCGCAGCGGCAAGGTCGCCATCCGGGTGCCCCAACGGGGGGACAAGCGGGCCCTCTACGAGACGGTCAGTCGCAACGCCGGCGAGGAGTTCGTGCGCCACCGACTGCGCCGCTCGGCCGACCACAACAGCCGGGCCAGGGCCCTCAACGACCTCCAGGACGCCCTCGGCCTGCCCGAGGCACCGCTGCGGATCGAGTGCTTCGACATGAGCCACATCCAGGGCACCGACTATGTGGGGTCCATGGTGGTGATGGAGGACGCCCTGCCCAAGAAGTCGGAGTACCGCCGCTTCAAGGTGGGCACCGTCCCCGGCAACGACGACTATGCGGCCATGGAGGAGGTCCTGACCCGCCGCCTGACCGCCCTGCTCGTGGAGCGGGACAGGGGTGTCGACGAGCGCCGGCGGCGATTCTCGTACCCGCCCCAGCTGCTCCTGGTCGACGGCGGCAAGGGCCAGCTCGGTGTCGCCCTCAAGGTGGTGGAGGAGCTGGGGCTGGAGGACGAGATCTCGGTGGCCGCCCTGGCCAAGCAGTTCGAGGAGGTGTACCTGCCCGGGCAGGCGGACCCCGTCCGCATTCCCCGCCAGTCCGAGTCGCTCTATCTGCTCCAGCGCATCCGGGACGAGGCCCACCGTTTCGCCATCGCCTACCACCGCCAGCTCCGCGGCAAGCGCATGACCAGGAGCGCCCTCGACGACATCCCCGGCCTCGGCCCCGCCCGGCGCAAGCGCCTGATCCAGGAGCTCGGCGGCGTCGGGGCGGTCAAGAAGGCGTCGCTGGAGTCGCTGGAGGCGCTGCCCTGGCTGCCCGCCACCGTCGCCGCCGCCGTCCACGACAAGCTGCACACCGAGCGCCGGCACGGCCGGGCATCGTGACCAGGGCCGACCCCGACCACGGTCCCGACCCCTGGACGTTGCACGCCGACTGGTGGCAGGCCCAGTTCACCGACGGGGCGGACGCCGAATACACCGAGCAGATCCTGCCCATGGCCGCGGAACACCTGCGAGGGACCACCCGCGTGCTGGACATAGGCGCCGGCGAGGGGCAGGTATCCCGCGTGGCGGCGTCCGTACAAGGCGTCGACATGGTGACCGCTGTCGACCTCAGCTGGTTCCAGCTCGAAACGGGGCGCCAACGTGCCGGAGGACCCGCCTTCGCCGCTGCCCAGGCGACGGCTCTGCCCTTCCACGACGGGTCCTTCGACGCCGCCGTCGCCTGCCTGGTGTTCGAGCACATCGACGACGCCGACGCCGCCCTGGCCGAGGTGGCCCGGGTCCTGGAGCCGGGCGGCCGTTTCCTGTTCTTCCTCAACCACCCGCTCCTCCAGACGCCGGGCAGCGGGTGGATCGACGACACCATCCTCGAGGAGCAGTACTGGCGAATCGGCCCGTACCTGGTGGAGGACACCACCCTGGAGGAAGTGGACAAGGACGTCTTCATTCCCTTCGTCCACCGCCCGCTGTCCCGCTACGTCAACTCGATGGCCGCCTTCGGACTGCTCGTCACCCACATGGACGAGCCGGCGCCGCCCCCCGGCTTCCTCGCGCGCGCCCAGGAGTACGCCGAGGCCGCCACCATCCCCCGCCTCCTGTTCCTTCGGGCCGAGAAGCACCCCCACCCACTCCGCCCACTCTCAGCCCCACCCCCACCCCCACCCCCACCCCCACCGGTTGCGAGTACATGACGGGCCTTTTCCGCCCCCCATGTACTCGCAACTGCAGGAACCGTGGCCACCCCCTGCGTTGCGAGTACATACGGGGCCCTTTCCGCCCCCTATGTACTCGCAACGGGCGGGGGCCTGTGAGAATGGCGGCGTGACCGAGTACGTGATCATCACGGGGATGTCCGGCGCCGGCCGGAGCACGGCCGCCGACACCCTGGAGGATCTGGGCTGGTTCGTCATCGACAACCTGCCGCCGGCGCTCATCAGCAAGGTCAGCGAGCTCGTGTCCAACCCCGGATCGGAGACCGAGCGGGTGGCGCTGGTGAGCGGTAGGGGGGGAAGCGGGTACGTCGACGACCTGACCGCCGGCATCGACCGCCTGCGCAAGGCCGGCGGCAGGGTCCGGGTGCTGTTCCTCGACGCCGGCGACGACGTTCTCGTGCGCCGGTTCGAAGGCACCCGCCGGCGCCACCCGGTGGCGTCCGACACCGTGGGGGAGGGCATCGTCCTCGAACGGGAGGCCCTCGACCGGATCAAGGACAGGGCCGACGTGGTGATCGACACCAGCGACTTCAACGTCCATCAGCTCAGGGACCGCCTGGTCCAGATGTTCCAGTCCGAGGATGCCACCGAGGGCCTCCAGACGTCGGTGATGTCCTTCGGCTACAAGCACGGCATCCCCCTCGACGTGGACATGGTGCTCGACTGCCGCTTCCTGCCGAACCCCCACTGGGTCGAGGATCTCCGCCCGCTGACCGGGCGGGAGCCGGCCGTACGGGAGTTCGTCATGGCCCAGCCGGAGACGCACGAGTTCCTCGACCGCCTCGACCCTCTCCTCGCTCTGCTCCTGCCCGCCTACGTCAAGGAGGGCAAGACCTACCTGAACATCGCCGTCGGCTGCACCGGCGGACGGCACCGCTCGGTGGTGCTGGCCGAGGAGGTGGCCCGCCTGATGGAGGACCACGGCTTCAAGCCGACGGTCAACCATCGGGACGTGCAGCGGTGAGCGCCGCCGGCACCCCCGATGCCGGCCCCAGAGTCGTCGCCCTCGGCGGTGGCCACGGCCTGGCCGCGACCCTGCAGGCCGTCCGGCTCTACGCCGCCGACATCACCGCCGTGGTGAGCGTGGCCGACGACGGGGGGTCGAGCGGGCGCCTGCGGGAGGCCTTCCACATCCCGCCACCGGGGGACCTGCGCCGTTGCCTCGTCGCTCTGGGTGACACCGACCTGGTGTGGACCAGAGCCTACGAGCACCGCTTCGACGCCGGCGAGCTGGAAGGCCACGCCCTCGGCAACCTGGTCATCGCCGGCCTGGCCGCGACGACGGGCGACTTCATCGCCGCCCTCGAGGAGGCCGGTCGCCTGGTGGGGGCGACAGGCAGGGTCCTGCCCGCCACGACCGTGCCCGTCGTGCTGAAGGCGGAGGTCGGTGGGGGGCACGTGGAGGGCCAGGTGGCGGTGGCCTCCGCCGGGCACATCAACCGGGTCTCGATCGTCCCGCCCGACGCCGAGCCTCCCGCGGCAGCCGTGGAGGCCATCGCCGCCGCCGACCAGGTGGTGCTCGGGCCGGGCTCGCTGTACACGAGCGTCCTGGCCGCTGCCGCCGTGCCGGGGATCGCCGCCGCGCTGGCAACCACGGCCGCCCGGAGGACCTACGTGTGCAACCTGCGGGCCCAGGACCCCGAGACGGCGGGCTACGACGTGGCCGCCCACGTGGTCGCGCTGCGGGCCCACGACGTGGACGTCGACGTGGTGCTGTTCGACCCCGCCCAGATGCCGGTCGGCGATCTTCCCGCCGGCATCGACGCCTGCTCACGCGCCCTGACCAAGCCCGACGGCGCCGGCCATGACCCGGCTCGCTTGGCCGAGGCGCTGTCGGTGCTGGTTGGATAGGGTTCAGGCGAGCGTCAAATACGACTGAACAGGAGGCCAGCGATGGCGGTACGAGTCGGGATCAACGGTTTCGGGCGGATCGGCCGGAACTTCTACCGGGCGGCTCTGGCCTCCGGGGCGGACATCGACCTGGTGGCGGTGAACGACCTCATGTCCCCCGAGGTCAACGCCCACCTCCTCAAGTACGACTCGACCCACGGCAAGCTCGACGCCGAGGTCAAGGCCACCCCCGACTCCATCTCCGTCGGCGGCGACTCGTTCAAGGTCTTCGCCGAGCGCGACCCGGCCAACCTGCCCTGGGCCGACAACGGCGTCGACGTCGTCATCGAGTCCACCGGCTTCTTCACCGACGGGGAGAAGGCCGCCGCCCACATCACGGCCGGGGCCCCCCGGGTCATCATCTCGGCCCCGGCCACCAACGTGGACGGCACCTTCTGTGTCGGCGTCAACGACGACACCTTCGACCCCGAGAAGCACAAGATGATCTCCAACGCCTCGTGCACCACGAACTGTTTCGTGCCCATGGTCAAGGTCCTCGACGACGCCTTCGGCATCGAGAAGGGCCTCATGACCACGGTCCACGCCTACACCAACGACCAGAACCTGCTCGACCTGGCCAAGAGCGACCTGCGCCGGGCCCGCGCCGCCGCCGTGAACATCACGCCGAGCTCCACCGGCGCGGCCCGGGCCACCAGCCTCGTGCTCGAGTCGATGAAGGGCAAGCTCGACGGCACAGCCTTGCGGGTGCCCGTGCAGGACGGCTCCATCACTGATCTCGTGGCGATCCTCGGCAAGGACGTCACCGCCGAGGAGATCAACGAGGCCTTCCGGGTGGCCGCCTCCTCGGGCCCACTGTCCAAGGTGCTGGAGTACTCCGAGGACCCCATCGTGTCGTCCGACATCGTGGGCTCGCCCGCCAGCTGCACCTTCGACTCGCCCCTCACCATGGCCATGGGCAACATGGTCAAGGTGCTCGGCTGGTACGACAACGAGTGGGGCTACTCCAACCGGCTCCTCGACCTCGCCCTCATCGTCGGCGCCGCCAACCAGAAGTAGGTGGACCTCCCCCGGCTGGAGGACCTGCCGGATCCTTCGGGCAAGCGGGTCCTCCTTCGCGCCGACTTCAACGTGCCGGTCACGGACGGGAAGATCGACGACGACCTGCGCATCCGCGCCGCGTTGCCCACCATCCAGTGGCTCCAGGAGCACGGCGCCACGGTGACTGCCTGCACCCATCTGGGGCGGCCCAAGGGTGAGCCCGATCCCAAGTACTCGGTGGAGCCGGTGCGGGCCCGCCTGGGCGAGCTGGCGCCGGGCGTCGAGCTGATGGAGAACCTGCGGTTCGACCCGGGTGAGACGGCCAACGACCCTGCCTTCGTGGATCGCCTGATCGAGGGCCAGGACATGTACGTCTGCGATGCCTTCGGCGCCGCCCACCGGGCCCACGCGTCGATCGTCGGTCCGCCGGCCCGGTTGCCGAGTGCCGCCGGTCGGCTCCTGGCCCGGGAGGTGGAGGTCCTCGGCGGCCTGTTGGAGGACGTGGAGCGACCGTTCGTCGCCGTCCTCGGCGGGTCCAAGGTCAGCGACAAGCTGGGTGTGATCAAGGCGTTGCTGGCCAAAGGAGTGGACACCCTGGTCATCGGCGGCGGCATGTGCTTCACCTTCCTGGTGGCCATGGGCCACGAGGTGGGCGACTCGCTGCTCGAGCCCGACCAGGTGGACGTGTGCCGGGAGCTGCTCGCTTCGGACGCCCACATCCTGGTCCCCTCCGATCTCGTGATCGTCGGCCCCGACGAGGAGGTCCGCACCGTCGGTCGTGACGTTCCTGCCGGCTGGAAGAGCCTCGACGTCGGGCCCGAGACAGCCGCGGCCTTTGCCGGCGAGGTCGCCAAAGCCGGCACCGTGCTGTGGAACGGGCCCATGGGGGTGTTCGAGGACGAACGCTTCGCTGCTGGCACCCGGGCCGTGGCCGAAGCGGTCGCTGAAGCCCCGGGCTTCACCGTGGTCGGTGGTGGCGACAGCGCCAGCGCCATGGCCATGTTCGGCCTGGCCGACAAGGTCGACCATGTGTCCACCGGCGGCGGGGCATCGCTGGAACTGATCGAGCAGGGCGACCTGCCCGGCCTGCAGGCACTGAGAGAGGCGGCCGCTCGTGGCTGATCCAGGCGGCCGCAAGCCCCTCATCAGCGGCAACTGGAAGATGAACCACAACCACCTGGAGGCCATCCAGCTGGTGCAGCGCCTCTCGTACAAGCTGCGGGACGACGACTACGAGGCGGTCGACGTCTCCGTGCACCCCCCGTTCACCGACCTGCGCTCGGTGCAGACGGTGGTCGACGCCGACAACATGAAGATCATCGTCGGTGCCCAGAACTGCCACTGGGAGGACAAGGGCGCATTCACGGGCGAGGTCAGCCCGCTGATGCTGGCCAAGCTGAACATCTCCTACGTCATCGTCGGCCATTCCGAGCGGCGGGAGCTGTTCGGGGAGACGGACGAGGATGTGAGCCGCAAGGTCAAGGCTGTCTTCAAGGCGGGCATGACGCCGATCATGTGCGTGGGCGAGACCCTCGAGGAGCGGGACGCCGGCAACGCCGAGTCCAAGGTGAGCGGCCAGGTGCCGGCCGGGATCGAGGATCTTTCGGCCGAGCAGGTGGCGTCGATGGTGATCGCCTACGAGCCCATCTGGGCCATCGGCACAGGGCGCACGGCGACGGCCGAGGACGCCCAGGCCATGTGCGCCCACATCCGGGCCACGGTCGACAAGGCCAAGGGGGCCGAGGCGGCCGCTGGTGTCCGCATCCAATACGGCGGTTCGGTCAAGCCGACCAACACGCCCGAGCTCATGGCCCGGCCCGATATCGACGGCGCCCTGGTGGGCGGAGCCAGCCTCGATGCCGACGAGTTCGCGCGGATAGTTCAGTACCGGCACCCACGCTGATCCCGCCCGCCCCCTCGCGGGCCTTCTCCGGCACTACCCTGGTCGGGTGCTGACGGCCCTCGTCGTGGTGATCCATGTGATCGTCTCGTTACTGCTGATCCTGTTGATCCTCCTGCACAGTGGTCGCGGGGGAGGCCTCTCCGACATGTTCGGTGGCGGGATGGGCGCCGCCGCCTCCGGCTCCACCGTGGTCGAGCGCAACCTCGACCGCATCACCGTCGCCACCGCCGTCGTCTTCGCCTTCACCACGGTGATCCTGGCCATACGGCTCCAATAGCCTGAAGGGTCCGCCGCAGAACTACTTGCATCCTCTGAGTGACCTTCATCTGCGGGTTCATCACGGGTTCGTGCAAGTAGTTCTGCGGCGGCCCCTAAGGTCCTTCCTCGGGCGATGAGGGCGATGAGACGGTTGTCGTGGGTGGCGCTCGCCGCCGTGGTGGTCGTCGAGCCGACGTCGTCGGCCGGCGGGGACCGTCCGTCCGGTGGCTCGCGTCCCGAGCGGCCCGGCGGCGTCCTGCGGGTGGGGGTGACCGGGGTCACCACCCTGGACCCGGCCAGGGCGCGCACGATCGACCAGCAGCTGGTCGTCGACCAGCTCTTCGACTCGTTGACCGCGCTCGACGCAGCAACCAAGACGGTGGTGCCGGCCCTGGCCGCTCGTTGGGAGGCGTCGGCCGACCAGCTCCAGTGGGACTTCCACCTGCGCCGGGGCGCCACGTTCTCCAACGGCCGTGCCATCACCGCGGCCGACGTGAAGTACACCCTGGAGCGGATCGCCCGGCCCGGCTCGGGATCGCCGGCGGCCGATCTCCTCCAGCCGATCAGCGGTTACCTCGCTTTCCGCCAGGGCGCCCCCGAGCTGGCGGGGGTGACGGCGCCGGCGCCGGATGTCGTCCACGTCAGCCTCGAGAAGCCGTGGTCGGTGCTACCGAGTGTGCTGTCCAGCCCGGTGTTCGGGGTGGTGCCGAAGGAGGCGGTGGAGGCCCCGCCGCCGGCGCCCGGCTTCGGTGAGCGGCCCGTCGGCAGCGGCCCGTTCCGGTTGCAGGACCGTCGACCGGCGACGCTGTCGCTGGTGCCGTCGGCCGGGTCCGGAGCCCGGGTGGCCGGTATCGACATCACCCTGTTCAGCACCCTGGCCCGCGCTTACTCGGCCTTCACGAGCGGCGACCTGGACTGGGCTCAGGTGCCGCCGGAGGACATCGACTCCGCCGGCCGCAAGTACGGCCGGGCCGGGTTCTCCCCTTACGTGGCCGAGCTCTTCTACGGGTTCAACCTCACGAACCCGAAGTTCGCCGACCCTCGGTTCCGTGAGGCGCTGGTGCGGGGGATCGACCGGCAGGCCATCGTGGCCGCGGTGTACCAGGGCACCGTGCGGCCGATCGAGGGCATCGTGCTGGCCGGCCTGAGCGACTTCCAGCCCGAGGCCTGTGGACGCTGCGGGTACGACCAGGCCCGGGCACGGGACCTGCTGGCCGCGGCATTCCCGGGCACCACCCCGCCGGAGATCGCCTTGGACTACGACGCCGACCCCAGTCAGGAGGCAGTGGCCAAGGCCATCCAGGCCAGTCTCGCCAAGATCGGTGTCACAGTGGTGGTCAGGTCCAGGCAGCCGGCCGAGTACGACGAGTTCGTCGGTTCGGGCCAACAGGAGCTGTTCCGCCTGGGCTGGATCGCCGCCTACCCGTCCGCCGATGCCTTCCTGGTCCCGCTGTTCTCCTCGGACTCCGGCAACAACCTGACCCACTTCGCCAGCCCCGCGGTGGACGAGCAGCTCCGACGAGCCCGCTCGGAGCCGGACCCGGCGCGGCAGTCCGAGCTGTACCGGGAGGCGGAGCGGGCCATCCTCGACGAGGTGCCCGTCATACCGATAGCGCAGTTCCAGCTCCATGCGGTGACGAGCAGGCGCGTCGAGAACCTGCGGACCAACGCCCTGGGCAGCTTCGACGGCTCGAAGGTGACGCTGCGGGGCCGGCGCTGACCCTGGCTCCGTGGTGCGAGTGGCGCCGCCGCCGTCGCCGTGGCGTGGCGTCGGCCACGGTCTCTTCGTCGGCAAAAAGGGGCGCTAATCGCCCACTTCTGCCGACAGAACCCGAGAGACGAGCTGGTTGGGCTCGGGCGGCGTTGACCGTGAGGGGCCGGGCACCAGTGGTTTTAGGTGGCGACCGGGGAGGTCACAGAGCTGACGATCGGCATGCACACAAGCGGCTTCGGAGGCAGCACCAGGAATGTCCGCGATGAGCAGCCTGCGTGGCGGGCGATCTGTGTCGGCCGGCGGGTGACCCCTAGTGCCCGGACTGCTCTTGTTCTGGGCTTCGTGCTCCTTGTCGTCGCGGGGTGCACGTCCGGCGGTGACGGCGGCCACAAGAACGGCGGCAGGCAGAGCTCGCCGCCTTCGTCGACGACACCTGGGGTGGCTGAGCGTCCCAGGGGGGGTTCGGTGCGGGTCGGCGTGTGGGGGGAGCCGGACCCGGGTGCACCGACGTTGGCCGGAGCCGGCGTGCGCGCCCTCGTGCTCCCCCAGCTGTTCGTGGCCCGGCCAGACGGGCGGTGGACGGGCTCGCTGGTCCAGCCCGGGAGCGACCGCACAGCCCCCGATCGACGGTCGGCCACGCTGTCGCTGCGCAAGGGCGCCGTATGGTCCGACGGCACCCCGATCAGCGCGGTGGACCTGCGCCGTTCGGCCGACGCCCGCTTCGTTGCCGCCATCGACGGGCCCGATGCCGCCGGCGTGCTGACGCTGCGCTTCACCCAGCCCCTGCCCGGCTGGCGGCGCCTCTGGTCGGGCACCGAGTCGGTCCCCCCTCCGGCCAGTGGAGTGTGGGGCGGCCCCTTCGTGGTGGCCGAGCGCACGCCAGGCCTGGAGGTGGTGCTCCGTCGAAACGACCGCTGGTACGGCGGCCCGCCGGCCCTGCTCGACGAGGTCCGCCTCGTCCTGGCGCCCGACGACGTGATCGCCCGCAAGCTGCTGGAACGGGGAGCGCTGGACGCGGTCATGCCGCCGGCGGCGACGGTGCGAACCCGCCAGCTGGAGTCGCTGAAGGGGATTCGCGTGCAGGCGGCCCCGCGGACGGGGTGGTGGGTAGGGCTCCTGCTGCGGGGACAGGCGATCCCGCGGGAGCGGCGGCTGGCCCTCGTGGCCACCGTCGACCGGGCCGAGTTCGTCGGCGTGCTGCTCCAGCGCGAAGCGACGGTGTTGAACGGCTTCGCCGGCCCCGACGACCGTGTCTGGGCCGGCGTGGCCGTGGGCGCGCCGCCGGCGGGCGGATCCGCCGAGGCCATCAAGGGCGCCGCCATCGAGATCACCGGGCAGGTCGAGGAGCCGATGACGCCTCTGCTGGAGCGCTCGATGCAGAAGCGCGCCCGCCGGTTGGGCGGAAGGCTCGAGCTACGCAACGCCGAGGCGGACCGGGTCGAGCGGTGGCTGGGGGACGGCGCCTACCAGGCGGCCATCGTGATGCAGATGGACAGCCCGGTCGTGTGCTGGACGTGCCGGTGGGGGAGCGTGGACCAGGCTCTCGCCACCTCCGCCGACGCCGGCGACACCGCCGCGGCCACGGCCCTCCAGTCCAAGCTCCGCGACGAGGGTCTGTTGCTGCCCCTCTGGCGCCCGACGGTGGTCACGGCTTGGCGAGACGGCCTCAACGGCCTCGTCGCCAACGGCTACGCCCTGAACGCGGCCTGGAACGCGGCGGAATGGTGGAAGGACGCCGGCACTCGGTGACGAGCCATTCCGGCGGCGCCTCCCACCGGTCAGGCTGACTTCGCTGCGGTACAGTGACCGGCCCACGTCGGAGTGGCGGAATAGGCAGACGCGCCAGCTTGAGGGGCTGGTGCCCGCAAGGGCGTGGGGGTTCAAGTCCCCCCTCCGACACCGCTACCGCCACGTCCGACACACCCACCCCCACGTCCGACACAGTCGACGCTGAGTGGTGGGTTCGGCCTCTTGGGCTGGGTTCGTGGCCGAATCACTACCAACAGTGACGTGTCGGACGTGGGGGCGGATCCCCCGCCTCCTAAAGGGTGGTTCGCGTCTTGCAGGTAGACGCCTCGTTTGCGCCGGGGTGTGTCGCCGTGCAAACGATTTGCAACCGCGATGCCGGCGGCGGGGGAGGGGGGCGTGTTTGCGGCTCCTGCTCTTCTCGCCGCCGCCGACCCTCTCGGTACGCGAGGCGGCCTGTGCACCGTGGACCTAAGCTCAGCGATGCCCAGAAATGGGGCATAGACGACGCCACGGCGGTTGATCAACGCCAGGGGGTTATCACTGAGCAGCGAAGAAACGCCATGCCAGGCAACGCCGGCCATGGGTGGCGCTCGGCAGGTCTGCTTCGCCCCCTCTTCCGTTTGATAGGAGTGGTCCTTGCCAGATTGTACCGTCGGAAGTGACAACCGAGTTGGGTGCGGATCGACCCGGCTCGGGCCGGCTCCAAGCGAAGGAGCCGCCACGGCGGGCACGGCGTCACTCGTCCGCTACGACCCCGCAGCAGTGACCCGGACGGTGGCCCTCGTCGGCTTCCTGGCCGACTACGGCGGGCGCACCCGGGAGCCCTGCGGCCTCAACCTGCGGCAGTTCTTCGCCTGGGGCACCGAGCGTCAAGCCATCTCGGAGTAGGACCACGGGCGCTAGTGCTACGGGCACGGGCCAGTAGAGGTCGGCCTGTAGTTACCCCCGACCTTCGCTACTGCGCCCCAGTAGTCAACCCAAGTACCAGCGGGGCGGCTGATCCAGCACGCGTAGTGACGGTTGGAGTAGTACTCCAAATGAACGTGAACGCCATCGTTACTACTCACGTCGTAGCAGGTAGTTTCCTTGAATCGAGAGATGTATCCGACCACGGCGGCGTGGGACACCCATGAGCCAGCCTTGATGGTTGAGGGGACTCGATCCAGGTGGACATACCAAGCGTGGCCTACTCGCGTGTCACCGATGAAGAACCCGACCTTGACCGCTCGGCCGCCGTCCGCGTGCACGCCACTCTTGCACGCCATGCGTACGTCGTCGATGCGATAACGCACGGATCCTGATCCTGAGGCGGGGTAGGCCCGCACGCGCACTGTGTCGTCTGTGCCTGGATTGCGATGGAAGTCGACTGCGAAATCACCACCGAAAGGCCGATGATGCGACGTGGGAGGCGAGGCCCCAAAACGGTCCCAGTACCCAGACATTGGAGGCTGCACGACGACCCCAGGTAGGGTGCCCCCATGGTGGGCTCGGACGGCGCCGACGGGTAGCACCAGTAGCGGCACGAGCATGAGCAGGGTCGCCAATGCTGAGCTCCATCGGCGTGTGAACGGTGCTCGAGCCTGACCAGACTTGAACGTTGACGGTGTCGCGATGTTGTCAGACAAGACGCGCCCCCCCAGCACCCGCGCCTGCGCCGCTTTCCAACGCCCGCCTATCACTTGGTCCGTCTTCATGACGCCCCTCCTTGGTAGTAGTTGCTGTAACCTTGAATGAGCAGCATGAGATCGAGAAGAGGGAGGGTTCCCCCACGTGCCCTCCGCTGATTTCGCATGTGCTGGAAGATCTCTGCCGGTCTTCCACGCTCACAGTTCCCTTTCCCTGGCCGCAGGTGGGGCGGGGGTCCGTCGATCCAGACGTTCAGTGGTGGACCCGAAAGGACGGAAGCTAAGGATTGAACGGGCGATAGGGGGCAGTTTCCAACCGGTGCTGACACTGTCGTGCCCGCCTCCCCAAGCGGCCGCCGGCACCCCGGATGAGGCCTAGGCCAAAAAGCAAAGACAAGACAGCGGCCGGAGGCGACAGATCACGCTGTCGCCTCACTGGTTCCTTGCGATGGTGGATGCCTCTCGGCGCGACACCAGGATCAGTCAGGCGGTGCTCGTGATCGGTGGTGGTCCGGCGGAGACCGGCGGGCAGCGGGGAACCCTCCCCCGTGACAGGAGTCACTGGCGTGCGTACCGTCAACTCCATGACGAGCCAAACAACGTTTCCGGACAATTCCTCTGTGTCCACCGTGGCTGGATTCTCTTGGGGTGGAACAGCGGTGACCCTTGACGCACTGCCGGAGCCGGGTCGGTCGTACTCCGCGCCGACGAGTAGGCGACGGTGGCTCGGTGTCATCGCCGCTGCAACAGCAGCGTTGGCCCTGGTGGGCCACCATGCCCTCGCCGGTGAGGCGAAGCCGGGCACGAGTGGCTCGACGGCGACCGCCGTGCTCCCTGCGTCGGCACAGCTCCAAGCGGGACCGCCGAATTCGTCAGGTGTGCCGGGGGCGCAGGCCGTTGACCCGGCAGCACCGGGTGCGTCCGGGGTGGCCACGACTACTGTGAACCCGCCGCCAGCGATTGCCGCTACCACTCCCACTACTCTGAAGGCCGGAGCAAGGTCGGCCAATACTTACACCCACGACAACCGGACGAACACCGCTGACCAGGTTTCAGGCCACGAGCCGCCGGATGCCTCAACGGGCGAAGACATGACCCCCGGCCGCTATCGAGAGGCTGCCGACGGAGGCAGCTACATCGTGTACGGCGACCAAAGAGACTCAGGCGCGGGCCTGGCCACCTCCGAGGTGGGCGGGTCCGAACGGCTTCGGTTCGTCGTCAACGTGGCACGCGACGGAGACGCCGGAAGCCTGCACGCCCGCCTGAAGAACGTGAGCGGCCGCGAGATCCGCTTTCCTCAGGGCTTGGACGTGCGAGCTGAGGTCTGGCGGGACGGCAGCCCGTGGCGAGAGATTCCTCTCGTTGATCCCCAGAAGCTGACCTTGGCGCCGGACGAGGAGGTATCCCTCAGCGAGCTCTTCGTCTTCGAAGGGCCAGGGCAGTACTCATCCAAGGGATGGGTCGAAATCGAACTCTTGTAGCTACCCGGCGCGGGGCTGGATTGCTGAACATCGGTGGCCATAGACCCGCCGATTCCTAATCGCATTCACTCCTGCACGCGAGCGCCGTTGTTCCCCCCGTCAGTCAGCGGAAGTTAAGCGTTGACAGAACGCGCTCCGTCTCAGTGGCGAGCCGGTCAAAATGTTCTGGCGGAGCTTCAATCGAGATGACCGTCGTCGTGCTGCCCGTCGGAAATAGGTAGAGCCGGTTCCGGTTGCCCTCCAACAGCCAGAAGACGGTGTCTTTGAAATGGAACAGTGCGACGCAGGGAGTCCGTGAGCGTGTGCAGCGCGAGTTTTGCGCTTTCACCTCAAGGTCCACCCGATGCCCCGTCACCCTTCCCGCTTTGACCGGCGTCACCGGACCCGCTGCGAGTCGGGGATGGTCTTGTAGCCAGGCACGAAGGTCACCAGGTGCCGCCGTTCCCCCGCCCTGTCGGATCACCTCAGGGATCGAGGAGAACTGCCGGGATGGATCGACCACCTCCTCGACAGCGAGGAAGCTCACAAAGCTGTTCTCTGCCCCGTCGGTTCGGACTAGCTCGATAACGTCGGACCTGTCGACACGTTGTCGTCTCCAGCCCTGCCCGAGTCGGATTTCTGTGGTCGGTCTGAAGCCAGGAAGAAGGTAGAGCCCCTCGGGCAGCGGATCAGTATTCGCCGGGAGCGACACGCTCGGGGCCGTTGTGGTCGTGGCTGTCGTGGATGGGCCGGAGGTGGCTGTGGCGGATGGGCGGCCGTCACCGCTGTCGGACCGCAACACGAGGATCGCAACAGTGGTGACGCCCAAGAGTGCAGCCAGCACCGAAAGGGCGAGGACACGACGATTCGGCCAGTGCCCCGAGAGCGATGGGGTAGTAGGGGGGCGGCTCGTCAGGCCGTGGGTTCGAGCGCTCTGACCGGCGCCACTGAAGCGGGCCTCTGCGCCATGAAGGGAGTCGTCCGGTTCCGTCGGGGGCTGTGGCGATGGCGCACGCGTGCCTGCGGCGGGCGCTGGTGAGACCCTTCGGCCCGGTCTTCGGGGGAGCTCAGAGGAGGGATCGGGCGGGTGCAGTCGAGCATCGTGTAGTGCGTCGAGTTGGCTCGTCGGGTTGGTCTCGAGTGGCAGGGGAGTGGGCGGCAACCCGCAGTCGATCTCGGCGTGGCGGAGTTCCTCGCCGAACTCGAGCGCCGAGCCATGGCGGTGGAGCGGGTCCTTGGCCATGGCCTTCTCCAGCACCGCACACACCGCCGGCGGCACGTCGTGCACCCGCAGGTCAGGGACGGGCTCGTTGACGATCCTGGCCAGCAGGGGGATGAGAGACTCGTCTGTGTCCCGCAGAAACGCCGGGCGGCCCCAGATCAGCGCGAAAAGGGTGGAGGCCAGCGAGTAGATGTCGGATCCCTCGGATGGACGCTTGCCCTCGATCACCTCCGGCGGCGCATGGGGCACCGACAGGTTTGTCTCTGCCGACTGGGTCTCGAATTCCCCGATGACACGAGCGATCCCGAAGTCGGCCAGTTGTGGCTCGTCGAAGGCAGAGAGAAGAACGTTCTCGGGCTTGATGTCGCGGTGCAGGACCCCGGCTTCATGCGCCGTCTCCAGCGCCCCTGACAGCTTGACGCCGACCCGCAGCACCTCCCTCCAGTTGACCCGGCCCCTGGTCCGGAGCCGGTCGGCCAGGGTTCCTCGGGACAGGTACTCCATGGTCAGGTACGGCGAGCCGGTAGTGGTGAGGCCTGATTCATAGACGGTGACGATGTTGGGATGGGCAGCCAGGGCGCCCATGGCGCCACGCTCACGATGGAAGCGGCGGATGGCTTGGTCATCCATGTGGACCTTCGAGAGGATCTTGACTGCCACCACCCGACTGAACTCGACCTGGCGGGCACGGTAGACGACGGCGAACGCACCCTCGCCGACGAGGACGGCGTCTTCGTAGCCGCCGATGCCGAGCTCGGGACCTGGAGAAGCTTGTCGCTGAGTACCTGAACCGCCCTCGCGCATCCGCCCCTCCTGGCGCCGTCAGCGCACAGATGGTATGCGGCATGGGCTTTGGCTGCACCGCGCCGACCGTGGTGGACGTGTTTGGCATTCGGCGAGGGAGGTAAGAGCTACAGCTGGCGGTGAGCCGCGCCGATCCCCCTGAGGCATGACCATGATCGTTCGAACCGTCAACGCCACCTACGAGTTGGAGGAGGGCGAGGGTCGCTTCCGCCGGGTGGCTGACTCCAAGCGCTCCCATGGCGGCCGGAAAGGCAACTGGCGGCACTTCGAGGCCATGGGCCCGGTCGTCGAACAACAGCCCCTCCGGTTCTTCTGGAGACTTGGCTCGCCGTCCGACTCCCGCGCCACCCGCCTCGGTATCTGGTCGACGACCCCCGTCGTCGAGGTTCTTCGCTAGCGCGCCGCGCCAGGCGGCTCCCAACCCCCCCAGCTGTGTAGGCATTGTTAGGCTTCGCAGCCTGATGGCACAAAGGGGATCTCTGTGGCCGTGACATCTCGGTAGGCCGCAGTGGGCACGATTGCAGTTGTCGTTGGGGGCAAGGAGCATCCGGTGGACCCGGATCGTCCCTTCATCTTCGGACGGGCGGACAGTGAGGGCGTGGTGGGACTTGATCCGCTCGACATGGGCATCTCCGCCCAAGCGGGATCGATTGAGTTCTCCTCCGGGGTGTGGTGGGTCATCAACCGCTCCCGCAAGCGCAGGTTGATCCTCGAATCGACACCGGGCGCCCCCCCCATCGCCTTGACTGTGGTGACCGCCAGGCCATCACGCAGCGGCGGCTCACCGTGCTCGTGCCCGGCGCCGTCTACACCCATCGAATCGAGGTCATCGTGCCCGACGATGTGGTATCGGCGATGCGAGTGGAGCCCGCCGTCCCGACGGGAACCATCACCCTCGGCGACGCCCGGCTTTCGGAGAAGGACCGTGACGCGCTGGCAGCGGTCTGCCGGGGTTATCTGCGGTCGTTTCCTCGACGAAACCCACACCCCCTCACCTATCAGGAAGCAGCTGAGATGCTCGGGCCGCCCTGGACAAGAATCACGGTCCGCAAACAGATAGAGCGAATCAAAGAACGTCTGGCCCGCAACGGGCTGTACTTCGAGGGACCGCACGCGAACCATGACCTCGCCGAGCACGTCATCGACAACGAACTCCTCAGCGTCGAGGACTTGGCACGGGTCGAGCGGCGCGCTGCTCGGCCATAGCGCGTCTGAAAGGACGGCGTCCTCGTCGGCCGAGCGGCTACGGAAGTGGGCCAGGCACCCGATCCTCTGCAGTAGGCGGCCATCGAGAGTTCAAATTGTCGGACCCCAGTGGGGACTTCGCGGTGGCCATGACAGCGCGCCACTGATTCACCAGCTGGGCAACTTTCCTTGTCGGCCCGCCGCAGACAGCCACAAGTCTCCACGAGATCGAACCGCTCCGGACAGAACCGGGGCGTCACGGCAAGTCAACCGCTGGCGCCAGGCCCCGCTCGGCCAATCGCGGCACGACGTCGCGCCGAAGCGCCTCCGTCACCACGCGGGCGTAGTCCGACCTGGGCGCCATGCCCCAGGTAGACACTTCCTGAGGGAACGTCCCGTGATCACTCACGGTGGGACGGGGGACCGCGCCGTAGGCTCGGGCCGCCGCGTCGACCATGCCGGGGACTTCAAGTCTGACCTGTTCGAAAGGCCGTGGCCCGGCGCTGAGCATCAACCAGTCGAGGACGTCCCAACCGAATTGGCGGTGCCGGCCCTCGTCCTTGAGCACCCTGTCCAGCGCCCGGCGAGAAACCGGAACGGTACTTCGCTCCCGAAGCATCCGAAACAGAGGTACCGCGATCGTCTCGCCGATGCAGAAAAGCGGATGAGTACCGGCGCAATTGATCGCAAGGGGTCACCGGCATCTGGCAGGCTCAACGCAGCGGGTTCGATCACCGGAGGCCCTGCCTCGGGTGCGGCGGTTTTCGCCACGTCAGACGACAGCTCGGCGTGGGCAAGTTCGTCGCCGACGACCCTAAGTCCGTCCCTGATGAGGTCGGGTGGCGCCCCGAGCTGGATGAGCCAAAGCGTGACGTGGTGAGCAGTCGCCGCGGAGGCGTATTCAGCCTGCGTCCGCCGCCTCCACTCTGCGGTGACCATGTCAATCCCTCCCGACATTGCGCCCGTCGGAGCGGGCGGCTCAAGGTTCATGGCGTGGGGACGTCCTCATCGGGCGCCGGGGGGTTCGACACCAAGAATGGATCCTCTTGCTCCCTAGGGTTCTCCTCTTGCGGCGGCGGGGGGTTGGAGACGACGACGGCGCTTGGTTCCTCATCCTGGGATGGCCTTGTCGGGACGGCGGGCTCTGGGCTTGCCGTGGGCGCGCCTTCCTCGACGATCGGAGGGTTGAAGAGAAGCGTCGACGTAGTCGACGGCTCGTGCCCGTTGGTGGCTGTCGTGGTCCGCGCTACGTTGCCGGTTGCCCCACCTGATGTAACCGCGGTGGGTGGCGTGCTGGGTGGCGGAGGATTTCCGACGAAGGTCGCTTTGCGCATCGTGGTTGCCTCTTCGGTCGCCTGGGTTTCAACGGTGGGACCACCGTCGCCGCCGCAACCCCCGGCGACCGCAGCGATGATCACGATCGGGGCGACGAACGTCGTCCTTCGGCGAAAGGTGCTTCGCCGGGAGCCCCGGCCGAGGGTTTCTCCATTCACGCTGACCTGTGCCTGATTCATCGTACCTCCCGAAGGGTCGAGTAATGCGTCCTTGAACGAGCCCCTGACGTCGTTGCATCGCCAGACGGCCTGTAGCGGTAACACGTCGTTGACCGCGTTGTAAGCATGAACGAGCGCGGCGCGTTCGTCAGGAGGGAGGGCTCCCCTGATTGCGAGCCACCGGCGACTTCGACCCCCTGAAAACCTAAATCCGGAGGTCTACCGGTGCCGGCTCAGCGTCGGAGGTAGCGCAGAACCCCGCCTACTTGTCAGGTCGGCGGGGCTCGGCAGCAGCGGTGCCCGTCGCCGCCCTGCCGCGCATCCATAACGGGCGCTCCGCATCTCGGCCCTCGCGGCGGCGGGAAGCGCTGAGAACGCCCACCAGTGGGAATTGATATTGGCCATTGACATTCACTTCTACGTATCGCAAGCGTCCGGTCGAAGTCTAGACGCTATAGGAGGTCGGTGATGCGGGTCAGTTGAAGAGGGTCAGAGCAACCTCGCGACGTGGCTTGCGCCGGTCTCAGCTGTTCCCGCCCCCGCGAATCGTTGCTGACGGACCTGACGCCGTCCGGAGCGGACGGCGTCAGGGCAACTTGGTGCAAGGGGATCAGGTCAGTCCCGATGTGTTCGAGGCCCACACCGGGGTGTACTGGCGATAGACCACAAGGTTGCCGTCGGACTGAACCGCGAAGCGGTCAGCACGGGAGCCGCCCGTATTGGACCACCAGATCGCTCGCCCGCTACCGTAAGTTACTAGGTTGCCATCGGCTTGGAATACGACGTACTCCTGCAAGTGAGAGGAGCTCGTCCGCCAGGAGGTAGCCCACAGCGCGCGGCCGGTCGGCCCGTAGAGGACGAGGTTCCCGTCGGTCTGCAGGGCGAAGGTATACCGACCGTCTGATGACCGTACGTTCATGCCCCGCCTGAGCGTCCGGTTGGCGCCCCATAGCCAGCCACTCGCAATAGAGTATCCGCGCATATCAGGCAGCCGGTCCAATGTCGACCCCGTCAGGTTGTGGGGCCCCGCGAAACCCCGGGCCTTTAGCTCGTTGAATGTACCTCCATCGGGGATCCACAGCCGGCGCAGGTCAGGGGTAACGAACCAGGTTGTCACACCGTCGCCCTCCCAACGTACGAGCGTGTTGGCATAGCTAGAGGCGTTGGTGCCGCTCGATGTGTCGGTAAGGCCTGGAATGTAGATGTATGAGTCGAACCGCGAGGTCCCGGTTGAGAAGCCCCCCGTTCCAGCCGAGTTGTACTGCGAAACGTTTACCGACCCATCGGCATTAACGGATTCCACGAAGGCCACGTGTCCATATCCTCCTTCGCGGACGGCGATGGATCGAGGGCGTGGAGTAGTCGACACCGTCCACCCGAGAGACCGGGCGTTGTCGTCCCAGTTGGTGGCGTTGCCGAATCTGCGCCCGCCCATCGTATTCGAGAAACTGACACCGAGGCTGTTGATTTTCCAGGCGACGTAGTCTGTACAGTTCCGGAAAGCAAAGCCCCAGCCCGACCATTGCTCGTCAGAAGTAAATGACCCGCTGCCGTTTCGGTCGATGCACCATGAGTAGGTCCCGAACTGACCGCTACAGTCCGATGCTCCTGAGTAGGGGTACCCGCCAGTTTGGCCAGCCGCCGGCGCGCTGAACCCGACGCCCACCGATGCCATGACCGCTGTCAATAACGCGGCTGCTCCTCGCGAGCCCGCCCGTCGCCGACGGGTGACTTCCCGAGAACCGGGAACCACGGCCGGTCGATCTGGTTCAGATGTGGGCGCTATTTTCGCGGCATGGTTTGAAGGTGATGAACCGCTTCTGGTCATGAATCCTCCCTAGTGTTCGGCGTTGGAGCCATCATCCAGACAGCGCCGTCCGCCGGGAAGGGGGAGGCCTCCCCCTCCGATTGCGCGTCTGGCAGGTTCTCGAATCTCCTGGTGCTCTAACCCGCCGTCGAATCCTCAGTCAGCCTCGAAGGCCCAGTTCGACTCGGTCCGCGAGTCTCGAAAGAAACTCCTCAACGGGCACACCGGGGACGCGGGTGTGGATCTCCAGCTCCTCAGCCGACGACCCCTTGTGCACGTACATGTTCGGGCAGAAAGCAACGCCACCCTCCTGCGGGCGGACGTTTCCTGCGATCTTGCCGGCCCCGTTGATTCCAACCTCGAACGGATAGACCGTCCACGCTGGCATCTGCAACGTCACCATCGCTGTCTTCTTGATCAGTTTCCCGGACCGATGGAGCTCAACGATCTCGCATCCGGTTCCATGCTCCGGACACTCGTGGCCGACCCGTAGGGAGTTCAGGTGTTCCTGCGAGAGGCCCTCGAACCAGCCAGACCGAGACTCCCCATGAGGGCCAGCCAGCCGCTGCTCGAACCGCACGTCAGCGGTCCTCGCTACCAATGGCACGGATACCTGGGCGAGCAGGGTCGCCAAGCGACGCTCTTGCTCGGAGACTCTTGATCGGGCCTTAGCTGACGCTTCGTCTCGTGACGCCGACGCGTGCTTGGCGCACATAACTCGGTCACCAAATCGTGAGGCGTGGTCGAGGCAGAGGTCGCGCTCGCAAACGGTGCAGCGTGCAACCGACTGCATACCGCACTCGCAGTGCGCTACTGAGCCAGCAGGGTTCGGGACTTGGTATCGCTGCCCGCAGGCGACGAACTGGTGGCTCGGACCCATCGATCCTGATGAATGGTCTTCGGTGGAGAGTGAGATGGAGGAGGTGCACTGCGCCACGCCCGGAGAAATCAGTACCCGGTCAGTTCCCCCACACCGTGGACAAGCCATCGCCGCTGCTCCCGTAACGCTCCAGCGCATCGTACTCAGAGGTTGCGTCTGCTGCGCTGTGGCCGCCGCCACGGCCACGGGCTACTCGTCGTTGCCGGCCGTGCGGCCGTGATGCACCGAACGACGGTTCAGGTTCACTTCACGGCGGGCACGGTGTCCCAGAATGTGCGAACCGATGGCCCGCCCCGCCCGACGGGGGTGCCCCCGAGGTGCCGGTCAGGGGCAGCACCTGTCAGGCGAGCGTAGCGGTAGCGGTAGCGCCCGAAGCCGGCCCGAGCGGCCCTTATTCTGGCGGTCCCGAGCCATGCTCGGACCATCCACATGGTGGCACGTGCGCCGCCATAGCGTCGCACGGATGTCGCATAGACGGACGCGGAACGGGCTCTGGAACGCGGTCCCGACGCGCCGGGTAGCAACACGGCCGTCGTGCCGGGTCTGGAGTCGTTGCTGGTGATGGCGTCCTTGAGGAGCGCCGGCCTTGATCTTCGTCGGATCCGCCCGTCCTGAGGTGGACCATGCTCGCCACGTGGAGCGGTCAGGCAGAACAAGGAGGAGCGCAGGTGTGTCGCCGTGCAAACGATTTGCAAACGACGAGGTTCCGGCAGGGAGCGGCAAGGAGCGGCACGGAGCGGCAAGGAGCAACATAAACGCCCTGGTCAGCTACCGCTTGCTGCCGCTCGTTGCCGTTGGCTGCCGCTCCCTGCATGCCATGGACGGTTAGTTCAAGTCCCCCCTCCGACACGACCCAAACGTGAGTTCGCCTTTCTGCTAGCGGCAACGGGCAGAGCTGTGGGTAGGCGTTCTCGCGCGGCTACCCAAGATTCGGCGAGTCGCCGCGTGGCATCGACATGTGCTTCTGGACCAACTGCCAGCGGCCGTCGCCCCGCCAGGACCCACCCTGTTCTCTAGGGCCTCAGCGTCATGTCCCCGCGTGACCGGGGCCGCCTGTGCGCTGGGCCGGCGAGCATCGAGACCGCTCACGGCGTACCGTTGCCTCCAGTGACGGACGAGTCCGCGACGACCCGCCAGGGTGAGGACGGCCTGCTCCTCGCCACCCGCCTGCTCGCCGCGGTCATCATCCCCGTGTTGGTGGCCGCGTTCACGATTCTCTTCGGTTTTCCCGGCTCCACGCGGCAGCTGTGGGCGTGGACCATCCGCCCCGACCTGGCGAGTTTGGTCATGGGCGGCGCCTACCTGGCGGGAGCCTGGTTCTTCGCCCGCGGCCTCTACGTCGGCAGTTGGCACCGCGTCGCCGTGGGGTGGCTGGCCGTCATCCCGTTCACCACG